>NZ_AP024484.1:0-600000 GCF_017347605.1 Prevotella herbatica
ATTTTTTGGTGACGATGTAGAGACAAGTGCGTTGAAAAACATCGTATATGACACTCTATCTTTTGACGTTCCTGCTATAAAAGTTGAGAACAACATATATTCTCTTGAACTGTTTCATGGTCCTACTCTTGCTTTTAAGGATGTAGGTGCACGATTTATGGCTAGACTTCTGCAATATTTCATAAAGAAAGAAGGTCAAAAATCTGTTACTGTTCTTGTTGCCACATCCGGTGATACAGGTTCAGCTGTAGCAAATGGTTTTCTTGGCGTAGATGGCATACACGTAGACGTACTTTATCCAAAAGGTAAAGTGAGCAAGATTCAGGAAAGTCAATTTACCACATTGGGTAAAAATATAACAGCTATAGAAATAGACGGCGTATTTGATGACTGCCAAACTCTTGTAAAACAAGCATTCATGGATGAAGAATTGAACGCAAACAAGAAACTTACATCAGCCAACAGCATCAATGTGGCACGCTTCCTTCCTCAGGCATTCTATTATTTCTATGCTTATGCACAGCTGAAGAAACTAAACAAGGCAGACAATATGGTCGTATGTGTACCAAGTGGAAACTTTGGAAATATATGTGCTGGAATATTTGCTCATGAAATGGGATTACCTATCAAGAGATTCATAGCAGCAAACAATGCTAATGACATATTCTACAAGTATCTGCAAAGCGGAAAATACGAGCCGAAACCTAGCAAACAGACATTAGCAAACGCTATGGATGTTGGTGACCCATCAAACTTTGCACGTATATACGACCTATTTGGAGGTAGCCATGAGAAGATTACGAATCTGATAAGTGGAGCCACATATACAGACAACATGATAAAGGATACTATGCAGACTTGCCATAAAGAAACAGGCTACATTCTAGATCCTCATGGAGCATGTGGCTACCGTGCATTAAAAGAAGGACTCAAAGATGGAGAAACGGGAGTACTTCTGGAAACAGCACATCCTGCTAAGTTCAAGGAAAAGGTTGACGACATCTTAAATATAGACATCAACATACCTTCACGTCTGGCAGAATTCATGAAAGGTAAAAAGCAAAGTATTGAAATGAATAACAGCTTTGCTGAATTCAAGGAATTCTTACAGGAACAGTAATATATAAAAAATACAAAAGATTAGGTATATTGTCATGAAAATTAAGTAACTTTGCCGATTAAGACAAGAATAGTAAAGTTATTATGGACGAATATATTGAGATAAAAGGCGCACGCGTAAACAATTTAAAAAACGTTGCGCTTAATATCCCTCGCAATAAATTTATTACCATAACCGGAGTTTCCGGTTCGGGAAAGTCTTCGCTGGCTTTCGACACATTGTATGCCGAAGGTCAGCGAAGATACGTAGAAAGCCTTTCATCATACGCTAGGCAGTTTCTGGGCCGTATGAGTAAACCGGAATGCGACTTCATTAAGGGCATTCCTCCAGCAATAGCAATAGAGCAAAAGGTTATTTCACGCAATCCACGTTCTACAGTTGGAACAACTACAGAGATTTATGAATATATGCGTCTGCTATTTGCACGCATAGGACGCACTTATTCTCCTGTAAGTGGTGACGAAGTGAAACGTCATACTCCTGAAGATGTAGTAAAATGTAGCCTCACGTTTGCAAAGGGAACAAAATTCATGGTACTTGCACCTCTTCATGTTGTTGAAGGACGCAGCGTGGAAAAGCAACTAGAAATGTATATTAAGGAGGGATATTCCAGAATATACATAAATGGTGACGTTGTAAGAATTGAAGATATTCTATCTGGCGATAAACCTAAAGATATATCTGATTTATACCTTGTAATAACAAGAATGAGCGTTGATGACACGAAAGATACCATATCAAGGCTCACAGACTCTGCAGAAACAGCATTTTATGAAGGTGATGGAATACTCAAATTAGCATTTCTTCCAGGAAACATCACTTATGAATTTTCTACTAAATTTGAAGCTGACGGCATTAAGTTTGAAGAACCTAACGACAATATGTTTTCATTTAATTCACCTCTAGGCGCATGTCCTACTTGTGAAGGTTTTGGAAATGTAATTGGCATAGATGAGAAACTAGTCATAACAAATTCATCGCTCAGTGTTTATGATGGATGCGTACAATGTTGGCATGGAGATAAAATGGGGGTTTGGAAGACTGAATTCTGTCGTCGTGCGGCAGAAGATAACTTCCCTATTTTCGAACCTTATTATAAGCTGACACAAAAGCAGAAAGATATGCTGTGGCATGGTCTGCCATGTGAAAAGAAACTTAATATAAAAGATAAGATTTGCATTGACAGTTTCTTTCAGATGGTGAAGGAAAACCAATACAAGATACAATATCGTGTAATGATGAGCCGATATAGAGGTAAAACTGTATGTCCTGACTGTCATGGAACCAAACTTAAAAAAGAGGCAAGGTGGGTAAAGATCAATGGCTTGAGCATAACAGATCTTGTAGAAATGCCTATAACAAACTTGAAAGAATGGTTTGATAAGCTTCAACTTGACGAGCATGATGCCGGAATAGCGAAACGTCTTATAATGGAAATAAACAATCGACTGGGATTCTTGCTTGAAGTTGGATTGGGATATCTCACGCTCAACAGACAGTCGAATACGCTTAGTGGTGGCGAAAGTCAACGTATAAACCTTACAACATCACTCGGTTCTTCACTCGTTGGTTCGTTGTATATCTTGGATGAACCAAGTATCGGACTTCACAGTCGAGACACAGACAGACTAATAAAAGTATTGAAAGATCTCCAAAGTCTGGGCAACACCGTAATGGTTGTTGAGCACGATGAAGAAATAATGAGAGCATCAGACTATCTTATTGATGTAGGTCCTGATGCTGGTTCTAACGGAGGAGAAATTGTATTCGAAGGTGATACAAAAGAACTGAACGAAAAGGATAAATCTTTAGTTGAAAAATATCCACGTTCATATACAGTGAAATATCTTACAAGTGAATATTCTATAGCTACCTCAAAATCAAGACGTAGCTGGAATAAATATATAGAGCTCAATGGAGCGCGAATGAATAACTTGAGAGGTATCGACGTAAAGATTCCACTCAACATATTCACATGTGTAACAGGAGTTTCTGGATCTGGTAAATCAAGTCTTATTAAGGGCATATTATATCCTGCTCTAAAACGCCATCTTGACGAGGTTGCCGATGCTCCAGGAGAGTACACATCTCTTGAAGGTGATTGGCAGGATATTAAACATGTGGAATTTGTAGATCAAAACCCAATAGGAAAAAGCACACGTTCAAACCCTGCAACATACGTAAAAGCATACGATGCGATAAGACAACTTTTCGCAGATCAGCCACTTGCAAAGCAACAAGGATACACTGCACAATATTTTTCTTTCAATGCTGAAGGCGGTAGATGCGAGGAATGTAAAGGAGCTGGAGTGATAAACGTTGAGATGCAGTTCATGGCAGATTTGGTTCTTGAATGTGAAGCATGTCACGGACAAAGGTTCAAACATGATATACTGGAAGTGAGATTCCACGAAAAGAACATCTATGACATTCTGAATATGACTGTCCTTGAAGCTATTGAATTCTTCGGTGAATACAATCAGAAGGTTATTGTAAATAGACTAAAACCTCTTGCTGAGGTTGGACTTGGATATATTAAACTGGGACAAAATTCAAGCAGCCTTTCTGGTGGAGAAAATCAAAGAGTAAAACTAGCTTACTTCATTGGACAAGAGAAACAAGATCCGACGATGTTCATTTTCGACGAGCCAACCACAGGACTTCATTTCCATGATATCCAACGTCTGCTCGCAGCATTCAACGCATTGATAGAAAGAGGTCACACAGTGGTTGTAATTGAACATAATCTAGATGTAATTAAATGTGCCGACTATGTGATAGACCTTGGTCCTGACGGAGGAGATAAAGGTGGCAATCTTGTTTGCGAAGGTAAACCTGAAGACATTGCTGCATGTGAAGAAAGCATTACTGGTAAATTTTTAAAAGATAAACTGTAAAACTTCATATTATCAAAAGCGAACTAAGCATACTCATCCCCTGCTATAACCAAATATGCGTAGAACTGGTTAAAGCGCTTTGTACTCAATGTGAAAACATTGAAGGATTACACTATGAGATTATCGTTGCAGATGACGGAAGCAGCGATGAGCATTCACGTATAGTAAACAAGGAAATCCTAGAACTTGACAATATAAAATACATTATCAGGAAAGAAAATGTTGGAAGATCAGTTATAAGGAATTTCCTTGCAAAAGAAGCTACCTACAAATGGTTGCTGTTTATAGACAGCGACATGAGCGTAGATTGTGACGAGTATGTCATCAATTATCTAGAACAAGACGATAAATACGAAGTTGTATATGGAGGATATTGTTTAGCTTCTGGTGAGAATTCCAATCTGAGATTCATTTACGAGAAGAGCGCAGAGAAAGCACATATTGCAGCAAAACGGAACTGTCACCGATATCAAGATCTACATACAGCAAATCTAATAATTTCACAAAGAGTTATACTTAGTAATCCTTTTGACGAGAGAATCCTAAATTATGGATATGAAGATGTGTTACTTGGGAAAAGACTGAAAGAAAATAGAATTGAAATTCTGCATATTGAGAACCCGTTGATATTGGACAATTACGAATCAAACAGTGAGTATCTCGAAAAGACAAAAGAAGGATTACAGACTTTAAAAAAGTTTTCAAATGAGTTAAACGGATATTCACGTATATTGGCTATTAGCAATAGGTTATCACGCTTTCATCAAAAATGGATTGTGAAGCTATTTTGGAAATTATTCCAAAAACATTTAGAAAAGAAACTAATAGGTAAAACTCCTAATATATCTACATTCACTATGTATAAGCTGGGATATTTTATTTCAATCTCCTAGGAATAGAGTTTAACTTAACAAGCCATTTGTCATTTTTATAAACCATATTCAATACAAATGTAGCTTTCTCTACAATATGTGAATCTGCACCAATAGTGTCCTTTGCTAGATAGTTCTTAACATCAACTTTGACAGTTGCCAATGAATCATCGTTAAGATATGTAACCTCTCCTATCTCGCATGCTGCACCTTCATCCTTAGATTTAAGCATATCAACATCAACCTGATGAACTTGACTAGCTTCAAATCTCAACCATTTCTCTGACTCAGGAGTTACATAACGAAGTGCTTTTTGATATTGCCAATTAAAGTAGTAGCAAGAAAAAGAATCTGCATTCTCTGTTAGACTGTCTTCACTTCCCGGATGATTGCAAGATACAAAATTTAACATCACAATAATCAACATTATTGCAAAAAATGTATTCCTTATTGTTGTTGATAGCCTAAAAATCATACTAAATTCATTAATTTAGGACAAAGGTAGCCAATTTCTTTGGTATTTTCATCTTTTCTTAATAATTTTGTAGAAAAGAAATATTATAATGCTGAAGTTTATATCGTTCGGCAGTGGAAGTAGTGGCAATTGCTACTATTTATATACAGAAACTGACGGATTACTTATTGATGCTGGAATTGGGGTGAGAACCTTGAAAAAGCATTTTAAGAACTATGGATTACAAATGACGAGTATACATCATTTGCTTATAACTCACGACCATGCTGACCACATAAAATCAGTAGGTAGTATAAGTAATGATTACAGCGTCAGCGTGTATACAACCAACTCTGTACATAATGGAATTGAGAATAATTACTGCGTTAGAAAAAAGATAAACAATGGCTGTGTAAAAGTCATTGAAAAGGATAAGACTTTCCAACTTGGAGATTTTAAAATAACGCCTTTCGAAGTTCCTCATGACAGCTCTGACAATGTGGGATATAAGATCGAACATGACGGAATAATATTCGTTTTGATGACTGATATCGGGCATATAACTGATGACATGCATCAATACATCGGCGAAGCTAATTATCTTGTTATAGAAGCTAACCATGATGAGGAAATGCTTAGCAATGGACCTTACCCAGCACATCTTAAGGTTAGGATTTTAGGACCTAACGGTCACCTAAGTAATTCTGAATGCGGTAATGCATTAGCACAATACGCTACGCCTGAGCTGAAACATGTATGGCTATGTCATCTAAGCGAAGAAAACAATCATCCTGTATTGGCGCAAAAGACGATTGAAACTACTCTTAAAGCTCATGGAATTATAGCTGGGGTAGACTTTAAATTAGAAGTACTTAAACGCAAGATTCCAAGTGAGATATATAATCTCATTTAGAATGGCAATCCCACTGCAAAATGGAAATCAAAATCCCTGCTTAGATTCGGATGGAATATAGCATAATGTTCTTTTTCTGTTTCATAAGCAGGGTTTATAGCTTTCATAGCCATATCAAACCTTATTATAAAATAGCTGAAATTTAATCGCAACCCTACTCCATAAGCCATTGCTATTTGCTTATAAAACTCGTTAATCTTGAATTGTCCTCCTGGTTGTTCCGCGTAATTACGCAGAGTCCAAATATTACCAGCATCAATGAATGCAGCACCATCAAACTTCCAAAATAAAGATGTTCGATATTCTAAGTTCATATCCAGTTTCATATCACCAGTTTGATTGATGAAGTCAATTCTTCCGTCGGTACCTTTGAAACTTCCTGGACCTAGCTCTCTCACACTCCATCCTCTAACACTATTTGCACCGCCTGAGAAATATCGCTTTTCAAAAGGCAATATTGTACTGTTTCCATAAGGCCATGCGAGACCAAACCCAAGATGCATTGCCAAAGAATTGCTATTATCAAATCTCAACAAGTGAGTAAAGTCGAAGTCAAATTTAGCATATTGTGCATAGGCTATATTAAACAATGTGTATTGTCCATTGCTGTTTTTCTTAAAGCCAAAGGCTCTTGACAGTCCATTAAGTATGTTACCAGCAGTCTCAACATTTGCCCTTACTACATTTATACCGTCATTGTAAGTAATACCGGCACCAATCTTCATGATAAATAAATCTTCATAGTTGTATCTAAGTATAGCATTTCTATTGCTCACACTATCAAGATAATCATGCTTAAACGTGGCACTTATCCATGGCATGTACACATAGTTTAGATCCAGAAGATCTACACGATATGAAAGATGATGACGAGGCTCATTCCATTTGTATCTCCATGCAGCAGAGAATATTCGTCTGTGGAATTCAGGACGGTTTTGCAGATTATAATTCAACGACAATTCTGATGTTGCATTACTGCGCTGCTTGAATGCGTTTGATAGGAAAGGAGCAAGAAATCTAGGGAACTGAAGTTTGCTCTCTATATTATATTCCTCATAATTCTGATTTTGATAACCTTCCAAACCCTTTATGGCTTCAAAAGCACCTCGTAACTGTATACTGAATAATTCCGAACCTCTAAAAAGATTTCTATTCTCCCACGTCAAACTTGCTGCAGCACCTAAATCACCGGCAGTATTGGTTCCTTCTGGTTGAAAAGACAACGTGTTTGGCTTATTCGTACTCAACTGTATATCACAATCCAACAATGTTGTATCTGGATGTTCACGAAAACTTATATTCGTAAATCTTACAGCCTGTAGCCTAGCAAACTTATTATATGTATTTTGCAATGCGCTACTTTTATACGGTTTTCCTTCTTGCAAAGCGGTAGAATAACGAAGAACACTATTTCTTAGGTGAATCCTCACCGTGTCACCGCTAAGGAAATTGATTTTATTTATCGTATAACATGGGTGAAGAGTGTCCGGAGAGGCACTAGTGACACGATAAGGCAAGAGATGTAGTACTAGATTTATATCTTTACTATTTCTAGCAGAATCGGCACTGAATATTATATAATCCTTATGAAATTTATAATATCCGTTATCAAGAAGGAAACTTGTTATATTCTTTCGCTCAGCATTCAACTCATCAACGGTAAACCTACTTCCGCTCGCTAATTTTGCCTTAAATGGACTGCGCATGTTCTTGTTTACAAGCAGTTTAGCTATTACACTATCCTTGATATCATATTTTATCGAACTGATATAATATGGCTCTCCCGGATGCAGCAGATAAATAGCTTTTATTTTATGTCCTCTTATCTTTGTCTTAATCTGTGCTGTAGCGTGCATATATCCCATGTTACGCATAGCTGTTGTCAAATCATTAACAGAACGATCAGCCATGATAGTATCATAGACAACGGGTTTTTCACCAATATTTTTTAAAGTTCTGTTTAGCCATTTAGCAGAATCTCTTCCTGCTAAAGAGTAAGTTCCAAGAGGTATTTTGAATATCGAAAACCATTTAGAGTTAGCTTTCTGACGCACGTACGCCTGAAGCATGGCAGGATTTAGTTCTTTATTGTCTGATTCCACTTTCACACTTTCAAGCAGATACTTATTCTCAGGTACGAACTTAGAAGCATTACACGACATTAAAAGAACTATTGCCGATATATATATTAAAAATTTAATTTTATTCATTTATTATTATTTACATGCAAACAAGAGCAAACAAATCAGATTTCGTTGTATATTTTGCTAGGTGCATCCTTATCTTATGCAAAGATATGAAGAAAATTTGAAATTGAGTGCAAAACGAGAAAATATCATGGTTAATTAACAACATGAATAATACGGTCAAGTAAGATAGAATTTATGGAAAATTCATCTTAGAAACAGTCGAAGGATAAATAGAAAAGTAGATTCTTATATAAGTACTGAAAATATAACTTCACAGATGGTATAAACAAATGTACAGGCATATATGAAGTCGATTTATTACTTATGGATTTTTCATCAATATTTTCTCTTCATCTATAAAGCAAACTCTCTTATCTAGTAGGAATAACCAATATGATAAGTAATAAATAAAATTGTTTTTATATTATGATAAAATCAACTAAAAAGTTTGGCTTATTGCTAAGAATCAACTATATTTGCACTGCTTTGACTTATTTGGGTGGCGCACAATGTAAAGAAACAGTCTAACTTCCGCTAAACTATTACAGAATCAGTCTAATACAGAGTCCTTTTAATTACTATAGAATTATATTGTAATAACTAATATGTTATGAATCCAATCAAAAAATGTATAACTCTACATGCAGTTTTCGACTTTTAAATAAGAGTTATGATATTTTCACATTATTGCTAAACCTATGAAACATGATAATTTTACACCTACTGAATTTTAATAACAACAAAATATTTATTCTTTAATATTACATCTATGAAACATCTTTATATAATTGGTAATGGATTTGACCGTCATCATAATATGAATACAAGCTATCTTCAATTCCGTGAATGGTTGGGAGAAAAAAGACCGGATGTCCTTAATAACATAAATCAACTTTTTGACTACAATGATGATGAATGGTGGCAAGAATTTGAAAGTAATCTTGCTACAGCGATTACTTCGGAGCTAGTACAAAATGAAGTAATAGACAATTACCCTGATTTAGGAAGCGATAACTTTCATGATGCAGATTGGTATGATGCTGAATATGCTGTAGAAAATAGACTTTCTGAAGTATACAGTGATATCAGAGAAGCTTTTAATCAATGGGTATCAGAGTTAGAAATGGGTGATAAGGGTAGGAAAATTAAACTCATAACTGATGATGCAACATATATAACATTCAATTATACAGCGACCTTGGAAACTCTTTATAGTATAGATGAAAAAAAAATACTTCACATTCACGGTAAGGCTAGTACTGGCGATGAGTTGGTTCTCGGTCATGGCGTCTCTGAAAAAGATATTGAAGATATGCTCGAAAAGGACTATCCTACTGATAAGGAAGAAGGTGACGACTATGTAACACAAAGAGCGAAATATGCAGCAATAGATGGCGTCTACAACCAACGAAAGAAAACTCAAGATATTATTAATCGTCATGAAGATTGGTTCGCATCTTTGAAGGATGTTACAAATCTTTATTTCTATGGTCACTCATTTGGAGAAGTAGATGATCCGTATTTCAGAAAGATTCTTTCGGTCGTAAACAAAAACAACGTCCAAATAGAAGTAAGCGATTATAATAGTGATAACAAATCCTCCATTGATAATTTTATGAAATCAGAAGGCATTGGAACAAAGCAATACACAATTGTTGATCTCAATGATAAGTTATTGAAATCAAGCTTAAATTCTTCTATAAATTAAAAGAATTAGTAAAGAAAATAACGCATAAGCATTTAATATAATCAAACCATATTTGATTGATAATTAAAAGTTTACTGAAAAAATAATTTATAAAATAAACAAATTTATGCTTACTATAACCAAAATAAAGTTACATAATTTCAAAAAGTTCAAAGATCTTACCTTCGATGTAAATCCAGACATCAATATCCTTATTGGAGATAATGAATCAGGAAAGAGTACTATTCTTCAGGCTATTGATCTTGTCGCTCGGGGAAGCCGAACACGTGTTGAGAATATTGGACTTGAAAGGCTCTTCAATATAGAGACTATACTTGAGTATATGGACATAGATATTGCAAATAGAGATCCGACTAGTTTGCCAGAGATGTATGTAGAACTTTACTTTTCTAATCAATCTAATCCTTCGTTAGAAGGCACAAATAATAGCATAAGTCGACTATGTTCAGGCATTAGATTACGTTGTATACCTAATGATGATTACAGTCAGCAAATAACTCAATTGCTAAAAAATCCAAATGCATCTTTTCCATTAGAATTTTACAGCATAATGTTTGACACTTTCGCTGGTGAATCATTTAATGCTTATACTAAAAAATTGAAAAGTCTCTTCATTGACAACTCTAATATCGGTAGTCCTTTTGCTATGCGAGAATACGTGAACGATATCTACCACTCGCAGCTGACTGATTTACAACGCGTAAATACAAGGCATGCTTACAAGGATAGCAAAATTCAGTTTCAAGTTCAAACGTTGGCTCAATATAATGCTTTGATATCTCCCTATAATTTCGCAATCAGGGAATCGGCAGATGATAATATTGAGACTGATATTACACTACTAGAAAACGAGATTCCTTTGGAGAACAAAGGATTAGGTACCCAATGCTTTATAAAGACAAAACTCTCTATGAATAGAGCACTTAATAGCATTGATACAGTATTGATAGAAGAACCAGAGAATCATTTGAGTCATACAAAGATGTTGGAACTCATTGAACTTATAAGAAACGCACAGAATCGTCAGCTTTTTATATCTACTCATAGTGACCTTATTGCCACAAGACTAAATATGAGAAAGTGTTTACTTTTAAATAGTTCGTCTGCAAATATTATTAATTTAGCGGCTCTTCCTAAAGATACTGCTGATTTTTTTATGAAAGCTCCAGATAATAATATGCTTCAGTTCGTGTTAGCCCAAAAGTCTATTTTGGTAGAAGGAGATGCAGAGTTCATACTTATGGACGGTTTGTATAAAAGGACGATAACTAAAGAACTTTCATCGAGTGGAATAGGAGTAATCTCCGTTGATGGAAAATGTTTTAAAAGATATTTGGAAATAGCTAAATTATTGCAGAATAAGGTAGCAGTAATAACCGACAACGATCATGACTATACAGCTAACATAACGAACAATTACTCAGACTACATCAATAATCAGTTCGCTAATATTAGGATATATTCAGATACTAATAATACAAGATACACTTTTGAAATGTGTATTTATGAAGATAATGAAGCTATATGTGATAGTGAGTTTCAGACACCTGACCGCAGATTAACAACAATAGATTATATGCTTAAAAATAAGGCAGATGCAGCATTTAAGTTACTTAAAAATAGCATAGATACTCTTGCCGTACCACAATATATACAAGATGCTATAAAATGGATAGACGATTAATATTAGCAGTAGCTGGAGCAGGCAAAACACATTTCGTAATTAATATGCTCAATTTAGACAAGCAATTTTTAATTGTTACCTATACGGAAAACAATGTGATGAATATTCGAAAGCGTATAATGAACACTTTCGGGTATATGCCACAGAATATTACACTCATATCATATTTTCAGTTCTTAATACATATGTGCTATCAACCTTTTCTCAAGGATAAATTTCAAGCGAAAGGTATCTCTTGGATTATGCCTGGAGATTGGACTAGATATAAAAAGGATAATTCGTATTATATGACACAAAATAGATACCTGTATCATAACAGAATTGCTAATTTATGTATGAAATATTGTGCTGATTTAGTAAAAGCACGCATTGAAAAATTCTACGACTACTTTATGATTGATGAAGTTCAAGATCTTAGTGGTCATGATTTTAACTTAATACAAGTCATTATCCCAGCTACAATTAGCTGTCTATTTGTGGGCGATTTCTACCAACATACCTTTGATACCAGCAACGATGGTAATATAAATCATGGACTGTATAATGACTACGAGAAATACAAACGAAAATGGTCTATGAAGGGAATTACTGTTGATGAGACTACACTTTCAAATAGTTATAGATGTTCACCTACAGCTTGCGAACTTGTTACACAGAAACTACATATCCAAATTACATCTCATAGGCAAGATATTACAAAAAATATTTTAATTGATAACCAAACTGACGCAGATATTCTCTTTCGCGATAACACAAAAGTTAAACTATTCTATCAAGAAGCTTACAAGTACCTATGTTATGCCGAGAACTGGGGTAAATCCAAAGGTCTTGATAGTTTTCAGGACGTTTGTATTGTGTTAAATGAAACAACCTTCAAAGCATATAACAGTAACACACTACATCAACTAACCCCGTCTACAAGAAATAAATTCTATGTGGCATGCACTAGAGCAAAAGGAGATATTTATTTTATTCCACATAAATTTATTGATAAATACAAACAACATTAGCTTATTTATAATACTCAATAGGCAACTTTAACATATTGCATATACACTCTCTAACCATCAGTTTATTCCTTGTAAGTGAGAGTATTCAGTCTTCTCTAACAGAAAAAGTTTTTTTTAATGCCACTAATGTCATAATGTCACAAGCCATTTGTTTATAAGGGATGAACGAGTGACATTAAAGTTCAAATAACACCCATTTTTGGCGTTTTCTTCACAATTATAGTACTTGAATAATACAGGCTTTTTGTAGATATTAAGTCTAATATGAACTTAATGACATATTTCTATACCACATGAATAAGAATCAAAACCCGTACCGTAAATATAAATATACGTGAAAGAAAAAAGGTTTGAAGGGCGTACACATTTCTGGTTGTGTCACAACTGTCTTTCTCAGCGTTCTCTTCGACATCTGCATTGGCAGATCCATTCACCCAACCTGTCTTTTTCTGCGGGAGAATATGCTGTTGCACATATAAATAAAGATATGATGAATTGGAAACAACAATACCAATCTGTCTTTATTCTCTTTATAACGTGCCACCTGCTGTTTTTTCTCCCTTAAAACTTGCATTGACACGTATTTTTTATTACATCTATATCTCAGAACAGCCATAAAATAATAATATTCTGAAAAAGTATTAAAACTATTAAATAACCTCCACGCATAGTGTAAGTTTCTGAAAGATAATATTTTATCCGTGGAGGATAACCTCCACTATCCTCCACTATCATGCACTGTTTTGTAAACAAAAAAGAAGAAAAACGCTTTAGAACATGGAAATTTCAATTATCAGAAAAGAAAAAGATGAAAAATTCTATACACGAACTGAACTCGCCACTATCTACAAAAACATTATCTCCGCCAAATATGCCGACGAAGTAAACAAAGTAAAAGAAGATTTCACGCTCACCTTCCTTCACAATAGACCGAAGTTCAACGAACTGGATTCTGTGAAAAAGGCTAGACGTTTCTGTTTCCACGATCAAACGTTTCCGTTTCTACGATCAAACGTTTCTGTTTCCACGATCAAACGTTTCCGTTTCCACGATCAAACGTTTCCGTTATATCGTTATAACGGTTGGATTTCTACGATAAAACGCAATTGCTGGTCGCCAAAATGGTCATAAAGTAAATATGTTTTACTACTTCACTATTTGCGATAATCCCGATTTTCGTTTAGTAATAGCTCTATATTTCTCAATAGTTTACAAAAAGGTGGATGATAGTGGATGATAGTGGAGGTTATCCTCCACCGATAAATGATTACTCACCAATTGCTTATATGATGCGTGGAGGTTTTTTGTCTGTTTTAAACATCTTGGAGATTTTTTGTTTTCTGGCAATTTTATATGTAATAAAATATTTGCATTATAAATACTATAAATTGTGTAAAGCGAGAATTGCAACTCTCCCAGAATCGTATATTAATGGCATAAGTTGCTCTTTGGAGGCTTCACGCCTCCAGCCACAAGGCAAACCACCGTGGTGTATTTCATAGGATTTGTGTCTATAGGAATTTTATTCAACTTTGTAAGAGAATAAATTTAATACACATAGAGAGAAAATACATTAGTGGGAATATGCATGAACATGCTATTTTTGTGTGAGAACAAAAAATTAAACAACAATAAAATACGAAGTTTTTTAATTTCTCAATAATAATTGTTACTTTTGCAAGTATGATTAGCAAAGCTAAAATAAAATATATCAAATCTCTTCAACACAAGAAGATTAGAAATGGCGAAGGTGTGTTTGTAGCTGAAGGTCACAAAGTTGTAGGCGACCTGCTGGCAAAATACCAAGCTAAGATTATTGTGGCTACGAATGAATGGATTAAGGCAAACAACAATGTGAATGCTGACGAAATAATAGAAGTGACAGAAGAAGAACTTTCAAAAGTTAGTTTCTTGCAGCATCCCCAAATGGTACTTGCCATATTTAAATTGTTTGAATACGATGCCCCCATCATAAAAGATAACGATGAA
The DNA here is from genome assembly GCF_017347605.1 of Prevotella herbatica. Lineage (NCBI taxonomy): Bacteria > Pseudomonadati > Bacteroidota > Bacteroidia > Bacteroidales > Prevotellaceae > Prevotella > Prevotella herbatica. The sequence continues at coordinate 14,837 of NZ_AP024484.1, forward strand.
ACATTGTATATTGCTCTTGATGGAGTGCAAGACCCAGGCAACTTAGGAACAATTATACGCATTGCAGACTGGTTTGGCATTACTGATATTTATTGCAGCAATGATACTGCCGACATATACAATCCGAAAGTTGTACAAGCAACAATGGGCAGTATTGCACGAGTGAAACTTCATTATACAGACCTAAGCAAGTTAATTGGCTCTCTCCCACCTAACTATCCTGTTTATGGAACGTTGCTAGAAGGAACAGATATTTATAAAGAGGAACTTTCAAAAAATGGTATAATCGTTATGGGAAATGAAGGAAACGGTATATCACCTGAAATAAGAAAGATGATTAGTCGCAAACTACTCATCCCTAATTACCCTACAGGCAGAGAGACTGCAGAATCCCTTAACGTAGCAATTGCCACAGCTGTGACATGCGCTGAATTCAGACGTAGAATGATCTAAAATTAATCAATATGGAAAATAACTTATATAAAAGCCGCAGCATCTATGGATGCGTAAAGGATGCATTCAACTTATTGAACCTAAATATCCTAACGATATTAAAAAAGACATGGATGCCAGCTATTGCACTTGCAGTGATCTCCACTATATATATTATAGGATGCAAAAATGTTATGATAGCTAATCTAAGCGGACAGAAACTGAGTTACTGGATATTGCTGGGATTCATGTTTCTTGCATTATGTGAGACGATGGCTCAATCATGGCTTATGGGCAAAACATATACATTGCTAAACGCAAATTCGTTTAAAGAAAATTTAAGAAAGGCTTTCTTTATTACGCTCACAAACCTATTTCTAACTCTAGCCATCACCTCTATTGCCTTTTATTCAGGAGGAACAGCAATTGCTATTTTTGTTTCAAAACACGTTTTCAGTCCTGAGAAAGCAATGTCTATATCTTTAATCATACAACTTGCTATTATGATAATAGGATATATATTTGTATTGCCATTTATATTTTCTACTACAAAATATATCATGGGAAAGGATACAAAATTCGTAAATATCATTGGCAAAGATTATCACACAGGAATAAAGCATTTGGGATTCATACTGATAGGACAGATTATTACAATGCTTTTTTACATGGTAATAATGATTGTCATTTCTTTACCATTTATGATAATCCTTAGCTCATACCTTTTCAATCAAATGGGTATTATGAATGGTGATTCTGACGGAACACCTTCATATTTAACGTTCCTTTTGATAGCGGTATCACTCTTGACAACATTCTTGTACACCTACATATTTGTTTACTTCTACATTTTCTGTTATTATATCTATGGCGCAATAACGCAACAGGAAAAGGAAAAAGCGGATATAAAAATGAAAATAGACAAATACGAATAATTTAAATAGAGATGAAAAAGCAGAAAATATTATTCATTGACCGCGACGGAACTCTTATTGAGGAACCAGCTGATGAGCAGATTGATTCTTTTGAAAAGCTGAAGTTCACGAAAGGGGTGTTTAAGAACCTTGAATTTATACGCAGGAATTTAGATTTCCGCTTCGTTATGGTAAGCAACCAAGACGGATTGGGAACAAAATCATTCCCAGAAGATACCTTTTGGCCTGTACATAATTTCATTATCCAAACTTTGGAAGGCGAAGGCATTACTTTCGACGATCAACTGATTGACCGCCACTTTCCAGAGGACAATTCTCTGATGAGAAAACCTGGTACAGGAATGTTAAAGGAATACTTAAACAATCCAGCTTATGATATTGAAGGAAGTTTTGTTATCGGTGATAGAGAAACAGATGCTAAACTAGCTGAAAACATTGGTTGCAAAGCTCTTATCTTAGGACAAGATGGTATTACTTGGGATAAGATAGCAGAGATTCTGTTTGCCGGAGAAAGGATTGCAGAGTCACGACGTACAACAAAAGAAACAGATATCTACGTAAAGCTTAATCTTGACGGAACAGGCAAATGTGACATATCAACAGGTTTGGGATTCTTTGACCACATGCTTGAACAGATAGGCAAACATGGAATGATGGATTTGACAATTCATACCAAAGGAGATCTGAATGTTGACGAGCATCACACCATTGAAGATACAGCGATAACGCTTGGCGAGTGCATACTCAGAGCACTAGGCGACAAGAGAGGTATTGAAAGATATGGCTATTGCCTACCAATGGATGATTGCCTTTGCCAAGTAGCACTAGACTTTGGTGGACGCCCTTGGCTTGTATGGGACGCAGAATTTAACCGTGAGAAAATAGGAGAAATGCCAACTGAAATGTTTCTGCATTTCTTCAAGAGTCTAAGCGATGCGGCTCAAATGAATCTTAACATAAAGGCTGAAGGCACTAACGAGCACCATAAAATAGAAGGTATTTTTAAAGCATTAGCACGTTCGCTCAAGATGGCTGTAAAGCGTGATATCTATCATTATGAACTTCCTTCAACAAAAGGAAAGTTATAATATCACTACTAAATAGACATATAAAAAGTTAACGGGCGTTAAATAGACAATATTTATCATTTCACAAACAGTGGATATGAATAAAATTAAGTAACTTTGCGCCCGATTTAGTCCGTTTTTAGGCTCAGACAAGTGTTGACATACGTCATCCGCCTAACGGAGAAACCCGTTTAATAAATAAACAATGTACGCAATCGTAGAGATTAACGGTCAGCAGTTTAAAGCTGAAGAAGGCATGAAACTCTTTGTGCACCACATCAAGGATGCAGAAGAGGGCAAGACTGTTGAATTTGACAAGGTTCTGCTCGTAGACAAAGACGGAGCAGTTACAGTCGGTGCACCAACAGTTGAAGGTGCAAAAGTTGTAGTTGAAGTTGTGAACCCACTCGTAAAGGGTGACAAGGTTATCGTTTTCAAGATGAAACGCCGTAAGGATTTCCGCAAGAAGAATGGTCACCGCGCACAATTCACAGAGGTAACAGTAAAATCAATTAACGCTTAAAATCAGGAGGACAAAACATGGCACATAAAAAAGGTGTAGGTAGTTCTAAGAACGGACGTGATTCAGCTTCACAGAGATTAGGCGTAAAAATTTGGGGTGGTCAGAAAGTTATCGCAGGTAACATTATCATCCGTCAGCGTGGTAACAAGCACTTCGCAGGCGAGAACGTTGCTCAGGGTAAAGATGATACTCTCTATGCTCTTACAGATGGTTTAGTATACTTCCATAAGGGCAAGAAGGACAAGAGTACAGTTTCTGTTCTCTCACCTGAAGTTTACGCAGCTAAAACTAAGGTTGAAGCTTAAATAATTAAACACTTATTCCAAACAAACAATAGAATGCTAGCTCCTTCGGAGTTAGCATTTCTTCGTTATAATAAAATGAAAAGTTATTAACTACCACATTATATATGCTTTTATTGATACCACTCAAAAAACATAGCATTATAAAAGCAAGCGCAATAAGCGCCAAAGAAACTTTAAGATACATCAGATTCAAGTAATAATAAAACTACTTAGAGCTATTATATAAATCTACATTAGAACTAAAGCACCGTAAATCCAAGCATTCTTAAAATTTGACATATTAATACGAGCTCACATTTTGGCTTATAACAAAAATAAAAGGATTGCGAAATAATATCACAATCCTTTTGTTTTTTATAGCAAAGTACTAATATTATTATCAGCATTCACAACAAATTCCCATTAATTAGAATGGAAGATCATCAGCACTCTCTGCACCGTCAGCATTCTGTGCTGGAGGGAATGGAGCCTGAGCTGATGGAGCTGCATTGAAAGCAGCAGGAGCTGCGCCTGCACCCAAAGTGGCTGGATCAATCTGACGAACGTCAAAAGCACGAATACTGTTAAACCAACGGCCATTATACTCATGTGCATCAATATCAAAAGATACCGATACTTCCTGACCTACCTGAATATTGAAACGCTGCAAACGCTCTGCACCAAAGACAGAGAATACCATCTTGTGAGGATATGATTCATGAGTTTCAATGACGAAATCTTGTGATTTCCATTCTCCACGGCTAGAAACACCAGTACGCTCTGTTAGAGCTACAATTACCTTACCTTGTAATTCCATAATTTAAATATATTATTTTTAAGTATACTTTATGACGACGTGAAAGATTTTACAATCCCACTTCAGTTTGCGAAATTAATAAAATAGTTCTAATAAATGAAATTTTTTATGCGTTTTTTTTGTTTTAAACAATGGTTTTTAGTATTTTTGTAATCTGAAAATATAATATCAGAACAATAACGAATAAAAGAAAATAATAATGAGATTCACATTATCAAGCGGAACACTTAACGCACGTCTACAATCACTTTCAAAAGTGATTAATAGCAAGAATTCTATTCCAATTCTTGACAGCTTCCTTTTCGAAGTGAGTAACAGTGAACTAAAAATAACTGCATCAGACAACGAGAATGTTATGACATCATCCGTTGCACTTGACGAGTGTGATGGCGAAGGCAGTTTTGCTGTACCAAACCGTACTATTCTTGACGCTGTAAAAGAGCTTCCAGAACAGCCACTGGCATTTGATGTAGATACAGAGGCACTGACCATAAAGATTCTCTATCAGAACGGTATGTATAACTTCACCGCACAGAATGCAGATGAATATCCACATACACAGACAGTTCCTGATAGTGCAACAATTATAACTCTGAACTCAACATCACTCATTAACAATATCACACGTTCATTATTCGCTACTGCTCAGGATGAGCTAAGACCCGTAATGAATGGTATATATTTTGACCTTACAACAGACTATCTAGCTATTGTAGCAACAGACGGTCACAAGCTTGTACGCAATCAAAACTTTAATATTAAGAGTGAAACTGCAGCATCATTCATCTTGCCTAAGAAACCAGCAACATTACTAAAGAATGTACTTAGCAAAGACGGAAGCGATGTTGTGATCAAATTTGACGATCGTTGTGCAGAGATTAAATTCGCAGACGGACAATTGTCTTGCCGCCTGATTGAAGGTAATTATCCTAACTATAACAGCGTAATTCCTGAAAATCCAAACAACATGAACATTGACCGCAAAAGCCTTATCGGAGCACTTCGCCGTGTACTTCCGTTTGCAAGCGAAAGCAGTCAGTTGATACGTTTTCACATCGAGGCTGGAAAGTTGGAAGTTTCTTCAGAAGATATTGACTTCGCTACAAGCGCAAAGGAACAAATCACATGCGAATACAGCAGTCAACCAATAAACATCGGTTTCAAGGGTAGTTCATTACAAGAAATACTTACCAATATCGAAAGCGACGAAGTTATCTTCCAGTTGGCAGACCCTAGTAGAGCAGGAGTTATAGTACCAGCAGAGCAGCCTGAGAATGAAAACATCCTCACACTGATTATGCCAATGTTGCTGAACGACTAGTTATCAATTTAAAATAAATATATCTTGAAACTAAATATTACAAAGCCCTTGATAGTCTTCGATTTAGAGACTACGGGGCTTGATATTGTAAACGACAGAATAATACAGCTATCATATATAAAGGTTAATCCTGATGGTAGTGAGGATAGAGGCGATTATTTAGTAAATCCAAAGAAGCACATTCCTAACGAGGTTGTTGCTTTAACTGGCATTGACGACGAGAAGGTTAAGGACTCTCCTACTTTCAAGGAACTGTCATCTGAATTAAGCGAAAAATTCAAAGGATGCGATTTTGCCGGATTTAATTCAAATAGATTTGACGTTCCAATGCTTGCTGAGGAATTTTTGCGTGCAGGTATTGACTATGACTTCTCTAAAAGCAGACTCATCGACGCACAGACAATATTCCACAAGATGGAAAAGCGTAATCTAGCGGCTGCATACAAATTCTATTGCGGACACAAGATGGAAGATGATTTCGAGGCTCATCGTGCTGACCAAGATACAGAAGCAACATATCGTGTGCTTATGGGCGAACTTGAAATGTACACAGCTGAGAATCAAGAAGAGCCAGAAAGAGTTTTGCCTAACGACATGGACTACCTTGCGGATTTCTCAAAACAAAACGACAATGTAGACTTTGCAGGAAGAGTTGTATGGAAGCCAATAACAGATAAGGACGGCAATCCACTTACCGACAAACAGGGTAATCCACAAAAGCAGGAGGTATTCAATTTCGGAAAGTACAAGGATATGCCTGTTGCTGAGGTGTTGAAGAAAGATCCAGGATATTACTCTTGGATGCTTGGAGCAGACTTCCCAAACAATACCAAACAGATTCTTACTCGTATCAGATTAAGAGAATTCAATAATAGATAATGCTAAAAGGGAAAAAAATAGTATTAGGAATTACGGGTTCAATAGCAGCCTACAAATCGTGCCTCATCATTCGCGAATTAATAAAACGCGGTGCTGAGGTACAAGTTGTTATTACCCCTGACGGAAAAGAATTTATCACACCGATAACACTTTCCGCTCTTACACATAAACCAGTGATAAGCGAATTCTTCTCACAACGTGACGGCACATGGAATTCACATGTTGACTTAGGTTTATGGGCTGACGCAATGATCATTGCCCCATGCACAGCAAGCAGCATTGGAAAAATGGCTAACGGAATAGCCGACAACATGCTTATTACAACATATCTTAGCATGAAAGCTCCTGTTTTCATTGCTCCTGCAATGGATCTAGATATGTATAAGCATCCATCAACACAAGCCAATATTGAAAAGCTGAAAGAGTACGGAAACTATATCATCGAACCTGCTAGCGGATACTTGGCTAGCGGACTTGAAGGTAAGGGACGCATGGAAGACCCAGAAAAGATTGTGGAAACTCTTAACCGCCAATTCTATAAAAAAGATCTTAAAGGCAAACAGATAATGATTACTGCCGGACCAACATACGAGAAAATAGATCCGGTAAGATTCATAGGAAACTATTCTAGTGGCAAAATGGGATTTGCCATTGCAGAAGAATGCTATCAACGTGGTGCAGACGTGACACTTCTAGCTGGTCCTGTGTCTATGAAATGCTCTGATGGAATAAATAGGATTAATGTTGAGAGCTGCGAAAGCATGTATAACGAAGCCACAAAAGCTTTTAGCAACTGTGACGCAGCAATACTATGTGCAGCTGTTGCCGACTTTAAACCGGAAAACATTGCAGACAAGAAGATAAAGCGCGAGAAGGATGACTTGATTATCCGACTAAAACCAACTCATGATATAGCAGCATCTCTTGGCAAGATAAAGAGCGACAAACAGAAAATCGTAGCATTCGCATTGGAGACAAACGATGAGGAGATAAATGCCAAACATAAGTTGGAAAAGAAGAACGCAGACTTCATTGTGCTGAATTCAACAAGAATACCAGGTACTACATTCCGCAGTGACGAAAATCAGATAACCATTATCAGTAAGGATGGGAAAAAGGAATATGACAAAAAGCCTAAATCTGAAGTTGCGACTGATATCATTGATGAGTTGGCTTCTATTATGCAGTAATGCAGCCCACTCTCAAGAACTTCAGGCAACTATAAACATCAACCATTCGCAAATTCAAGGTACTGATAATACTGTATTCGACAATTTGCGAAATACGCTGTCACAATTTATGAATGACAGGAAATGGACTAATCTCCAATTCCAGAAAAACGAGCGTATAGCATGCAGTTTCAATATTACCGTCACAAAATATGACAGAGCGACTAATATGTTTACGTGCAAGGCTATCATACAAGCCAATCGTCCTGTATATAATTCAGCATACAACACAACATTATACAATAATACTGACAATGATTTCAACTTTGAGTTTACAGAATTCAATCAACTTGAATTCAATGACGAAAGTGTTGATAACCAACTAACTGCACTTTGTGCCTACTACGCATATCTGATAATAGGAATGGATATTGATTCATTTTCACCTATGGGTGGCGAGGATGTATTACAACGGTGCATGAACGTAGCCAACAACTCACAGAATCTTAACTATACCGGATGGAAGAGTTTTGATGACAGCAAAAATAGATACGCTATCATAAATGATTATATTGACGAGGGAATGAAACCATTCCGCCAACTACAATATGATTATTATAGAAACGGAATGGATGAGATGGCTCAAAATCCCGAAAAAGGCAGAGTGAACATATCTGCAGCTATAGAAAACGACCTTAAAACAGCTCATGAGGCACGACCAATGAGTATGCTACCGCAGATATGGACAGATTATAAAAAAGACGAACTGGCTAGCATTTACAATGGTAAAGGAACGCAGAATGAAAAAGAAAAGATATATGCTATCCTATTTGGAATAAATGCAAGCCAAAACAACTCTTGGAACAAAATTAAAGATTAGCAATCATGTTAAGACAGCTTTACATAAGAAATTTCACCTTGATAGACGAATTGAATATTGCGTTCAATTCCGGCTTTTCAGTCATAACTGGTGAAACTGGTGCAGGAAAGAGTATCATACTTGGAGCTATCGGTTTACTGCTTGGACAAAGAGCTGACCTGAAGGTTATTAAATCAGGAAAAGACAAATGTGTCATTGAAGCCCACTTTGACCTTAGCAAATATGATATGGACTCTTTTTTCACTAATAACGATATTGACTATGAACCACAAGACTGCATCATTAGAAGGGAAATAAACAAGAATGGCAAAAGCCGTGCCTTCATTAATGATACTCCTGTTCAGCTGACAATGATGCGTGAACTTGGAGAAATGCTTGTTGATATCCATAGTCAACACCAAAACCTATTATTGCAAAAAGAAGACTTTCAACTGAATGTGGTTGATATCATAGCCAACGACAATAAAGAACTGAAAGATTACAGAAACTGTTTTGCTAAATATCACGAAGCAATAAAAGAACTTGAAAAAATCAAAGAAAGTATTGTCCAAAGTCGTGATAATGAAGAGTTTATGAGATTCCAGTTCGACGAAATAACTAAGGCACAACTTACAGACGGAGAACAGGAAACGATAGAACAGGAAACAGAGCAACTGAGTCATTCTGAGGAAATTAAGGAGGCTTTATACGATAGTGACAATGCTCTTATGGCAGAAACAAACGGAGCCGTTGAACAAGTAAAGATTGCCGCTTCAAGACTGCAAAATATTGAGAACGTATTTCAAAACGCTAAAGAACTTGCAGAAAGGCTTTCCAACTGCCACATAGAACTGAAAGATATAGCACAGGAGATTAGTCGCGATGTTGAGAATGTGGACTTTGATCCGGACAGATTGAATAGTCTCACTCAACGACTCGATTATATATACTCTCTTGAACAAAAGTTCCGCGTAAACAGTATTACTGAATTACTGTCTATTCGTGACGATTTACAAGTTAAATTGGAAAATATAGACAACTCTGATGACACGATAAAAGAGACACAGCAAAAAGTTGATACTCTTAAAAATGAATGTATCAGCAAAGCTGGGAAACTTACAAAGCTGCGCAGTGAAGCAGCAAAGAAAGTTGAAAAGGAAATGTCTAGTCGACTCATACCATTAGGAATACCGAACGTACGTTTCCAGATTGAACTTATAAATAAGGAACTGTCAGAAGACGGAGCAGACAAGATTTCATTCTTGTTCAGCGCAAATAAGAGCACCCCACTCCAACCAGTTAGTCAAGTTGCATCTGGCGGTGAAATTGCACGAGTAATGCTGTCACTGAAGGCAATGATAAGTGGCGTAGTAAAATTACCGACAATCATATTCGACGAGATTGATACCGGTGTAAGCGGTAGAGTTGCCGAAATGATGGCACAAATAATGCAGGAAATGGGAAACCATGAGCGACAAGTAATAAGTATCACTCACCTTCCACAGATTGCCGCATTAGGTTCTACGCACTATAAGGTTGAAAAAGAAGAAACTGCTGACGGGACAATAAGCAATATGCGCATGTTAAACAATGAGGAACGCATAAAAGAAATTGCCCAGATGCTGAGCGGAAGTAATATATCAGAAGAGGCCATAAACAATGCAAGGGCTCTTCTTAAACTATAAATAAAAAATAAAATCACATACTTATGAAAAGAATCTATTTATTGATTATGTCAATCGTCTTCTCTATATCAGGAGTATTGGCACAATCAGCACAAGTTCAAAAAGCCTCGAAATCTGTCTTCACATTGACGACATTCAATAAAGATGGCAGTATTCTCGCATCAAGTCATGGCGTCTTTGTTGGCAAAGATGGTGAGGCTATCAGTACTTGGGCACCATTTGTTGGTGCTGATCACGCTGTTGTGGTTGATGCAAATGGCAAAACATACAATGTAGATGCAATTGTAGGAGCTAACGAATTGTATGATGTCTGCAAATTCATTGTTGACGGTAGTACAATAAAGGCTGATGTTGCTTCAACAGAAGCAAATGGCAATGTCTTTCTTCTCAACTATTCATTAAAGAAAGCTGATATTAAGACTTTTAAGATTGCAAGTGTAGAGAAGTTTATGGACAAGTACAACTACTACATATTTTCGACAACAGCACCTGACAACGCATCAAGCTGTCCATTCGTGAATAATAACGGACAGGTTATCGGACTCCTTCAGCATAGCAAAAATGGTGATGTACATGCTACTGACGCAAAATTTGCATCAGACATGGTTGCAAATGGTTTCACTATCAATGACGCGGTATTGAGAACATGCGGTATCAGAACAGCTCTACCTGACAACGAGAACCAAGCTTTACTTACAATGATGATGGCAAGTGAACAGACTGATTCTATCTCACGTCAGAAGTATATTGATGACTTTATTCGTAAGTTTCCTAGCTCAACAGAAGGTTACACCAATAAAGCTTCAAGCTATGTAAACGGAGGAAAGTTTGAGGAGGCTGACAAGGTCATGCAAACTGCATTAGAAAAAGTTGCAAAGAAAGACGAGGCTCATTCTGAATATGCGAAAGTAATATATCAGAAAGAACTTTTCAGCAATAAACCATATACAAACTGGAGTCTAGACAAAGCTCTTGAGGAATCAAAAAAGGCTTCTGCAATAAACGACTTGGACGTATATCGTCATCAGCAGGCACAGATAACATATTCAAAAGGTGAATATCAAAATGCCTACAACATGTTTATTGCTCTAACAAAGACCAAACTTCGCAATGGAGAACTATTTTACGAAGCTTCACAATGTAAAACCCAACTCAAAGCTCCACAGAATGAGGTAATGGCACTTCTTGACAGCGCTGTAGCAGCTTGTCCACAGCCACTTACATCAATTGCCGCACCATACGTGCTAGCACGTGGTATAGCCTATGACGCTATGAAAAATTATCATAATGCATTGGTTGATTATAATGAATATGATTCTTTGATGTCAGGCAGACCATTGAACTCTAGTTTCTATTATACCAGATATAAATGCGAACTACAAGTACATCGTTTCCAGCAAGCACTAAACGATATAGCACGTGCTATCATCGTAACACCTAAGGAACCTACTTATTATGCAGAAATGGCTTCACTGCAAATCCGCGTAAAAAAGAATGAAGATGCCGTAAAAACTGCAACAAGATGCACTATGCTTGCCCCTGAATATCCTGATGGTTACTTATTGCTAGGTATAGCAAACAAGGAACTTGGAAATAAGGATGAGGCTAAAAAGGCTTTAGAAAAGGCTAAATCACTGGGTGATACTCGTGCTGACGAATATTTGAAAAAGCTATAATATAATCTTTAAGACAGACTAACATACAATTGTTTGAATGATAAAACGAATTAATATGTTAGTCTGAATTAATAATCACTTGTTATAATGGTTCTTATACCTTATAATATAGGTATGAATAAAGCCCTTCAAGAAATTCTTGAAGGGCTTTATTTATTATGTGTTATTAAGAAGATTACTTCTTTTGTTCTGGAACTTCAAACTTATCACCAGTAGCTTTAACAAGCTTACGGGCAAAAGACGCAGGATAACCAGGACGCATTACTGTTGCTCCAATACCTGTCTTTGTTCTGATAAACTCACCATTCTTTGTTGGTTTGACTGACATATCATTATACTTAACAATAAGATAATAAGCCAGCTTGTTCCATCTAGCAAGCATTTGCTGAGCCTCATCATTGCTATAATCATTAAGATACTTCAATGCTGCAGCCTTGTCATTAACATACAATTCACGTGCCTTGTTCTCAACGTTTGGTTGATTTGCGAAGTATGAACTTTCTAAACTATCACGAACAGACTTCAACTCTGGGAACATAAGTAAATAACGTGGATAAATCATATTACTAACCCAATTGCAAACCCAGTAAGCATTCTTTGTAGAGAAAGTAACAGCATCAGCACCAGGAGTATTATAACATTCAGGCTGAACCGTATTACCACAATATATTGGGGTATATGCAATCATATTACCATCATCATTTCCAAACCACAACACACCACCTATTTCACGAGGAAGCCAAGAACGCATCTGACTTACATAAGAAAAACCAGTCTGCTGAGTACTTGTTGGACGCTCATTGAAATAAGACTTTCCGTCTACTTTAAACATTAATGGTGTAGGACGATATGGCATTTCCCATATACCACTACCAAAGTCTAATGTATCAGTTGCCAAAGGAGTTCCTTCATAATGGTCTCTCATAGCCATTTGAACATCCTTTACAGAAAGTTTCTTGTTTGGAATAACCCATAGAGGCATATCCTCGGCATTTTCATCCTTTCCTTCTGCCCAAGGTAGATAACGGCTGAAACCGTCTGTGAAATGATTAAAGAAAGCCCATACACGAGCATCACAGAAACGACGACCAGAAAAATCAGGTTTAGCATAAGCCATTTTCCAAGAGAAATCAATGTCCTTTCCTGTAAACCAGCCCTTCTTTCTTGCATAAGAAATAACGTTCTTACTATACATTACATTCTTATGGTCTTTCATATTGAATTTACCAATACGACTTTGATTTGCATGTGCGCAAATAGCATTATCAGGTATGCGTTGAGCAACCCAAATTGCACTCTTGCTCCCTGCTCCACAACCCATCATCTCCATTATCCAAGCCTCATTAGGATCACAAATGGTAAAGGTCTCGCCCTCACTATTATATCCGTATTTCTCGGCTAAAGATGTCATAACCTTTATAGCCTCACGCGCATTGCGTGAACGTTGAAGAGCTAAGTATATAAGACTACCATAATCAATGGTACTAGTAGAGTCAACCATTTCAGGACGACCACCATAAGTAGTTTCTCCAATAGTCACCTGAAACTCATTGATATTTCCAATAACATTATATGTAACAGGAGCCTCTGGTATCTGCCCATGACAAGCCTTTGTATCCCAATCAATAATCTTACGCATTTCTCCCTTAGCATGAACACCAGCAGGATAATGAGCTAGACCAATAAACATGCCGTAATCATCAGCATTATAAGAACAGATAACACTTCCGTCTGCACTAGCTTTCTTTCCAACAATAAAATTGGTACATGCCATAGCAGCAGATGCGCTCAATGTAAAGATAGCAATTAAAATTTGTTTCTTCATAAACTCAATATATTTAACAAGCCTTGAAACTCATGTCAAGTCCCTTAACACTATGTGTAAGAGCACCAACACTAATAAAGTCAACTCCCTGTTCAGCGTATCCACGGATAGTATCAAAAGTGATACCACCACTAGATTCTGTTTCCATTCTTCCAGCAACAAGGTCAACAGCCTTCTTGGTATCAGGAACACTGAAATTATCAAACATCACACGGTCTACTCCACCATGGTTAAGTACGCGTTGAAGTTCATCGAAGTTTCTTACCTCTATTTCAATCTTCAAATCAAGTCCTTTTTCCTTAAGGTAAGCATGGCAACGATCAATAGCACTCTCTATGCCACCAGCAAAGTCTACATGATTATCTTTAAGAAGAATCATATCGAAAAGTCCGATACGATGATTCATACCACCACCTATCTTTACAGCTTGTTTTTCAAGCATACGCAATCCTGGTGTTGTCTTACGTGTATCAAGCACATGAGTTCTTGTTCCTTCCAACAACTTAACATATTTGTTTGTCATTGTCGCAATACCGCTCATACGTTGCATTATGTTAAGCATCAGTCGCTCTGTCTGAAGCAGTGAACGAGTCTTACCGCTTACGATCATTGCAATATCACCAACCTTAACAGGAGTTCCGTCATTGATAAGAACCTCAACTTTCAATGTAGAGTCAAACTTAGCAAAAACCTTTTTAGCCATTTCTACACCAGCCAATATACCGTTTTCCTTTATAAGCAAATGAGATTTCCCCATTGCATCATCAGGAATACAACACAATGTTGTATGGTCACCATCACCGATATCTTCAGCAAAAGCCAATTCTATCAGTTTGTCTTCTAATTCGTCTACTGATAACATATTATTAAATATTTATATATTACTATTTTCTATAATCAACTTGTCATTAATTATCTCACAAGTTCCTCCAATCCATTCAGTCATTGGCAACTCATCTGTAAACTCATAGTAGTTTACTACCCTATCTCCAATAACTTCAACTATGACCTGATGCAGAACTTCACCAGCTACTTTCAATTCATGAAAGCCTAATCGTCTGAAATCATCTACCATCAATTCAACGCTTTGGGTGGAATTGGCATCTGACGTTTCGGTTGCATATTTGGATCAGAATTCGGAGGAACAGGAACGCTTGATGGCGGCATAGGCCGTTGACCATTTGACTTTGCTGAATCATTACCAGAAGTCTTTATACTGTCACCATTCACTTTATTTGCAGCAGCCTTACTCTGGTGCATTCTATACAACTTGATATTACTTATTATCATAAGTTTCAACGTCGTTGCATTATCTCCAGGATCCTGACTCTTATTTAGCATGAAAAAGCCACGTATCTCCTTTATTCCAAGTTTCTTGTCATCACGGATAGTTAGATTGAAATGACTTGCCGATGAAATATGCATGTTCTGTGTAGCAATACTGTCATTGCCAAACTTAACAGCCAACACAACAACTCCATCACGCATACCATCCTGAAATATAAATTGTGTATCGAAATCAAGTATGATGCCATCTCCTTTATGAAATGTTGAATCAGCAACCATTGAAAAAGAATTCAAGTTGAAAGGCTTCTGTGGTGTAAGTACCATTGCCGACTCTTCATTCCAGACATTTGCAGTATCGCCATTTGCTGTAACGCTACCAAATCGGTTAACAGCATCAGCAGAAGCACCTAATGCAACAGCCTCTTTACCAAGTCGTTTAGTTAAATCCTCATAAATTTGCTTCAACTGATCTGTATGGCGCATATAATAAACCATTGATGAGTCAAACTCCGCAGGAGTATAACCATACTTCTTCAATACAGCCGCACGATACTTTATAGTATTGACAGAATCATTACCTGAAATCTGAGCCATACTGCTAGCCAGATGATAATCATAAAGAACATCACCCATTTTATCTGGTTGAATAAACTGTGAAGGTACAGATGGTTTACATGAAACCACCAGAAATAATCCCATAATTACAACAAGTGAACTTATTGTCATTTTAAGGAACTTGCATCCTTGGAGAGACGAAGACTTCATATTTATTTCTTTTTAAAAGCACCCCTAACGGTCTCAGAAATACCTTCCATATCTTTTCTGAAGAAAAGAAGTAACAGTACAACACCTACAGAAATACAAGCATCAGCAAAGTTAAATACTGGTGAGAAGAAAACAAATTCTTGTCCACCTTTGAAAGGTACCCAATCTGGATATGTTGTAACAATAAGAGGAAAATAAAACATATCGACAACTTTACCCTGTAAAAATGAGGCATAACCACTACCAAAAGGTACAAGGTATGATACATAGAACGGTGAAGATGCATTAAATATCAGCCCATAAAACATTGAATCTATAATGTTACCAGCAGCACCAGCCAAGATCATAGACAACACAACAATGTAACCAGTTGAATGTTTTTGTTGAAGGACTTTATGCATATACCAGCCTATACATCCAACAGCTATAATACGGAATACACTCAAAACCAATTTATTGAAGAATGTCATACCATAAGCCATACCATTGTTTTCAATGAAGCTGATATAAAACCAGTCTGTTACACGAACAGACTCACCTAAACACATGTTAGTTTTGACCTCTATCTTGATTATCTGGTCAATAACAAGTATTGCGATAATCAAGACAAATGCCAATAACCTATCTTGCGATAAATAACTATTTTTTTTCATTTCTTTCTTGCATTCTTCGAAGCCACGCTAAGAGTAGCGTGAGGCACAACACGAAGACGTTCCTTAGGTATCAATTCACCAGTAACACGGTCAATACCATAAGTTTTATTTTCTATACGCAACAAAGCTGCTTCAAGTCCTTTTATGAACTTTTGCAGACGTTGAACCATCTGAATCATGTCTTCCTTGCTCTGGTTGGCATTACCATCATCCAAAACTTTATTATAAGTGGGAGACGTATCATCCACACCATTGTCATCTTGATTCATAAGCTGGCGCATAATAGAAGAATACTCTTCGTGAGCCACCTTCAATTTGCCATTAATAATTCCGCGGAACTCTTCCAAATCCTCATCAGAATAACGTGTTTTCTTGTCCATAGATATATAAGTATTTAATTATATCCTCTTACTAGTTCTTTTCAACAGTGATGTTAAGTTTAAACTCATCGAATTCGGTTTCTACTCCATCATTGTCTGCGATCTTTATATCATTTGCCAATACTTGGCTCTTGATCATTTCACCAAAAGACTTAATTGCAGCATCTGTCTCTTCATGTGGAGCAACTGTGACAACAATCCTATCGGTAATTTCAAGTCCGTTTTCCTTACGAAGATTCTGAATACGATTGATAAGCTCACGAGCCATACCTTCCATCTTCAATTCATCAGTAAGTTCAACTTCAAGAGCTACAGTAATGTTGCCTTCATTGCTTACCAACCATCCTGGTATATCTTCACTGATAATGTCTACATCTGTAGCATCAACTGTAATTGTCTGTCCTTCAACATCAAAAGTTGTATTGCCTGAAGTTTCAAGTAAAGCAATTTCATTCTGGTCAAGTGCATCCATTCTGGCAGCTACGGCTTTCATCAGCTTACCGAACTTCTTACCCATAACACGGAAATTACATTTTACTTTCTTGACAAGAATACCTTGTCCTCCTACAAACTGCAAATCCTTTACGTTAACCTCACTCTTTATAAGGTCAGCGACAGCCTCAATATGCTGTTTCTGATTTTCGTCTATAGCAGGAACCATTATCTGTGCAAGAGGTTGACGAACCTTAATATTAACTTTTCGACGCAAAGCCAAAGTCATAGAAGTAATCTTCTGTGCCATGCCCATACGTATCTCCAAGTCTGCATCAACTGCAGTTTTGTCAGCTACAGGGAACTTATCCAGATGAACACTTGTCTGCTGTCCACCTAAGTCATGATATAATTCGTCAGCGTAGAATGGAGCAAAAGGAGCAAGTAGTTTAGCAACTGTCATCAAACATGTATAAAGAGTTTGATATGCGCTCAACTTATCTTCACTCATTTCCTTACCCCAGAAACGTTTACGATTCAAACGAACATACCAGTTACTTAAGTCATCATTAACAAAAGTATCTATTAGTCGTCCTGCACGTGTAGGATCATAATTTTCAAGTTCAGCTTCTACATTATTGATAAGTGAGTTCACCTTAGATATAATCCATCTATCAATCTCAGGACGCTTTGCCAATTCTACCTGAGGTGCTGTTGGATCAAAGTCATCTACATTTGCATATAATGCAAAGAAGCTATAAGTATTGTATAATGTACCGAAGAACTTTCTGCGAATCTCGTCTACACCATTAGGATCAAACTTAAGGTTATCCCAAGGCTCAGAGTTTGTCATCATATAGAATCTGACAGGGTCAGCTCCATACTTATCAATCATCTCAAATGGATTGGTTACGTTTCCAACATGCTTACTCATTTTATTGCCCTTTGCGTCAAGCACAAGACCAGTAGAGATTACATTTTTGAAAGCAACCTGATTAAATACCATTGTTGATATTGCGTGAAGTGTGAAGAACCATCCACGTGTCTGGTCTACACCTTCGTTAATAAAATCAGCAGGATAGAAAGCTGGAGGAACAGGTGTTCCCTCGTATGTAGAAGTAACTAGTTCACGACGATACTCAGCCTCGCTCTTACCAGTGTTCTTCAAACCGTCATTAGCAATCTCGCCCTCGAACGGATAATGAAGCTGTGCATAAGGCATAGAACCAGAATCAAACCATACGTCAATCAAGTCGCTTTCGCGCTTCATTGGTTCTCCTTCTTCATTTACTAGAATAATATTATCTACGTATGGACGATGAAGATCAACCTTGTCATAGTTTTCTTTAGAATAGTCACCTACAACAAATCCATTATCCTTTAATGGGTTACTGCTCATAACACCAGCAGCAACACTCTTCTCTATCTCATTATAAAGTTCTTCAAGACTACCGATGCACTTAGCATTTCGCTTCTCATCACGCCATATAGGAAGTGGTGTACCCCAGAAACGGCTACGGCTCAAATTCCAGTCATTCAAGTTTTCCAACCAGTTGCCGAAACGACCAGTACCAGTACTCTCTGGCTGCCAGCATATAGTCTTGTTTAGTTCAACCATACGCTCCTTTTTCGCTGTATCATTGATAAACCAACTATCAAGAGGATAATAAAGAATAGGCTTGTCTGTACGCCAGCAATGTGGATAGTTATGTACATGCTTCTCTATCTTGAAAGCTGTTCCGTCCTGTTTCATTTCCATACAGATAATGACATTCAGGTCTTCTGCCTTTTCAGATGCTTTCTTATCCCACACACCATCTGGATTGAATTTAGGGTCGTATGAATTCTTAACATAGTCGCCGGCATGCTTTCCATAAGCTTCCTTATTCAAACAAACATTTACGAAGTTCGCGTCTAATTCCTCTTCAACATAATACTTACCTTGAAGATCTACCATCGGACGAGTCTCGCCCTTCTTATTAATAAGGTATAGAGCTGGGATATTTGCATCAGCTGCAACTTTAGCATCATCTGCACCAAATGTAGGAGCGATATGAACGATACCAGTACCATCTTCTGTTGTAACATAGTCACCAAGAATAACTCGGAAGGCTTCGCTGTCCATCTCAACAAACTTATCACGTCCGTCCTCACTTGTGAACACCTTATCAGCATGCTTTTCAGCATAGTCATTGACAAACTTAGCTGAGAAGTCATTAATTTTCTCACATGGTTTAACCCAAGGCATCAACTGCTTATAATGCAAACCTTCCAAATCAGCACCTTTCATACGATCAACAATACGCCAAGGGCACATCTTGTTTTCCTTATCAAAAGCACCTAGTTCGCCTTCCTTAACTTCCTGTTCAGGATTAAGGTATGCACTTATACGACTTTCAGCCATAACAAGAGTCATTGGTTCGCCGTCATATAAGTTATATGTCTCAATAGCTACATAATCAATCTTAGGACCAACACACAATGCAACATTAGATGCAAGAGTCCAAGGAGTTGTTGTCCAAGCTATGAAATAAGGTTTTCCATGCTTTGTCCACTCAGCCTTAGGGTCTTTAATCAAGAACTGTGCTGTTACTGTTGTATCCTTAACATCACGATAACATCCAGGCTGATTAAGCTCATGACTAGAAAGTCCTGTTCCTGCTGCTGGAGAATATGGTTGAATTGTATATCCTTTATATAACAATCCCTTTCCGTAGAGCTGCTTCAACAACCACCATAAAGTTTCGATATACTTATTCTCATAAGTAATATAAGGATGATCCAAATCAACGAAATATCCCATTTTTTCAGTCAGATCACGCCATTCAGCAGTAAACATCATGACATTCTCACGACATTTTTTATTATAATCTTCTGTTGAGATATATTTCTCTGAAGCTTTGTTGTCAATATCCTTCTTTGTAATACCAAGTTCTTTCTCAACACCTAGTTCCACAGGAAGTCCATGAGTATCCCAGCCAGCCTTACGGTGTACTTGAAATCCCTTCATGGTTTTGTACCTGTTGAAAGTATCCTTTATAGAACGAGCCAACACATGATGAATGCCAGGATGTCCATTAGCCGAAGGAGGACCTTCGAAAAATATAAACTGCTGACAACCTTCACGTTCATCAATAGATTTATGGAAAACGTCATTTTTTTCCCACTCTGCAAGTACATCATTATTGGTCTTTGTTAAATTAAGACCATTATGTTCGGCAAATCTCTTGGCCATATCTTAAAAACTTAATTTTATTACGTGATAATTTTAATGACCGCAAAGATAATAAAAATAATTATCATACCCAAAAGACTTACATATTTTTTATTATATGCGCCTCTAAGTTAAAAAATAACACATTATTATTTTGTCAATTCCTAAATTCGCTGTACATTTGCAGCCAATATTACACTAAATTTTTATGGACTGGTTAATTAATCTTTTTACTTCTACCGACACAGTAGCTCACATAGCATTGCTTTATGCTCTTGTGATAGCAATTGGTGTGCTACTTGGCAAGGTAAAAGTTTGCGGTATATCGCTCGGAGTAACATTTGTACTCTTTGCAGGTATATTGGCAGGCCACATTGGCTTCACAGCCCCGATAAACATTCTAACATTCCTTCAGGACTTCGGACTTATACTGTTCGTCTTCTGTATTGGTTTACAAGTTGGTCCGGGCTTTTTTGAGAGTTTTCGTAAGGGTGGAGTGACACTCAACATTCTCTCAACAGTTATAATCATGCTCAACATTGCAGTAATGTTCGGTTGCTACTGGTTGTTCTTCGACACCAGTAATCCCAAGAATCTTCCGATGATGGTAGGTACTTTATACGGTGCTGTTACCAACACCCCTGGACTTGGAGCTGCGAACGAAGCCCTTACTAGCGTATTCGGTAAAGGTGATGTTCCTCAGATAGCATCAGGTTACGCATGTGCCTACCCTCTTGGTGTGTTAGGTATCATCGGCGCAACTATTGCCATCCGTTACATTACTCGCGTAAAGCTTAATACTGAAGAACATAGACTTAATGATCAAGAAGCAGAAAACCCTCATGCAAAGCCACATCAGATGCATTTAAAGGTTACCAACAATTATATTGCTGGTCGCACACTACTTGAGATTTCTGAGTTTTTGAATCGTGACCTAATTTGCTCAAGACTTCTTCATGACAACAATGTAACTATTCCTAAAAACAACACAATATTTAATCTTGGAGACGAGGTTCTTGTTGTTTGTGCAGAAGCTGACGCTGAGGCTATTCAGGCCTTCATCGGTCCTGTAGTTGACACACCTTGGCACACTGAGGCTGAGGCACAGCCACTAATCAGCAAGCGAATTGTTGTAACACGTTCTTCAATGAACGGTAAGACACTTGGCAAGATGCATTTCTCTAGTGTATATGGTGTCAACGTAACTCGTATCACCCGTCAAGGAATGGATTTGTTTGCTAGTCGCGACTATCGTTTCCAAGTTGGAGACCGAATTATGGTTGTTGGTCCAGAGGACAACGTAAACCGTGTTGCAGACGCAATGGGTAACAGTATCAAGCGTCTTGATGCGCCAAATATTGCGACTATATTCATCGGAATAATTATCGGTATTCTTTTCGGAAGTATTCCTCTTGCTCTTCCTGGCATGCCAGTTCCTTTGAAACTTGGTATTGCAGGTGGTCCACTTATCATTGCTATTCTCATTGGTCGTTTCGGTTACAGATTCAAACTTGTTACTTACACAACGACTTCAGCAAACATGATGTTGCGTGAAATTGGTTTGGTATTGTTCCTTGCTTCCGTAGGAATAAAAGCAGGTGCTAACTTCTGGGAAACAGTTGTTCAGGGAGATGGATTGAAATATGTATATACAGGATTCCTTATTACAATAATCCCTATCTTAATTGTCGGAACTATAGCCCGCCTACATTACAAATTTAATTACTTCACTATAATGGGCATGATTGCCGGTACTTATACTGATCCTCCTGCATTAGCTTATGCAAACAGCGTTTGCTCAAAAGAAGCTCCAGCTGTAGGCTACAGTACTGTTTATCCATTAAGTATGTTCTTGCGTATTTTCACCGCACAGATAATCGTTTTATTCTGTTGTGGAGGATAAAAGACAAAACAAATAATTCTATTATACTCAGCGTATATCTTCAAACAGATATACGCTGTTTTTATTTATATCCATAAAAACAATACCCACAGATTTATTTTTTCTCATAGAAAGATATCAAAAGAACTTTCAATAAAAATCAAAGTAATTAAAAGATTAGTATTCAATAGAACAAGCATCGAACTACTTAAATCCGAACCCATTTAGGGAGGATATTATCCTTTCAAAATTTACAAAGATTCCAGAAAAAAAGAAAAATAACCTACATTATATACATTTCTTACTCAAATAATTATTAATCAATAGATTAGCTTATGTATAAGAGTACATTTTTCTACATCTTTCCTACATGATTCCTACATTATAAGCACGTATTTGTACCTAAAAAGATGGCATTTTATCAAATTGCAATACGAAAATCGCTTTTTTTGTCCCACCATTAAGTTGTGTATTTGGCTGTAAAGTAAATCACAGTAATGCCTTTCTTTCGAATT
This sequence comes from Prevotella herbatica, assembly GCF_017347605.1. Classification (NCBI taxonomy): domain Bacteria; kingdom Pseudomonadati; phylum Bacteroidota; class Bacteroidia; order Bacteroidales; family Prevotellaceae; genus Prevotella; species Prevotella herbatica. Next base: position 37,437 of record NZ_AP024484.1, read on the forward strand.
GTAAAGCTAGAAATTTTACATCTATTTGTAAATAAAATTTTAAAATAAATAGATTTGTATAGCATTTTGATGTGCCAATCTTTTCAGTAAAGAATTTCATGCAACTATACTGATTATCAGTAACAGCTTAAAAATGTGTATAGTGATTCAGAATGTATAACTATAAATGTTTATAATCAACTTCAATTATAGTCAAAATGTATAAAGCGCAGCAAAAATAAAATCATCTTTTTCGGTGTGCCATTGAGTAATAAGGCCCTTATTACTCTACAAAGCATGTAGGACAACAGAGTGATTAGGGCCTAATCACTTCCTAAAATGTATAACAACGGACTTATATACATTAGCTAACATATTGTATAACAATACGTTTCGCAAAAACATGTAGGAAACAGCATTAAAAACTCACAAAAAAAATATTTTTCGTCAATATAAGAAGGACTTATTATTGATCGACATGTTGCATTCAACATCAATTTAATAAAATTTATGGGCATCTATTCAAAAGAATAAGTGCCCATAACTATAACTTTATTAAGTTTATATTTTATATTTAATACTTCCGTTAAAGCCTACGATTATCAAAATTTGATAACTTGTAGGACTGTCTGGAATACAGACGCTAGCATTAAAGTGAAAACCATCAGTGCTAGCACCAGTATATACTATATCACTAAGGATGCTCTGCTTCAGTGCTTGTGATGGTACTTGTTTATCAAAATCATCCTTGCGTATATCATGACTATATATCTGAGTTGCACCACGGAATAAGCCTAAATGAATAATGTTATCAAAATAAACATTATCAACCTCCACACCATCATCATTATATGTAGGCTTAACAACTTTATAAGTAGTAGGATTAACCTGTATATACCAATGATAACGATCATTTCCATACACAACAACAGAATCTCTCTTAATGAGTTTGTTCTGATTTAAAGCAGCAGGACGCTTTGCTCCAAAATAAGTTAAATAAGAACGATCTGAAGTCTTTGCAAGCTTAACAACATCACCATTTTGATTCTTAAACATAAACAAATGTGGCGCCTGCTTCAAAATCTGATATTTCACGATATTAGAACCATGAAGAATCAAAGTATCCTTCACAATCTGGAAATATGCTGGTTGAGAAGTACTATCAGGATAGAATATAGTATCCCCAATAACCCTAAAGGCTGGATCTTCCTCATCTTCATCAAGCCATACTCCTTGAAGCATTTTTTTAGCTGTAAGATCCTCCGACAAGGCCTTTCCGGTATTTGCCTTTCTATTACCACAAGCTACCGTTGTCAAAACAATAGCAACAATTGGTAAGAATAGTCTTGTTAAAATTTCTTTTTTCATAATGTTCTAACGACCTATGCAATGATATTCGAATCCGGCATCTGCCAATTCTTCTGAGTCAAAAATATTACGACCATCCAGTACAAGTTGATTCCGCATAGAACGAGATATAACGTCCCAGCTAGGCAAGCGGAATTCTTTCCACTCGGTCAATAGCAACAAAGCATCAGCATCAAGTGTTGCCTCATACATATCACGGCAATATTCTATATTATTTACAAAATGAGCAAAATCCGTATTATCCGTAGCTATTACAGATAAGCGTCTACGGCATTCATCCATAGCAACAGGATCATATACACGCACATGACAACCAGACTTAAGCAATAACGAAAGCATTACCAATGCAGTACTCTCACGCATGTCATCGGTCTCAGGTTTGAACGACAGCCCCCAAATGGCAATGTTACTATCTTCAAGATTCCCCAACGAAGATTTAAGTTTCTCAAAAAGAATAGTCTTTTGATGTTCATTCACTCTTTCAACAGCCTTCAACACTTCCATTGAATAACCACTATTATCAGCCGTTTTTATCAAAGCTTTCACATCTTTCGGGAAACAGCTTCCACCATAACCACATCCGGCATATAAGAATTTACGTCCTATTCTTGTATCAGACCCAATACCCTGTCTGACCATATTAACATCGGCACCGACTAGTTCACAAAGATTAGCAATATCATTCATAAACGATATTCTTGTAGCCAACATTGAATTTGCGGCATACTTTGTCATTTCGGCACTTGGAATATCCATGAATATAACACGGAAGTTATTAATAAGAAACGGTTTGTAAAGACGCGTAAGCATCTGTTTAGCCTTATCGCTTTCAACTCCTACGACAACACGATCAGGACTCATAAAATCTTTTATCGCATTACCTTCTTTGAGAAATTCAGGATTACTTGCAACATCAAATTTAATATCAACACCTCTATTGTCCAATTCTTCTTGAATTGCAGATCTCACTTTGGCTGCGGTACCAACAGGAACCGTACTTTTAGTAACAACAACAATATATTTATTGAGGTTTTGCCCTATCGTACGAGCAACTTGCAGTACATATTTAAGGTCAGCAGAACCATCTTCATCAGGAGGTGTACCAACAGCAGAAAAGACAATTTCCTGCTCATTAAGAATTTCAGCCAAAGATGTCGTGAATTTCAAGCGACCAGCCTTAACATTCTTGACTACAAGTTCGTCAAGTCCAGGTTCGTAAATAGGAATATCACCACGCTGAAGTCTTTCTATCTTATCTTTATCAACATCAACACAGGTAACAATAGCACCCGTATCAGCAAAACAAGTTCCTGATACAAGTCCTACATATCCGGTTCCAACAATAGCTATGTTCATAGTGATAAATATTAGTCAAACAATTCAGCATCCTTCAAAGAAGAAGCCTTCAGATCCTTTTCAGACGTAATGACATCTTTAATATCAATAGGCCACTGGATATTTATTTCTTCGTCGTTCCAACGAATACTTGCTTCATGCTGAGGAGCATAAATATTGTCTACTTTATATGTAAATATAGCTTCGTCGCTAAGCACCAAAAAACCATGTGCAAAGCCACGTGGAATAAAGAATTGACGCTTATTCTCGTCAGAAAGTTCAACCATAACATGTTTTCCAAAAGTAGGACTGCTCTTGCGTATATCTACAGCGACATCGAGCACTTTACCTTTTATAACACGCACAAGTTTTGCTTGAGAAAATGTTCCTTTCTGATAATGAAGTCCTCGCAACACACCATAAGATGATTTAGATTCATTATCTTGTATGAAATCAACCGTTCCTACATGTTCCTCAAATTCTTCCTTCTTCCATGCTTCAAAGAAATAACCACGGGCATCATTGAACACACGGGGTTCTAATACATATACACCGTCTATCTCTGTTTTTCTATATTCCATACTACGTATCAATACTTATATAAAGGGTGAACAAGTAAAAAACAACACCTGACACCACTATAATCAAATCAAAGATAATTCAAATTAAATCAGAATCATCAAGCCAGACGGAATGCCATTCCAAGTCTAACATATCTTGTGCAAAGATAATGCAAGTTAAGAGAAGAACAAAATAAAATCAGAAGTTTTTTGTTTTTTTATCCAGAGATACAGTCTTAAATACATTAAATAAAGTGCTAGACGCTAGCTATTGCATCATAAAAATCAAGCACAAAAGATCAATATCAAATATAAATATGTTCCCCAATATAACATAAAAAAATGACTTTACAAAACAAAAACTACAAAAAAAATATTTGAGATTATTTTTTGCATAAAAGCTTTGAATGTTGAAATAAAAACATTAATTTTGCAAACGTGATAGAACTAGAAAGACATATAGAAATATTATTGCTTAGCAATGATTGTGTTATCATCCCAAATTTCGGAGGATTCATGGCACATTATTGTGAAGCTCATTATGATATTAGGGATAATTCATTCCTACCACCCACCCGTTCTATAGGTTTCAATCCTCAGTTGAAAATCAACGATTCACTTCTTGCACAATCTTATGTAGAGGCTTATGATATAAGCTATCCAGAAGCAGTGCGTAGAATCGAAAAGGAAACTGACGAAATGAAGCAAATTCTTGACAATGAGGGATACTTTGAGTTAACAGATATAGGAACGCTAAAAATCAGCCAAGAAGGCAGTTACACTTTTGAACCTTGTGAAGCAGGACTTTTAACACCAAACCTATATGGACTTGGAAGTTTTCAGATGCCAGTACTAACTGAGTCGGAAGATGAAAATACTAAATCAGAAGAAGTGATTAGCACATTGCAAAACACATCCAAGATAATAGACTTTTACACAGATACAGAGGAAGAAGAAAAGACATACACTATCCGAAGAAGTATTGTACGTAATATAGCTGTAGCTTGCATAGCATTATTTGCATTCTTGCTTGTGCCATCATCTCTTGGAAATGGGGAAATGGCTTCTATTTCTGGAAACAAGATAAATACAGAATTACTTACTCGCATAATGCCTAAAGATATAACTGTAGGCAATACAGAGCACGACATAACTAAAGCGCTTACAACAAAGACTAATGTCGCAAAAGTAAATAAGATACAAAGTTGCTCTAAAGAAAACGTAAGTAAGAAGGTAACTTCTTATTATTGTGTTGTTCTTGCTAGCCGTGTAGCAAAGAAGAATGCAGCCGAATATGTAGAAAAACTACATAAAAAAGGTTACAACGAAGCTGAAGTTCTTTGCAGAAACAGTGGTACCAAAGTAATATACGGCGAATACCAATCAAAAGAAGACGCAAGAGCGGCTTTAAACAAGCTCAACGACAAGGCAGATTTTGCTGATTGTTGGGTAATGCATATAAAATAACAAAATTAATTTATGAAACGAGTACGTTGTCCAAAATGTGATAATTTCATCACTTTCGACGAAACTAAATATCAGCCAGGACAGTCATTAGTATTTGAATGTCCAGAATGTAACAAACAATTTGGTATACGTATAGGTGTTTCAAAACTTCGCAATACACAAAAGGAAGAGAAAATAGACGAACAATCAAATGAGAATGGTTACGGATCTATTGTTGTAATAGAAAATGTGTTCCATTACAAACAGGTAATTCCTTTGCAAATTGGTGATAACATAATTGGACGATATATGAAGAACAGTGGTATAAATTGTCCTATCGAAACCAATGACCCAAGTATTGATATGAATCATTGCATAATAAATGTCAGCCGCGATAAAAAAGGCAGACTTAAATATGTGCTTCGTGACGGTCCTAGTTATACAGGAACTTTTGTAGACAACGAGATATTGGGAGACCGTGAACGTCGCGTAATCGAAGACGGATCTCTATTCACTATCGGTGCAACAAGTATCATATTAAGAGAAGCCGACAAAGATTGATATCTTGCGTATTTTCATATACGATGCATCAATATAACATTCTAATTGACATAAAATTCGCATAAATTACAGATTAAGAAAAAATCACGTTGTATGTTCTTTTTTCTTAATTAAAATATCTATCTTTGCAATTGTAAAGGATATATAGAAATTAAGTAACAATTTGAAAGATTTAGAATGAAACCCACAGCTATATTGCTCCTCCATTGTCCTGACGAGCAGGGCATCATAAGCGAAGTTACCAAGTTTATCACAGATAATCATGGTAATATTGTATATCTTGATCAATATGTTGACAGAGAGGACGGCATGTTTTTCATGCGTCTTGAATGGGAACTCGAAAAGTTCACTATTCCTAGAGAAAAGATTGAGGATATTATTTCCACTTTGTATGCAAAGAGGTACAGTATGGAATTTAATCTTTACTTCAACGATGACAAGCCACGCATGGCAATTTTCGTAAGTAAAATGAGTCATTGTCTCTATGATCTTTTGGCAAGATACAAAGCTGGAGAATGGAACGTAGAGATTCCTTGCATTGTAAGTAATCATGAAGACTTGAGATATGTGGCAGAACAATTCGATATTCCTTATTACATTTGGTCAATCAAGAAAGACCATAGCAATAAAGCAGAAGTTGAAGCTGCCGAAATGGAACTATTAAAGAAGGAAAGGGTTACATTTATTGTTTTAGCTCGTTATATGCAGATAATAAGCGATGAGATAATAAACAAATATCCTAACCATATCATTAATATACATCACTCTTTTCTGCCAGCATTTGTTGGCGCTAAACCATACCACCAAGCATGGGAACGCGGTGTGAAAATCATTGGTGCAACAAGTCATTATGTCACAGCCGAACTTGATGCTGGTCCTATTATAGACCAAGATGTAACTCGTATAAGCCATAAGGATACACCAGAAAGTCTAGTCCTAAAAGGAAAGGATTTAGAAAAGATTGTACTCAGTCGTGCTGTAACAAAGCATATTGAGCGTAAGATTCTCACATATCATAATAAAACGATTATATTCTCATAATTTCAATATGAATGTTGCGATCGTAAAATATAATGCTGGCAACATCTATTCTGTCGTAAATGCAATAAAAAGACTAGGAATCATACCTATTCTGACAGACAGTGCAGATGAACTGCAAAACGCTGACAAAGTGATATTTCCAGGACAAGGAAATGCACTTGAAGCTATGACATATTTAAAAGCGCACGGACTAGACAAGGTGATAAAAAACCTCAGACAGCCCGTTCTTGGCATTTGTGTAGGTCAGCAACTATTATGCCGCCATTCAGAAGAGGGCGATGTTGATTGCATTGGAATATTTGATGCAGATGTTAAAAGATTCCAGCCAACACAGCATGAGGATAAAGTGCCAGCTATGGGATGGGAAGAAATATACATGGCTGACGAAAAAGACGATGCTGCAAATGTTTTACTTAAAGATCTTGGGAAACATCCATACGTATATTTTGTACACAGCTACTATGTACCAGTTTGTGAGAACACCATAGCAACAGCAGACTATATACTACCCTACTCTGCATGCATGCACAAGGGTAATTTCTATACATGCCAGTTTCATCCTGAAAAGAGTGGAGACGTAGGAGAACAGATATTGAAGAATTTTCTTAATATGTAACAACACTACTATATGAATATTGAACTCATACCAGCAATAGATATAATAAATGGGCAATGCGTCCGACTTACCAAAGGAGACTACAACCAAAAGAAGGTTTATAATGATAACCCTGTCGAGGTTGCGATGAATTTTGAGAAGTTAGGATTCAAGCGTCTTCATGTCGTTGATCTGGACGGAGCTAAATCTAAGCATATCGTTAACGATGGAGTTTTGAAGGAAATAACAAAAGCTACAAATTTAATCGTTGACTTTGGTGGTGGAATAAAGGCAAAGGATGATCTTGAGAAAGCTTTTGAGGCTGGGGCTAGCATGGTAACCATAGGAAGTGTAGCGGTTACAAACCGACAACTATTTCTTGAATGGATTGAGATATACGGTGCAGAAAGACTTATTCTTGGAGCAGACGTTAGAAACGGAAAGATTTCTATTAATGGTTGGAAAGAAGACTCTTCAGAAGAACTGCTGCCATTTCTCAAACAATATGTTGATAAAGGCGTAAAAAATGTATTATGTACCGAGATAAGCAAAGACGGAACATTACAAGGTCCAGCCATCAATTTATATAAAGATATAATGAAAGCCTATCCACATCTACATCTTATAGCAAGTGGAGGTGTATCATCAAACGAAGATATTACCGACTTGAATAATGCAGGAATACCTGCTGTCGTATTTGGTAAAGCCTTCTATGAAGGTAAAATTGATATAAAGTCGTTGACAATATGAAAGGACTTGCTAAACGTATCATACCATGTCTTGACGTGAAGAATGGAGAAACTGTAAAAGGAACCAACTTCATAAATCTACGAAGTGCCGGGGATCCAGTGGAATTAGGCAAGGCTTACAGTAAAGCTGGAGCTGACGAACTAGTATTTCTAGATATTACAGCAAGTTATGAAGGCAGAAAGACGTTTACAGATATGGTTACAAGAGTCGCTGCTGAGATAAATATCCCTTTCACTGTTGGTGGGGGTATCAATGAACTGAAAGATGTAGCAAGACTGCTGAATGCAGGAGCCGATAAAGTAAGCATTAACAGTTCTGCATTAAGAAATCCAACACTTATAAATGAGATTTCAAGCCATTATGGCTCTCAGGTCTGTGTATGCGCCATTGATGCACGTCTAGATGAAGACGGATGGCATTGTTATGTTAAAGGTGGAAGAGAACGCACTGATAGAGGCTTGTTTGAATGGGCTAAAGAAGTAGCTGATCGTGGAGCTGGAGAAATACTATTCACAAGTATGAACCATGATGGAGTGAAACAAGGATTTGCTAACGAAGCATTGGCAAAACTCTCAGAAGAGGTTAGCATACCCGTCATAGCAAGTGGCGGAGCAGGAACTAAAGAGCATTTCAGAGATGCCTTCACAATAGGTAAAGCTGATGCGGCATTAGCAGCAAGTGTTTTCCACTTTGGTGAAATAAAGATTTCAGATTTAAAGCACTACCTTCATAATGAAGGTATTAACGTAAGAATATAACTGATTGATTATGAAGATTGATTTCGATAAAATGAATGGTCTTGTACCGGCAATCATCCAAGATGCAGTTACTAAAAATGTTCTCATGCTTGGATACATGAACGAAGAGGCCTACAACAAGACTATAGACACTAAAAAGGTTACTTTTTGGAGTCGCTCTCGCAATTGTCTTTGGACAAAAGGTGAGACAAGTGGTAATTTTCTTAATCTTGTTGATATTAAGATAGATTGTGACAACGACACCCTACTTGTAAGTGTTCATCCAGACGGTCCTACATGCCATAAGGGAACAGATACTTGTTGGGCTGAAGATAATAATTATAACCCAATACTCTTTCTTAGTGAATTACAAGACTTTATAAACAAGCGCCACAAAGATATGCCAGAAGGAAGTTACACAACAAGTTTGTTTAAAAAGGGCGTAAACAGAATGGCTCAGAAAGTTGGAGAGGAAGCTCTCGAAACTGTTATTGAGGCTACGGCTGGAACTGACGGCAAAATGATTTACGAAGCATCAGATATGCTTTATCACCTTATAGTTTTGTTATCAAGTAAAGGATTAAGAATAGAAGATGTTGCTATGGAACTGCTAAAACGTCATAACCCTGATTGGGACAAAGCGCGCAGAATAGCTAAGAGTAAAGGTGAAATGGAATAATACAACAAGATTGACAAAGACATTATAGTATGAGTTTGATTAATTATAACAATGTTGATGTGTACCAAGGTGAAAGCCTGATACTAAAAGATGTAAACTTTCATGTAGATGAAGGTGAATTTATATATATTATAGGTAAGGTCGGTTCTGGTAAAAGTAGTCTGCTAAAGACTTTATATTGCGAACTCGACATTTACGATGACAAAGAAAGTCAGCAAGCTGAGGTCCTTGAACGTAACCTAATAACTCTTAAAAGGCGCGAAATACCTGCTTTAAGAAAAGAAATGGGTATTATATTTCAGGACTTTAAACTTCTTCATGAACGCACAGTAAGAAAGAATCTAGAATTTGTACTGCGCTCTACAGGTTGGAAAGATAAAAAAGAAATATGTGAACGTATAGAAAGCGTGTTGACTGATGTAGGCATGCTTGACAAGATAGATAAACTTCCGCATGAGCTTTCTGGTGGAGAACAGCAACGTATTGCAATAGCAAGAGCTATTCTGAACAAACCAAAAATAATCATTGCTGATGAACCTACTGGCAATCTTGACCCGGAGACAGCCAGCAACATTATTAGTCTGCTGAAGGACATCACGACTACAGGAACAGCCGTGATAATGTCTACTCATAACATACCGATGCTCGATAAATTTCCAGGCATTGTATACAGATGCAAAGACGGAGAAATTAAAGACGTCACAACAGAATATAATCATATGGATTTAAGTGAGGATGCAGCTCAAAGCGACTCATAAAAGCAAATAAAAAAGATATTAACATCTAAACTAAATATTACTATTTATTATGAAGGTAATGAAATTTGGAGGTACTTCTGTCGGATCACCTGAACGCATGAAGAGTGTAGCCTCTCTCGTAACGGAATCAGGTGAACCTACATTTATCGTTCTTTCAGCCATGAGTGGAACAACTAATTCTTTGGTTGAGATTTCTGACTATCTGTACAAGAAAAATCCAGACGGTGCTAACGAGATTATAAATAAGCTCGAAACTAAATATATGCAACATGTAGAGGAAGTTTACTCTACAGATGAATATAAGCAAAAGACTAAAGACTTCCTCCATGGAGAGTTTGAATATCTTCGCTCTTTTACTAAAGACCTTTTCACAAGCTTTGAAGAAAAGAGCATTGTTGCTCAAGGCGAAATAATGAGCACCAATATGGTTGTGAATTACCTTCAAGAAACTGGTGTTAAGGCTGTTCTGCTTAATGCACTTGACTTCATGCGTACTGATAAGAATGCAGAGCCTGATCCTCAATATATTAAAGATAAGTTAGCTGATGTTATGAAAGATAACGAAGGCAACCAGATTTATATTACTCAAGGCTTTATATGTCGCAACGCTTACGGAGAGGTAGACAACTTGCAACGAGGAGGTAGTGACTATACAGCTTCTCTTATCGGTGCAGCCCTACCTGCAGATGAAATACAGATTTGGACAGATATTGATGGCATGCACAACAATGATCCTAGAATCGTAGATAAGACAGAAGCTCTTCGCCAACTTAATTTCGAAGAAGCTGCCGAACTTGCTTATTTCGGTGCTAAGATTCTTCATCCTACATGCGTGCAACCTGCTAAATATTCAGGTATTCCTGTTAGATTGAAGAATACGATGGATCCACAGGCTGAAGGCACGATTATTGACAACGTAATCGTAAAAGGTAAAATCAAAGCTGTTGCAGCTAAAGACAATATCACAGCTGTAAAGATTAAGAGTAGTCGCATGCTATTGGCAACAGGCTTCTTACGTAAGGTATTCGAAATTTTCGAAAGTTACCAGACTCCTATCGATATGATAGCTACTAGTGAAGTTGGCGTTTCTATGAGCATCGACAACCAAACTCACCTTAACGAGATTGTTGATGAACTTAAAAAATACGGAACTGTAACTGTTGACAGCGATATGTGTATTATCTGCGTTGTAGGAGACCTTGATTGGAGTAACCTTGGATTCGAAACTTTGGCTCTTGACGCAATGAAGAGTATTCCTGTAAGAATGATTTCTTACGGTGGAAGCAATTACAACATATCATTCCTTATTCGTGAGGCTGACAAGAAGCGTGCACTTCAAAATCTAAGCGACGTACTTTTCAATAAATAAGTAATATAAACACATTACACAACACGCACACCGAAAATACGACAAAGATGAAAGGTAAATTTAATATAGATAAATTTCAGGGAATACGGACACCCTTCTATTATTATGACACGAATCTGTTGCGACAGACTCTTGCATCTATAAATATGGAAGCTGGCAAACACGAGAACTTTATTGTGCATTATGCTATAAAAGCGAATGCCAATCCTAAGGTTCTTAATATAATATGTCAATCAGGGCTTGGTGCAGACTGCGTTAGTGGTGGAGAGATCAAGGCTTCTATTGAAGCTGGATTCCCTACAAGCAAGATTGTCTATGCCGGTGTTGGAAAAAGCGACTGGGAAATCAATCTCGGACTAGACAAGGATATCTTCTGCTTCAATGTTGAGAGTATTCCTGAACTAGAAGTCATAAATGAACTTGCTGGAAATAAAGGTAAGATTGCAAAGATAGCCTTTCGCATAAATCCTGATGTTGGCGCACATACACATGCTAACATTACTACCGGTCTGGCTGAAAACAAGTTTGGTATCGCCATGCGTGATATGGAAAACGTCATTGAAGAGGCTTCTAAAATGAAGAATGTAAAGTTCATAGGTCTGCATTTCCATATTGGAAGTCAGATTCTGAACATGAATGATTTCATTTCATTGTGCAATAGGATAAACGAACTTCAAGATCAACTTGAGGGTCATCACATTAAAGTGGAAAATATCAATGTAGGTGGTGGACTTGGTATAAGTTATGATCATCCAAACAGAGAGCCGATTCCTGATTTCAAGTCTTATTTCGATACATACGCACGCCATCTCAAACTTCGTAATGGTCAAAAGCTACATTTTGAACTTGGTCGTGCTGTTGTGGCACAATGTGGAAGTCTAATCACCAAGACCCTATATATAAAGCAAGGAAGCGTGAAACAATTTGCTATTGTAGACGCTGGCATGACAGACCTCATACGTCCTGCTTTGTATCAAGCATATCATAAAATAGAGAACATCAGCAGTGATGAGCCAAATGAGACTTATGATGTTGTTGGACCTATTTGTGAGTCAAGTGATGTTTTTGCTAAGGCTATAGACCTGAATAAAACAAAACGTGGTGATCTTCTGGCTTTAAGAAGTGCAGGAGCTTACGGAGAGATTATGGCTAGTCAATATAACTGCCGTCAACTCCCTAAAGGATATATAACAGAGGAACTATAAACGTTCCCAGAATATTGTTACGGGAAAAATTTTATGATAATAGATCAATTAACAATAATATTAGGAATAATCGTAATCTTGCTGGCAATAGTAGCATCGCTGGCAAGTCCCTTTTTGCATAGAATAAAAATATACGAATCAGAAAATAACGAGAATGACATTAATGACAATCCTATTCCTGTCAGCATTATCATTCCCACACATGATGACTCTACAGACTTACAACGCAATCTTCCTGCATTTCTAAATCAAGATTATAAAGGCGATTTCAAAATTATCGTGATTGCCGACAGGAACGACAGGGAAACAGAAGACTTGATGAACAGGCTTATACCTGAAAACAAGAATCTTTATGCTACATATCTTCCTGAATCATCACGCTACATGAGCAGAAAGAAATTAGCGATCACTATCGGAGTAAAAGCCGCTAAGACAGATTGGATTATCGTTACTGATCCTTGCTGTAAACCTCTTGATGAAAAGTGGCTTTCTTCTTTCACAGAGAACATGAAGCCTGGAACTGATTTCGTAATGGGATATACATCTCTTGACAACAACACACGAAAATTTTGGAGATTTGAACATGCTTTGATTGCAAACAATAGACTTTATAGTGCGCAAAAAGGAAAGGCTTGGGCTACAAACTGCCAGAACATTGCATTCCATAAGCAACAGTTCATGAATGAAGAAGGATTCAGAGGTAACCTACAATTACTTAGAGGTGAATACGACTTTTTGGTAAACAAATATGCTAAGGATATGAATACAACTGTTGATGCACGCAGGAGCTCATGGCTATATGAAGATGAACCTACGAGAAAGACATGGCACAATAAAAGCATATATTTCAGGGCTTCACGTAGTCTGCTTATGGGGCATAAAGGAAATCGTATATATATGTTTTTCTGCAACATGATGCTTCACTTGAGTCTTATCGTTTCTTTAACTGCTATCGTTTATTCTGTAATTCAACAAAATTGGATATTAACAGGCGCAAGTGGTTTATCATTGTTATTGTTAATAATAACAAGAACAATATTTGCAAACAGAGCTATTAAGCAACTTGACGAAGATATTCCGGCTGGCATAATGTTTTTCTCTGAACTTAAACTGGCATGGAACAACATTAGATATAAGATTAGTTATATACATGCTGATAAGAACGACTTCACAAGTCATAAACTTTAATTCGTTATTCAAACATGCGCATAAGGATTGAAAATTCTAACATAAGTGACAACAGTGCACAAATGGCTTTCTTTAATTGTTTGAAGAAAGCCATTGAAGATAATGGTATGGTTATTACAGATAAGAATGACTATGACATACTCCATACTGTAGGCGCTCCTACGCAGACTATTATATCTAATATGCGCAATGCCAGAAGAAGGCTTATCCCAATAGTTTATTCTCCACTTGCCACGATTTCCCCATGGAACAGTTCATATTATGAAAAGTTTATAATAAAAAGCGGGTTCATACATGCTGTAGGGGAAAACGAACAAAAGTATCTTCAAGAAAAATATAAAGGTACTAACGTTATTTTGATTAAAAATCCTGAAGTTACTCATGATATTTCACAGACGTTATTCAATGCTAATTTCAAGCAACTGTATGATGAGGTTATTATTAAACATGAAGAAGCTGTAAAGGATAATATCGCTAAGAGAATAGAAAAACTTAAAAATGATGTACAAGACGATGTTCTGAAAGACGTATTAAAGGGTTGTCTGTATATGAGATACAGATATCACAGGCGGCAGATTGCCCAAAAAGAACTTGAAGATTTCAGCACCTTACTGATAAAATCTGATTATGATGAGGATAAGATGGCTGAAATTCTGGATAGGCTTAAAATATACGATTTTGTGGAAAGTCTTGAAAAGGTCATGGAAGAAAAAGCACAACTCACAGAAGGATTCATGCCTATTATGGCTATAGATAATAGTTTAACCAAGAAAATTAAAAATACTATATTATGAAGAAATACGATATCAAGAAAGACATGAGGTATTTGCAATTGTTGTCAAACACGTTTCCTACAATTGCGGATGCCAGTACGGAGATTATAAATCTTCAGGCTATACTTAATCTACCTAAGGGTACAGAGCATTTTCTTGCTGATATCCATGGTGAGTATGAAGCGTTTCAGCATGTATTGAAAAATGCTTCAGGAAATATAAAACGAAAAGTCAACGAACTTTTCGGTAATACAGTTCGTGAACAGGAGAAAAGAGAACTTTGTTCGCTCATTTATTACCCAGAACAGAAACTTGAACTCGTAAAAGATGTGGAAAACGACATTAACGACTGGTATCACATTACACTTCATCAGTTGGTTGCTGTATGCCGTGTCGTATCAAGCAAGTACACTCGCTCAAAAGTAAGAAAATCGCTTCCTTCTGATTTCTCATATATTATACAAGAATTACTTCATGAACATACGGAGAATAATTCCAACAAGACTGCTTATGTAAATGTAATCGTTGATACGATTATATCAACAGGAAGAGCCGATGATTTTATAATCGCTATTTGCAATGTTATTCAGCGTCTTGCTATCGACGAGTTGCATATACTTGGCGACATCTATGACCGCGGTCCAGGTGCCCACATTATAATGGACACAATGGAACAATATCATAGTTGGGACATACAATGGGGTAATCATGATATACTATGGATGGGTGCATGTGCTGGAAATAACGCATGCATGTGCAACGTGATACGTCTAAGTCTAAGATATGCCAACCTCACCACCCTAGAGGATGGATACGGAATAAATCTTGTTCCACTTGCCACATTCGCTATGGATACTTATGATGATGATCCTTGCGAGGAATTCATGCCTAGACTTAGCGGTGGAGCTAAGCAAATGGACGAAAAGACGATGAGGCTTACCGCACAAATGCACAAAGCTATCACAATAATACAATTTAAGGAAGAAGCTAGAATATTTGAAGCTCACCCAGAATGGAACATGAAGGATAGACAACTCTATAAATTCATAGACTACGATAAAGGTACAATAATGCTTGACGGTAAAGAATACCAACTATCAAGCTGCTGTTTTCCAACTGTTGATCCTAAGCATCCGTGCAAACTTACTCCTGAAGAAAAAGTATTGATTGAAAAACTCCATCACTCTTTCCAAGTAAGTGAAAAACTT
This sequence comes from Prevotella herbatica, assembly GCF_017347605.1. Lineage (NCBI taxonomy): Bacteria > Pseudomonadati > Bacteroidota > Bacteroidia > Bacteroidales > Prevotellaceae > Prevotella > Prevotella herbatica. The sequence goes on from NZ_AP024484.1 coordinate 52,989, forward strand.
CATAAGCACATGCGTCTCATGCTACAGCATGGTTGTATGTATGCAATAAGAAATGACAATCTACTCTTCCATGCCTCTATCCCACTCAATGAGGACGGCAGTTTAAAAGAAGTAGCCATCACCCCTAATATGGTTTGTAAAGGTCGTGAACTGTTTCATCAAACAGGAATGCTAATACGATCAGCCTTTCAGGATGACACAGCTACAGACGAGAAACAATATGCCATAGACTATTTCATTTATCTATGGTGCGGTCCAAACAGTCCGTTATTTGATAAGAGTAAAATGGCAACTTTCGAGCGTTACTTCATTGCCGACAAAGATACTCATAAGGAGGAAAAAGGCAATTATTTCAAACTAAGGGATAATGCTGAGATTGTTGATAATATTCTTGACGCATTTGGTGTGAAGGGTCCAAACAGACATATCATCAACGGTCATGTCCCGGTACATGTAATGAATGGAGAAAATCCTATCAAGGCAGACGGAAAACTAATGGTCATTGATGGTGGGTTCTCACAGGCTTATCACAAGGAAACAGGCATTGCCGGTTATACTCTTGTTTATCATAGCCGTGGCTTTCAACTAGTTCAGCATGAACCATTCACGAGTGCTGCCGATGCAATTCAACGAGGAACTGATATCAAGTCAACAATACAGATTGTTGAAATGAGCAGTCATCGTATGCTTGTTGCCAATACAGACAAGGGCTGCGAAATAAAGAAACAAATTGATGACCTAGAAGAATTACTCTATGCTTACCGTCATGGCATGATTAGTGAGCAAGATGAGAGAAAAGGATTTATTGACGACTAATAATCAACGATAATGCAGTGTCAATTAAGAAGTTGACACTGCACTAATAATAAACGAACATTTACCATGATGAAGAAAACCATTTTATCTTTACTAATCACTCTCTGCCCTATTCTAACTTTTGCAAGTGATTATATCTATTTAGAATCATCTGATTCAGATAATACAACAGACGAATATAGTGATTCTATTGTTCCAAATCCTATTGATGAAGATATATCAAACCTCAATAGCAATCAAATAAATAAAAAAACATCTCTCAATGAAAAAAAAGATAGAGATGAAAATATTTATGATGTTGTAGAACAAATGCCTTCTTTTCAAGGTGGAGCTGTAGCTCTTATGTCTTACATAAACAAAACACTAAAATTTCCTGCTGAAGACTGTGGACAAGGCCGAGTTATAGTATCATTTGTTGTAGAAAAGGATGGTAGTATTACAAATGCGATTGTAACAAGATCAGTTGATCCAGCTTTTGATAGAGAGGCATTAAAAATTATAAATAGTATGCCAAAATGGATTCCTGGCAAAAAAAATGGTCGTAATGTAAGAGTTAGATTTAATGTACCTGTACAATTCAAATTGCAGTAAACACGTTATTATTCACACTCCCAAAAGTAACATATTCTATTTTTATTCTCTCACTGATCTCGCTGATTCACGAAGACATTTTCCTTTGCATGTAACCACACTATCTGATAGAGCAGATTCATTTCCAGACAACTGCATGCTCATCGAAAGTTTAGTGGACAGTAATAGATAAGAATTGTGAAAACACAAATTTTACTTTATCCCCTTTCCATATAGTATACGTGTCTGTTCAGCAGTGATGTTACATATATATATTACATGACTATTTGCTACAAGCTCTCCCTTATTAAACTTTCGCTTTTTATCATTATATAACGGATAAAGTTTTGCTGTCAATATAGAATTATTATTGGTAATATCCCCAAAAGCCATAGTAGATTGGTCGGGAGTTATCACACTTAAGCAATTATCTATATTCACCCATCCAGTATTCATTATGCGCAATCCAGCCCCATCAGTATCAAAGCTATCATTTTCGGTCACAAAATGACGTGATGTAGCGGTAAAAGGATCCATGCTTATAGCCAAAAGTCCAGAAAAATCTCCTACAATTTCAACATCTCGCAATGCTATTATACTATCCGAAAAGACAATTTTATTATACTTTGTTGATATAATATTAAATTTATGACATAAGCTACTATCATTGGTCAACAGCTCACCTCTATAATTCCACCCTCTTCCGTCATTAGGAATATTCACAGTTCCATCATTTAAAGGAATAGCATTTGTATTGCGTTTATCAACATTTAACCAACCGATAAAATTACCGGTATTATGTGCTGTGAATGGAACAACAATATTATTATGTGCACTATCAAAAGGAGCGAAATATCCAGTATAACTATGTTTTCCATTACTCCAACTAAAACATGAAAAAGAAGAATTTCCATAAGAGCAAACGATATTTTGATTTGGGAAATACTTGCTCTTTGCCTTTCCAAAATCAGCCCACCAAAGATCTTCTTTCAAATCAACATTACCAACAGGAAAGCAATGATGCATAAGCCAAGTCATCATCAATCTATGAGCCTCGACCCCCATACGACGTGCTCCAACATCAGCACGGAGAAGATACGACCCGTCAGAAGTAGTCTGCTGTCGGCGTAATATCTGGTTTAACGCTTTAGTTTCAAGAGCCAATGCATTGACATTATTATCAGGCAACATGCAAGCTAGTGTAGAATATGATGTTATCTGATCATAAAGAAACATACTCCAGTCATTACCATTCGGCATTGCTTGTTCGCCATCACGCAGACTGAACCAATTTAAGACTTCATCATTTACTTTCTGACAATTATGTAACAAAGCGTTACTATGCCATTTCTGTTTTTTACCTTGAAACAATCTCAATGCCAGAGCAGCCTCACCCAATTCCTGAATTACAACATTTTGATAACTAGTATGAAAGAAACCATGATTCTGTAATGTATAATCATTATACAGATTCTGTCCACGGTATAAATCTTTTACTCTAGTTTGGTCATAATTAGGATCAATAACTGTATTATCAAGCGAATCTGAAGAATGAGAATAGCTATTTATCGCGAACTCACGCATACGTTTAAACCATCGCGGTGCAAGTGCGTCATTAGGAAAGAGTCCTAACGTGGCAGCCAACACGTCTACTTCCCATCCATTTTCTTCTGCTTTCGTATCACCTATATATCCTGTTGGAATATTGCGTTCAAGTTCATAATTGCATTCTGCTGTCAACAGCTTATACACATTATCTCTTTCAGATTTAGAAAGATCATCCCACTGAAAAAATGCAGAATAAGCAACCGACATAGCCCAAAGAGAGCTTTCCCATTGGTAATCATTTTTAGATACTGAGCCCCAATACTTTCCATCATGACAAAATTTCAATCTTACCGCCTTGTGGGTTGAGAGTGCATAATCCAAAGATCGTCTTGCCATACTTTTCAATTCTGGGGATGATTCATGACCATATCTGCACAAAAAAGCAGAAATCATAGACAAATCAGCGTTAGTGCGCACACCTTTTTCATCGCTAGCCATGGTGTTTTCACCTTTAAATACGCCATTATCTTGATCAAAATCTGCACGTAAATATCTACTAAAATCTAACAATGAATTGATTATGTCAGACTTCAATCGATTTTCGTCGACAAATCTATTATTTGCACCCAATATGAGTGGCAAAAAAAGCAGTAGTATAATTAAATTTCTTTTCATATATTTATATTGCAAAAGTAACATTTTATTTTTACCTTTGCAAGCGATATGAAAATATACAAGAAAATATTTACATTGGTTTTGCCTTTCTGCATTATAGTCCCAACTATGGCGCAGAACATAAAGACAACACCCCCAAGCACAAAATATTCAGCTTTCACAAATAAGTACATAGATAGTATGGAAGCAGCTAAAAGTGATTTTGATTATTCATTATCACAATATGGCAACGACTCTCTATATATATCTTTCTTTCCTAAAGCAAATTATGCTCCATTGTTCTTGCCACCAACATTTTACAAAGGTATATCACACAGAACATTGGCCATAGGGAGCTATAAGAATGATATGCAAAATGAGGCTATTGACAATGTCATGATGTCAATATACCTCAAAAGACCAGACTTGATAAGAACCACAGAAAGTCATCTTGACATTATTGGACCAACACTTGAAGTTAATCACAGGATAACACCTGACGAACAACAACTTACAAAACATGTTGCTCCAAAAGCTGTTGAACCAGAATTAGAAGATTTCGGCATCAGTATATACAAGCCAAACTTCTGGTCATACAATGGTGATTACTATCTACAATTCCTCCAGAACTATGTTTCAGACAACTGGTATAAAGGTGGAGAAAGTAATTATAGTATAATTGGTGCAGTTACATTGCAAGCTAATTATAACAATAAGCAGAAAATAAAATGGGAAAACAAACTTGAAATGAAATTAGGTTTGCAAACTTCTCAAAGCGACAGCCTCCACACATTAAAAACGACAGAAGACCTTTTGAGATATACAGGTAAGTTTGGATTACAAGCCACTAAGAAATGGTATTATACTGTTCAGCTATTGGCAAATACACAATTTATGCGTGGTTACAAAAATAACGATGTATTTACATATAGCGATTTTGCAAGTCCAATGAATATCAACCTATCTTTAGGTATGGATTACAATGTAGAATGGTTTGGCAAAAAACTTATCGGAACTATTCATCTAGCTCCTGCAGCATACAACTTCAAATATGTAAGCCGACTCGCATTGAGTACCAGATATGGATTAAGAGAAGGTCATCACACGTTAAATGACATTGGTTCTGAATGTACATTGGATTTAACATGGACATTCAGCGACATGATGAAATGGAAGACTCGCCTATACGGATACACAACATATAAACGTGCTGAAATAGAATGGGAAAACACCATAACATTCCAGTTTAACAAATATATCAGCAGTAACATATTCATATATCCACGCTTTGACGACGGAACTAAACGCGATGGTAAGTATGGGTATTGGCAATACAAGGAATATGCCAGTATTGGATTTTCATATTCTTTGTGAGAAAACGTTTGCTGATATCGGAATTTTATCGTAAATTTGCAATTTGAATTTTATAAAATTACATTATCGTGGCTGAAACAAAGTATATCTTCGTAACCGGAGGTGTGGTTTCCTCTTTAGGAAAGGGAATCATAAGTGCATCTATCGGTAAGCTTCTGCAATCCAGAGGCTACAACATTACAATTCAGAAATTTGATCCTTACATTAACATTGACCCGGGAACACTAAACCCTTATGAGCACGGAGAGTGCTACGTCACAGTAGACGGAATGGAAACAGACCTAGACTTGGGACACTACGAGCGCTTTACTGGAATTCACACCACTAAGGCAAACAGTATGACAACAGGTCGTATCTACAAGGCTGTTATTGATAAAGAACGCCGTGGAGATTATTTAGGAAAGACCATCCAAGTTGTACCTCATATTACTGACGAAATCAAGCGCAACATTAAATTGCTCGGACAGAAATACCACTATGATTACGTTATTACAGAAATTGGCGGAACAATTGGTGATATTGAAAGTGCTCCTTTCATGGAGGCTATACGACAAATGAAATGGGAACTTGGTAAGCGAGCAATAAACGTACATCTAACATACGTACCTTATTTAAAAGCAGCAGGTGAATTAAAGACTAAGCCAACACAGCACAGTGTAAAAGAACTTCAGAGCATAGGTATTCAGCCAGATATATTGGTTCTGCGCACCGAAAAGAATCTTGATGAAGGAATACGTAAAAAGGTTGCAGCATTTTGTAATGTAGACTTTGACTGTGTAGTACAAAGCGAAGATCTGCCTTCAATATATGAAGTTCCGGTAAACATGCAGAGTCAAGGACTTGATACAGCTATTCTTCGAAAGACAGGAGAGCCTATTGGTGAAACACCATCACTTGGTCCTTGGAAGGAATTCATTGAGCGTCGCAAGAATGCCAAAGATACTGTAAATATTGGTCTGGTTGGCAAATACGATCTTCAGGACGCATATAAGAGTATACGTGAAAGTTTGTCACATGCAGGAACATACAATAACTACAAAGTAAATATATCATTCATAAATTCTGAAAATATAACAGAAGAGAATGTAGCCGAAGCATTGAAAGGTCAGGACGGTATTATGATTTGTCCAGGATTCGGACAACGTGGTATTGAAGGCAAAATTATTGCAGCACATTATACACGTTGCAACGATATCCCTACCTTCGGAGTTTGTCTGGGAATGCAAATGATGGTTATTGAGTTTGCACGCAACGTACTTGGTTACCCAGACGCAAATAGTAGAGAGATGGACGAAAAGACTCCTCATAATGTTATCGACATTATGGAAGAGCAAAAGAATATATCAAATATGGGTGGAACAATGCGACTTGGAGCCTACGAATGTATTCTCAAACAAGGAAGTAGAGTATTTGACATCTACAAGAAGGAAAACATTCAGGAACGTCACCGCCATCGCTATGAGTTCAACAACGAATTCCAAACTGAATACGAAAAGAATGGAATGATGTGTGTTGGACGAAACCCAGAAAGTGATTTGGTTGAAATAGTTGAAATACCTGGATTGAAATGGTATATCGGTACACAATATCATCCTGAATATCAATCAACTGTATTGAAACCACATCCACTTTTTGTTGATTTTGTAAAAACAGCAATTGCTAATAAGAAATAATAAATGGATAAAAACAACATTATCGGTTTTCTGTGTATTGCAGCAGTTCTAATAGGATTCAGTTGGTACAACCAACCTTCCAAAGAAGAACAAAGAAAAACTTTCGTACAGGATTCCATCGCTCAAGCACATAAGCTAGAGTCAGAAAAGACAGCTAAGCTGGCTCAGACTCAAAAACAAGAAGAGGTAAAGAAAAATGTATTGGAAGATACGACAGCCTTATTTCATGCAGCCCTTCAAGGTAATGCACAAAAAGTTGTATTGAAAAACAACAAGATTGAGATTACCCTTAATACAAAAGGTGCAACTGTAGAGAAAGCAGTCATTAAGAATTATATTGGTCACGATATCAAAAAGAAAGACGGTTCTAATGACAAAAAGGATGTAACTCTTTTTGATGGCGCTGATCAGAGCTTAAACTACACGCTAACTGCCAAAGAGGCAAACATAAGTACAAGTGACTTGTATTTCCAAACTTCTGGCGTTACAGATTCTACGGTTACATTTACAGCTCAAGCCGGAGCAGGAAAGACTATTTCTTTTAAATATGTACTTGGAAAAGACTACATGCTGCACATGCAAATGAGTGCACAAGGTATGGCTGATCTTTTCGCTCCTAACACCCAGAATATGGATGTTAATTGGAAGGACAAAGCTAGACAGCAAGAGCGAGGCTTTTCTTTTGAAAACAGATATGCTACATTAACATATCACAAGACAGAAGGTGGAACAGACTACCTGAATGAAAGTAAAGAGAATGTTGACAAAAGTATAGAAGAAAAGATAGACTGGGTAGCCTTTAAAAATCAATTCTTCAGTGCAGTTATGATTGCCCAGAATGATTTTCAGGAAAATGCCCTTATGACATCTATTCCACAACAGAAGGGTTCTGGATATCTTAAACAGTATGAGGCAAAGATGAAGACATTCTTTGACCCAAGTGGTAAGACCCCTTCTAAATTTGACTTCTATTATGGTCCTAATGACTTCCGTCTTCTGCAAAAAATACAGAATGAAAGTAAGTTTAATAAAGACCTACAGCTAGAAAGACTTGTATATCTAGGATGGCCTCTATTCAGAATAATCAATAGATGGTTTACCCTTTATGTGTTCGACTTCCTTACTGGGATGAACATCAATATGGGTATTATATTGATTCTTATCACACTACTTCTGAAGCTCATAACCTATCCAATGGTAAAGAAAAGCTACATGAGTTCTGCAAAGATGAGAGTATTAAAGCCTAAGTTGGATGCGGCTACATCACAATTCAGTAAGCCAGAAGACCAGATGCAAAAACAACAGGCAATGATGGCTGAATATTCCAAATACGGTGTCAGTCCATTATCTGGCTGTCTGCCAATGCTGATACAAATGCCTATTTGGATTGCAATGTTCAACTTTGTGCCAAATGCCATACAGCTACGTGGAGAGAGTTTCTTATGGATAAAGGATTTAAGTACATTTGATCCTATATTAGAATGGAACAAAAACTTATGGCTTATCGGTGACCACTTGAGTTTAACTTGTATCCTGTTCTGTATTTCTAATGTATTATATACACTGATGACAATGCGTCAGCAAAGAGACCAGATGGTAGGTCAGCAAGCAGACCAAATGAAGATGATGCAATGGATGATGTATCTTATGCCAGTGATGTTCTTCTTCATGTTCAATGATTACAGTGCTGGTCTAAACTTCTACTACTTCATAAGTTTATTCTTCAGTGCTGCTGTTATGTGGGCTTTGCGTAAGACAACAGACGATGAAAAACTTCTGAGAATCCTTGAGAAGCGCTATAATGCAAATCAAAACAATCCTAGCAAGAAAACAAGTGGACTTGCCGCTCGTCTTCAGGCTATTCAGGAAATGCAGAAGAAACAACAAGAAGAAGTGCATAAAAAGCAGGACGACTTGAACAAAAAGAAAAAAGGACTTTAATATAAAGATAACCACAGATTCAAAAGACTGCACAGATTTTAATATATACATATATATGAAAAAATTAAAATCTGTGCTTTATATTGGAATCTGTGGTTTTTTACTTTTAATTACATCAATGAATAAAACTATTGCATTAGCAATGACAGCCACGATGCTGGCTGTATCGCCAAAAATTGATGCCCAAACAATGATTGGACCAAACAACATTAAACTAGAATCAGACCTAATGACCCCCGAAGCACTTTGGGCGATGGGAAGAATTGGTTCTTCAGAGGCATCACCTGACGGTAAACAAATTGTTTATCAAGTATCATACTACAGTGTGCAGGAAAACAAAAGCCACACAATGCTTTTCGTACAGAATGCTGACGGTAAGAACAAACGCCAACTGACGAAAGACGAAAAGAGCGAAAGCGACGCTACATGGATTGAAAGCGGAAAGAAAATCGCTTTTATTCGCAGTGGTGAAATATGGAGTATGAATGCCGACGGAAGTGAGCGCAAACAACTTTCAAATACAGATGGAAGTGTTGAGGGCTTTAAGTTCTCTCCTGACGGAAAGAGAATCGTCTATATAAAGAGCATTCCATATTATGGATCTATCAAAAAAAATCCTAATGACCTCCCTAAAGCAAGTGGACGTCTTATCACAGACATGAACTATCGCCACTGGGATCATTATGTAGAAACTATTGCACATCCTTTTGTTGCAGAAGTAACAAATGAAGGTATCAGTAATGCCAAAGACATCATGGAAGGTCAACCATACGAGTCACCTGTAGCACCATTTGGTGGTATAGAGCAGATTGCATGGAGTATGGATTCCAAAAGCATAGCATACACAAGCCGAAAAAAAGAAGGTGTTGAATATGCTATTTCAACAGACACAGACATATACCTTTACAACCTTGCTACAGGAAAGACCGTAAATATTTGCAAGCCAGAAGGCTATAAAGAGCCTAAAATTGACGCCACCAAGAGCATGAAAGACCAAGCAGTCAATCATCAGCAAGGCGACATGCATGTTGGCTATGACGTAAATCCTAAATTCTCGGCTGATGGCAAATATATTGCTTGGCAAAGTATGGCTCGTGACGGTTATGAGAGTGATCGCAATAGACTTTGCGTTATGGAAATTGCAACTGGCAAAAAGAAATATGTAACAGAAAGTTTCGATTCAAATGTTGACGATTACTGTTGGAGCAAAGATTCAAAGAATCTATATTTCATGGGAGTTTGGCATGCAACAGAAATGCTATACCAAACGAATCTTGAAGGAAAAATAATGCAAATCACTGATGGTTGGTATGATTATGGAAGCGTACAGCTAGCCAACAATAGCAATTATCTTCTAGCAAGCCGCCATTCACATCAATATGGTGATGAACTATATATTGTGAAACCTGGTAAGGAAAAGAAAGCAAAAGTAGAACAAGTAACATTTGAGAATAAGCACATCTACGATCAACTTGCATTAGGTAAGACTCAGCAGCGTTGGGTTAAAACAACTGATGGTAAAGAGATGCTAGTATGGCTGATATTACCACCACATTTTGATATCAACAAAAAATACCCTACTCTATTATTCTGCGAAGGTGGACCACAAAGTCCTGTAAGTCAGTTTTGGAGTTATCGTTGGAACCTTCAGATTATGGCTGCAAACGGTTATATAGTCGTTGCACCAAACCGCAGAGGATTACCAGGATTCGGAAGTGAATGGAACGAGGAAGTTAGCGGAGACTGGACAGGTCAATGCATGAATGATTATCTTAGTGCTATTGATGACGCAGCTGAATTGCCTTTTGTAGACAAAGATCGTCTTGGATGTGTAGGAGCTAGCTTCGGAGGTTTCTCTGTTTATTATCTTGCAAGCCATCACAACAAACGTTTCAAAGCTTTCATTGCACATGACGGAGCATTTAATCTTGAAAGCATGTACACAGATACAGAAGAAGCTTGGTTCAGCAACTGGGAATACGAAGACGCTTTCTGGAATAAAAACGCTAGCGCTAATGCAGTAAAGACATATAACAATAGCCCACACAAATTTGTTGATAAATGGGATACCCCTATTCTTGTCATTCATGGAGAAAAAGACTATCGTATCAATGCAAATCAAGGTATGGGAGCTTTCAATGCTGCAAGAATGCGCGGCATTCCAGCAGAGTTACTTTTATTCCCTGATGAAAACCACTGGGTATTGAAACCACAAAATGGTATTCTGTGGCAAAGGACATTCTTCAACTGGTTGGATAAATGGTTGAAAAAATAAAATTATAATAATATTATGGGAGAGAAAATAAGACAAATACTTAGTGATTCTTCAAGTGCACGATGGACAGCACTTCTGATAGTTTCATTTACAATGATGATGGGATATTTCATTACAGATGTGATGTCACCATTGGAAGTTTTGCTCACAAAAACCACAGCAGAAGGCGGACTAGGATGGTCTTCATCTGATTATGGATTCTTTGCAGGCTCATACAGTTATATTAACGTATTCCTATTGATGCTTTTCTTAGGAGGTATCATTTTGGATAAAATGGGAATTCGTTTTACCGGTTTGATGTCATGCAGCTTTATGGTAATCGGTGTTATCATTAAATATATTGGTGTATCGACTGATTTCGGTAATCAGCATTTCACAATAAGCGCTATAAACTTTGACATTCCGATGTCAGCGGCAGTAGCATCTTTGGGATTCTCTATATTTGGAATGGGATGTGAGATCTGTGGAATAACAGTATCAAAGATTATCACTAAATGGTTTAATGGTCATGAACTCGCGCTAGCAATGGGAATTCAGGTTGCATTGTCACGTTTAGGTACAGCCGGTGCCATGATGATATCATTACCTGTAGCTAATGCATTTCATAATAAAGTAAGTGCACCTGTACTTCTTGGTGCCGTACTACTAATTATTGGTGCACTATCTTTTCTCGTATACAATGTCATGGATAAGAAACTCAGCAAATCTGTGGAAGAAGCTGGACGCGAAGAAAGAAACTCTCCTGATGAACCTGATGAAAGCGAACAATTCCGTTTCAAGGATTTAAAATTGATATTCTCAAACCCAGGCTTCTGGTGCATAACATTACTTTGTATGTTGTTCTACAGTGGAGTGTTCCCATTCCTGAAATTTGCAACAAAACTAATGGTTGCCAATTATGGTGTTAGCGAACGTTTTGCAGGTATCCTACCAGGCCTTATCCCGTTCGGAACCATATTCCTTACTCCACTGTTCGGAACAATCTATGACAAGGTTGGTAAAGGTGCAACACTTATGCTTATTGGAAGTATAATGCTTACAATCATTCATATAATCTTTGCTCTACACATTCTTCCTTATGGATGGTTTGCTGTTATTATGATGGTTACTTTGGGAGTTGCTTTTTCACTTGTACCTTCAGCAATGTGGCCAAGTGTACCTAAGATTATTCCAATGAAGCTATTAGGAAGTGCTTATGCCATAATATTCTATATACAGAATATCGGACTTGCCTTGGTACCTGTATTGATAGGAAAAGTAAACGACTATGATCCCACATATACAACTTCAATGAGTATATTTGCAGGATTTGGTGCAGCAGCAGTTGTAGTAGCGACTATTCTCATGATAATCGACAAGAAGAAAAACTACGGATTGCAAAAAGCCAATATAAAAAAATAAATTAGACATATATTATGTGGGGAAACAACAAAACCACCAGATGGACTGTTCTGTTAATCGTAGCGATTATTATGATGATGGGATATGTATTTTGGGATGTTGTTTCCCCACTTACTACGAACCTTAAATCTCCCTTAGAACAAGGAGGCATGAATTGGACAACTGCAGAATATGGATTCTATGCAGGAAGCTACAGTATATTCAACATATTTCTTTTCATGCTATTCTTTGGTGGCATCATCCTTGACAAAATGGGAATTCGCTTCACTGGCATCCTTGCAACGGGAATGATGTTCTGTGGTGCCTTGATAAACTTTATTGCCATAAAATACATATCTGCACTAGACTATACTGATTTAAAACTAACCTTATTCGGACTTATCCCTCAACATATAAAATTACAGGTACTGATAGCAGCATTAGGATTCGGAATTTTCGGAGTCGGATGCGACATCACAGGTATCACGGTTTCTAAGGTTATTACAAAATGGTTTACAGGGCATGAACTTGCATCTGCAATGGGAATACAAGTTGCTCTTGCAAGACTTGGAACTGCCAGCGCTATAAGTTTCAGTCCTATTATTGCTATGAATTTCGGAGGTATTCAAGCATCGTTATTAGTTGGCACAATTCTTCTGTTATTTGGTTTCATTTTTTTTATTATTTATAATTTGAAATTCGACGGAATAATAAAGGAAAGAAATATTGATACTGAAGATGACAAGGAACCATATAGCATAAAATCCATTTTAACATTATTAAAAAATATTGATTTTTGGTTTATCGCCCTACTCTGTGTAAGCTTTTACAGTAGCATAAGACCTTTTCTAAAGTTTGCTACAGACATAATAGTGGAGAAATACGACATGAATGTAATAGCTGCCGGATGGATTACATCTATTCTCCCTTATGGTACAATTATTCTTACACCGCTATTCGGATATATAAACGATAAATATGGATATGCAAGAAGACTTCTCGTTGCAGGTTGTCTTATTGTAGTAGTATCATTATTGCTTCTTCTTTCACCTATTGGAGCAGGAACAGCATGGATGCCTATAATAATAATGATAATGATGGGAATCGCCTTTTCATTAGTTCCTAGCGTCCTCTGGCCCACGGTACCCAAACTTGTACCATTAAAACAACTTGGTACTGCTTATAGCATAATTTATTATATACAGAATCTAGGATTAATGCTTGTACCAATGACTGTAGGAAATATTGTTACCAATTATAATGGAAAGATTAACTACACACCAGGAATAATAATATTCATTGTCTTCGCTGTTTTCGCAACTATTGTTGCTTGCAAGATTAAGAAATAAAGATTATTACAGTTCTCTAAAAGTTTAGAAATAGCAATAACTTAACGAGTTTACGTTCCGATGTGAGGAAACCTCATCTACATTTCGAACATTAGGTCTAGCGAACGTTAAAGGTTCAATGAATTTTTCTTTTAAACACATTTTGTTTATGTAGTTCATACAGCGACAGATAAGAATAATCTTTGTGTTCTGGAAGAGTATTCTGTACATCTTTAATTCAGCTATCTATAGTCATGAACACTAAGGTTCTGCTCTCAGCGATATAGACAACCCACTAAATAATGAAAAACTTTTTTTGTGAACTTTTTAATGCCGTTTCCTACATATAATATCACTCGCCTACCCCTTATAAATAAAGGGTTAGTGACATTAGTAGCATTAAAAAACTTTTACTGTTAGATGAAAAAGTTTGCTCATGAAAGGTTAAGCGGATAGATAAAAAAAATCCCAATGACATTTTTATATCATTGGGACTATATTTTAATTTAAGAATATTATATTAGCAAACCTTCTCTAACTTCTTCATTACAGCAAAGATGAAAATGAAAGAAGCTAAACATAAAGTTACAAGCACACCCCATACGTATGTCAATGGAACAACCTTCCAAAGATATGCAGGAATCTGAACAAGGAAGTTTCCTATAGCAGTAGCACCAAACCAACATCCCATCATTACACCTTTATACTTCTCAGGAGCAACCTTACTTACAAAAGATATACCCATTGGAGAAAGCAAAAGCTCTGCAAATGTAAGTATTAAATATGTGCTTACCAACCAATTTGGAGAAACGCGCTGAGCATCTGTAAGATTGTAGCTTAAGCCTATTGATGCCATTATCATAACAACATATCCCAAACCAGCAACAAGCATACCGTAACCTATTTTGCGTGGAGCAGAAGGTTCCTTGCCCTTTGTAGCAAGCCAACCAAACAAAGCCATACTTATAGGAGTTAATGCTACAACAAAACTAGGATTAAACTGCTGGAAGATTGGTGCAGAAATTTCAACACCACTAATTGGTAATTGAGTATAATCATAGTAAAGATAACCAGCAGATGCTAGTATAATCAAAGCAGAAATCAATTTGCCACTCATTTTTTTGCTCTGGAACAAAGAGAACAAAGAATAAATTATAAAGATAACAGCTACGAGATTCGTAACACTAAACATCATTCCTTCTATACCAGTGCTACTTGTTTTTACGAAGTCACGTGCAAAGTATGTCAAAGTAAGTCCATTCTGATGGAAAGCCATCCAGAAGAAAACAACAACAGCAAATACAAGAAACAAAGCTACAAGACGAGATCTTGTATCGGCAGCATCTTCTTCTGTTTCAACTTTTTTATCTTCAACAGAAGATTCGCTCTTTGCTTTATGATTATCAACATTAGCAAATGTCCAACGGAAACCATAATAAATTGCTATAGATATAATAAGAGAAATACAAGCAACTCCAAATGCGTAATGATAGGCTGTCTGCTCAGATGCACCAAGAGACTTTTCTGCCCAATCAATAATTTTCAATGCAGCTGTTGGTGCAAACAATGCGCCTATATTTATAGCCATATAGAATATAGAGAAACCTGAATCACGCTGACCAGAATACTTTGCATCATCATAAAGGTTACCTACCAT
Source organism: Prevotella herbatica (assembly GCF_017347605.1). NCBI lineage: Bacteria > Pseudomonadati > Bacteroidota > Bacteroidia > Bacteroidales > Prevotellaceae > Prevotella > Prevotella herbatica. The sequence goes on from NZ_AP024484.1 coordinate 68,205, forward strand.
TACCTGAAGATTTCCCTTGAACAAGCTTGTTCCAATACATATCATAAGCAACGCACCTGACATAATTGTTATTGCCAATGCACCTGCACCTGCGGGTATAGCCAATAAGAAATACCCAAGAAACATAATTATAATGCCAAATGTTACACACTTACCGTAACCAATCTTATCAGCCATAGCTCCACCAACTATAGGAAGGAAATAAACTAACATAAGGAAAGTTGAATAAACTGTTCCGGCAAGTCCCTCACCCCATCCGAAGTTTGATTGCAGGAAAAGAACAAAGATAGCAAGCATAGTATAATATCCGAATCGTTCTCCGGTATTAGCCAATGCTAGGGCAAACAGCCCTTTTGGTTGATTTTCAAACATAATATTTTTATTTAGATTTTATTGTTGACTTCTTTGTTTTAGAAATATCAAATAAATAAGTAGCCTTTATAACTATATTTCCGATATTCGATTTTGAAAAATAATCACGTTTAGACGAACCATATATATTAGCCAGCCCATAGTAATAACGAGCTTCTAAAAGGATATGTCCAATTTTAGGATGACTATATTCAAGTCCACCACCAACGGCTATTCCATAATCAAACTTATTCTCAACATTCATTGAATCTTGAGCTATTACAGGATTCACTCGTGCTGTAGTGTTACGGCTACTTAATTCAAAGTTCATATCAGTACTCTCACTAATCAAATAGCCAAATTGAGGACCAAGATTTATAAAGAACTGCATACCTTTATATTCCTTTCCCCATGCTAAGTGTGCTAAAACCGGAACTTGAATATAGTTCAATGTTCGACTGTATTTTTCAGCCAATCCTGTTTTTGCATTTATTACAGGTTGATTATTAGTATCCAGAATACTTTCTTTCCATCCTATCTGAGAATAGTTTATCTCGCCCACTACAGAGCAAATAGTATTGAAATATTTTTCACTTTTATAACGCACAGATATACCGCCGGTAATTCCACCATGATATCCTTGATTAACTTTAGGTACGAAAGCCACGTTACTCATAACATATCCCCCGCTCACACCAATGGAAAATTCATCTCGGTGCTCTCCTATCTGAGCATGTGAAGGCAAGACTCCAAATAGGATTAGGAATACGCCTGACAGTATTTTTTGTTTAGTTTTCATATTTAACCAATGATACATGAAAATCACTCTCTATTTATTAATAAGCAAGACTTTCTATACTGTGATTATATAAATAATGTATCAGCATAAAACTGTTATTCACATAACCTCCTTTACCTAATTTCTCAAAACACAAAGGAGTTTGCAGTGAAGAATATACATTTTGTGATTTGCTTCCGACAAACTTGTTTCCATATTTAGCGATGCCTCTTATAAAGAACTGAGCATGATCATAACCTGTAATTGCAAAACGAGGCTGTGCTGGCTGCATTTCTTCCTTAAACCACCCTCTGTAGCTTTTCTCCAATGATGTTGTAGCTGCAGAATATTGATTATGATAAAACACAGTTGGTATATAAGTATCGTATCTACAGAAATTATTGAACTCATAATTAGCATATATAAGCCATTCTGTATAACCAAACATACTAACTACAAATCCAGGATAAAGTGATGACATTTTGTCAAGTTTTGCTATCGCAGCACTAAGTTCCTTATAATGATCAGAATTTAGAATCACAACATTATGTTTATTGCGACTAAACGCCTTAGCAAAAGACTCATCAGAAGACTTTATATTCGTGATATTATACGCTATACGTTTAGCCTCAAGCACTTTACGAAGGTTTGATGTAAAATTACTCTTTCGACTAGTAGAATCATTACAATCAATAAATACAGGATGACTGTCGCTGAAGCGTTCAATATAGGAATTAATCGCAGAGGTATTTAAACTTAAATTATCCTGATATACTTGAAATATATTCGGATTATTAACAACATCATTACCTGTTATTGAGAATGGAATTACAAGTTTGATATTATATGCCTTGCAAAATTCAGAAAGAGGCTTTACTTGTTTTGAATATAACGGTCCAAAAATCAAATCACATTTATTAGCGTAATTATTCAATAAAATTTGTTTGATATCTGCATCAATTGGTACATTCCATGCATGAACATCAATATGAAATCCTTCCAACTTCAATTGATCACATGCCATAAGAATACCACGATAATATTCAATCATCCTACGGCCGTCGCCATCTACATTATGCAGTGGTAGCATTACACCTACAGAGATAGAATTCTTACTTTTAGGACTCTCCATCTTGTTATCGGCAGCCCAAATTACATTGCTTGAAAACAACAAGACAACAAGTAGTATATTTCTGTAAAAATGTCTCATAATCTTTAAATTTTAACTTGCAAGTGCAAAAATACAAAAAATATGTCATTATACCACATCTGATGTGTTATCTTTTTAGTAACTTTGCACAAATATATATAATAGGGAATGAAAATTAAGAAATCAATAGTATTGTTATTATGCATTATTACCGTCAGCACTGCATTGGCGGACATTATTCCCATTGTATCACCGACGGTAACAATTATAGATTCTGAGGAAAAAGAAACAACAGGAAACTATGATGGTTCTGCACCTGTAACAGCTACCTTTTATGCACAGCCAGAGAATATTGATGGATGGACAACATATTACGAGTGGAGATTCACAACAGAAAATGATACGATTCCATACTTGATAAGATATGAACAGGATACAAAATATACGTTTACAAAATCTGGCACTCATAACATTGTTCTTTATGCCAAATTTACCAATGGAAGTAATGTTAAAGAAATAACATCAGACCCTTTAACTATCACATTATCAACAAGTAGACTAGAAATGCCTAATGCTTTTTCCCCAAACGGAGATGGCATTAATGATATATATAAAGCAAAAAGTAACTATCAGAGTATTATTGATTTTCATGCATATATATTTAACCGATGGGGACAAAAACTATATGAATGGAATGACATAAATGATGGTTGGAACGGAAAATACAATGGTAAAGACGTCAAAGACGGCGTATATTTTGTTTTGGTAAAAGCTACAGGTGCTGACGGAAAGAAGTACAACATCAAACGAGATGTTAATATTCTTCGTGGCTATACAGAATCGTCGGGCACAGCAAATAACGAATAATAAAAATTAATAGTATTAGCTCTTTATGGAAAGAGAAGATAAAAAGATAAATGTATGGGGAGCAAGAGTCCACAATCTTAAGAATGTAGACGTAGAGATTCCCCGCAATTCACTAACTGTCATCACTGGTCTTTCGGGTTCAGGCAAGTCTTCGCTTGCTTTCGATACTATATTTGCTGAAGGACAAAGAAGATATATTGAAACTTTCTCGGCTTACGCCCGCAATTTTCTTGGCAACATGGAAAGACCTGATGTTGACAAGATTACTGGATTAAGCCCAGTTGTCAGCATAGAACAGAAGACAACAAATAAAAATCCACGTTCTACCGTTGGTACTACGACAGAAATTTATGACTACTTAAGACTTCTATATGCACGTGCAGGCACAGCCTACAGTTACGTGACTGGCGAAAAAATGGTCAAGTACACAGAGGAAAAGGTTATTGAAATGATTACCGATAACTATTCTGAAAAAAGAATCTTTATACTTGCTCCATTAGTTAGAAACCGTAAAGGTCACTATCGCGAACTGTTTGAAAGTATGCGCAGAAAAGGTTATCTGTATATCAGAGTTGATGGTGAGATAAAGGATTTGGTCCGTGGAATGAAAACGGATAGATACAAAAACCACAGCATTGAAGTCGTAATTGACAAGATGAAAGTTGAGGATGTATCACAGGAAAGACTCACCAAGAGTATTCAGACTGCCATGAAACAAGGTGATGGACTAATCATGATCTTGGACAAAGACACAGATGAAGTTAAATATTTTTCTAAAAGGCTCATGTGTCCCACATCTGGTATATCATACAAAGACCCTGCACCAAATATATTCTCATTTAATTCCCCTGAAGGAGCATGCCCTCATTGCAAAGGTTTAGGATATGTAAATGAGATAGATCTCAAGAAAGTTATTCCCGACACGAAAATAAACATTCATGATGGTGCTATAATTCCGCTCGGTAAATACAAAAATCAAATGATATTTTGGCAGATAGATTCTATCTTGCACAAATATGATTGCAATATTAAGACTCCATTTAAGGACATTCCTCAGGAAGCTGTAGATGAAATTTTATATGGTAGTCTTGAAAATGTAAAGATTGACAAAAGCTTAGTACATACAACATCAGACTATTTCGTTAATTTTGACGGTATTATAAAATATCTTCAAACTGTAATCGAAAATGATGATTCTACATCTGGCAAGAAATGGGCAGACCAATTTCTTGCAACAACAGAGTGTCCAGTATGTAAAGGACAAAGATTAAACAAAGAGGCTCTTTCATATAAGATTTGGGATAAAAATATCACAGAAGTAGCCAGCATGGATATCAATGATCTTAAAGACTGGCTTGATCATGTTGAAGAACATCTTGAACCTCAGCAGAAAAGAATTGCAAAAGAAATTATAAAGGAAATAAAGACACGTGTGTCATTTTTATTAGAAGTCGGACTTGACTATTTATCACTAAATAGGCAAAGCGCAACTCTGTCCGGAGGCGAAAGCCAAAGAATTAGACTTGCGACTCAAATTGGTAGTCAGTTGATTAACGTACTTTACATACTTGACGAGCCTAGTATTGGTTTGCACCAACGTGATAACGACCGACTGATTAAATCTCTTAAGGAACTCCGCGACCTTGGAAACACGGTCATTGTCGTCGAACATGATGAAGACATGATGCGTGCAGCTGACTGGATTATTGATATTGGACCAGAAGCTGGAAGAAAAGGTGGTGAAGTTGTATTTCAGGGAACTCCTGAAGAAATGTTGAAGAAACACACCATAACCGCAGACTATCTAAACGGTGAGCGACAAATTGCAATTCCAGAAATAAGAAGAAAAGGCAATGGAAAGAGCATTAAGATATATGGAGCAAAGGGAAATAATCTTAAAAACGTTAATGTTGAGTTCCCACTTGGTAAACTTATCGTAGTTTCCGGTGTATCAGGATCAGGTAAGTCTACTCTTATAAATGAGACTTTGCAGCCTATCCTCTCTCATCATTTCTACAGATCTCTTAAAAAACCGATGAAGTATGATAAAATCAGCGGTATTGATAATATTGACAAGATTGTAAATGTAGATCAAAGTCCTATCGGAAGAACTCCAAGAAGCAATCCTGCAACTTATACAGGCGTATTCAGTGAAATCAGGAGTTTATTCGTAAACCTTCCTGAAGCAATGATAAGAGGTTATAAACCTGGAAGATTTTCTTTTAACGTAAAAGGTGGCAGATGTGAGGCTTGTGGTGGTAATGGATACAAGACTATAGAAATGAACTTTCTTCCTGATGTAATGATACCTTGTGAGGTTTGTCATGGTAAAAGATATAATAGAGAAACCCTTGAAGTAAGATTTAAAGGAAAATCAATTGCAGATGTTCTTGACATGACAATCAATCAGGCCGTAGATTTCTTTGAGAACGTACCTAGCATATTGCCTAAAATAAAGACGCTACAAGATGTGGGATTAGGATATATAAAACTAGGTCAAAGTTCCACTACCCTTTCAGGAGGTGAAAGCCAACGTGTTAAACTAGCCACGGAACTTGCGAAGAAAGATACAGGCAAGACGCTATACATTCTTGACGAACCAACCACCGGACTGCACTTTGAGGATATCAGAATACTTATGGATGTACTTCAAAAACTCACAGACAGAGGAAATACGGTTATCGTCATAGAACATAATATGGATGTCATTAAACTTGCAGACTATATTATTGATGTCGGTCCTGAAGGTGGCAGAAATGGAGGAACTATTCTAGCAACAGGAACACCTGAAGATATTATCAAAAGTAACAAAGGTTATACGCCGAAATTCCTGAAACAAGTACTTAAAAGTAAACATAAATAAAATTATTGTTATCCGATAAAACTTTTTGAATAATAACAAAAAAGGCTGAATTCATTTCTGAGTTCAGCCTTTTTTGTGCTATCTTTGCCTTTACCACAAAATAAATCTAACACATGGGCAAAAGTATACATTTTATTATTACTTGTTTTATCGGATATCAATAATTCAAAACATTAAACAGAAAGCATTTATATTAAGTATATAAAACTTTTAGTTTAATAAATTGTATTAGCATTTTATGGAGTGATATCTTAAAGACTTAAGATGACATACATTACATATTGACATATCATCTTAAGTTTTTATCGTATTATTCCATTGTTATGTAAGTCGTTATTTTACTATTTTATAAAACCTTTATCTTTCATCTTTTCAGCATCAACAAATAAAGCCATACCAGTTTTCATCTTCCTGAAGCCTTCCTTTTCATAAAACTTTTCTTTTCCAGGAGAAGCATATAAAATAAAACTACAGTTAGGTATATTCCCAACTATACTACGGACAATTGTTTTACCAATTCCTTTACCTTGGTAACTTGGCAGAACAGCTACATCATATATAGCGGCTTGATACTCGCCATCAGATATTGCTCTTCCAAAGCCTACCAGATTATCTGCATCGAACACAAAAACAACAGTATGACTATTATTAAATGCCCGTTGATGTATTTCAGCTGTGCGGTTAGCCATCCCAGCCTTTTGTAGGATGTCTACCACCACATTCCAATCTATATTTGTAGTATCAAGTTGTATTCTCAAATTCATAAGTTGCAATTATTGTTTTATACCTTTAAGGGTATATTATACTAGTTATACATGATAAACATACCCTATGTGATATAATGTTTATTCTTTATATTTTCTAAGTTGCTCTGTAAGTATTGCATAAATCTCTTTAGGCTTCATAGACATATTAGATACATTAATACTTCCCACAGTGCCTGTCAAGCCAACATTAAACTTTATGAGTTTCTGTTTCACTATACCTGATTTTTCTACAAGCTTACTATAACCAGATTTTGTATATATGATCCTTATTTGCTTGTTATGTTTATAACTATAAAGTTGGAAATTCTCAACATCTTCAAACATCAAGTCTACGTGTTTGTTCTTAAATAAAGAATACGTTCTGATGCGGTCTTCACAAATTTCGAATACTGGAATATGGTAAATATAAGAATAGAAAATATACATGATCATAAACAATCCAACAATGAAAAGAACGATTCCGGCTACGCCCATAAATATATCATGAAAATATGACCAGCTTTTACCAATAGCCATTATAAATGCCACGACCCCTAACAACACACATAGAAATGAAATCAATATCATCTTCCATGTATAAAAAATCTTATATGTTTTATTCTCCATCTGATTATTTTATCAATTTAGGTTATAAATAAAAATGTTTACTATTCAAGCTGTTCTATTCCTTATAGCCATTCGGTTCGGGTTCTGCAGCAATATCAATACCAGTTTCCCCTTTATCTAAGTTATAAGTTGCAGCAATGTGCATGCTGAATCTATCGCCAGATTTGAGAAGTAAAGAGTGATTTATCCAATATACAACTTCTCGCATTGATTGTTCTAGCTTATCTTTCTTCAGTTGACATTCCCAAACAGTTATGACGTTCCAACCCATGCCAAGCAGTTTCTGCTTATCTTCATCATCCCGTTGTTTGTTGCGTTCAATCTTGTTTCTCCAAAACTCAGCGTTTGTTTTAGGATATGTTATGTGACCATGTCCGTGCCAGAAACAGCCGTGAACAAAAATGCATATACTATATTTTCTCAACACAATATCTGGAGTTCCTGGTAATCGTTTCACATTCTTACGATACCTATAACCATGACTCCAAAGCCAATGCCTCACAATCAGCTCAGGCTTTGTATCCTTGGAACGGATTCGTGACATGTTATATGAACGTGAAGAAGCTATCATGGTTTAAACTCTAACAGTTCACTGCCCGTAGCAAAGATAGGTTCACCTTTAATATATGCATTAGCTGTATCTTGACTACGAGATAGAATCAATTTGTTTATATCTATTTTTCCAAAAGAAACCTCATCATCAAAACGGAATACAAAATATTCCCCCTTTGGTCCTCCATGATTAGATGGATATAAAGCCTTCTCCATTCTTTCCTGTGACATTATCGCATAATCATGAATTCGGAAAACATGATAATTATTTTCTGCCTCGTGATTTTCTTCATAGAGTATAGCAAATTTAGGTCTTAACTTTCTTATATGGCTTTTTTTCTGTGCACCATTTCTTCCAGAATCAAGACGAACATTATATATCAAAGTTCCTTTATCGTTCTTGCCTGTTATCCAATCCCAATGCTCCTGATCATGATACATTCCCACAACAAAATAATCATTAATATATCTCTCAATATGATACTCAGCCAACCATTCTTGAGGAACATTAGTATAAGGGTGATCAATTTGGTATTGTTGCACTTTCTTTTCAAGACTCTTTTGAGGATTATCACCCAACGTAACTTCATCAATTATAAAAAACTCACTTAACAATTTATAAGCATCATTTTCTGTTGGATTGGTATTCGTTTCCGTGCTAAGAGCAAGCGCATATAGATTATTATCAACATACGGACGATATAATTTACCTTGCAATTCCTTGAAATGCTCCTTTATAAACTCTTCTCCAGCTATCGGATTTCCTTTACTCTTCATTGCGTAGAATTTATACTTATTCTGAAGAACATTTCTTATTTCATCGCGAAACAGTTGTCTAACTTTACTTCTCCACGTACTTTTTTCAGAACTCTTATTTCGAGAATACAAGTAAATCACATATAAGAAATTTACATCATAGTGAGATAGAATAAGCGTGTCTCTATCAAATAGTCTATCCTCAAACTGACTTGATACATCTGTACTATGTTCCTTTTCCTTTCCGTTTAAATGTATCTTGATATTGTCTTTCTCAACATAAGAATGATCTTTGTTTACATAAGCAGATATGAAGAAATTTGGTATCACGTTATATCCTTCAGTCAACGGATCACTATCATCATTACGTAGACGAATCTGTTTATACCTTTCTTCTTCGTCATATTCATTCTTATTAGCAAACAGATCAATGTTCCACTGAATCACATTTCGGGCATAAGTATATTGCTTATAAATAGACTTTTTACCTAGATTGTGCCCATTTTTATAATATTTAGAATCACCAATATAATAAATATCTTTTTGATCATCGTCATCGCTTTTTACCAAATCATCATAAATATACATATGGTCAACAAGTTTTCCATCATATTGTTCCTTCAATCCCTTAGGAATGTCTGTATCACCAATCAAATCATCTATCATAGCTTCAAACACGTGCTCGAAGCTCTTTGCCAACAAGTACTCATGTTGGTTCATGTTTACATTAATCTTATAGGCATATTCAAAAAAGGCATAGCATAAATCCCACAACTGTAATGTCTTGTCTGAGAAATATTTATATCTTATTTGGCGCAGCCTTACTTTACCCAATCCCCTAAGATACAAGTTGAACTGTTTGCCAATAAGCAAATCATAGTTGCAGTTTATATGAGCTTTAAATCCATAATTGTCATTAAGATAATAGAGTATGCTAAAGAAGATTACAAACAATTCTTCTTCAAAGTTTATCTTACGCTTTTTATTTACAGGGTTCAGATATACAACATCATTGCCCTGAACCACACATTGCGATTTTGATATAGTTCTAGTCCAGTTTATCTTATTATGGCCACTATGCAGATTTTTAATTGTATATATAAAGAAGTTTTGGTTTTCGTTGTTAAACCTTATTAGCGACAATATTATGTCAAGAAAGGTACTTGCTTCATGTCTACGTCCTCTACCTTCTTGTGGTAAAGTCTTGTAATAAATAGCCTTACTATCTCTGTTATTTTGTCTATAAACATTTAACGAACGATACATCCATACAGAAAACTCATAAATGAACTTTCGATAATCTTTTGGCAGGTACTTCTCTTGCCCTTGTGGCGATATTATATCCTCAGGTGTAACCCATCTTTCGTTTCCATTTTCGTCAATTACCGTAGGTATATTCGCAATAATTTCTATTTTAGTTTTTTTGCCATCTTCAGTTGTTATCTCTTTATCCTCCAACAACACTTTTGGCAAAATAAAGACACAGTCCTTGATTTCCGGTATAGGATTATAGAAGTAGCCCACATAGCTTACGCTGATATATTTATCAACGTCCTGCAATGTGCAGATGCCTTTAAGTTCATTCTGTACACATGCTGCTGCATAGTGGTGTTCTTCAAATATAATCCGCATAGTGTATGTTATTTATTCTCGTCAGACTTCCAACCGAGAACGTTATCAATAAATTGCGACATTATGCCTACATTTACTTCGTTATCATCATTATAAAAGTCAGGAAATGTTAGATCAGCTTGTACAGACTTTCCTTCATCTGTTTTTGTAAATTTAAATAATTCACTGTTGTCAAATCCATATTCCTTAAACACGTCATTCCAAAGATAGAATAAAACTTTACCGACGAAAGTTTCTGCTGTGATTATTGTTGGCTCTGCGTCTGTTTCACTAGCTTTTTTGCTAGCCTTACAGAAGAAATACCCCAACTGTTTATCAGCCGAGGAAGTCATATTGTTTATCACTTCATTTATACTTTGTATAAATTCATACCAATCATAGGATTTATCATCAGCCTCTATTGTCCAGTTTTTCTTAGCGTCTTTAATCTTTACATATTTCCATGCCCATCGACGTTTAAAGGCTGAGTCTATCGGGAACAAGCTCTGATCTGATGTATTCATTGTTGCCCATATATGGAGATTAGGAGGAAGTACTAACTTCTCACCATTCCTAATTTCATCGCTAGTAGCAATAATTTCACCATGATCATTTACAACATCAGACACCTGTAACCCTTTACCAAATCCGAGTTCATTATCTTCTTTCAAAAATTTTTGAATATCGCTATCTGGAACTATTTCATAACTTGAGAATCCGTTTCTGTTACGGTCAAGTAGTTGGAATACATCACCGAATATTTGCGCACAGTTACCACGATTAATTTCCTCTATCACAAGATAAAATGGTTTTGGAGATTCTCCACTTTCTTTTGCTTCCGCCATTAACTTCCATGCTTTTAGATATGCTTTTATAAATGCTTGCGGAACAAACTTATATGTTATGACTTCTTCTGTTAGTGGTTTTCCGCTCTCATCTTTCAGTCTAACCGTTTCTTTTTGATTCAATCCATATCTTGGACGAGGTTCTATTATCGGCTTATAAGCTCCAACAAAAGTTGAATAGTCACTATCTGGATGAAAGATTGTGCGAATATTTTTACTATTAACTATTTTTGTTTTTATTCCAAATGACTTACCTGTACCAGGTGCACCATAATAAATTTGCTGAAGAGGCTGATTAGGGGCAGTATAATGCTCTAAAATTTTACTATTTGTATTAGTATCGTGTAGTAATTTCGCACAATTTGGTTTTTTGGCTAAGAAAGCACAAATATCTGCCAGATAACCAGAAGTAGCATTAACAAGACTTGCAAAATATATTATAGGTGAAACAAAAAAGTCATTTCTATCAATAGTCTTACCACCGCCCCACCAAGAATAATCGGTAATAAATTTATTCATAAATTCCTTCTCTTCTTGTAACAAATCTAATGAATCTAGTTTCTTCATTTCAGCATCTGATAGAGATAAACTATTATGACCTTTTAAAGCGTCTTTTGAGTACAGGGATAATGCGATATCTCTATATTTCTCCAATTCAATATAGTATTCCGTAAAGAATGAAGCTATATAAAACCATTGATTTGGAATATACATATCAAGATTACTTGTTGAATGAATCTTGACACTATATTTATAATAAGTTATAACATTATTATCTATACTTTCAACTTCACTTTTAAAGCTGGTTGGAATCTCAATGTCTTTACTATCAAAATTTTCTTGATAGTCTTTAACCAGTCTATCTTTCAATAAGTTTAAATTAATTAGTGCCATAGCTATTTATCTAAAAGTTGTTTTTTAATTTCATGAGCAAGCCGTTTAACAACAGGAATTGCAACACTATTACCAAATTGACGATACGCCTCTTTCTTTGAAACTACAATTTTATATTCTGGATTAGTTTCATTATAATTGAGGTTATTCTCTTGCTCTGGGTGAAGCCAACCATTACCTATAATTCTGTAGCCTTGTAACCTACCAGCTTCAACCGGAGTTAAAGTTCGAGGGTTTAAACCTTGGTCAGATTGATCGATTAATATTTCGCTTCCGTCTTTCCAATATCTAGCAGAAATCGTGCTCGCGTAAACACTATCAGCTGTATATAAAGAATAACCGAAACCTTTACCATTAGCTTTATTTCTCTTTTTTCGTTCTTGATGCCCGATCCACATTCTGTCTGAAATTGTAAATGTTCTAGTTACCTCTTCTGGTTCAAAAACATCTGAGACTTTAGTCGGTATTGCATGCTCTACCAAGTATTTGCGATCTTTCTCAAAAATTGTTTTACCATTAATATCAATTCCAAATGGAAATTTAAAATCGTCAACATGAATCAAATTTGGATACCAAGCAATTATAAATAAACGCTCCCTATTTTGAGGTACTCCAAAATATTTCGCATTAATAACATCATATTTATACTTATATCCAAGTTCTTCCAATGTTTCTAAAATAACTTTAAAAGTATTTCCATTGTCATGTGTTCTCAATCCTCTAACGTTTTCTAAATATAAAACTTTAGGGGGAACCCCACATTCTTTTTTGTTTTTTATTATATTTGCAATATTAAAAAACAATGTACCCCGTGTATCTTCAAAACCTTTTCTTAATCCAGCCACAGAAAAAGGCTGACAAGGAAATCCCCCACAACAGACGTCAAAATCAGGAATTTCTTCTGGGCAAGCACTTGTTATATCATTATTGAAGTATTTATTATCAGCAGCAAATAAATTTGGGCTATCAAATTTATAGTTTGCTTCATAACTTTCACGTGCATTTTTATCTATTTCACTAGCGAAAACACATTCACCTCCAACACTTTGCATGGCTTGATGAAAGCCACCAATTCCTGCAAAAAGGTCAATGTACTTAAATTTCTTTCTCATTAATTAAAACCTCCAAGACTTAATGCTTCAACAAGATATTCTCCCATAACTTCATAAATATCAACTTCTTCTGATTCGCAAACTCTAAAGCATTGTTCCATAAGGTTATTACGCTTTACAGCTTCTGCTTCAGAATATGTTGGTTTATGCGTCTCGTAGCTGATGTAATTTCTAAAGTCTTCATCTGAATTGAAATTAAGATGTTCTGTGTTTACCAAATAATTGGCAAAATCTTTAACGTCTTGAATTGTTGTTATATTCTTAGGTAAGTTCATAATTTTTAATGTAACGTATTTAGGGTGTAAAGTTATGAAAAAAAAATGAGATTTACATAATTTTGACCACAAAAATCATACAAGTTTTCAATATTAAACGTGATACTTACTCAAGATTTAGTAGACTTGTTGAAGAACTTCTAAAAATTCGCAGATTAGTCCAAATTTTGTAAGCAATGACTATTAAGCAGTTACATTATTTACACTCTGAATATTTATTATCATTGCCGTATTTGGTTGATGAATGTAAATCATTTACATCCTATAAAGCAAGTAATTACACAGCTTATTAAAGAAATTAGGATTGCAATCCATGTATAACGAATAGATGTTCTAAATCTCCTCTGTTCTTCTGTTTTAAAATCTTTTGAATAATCTATCAGTGAATTAGTAACAATACAGTAACTATTAAATAATACCCATAAACAAGTATTTGGGAAAACATCATAAATACGATTTTCCTCATATTCGTCATCACTAGATGCTTTTATTTTATGCTTCTTCCCCTTTGCATAATAATCTACTATAGAATTAAAGTTCAAAAAAATAAAGCCTTCTTGTTTAAGAAAAATCAATAGAACAATCGCTTCGTATATTTCTGATTGAAAGTTCCTGCCTTTGTAAGTCTTATATTGGACGCACACACTACTGTAGTCTTCTTTAGCTAAATAAGTGTCTTCAAAAGAATTTGGTAAATATTGATCCATAAAGTTTATATCGTATAAAGACATAATTATATCGCCAATAGTTACTTCGCTATCTGGAACGCATTTTGTTACGATTTCAGTAACTAATCTTTTTTCATTTTTTGTTAATTCACGCATTATAATTTATCATTTAAGTTATATCAAAAAGTATAGTATAGTATACTAGTAGTAGCCTACTTCAAAAACTTTATTTGCCATACTTTCTAAAGGCTGAAATAGTCTGATATATCCCATAACTAACAAATATCTTTGAAACAAAGAATAAAGTATCACCAAGTGCATTTAATTTAATGCCTTCATGTTTTATTATGCCATCTTTTATTATATCATTAAATTTGTCTTTAAAATCTATTAAATAAAACATATGTAGATAGTATTTCCACACCTCACCGAAACTCTCTGATCCATTCCACCCCCATACAAATAAAGGCGTTGACTTTACTCCCCAGGTATTAATCAATGCGAAAAAAAGCCACGCTGTGACGCATGTAAATAGCACACCTTGTCCCCAACTCATACCAAAAGAATTACTAATACGATTGAGATACAACAAAGTGTATTCTCTAACTTTCTCTAGTGATTTAATTGGTAACAAAGATAACAAAAGCAAAATTGGCAAAAAACAGATACCGATTGTATTATAGAACCAATTTCTTGTAAACCAGCGGAATATATTAGTAATAAATTTATATTTAAAATCAAGATGTTCCGAGTAATACTTCATTTCTTTTGCTTTATAAAACAAAAGATTAACAATATCGTTTCTCTGAAAATACTCATTTTTAATTTTAGCAATGCTCTCCCTAGAATCATATTCAGTTTCAACGTTTTCGATATTTATATCACCTATGAGAGTCGATTTGTCTAATTTAATTCTATCTAGTTTTGAATCTTGTATCGTTACAGTGCCTAATATATTTGCATAACTAAAATCTAACGTACCGGCTCTTTTGATAGATTCTTCATTATTTATATTTCTTATTAATATAAAGGCATCCTTTGTTATTAACGAATTAGAAAAAGAAATTTCATTTGACAATTTAATAGGCTGGCCATTTATGCCACCAGAATCAGAATCAATAAACAAAAGACTCTTAATTGTTGAAAAAGAAAAATCCAATTTAGATATTGTATCATAATAATTTAGTGAAATAGTTACATTATCATCAAAGTGACAATTTCGCATGCATATATCTCCAATCATAACATTATTAATATTCAACTCTTTATGAAAATGTGACCCAAAAAAGTTTATGTGCGAAAACAGATTATAGTTATTTAAGTAATCATTTCTATAAAGGCGTTCATTGCTAGGTAACTGTAGATCACTAGATACTATTACTCTACCTTTAAATATTGAACTAGAGAAATCATAGTAATATTTATTATAGTCAAAAAATGAACAATGCATAAAACAAACATCGCCTTCATAAACGTTACCCGTAAAGCAAATTTTCCTAGCATCTTTCCAATCTTCACGAGAAAAAGTAACTGTTTTTTTAAACGTATTGCCTACAAACATTATATTACATATATCGACTGGTAAATTGTAATCATTATCTACATTTTGATTAATATCATTTTTTTCAAAACGTACATCTTCAAAAAAGATTGAATTTTGTATATATGACAAACCCAGAAACTTAGTTCCACTAAAAGTTACATATTTAAGGAATTTAGTATTCCAAAATTGCATTAAATATATGATAGAATCTGCAAAACTTATTTTATACTTTATTTCAAATTGTATTTGGTCTTTTACTGATATGCCACCTCGCTTATCAGGGATTAAATCACTTTCTTTTCCTAAATTGATTATTCCTTCAATTTTACCACATAAATTCCCAATCCAAAAAGGAACAGGATGTAGTCTATCATCTAAAGAAATTATAAGCCTTGCGAAATTAATTATTGGTTCCGCATTAGGATGCTTTTCCTTCTGTTCTTTAAACCTCTTATTAACTATCCAATATAACTTTTCATAAGTATCAATGTAATCTCGTTCTATGCCATCTTTTAATTTGATTTTCTTTATGTTAGGCTGAACTTGCAACTTTCCTTCTTCCATTTTATCTTTTTATTTTATAGTGATAATTTCAAACTAGATATTTGTTCAATTAAGCATTGTATGAGTTTCGGGTATATCCCTTACATCTCATATATATTACAATTCACGTATTTCAGAATAAATTCATCGATATTAGATCTTGTATTTTTCAATGTCCTTTACCAAATATGATTATTTTCGCAAAATTACAAAAAAAATCAATACATGATATAAAAGTTAGGACTAAATTATTCCGCTGGTGTTTTTCTCTGCGTAACGCTATGAGAAACAAAGCTGCTCCATAGCCCACGCTAGCCGTTTCTCTGCGAAATAATGCAGCCTGCTGCATTCATCTGCGACCTCTGCGCTATCTGCGAGAGAATAGGCCGTTCACTCAAATAAGCTACAACTGTCTTTCTCTACGAGATCAGCGGGAGATCTACCATTCTTATAGGTTATTCACTTTATAATACAGCACAAATCTTTCTGATATTATCAAGTCGTTCAGACAATTTGTTGCTTCTACAAGATAATGCCATATTATAACGAGTCTGCATATTAATAAGCATCTCTGGATTAATACCTAGCGAAGCCTCTACTATCAGAGCGAAGTCTGTAGTTACAGGGCGTTTGCCATTTAATATTTCATTGAGCATAGTGTAAGAAACTCCTATCAGCTCAGAATAATATTTCTGACTGATTCCCCTACTCTCAAGTTCTTCTTTGAGCACATCTCCAGGGTGAGTTGGTAATCTCTTTATCTCGTTCATAGTAAATCTATTTTTAATAATGATTCGTTAAATCAGTCAATTCACATACCGTTATTTGTTGCTCTCCATCCTTGATTCGTGTTCGGAATTCCAAGCGATATTTGCCATCAACTCTTATAGAGCATTCTTCACTGTTTTCCAACGATTCGAAGTTTAAAGAATTAAGTACGAAAAGATCTTCTATGCGCATAGCGCCAATAAGTGTATCCACTCGCTTCTGATATTTCTTAACTACCTGCGGCTAAAATCTAAACTTTTTATTTTTGCACTTGCCTTCTTCATAGAGTTCGCGCAAATAATCTTTTTCATATACTATTAACATGTTTTCGGTATCTTTACGCTGCAAATATAATATAATGGCTACAATAATTCACTAAATAAGTGAATTAATTAAAGTTATTTAAGACACCTTTCTCACTCATTTTTTATTCTCAGTGCAGCCTCTCACCGATTCACACAGATGTCTCGTCTCTGCGTAAATCTGCGCTATCTGCGAGAGAATAATCACACAAGAAGACTCAAGCTATTGCACAATGAAAACCCAATGTCTCTCGCAGATCTCGCAGATTACGCAGATAAAACCAAAAACAACATTAACTACAATATGTCTTTCTCTGCGAAATAATGCAGCTTGCTGCATTCCTCTGCGACCTCTGCGTTATCTGCGAGAGAATAGGCCGTTCACTCAAATGCACACTGTTGCATTTACTCTGCGTGAGACAACATCATTCCATCTGCGGGGACCAAACAAAACAATAAAGAGGGATGTGCTTTAGCACATCCCTCTGTTGTTATCCTGCAATCCATACCGTGCAGCTAAGTAGCGCTGTGAGCGCTGCGATTAACCATATTAAGTTGGAATTTCGATATAACTTTATCAAAATTAGCACACGATCCTCCACAAATTTAGTTCTTTACGATAGTAAAATTATGAAACCAATTGAGTCATGAGTATCTAAAATATTTTTTAATTTTTAATTTTCTGATGCCGTTTCCTACATGATTTCACCAAACGCATTGTTATCCAATACGTTAGCTAATGTATATAAGTCCGTTCTTATACATTTTAGGGAGTGATTAGGGCCTAATCACTCTGTTGTCCTACATGCTTTGCAGAGTAATAAGGCCCTTATTACTCAAAGGCGCACCGAAATTGGTGATTTTATTCTCGCTACACTTCATACATTTTGACTATAATAGGAATTGATTATAAACATTTGAAGTTATAAATTCTGAAACACTATACACATTTTTAAGCTGTTACTAATAATCAGTATAGTTGCATGAAATTCTTTACTGAAAAGATTGGCACATCAAAATGCTATACAAATCCATTTATTTTAAAATTTTATTTACAAATAGATGTAAAATTTCTAGCTTTACAATTCGAAAGAAAGGCATTACTGTGATTTACTTTACAGCCAAATACACAACTTAATGGTGGGACAAAAAAAGCGATTTTGGTATTATGCTTTGATCAAATTCCATCGTTTTAGGTACAAATACGTGCTAATAATGTAGGAATCATGTAGGAAAGATGTAGGAAAAGGCACTAATATACATGGGTTAATATTCTGATTAGTAATTGTTTAAGTAAAAAATGTAGGTAGTGTAGGTTATTTTTCTTTTTTTCTGGAATCTTTTTCTATTTAGGGGGTAATGCTCTCCATAAATATCCCTTTATTTTAAGTCATTTTACACGTACTCTATTAAAAATAAATCTTTTAATTACGTTGATTTTATTGACGCTTTTTACTTATATTTTTATTCCATAAATCTCAAGTAAACTTGGCTCTGCTCTCACTTGCTTGCTCTTCCATTATCCTAAACTGTAATATAAACTGCCATTTATCTCGCAGATTTACGCAGACAAACCCCAAAACTACACCAACCACTAACAGTCTTTCTCTGCGAAATAATGCAGCTTGCTGCATTCCTCTTCGTTATCTGCGGGAGATACGGCCGTTCACTCAAATAAATCCAACTGTATTTCTCTACGGGAAGCCACTACGAAAAAAGCATCTACAGCAATCCGCGGGCTCTTTACAAAAAGAGCCCCCACACTCGCGTGTGAAGGCTCTCCAATACATCCCCACTGGGATATACTCTTCTTAGACTAAGTAGACTTAGAAGAAATGAATAGAATTAACTATTCATGTAATTATTTATAGTGATAATTGTTTAGACGTCCTTCGATTCTCACGAACCTACTCTTCACATGAACGAGTCACCAGGGACATCGTAGAATTGAGTTTTCTTTCTTTAATACGGCTTTTTCTAGGTGTCCTTGTATATACATTACATTCCACCACTCCTTGCCGATATTCTTTATCAACTTCCTGCGCTGATTATACGCCGAATATTGACGCAGCATTCCTAAATAAGAATTTAAAACTGCTATATATTGTTCTGCATGTTCTTTCGCAAAATTCTCATTACTTTCAGCAAGCTTATTCCACATGATGAGCTTATCAAAGGCAAAACCTAACGAACGATTATGGATATATAATCTACCTGGCATGATGCGACCACCAATAAAGTTAACACCTTTTGTATAATGCTGCAAATACATTTTTTTAGGATGCAATTCCATGCCACGTTCTGAAAGCCATGAGTAAATACGCTGTTTGATTTCTAACAATCTGTCTTCACTTCTATCTATCAGAACCATATCGTCAACATAGCGTCCATAATGTTTTATGCCCCAGTCTTCTGTTATCAAATGATCAAGTGGATCAAGTGTAAATGCTGCTGATAATTGGCTTGTTAGCCTACCTATTGGAAGTCCATGTTTGCCATCACTATTAAAGAGACTCTTATCCGGAGGAAGGTCTTTCCATTTACTTCTAGGACATCTACGCACACAATGCTGCTCCGGATTATCCAGCAATATAGATCGTAGCATAAACAATAATGCTGGCAAATCTTTTTCATGATAGTTATCTATGATGAATTTTTCCATGTTACGATGTACCATCTGCTTAGGAAGACTCATAAAAAAAGAACGAATATCAAGTTTCATTATATAGCAATCCTGAGTATAGTTTGCTGAGCATTCACGTATATGTTGATAAATACGATTTATACCATAAAGTGTACCCTTATCTTTCCTTGTTGCATAATTGTCTTCAATAAACTGTTTCTCAAGTAATGGCTCTATCTTGCTTGCAATCATGTGGTCTACAACACGACTTTCAAAAGACGGAGCAAAAACTTCTCTTAATACAGGATGAGTAACTATAAATACGATAGAGCGCAGGGGACGATATGTGCCGGCATTTATTGCCTTCCATAAGTCCACACACTTTCGCTCATAATCGTATTCAAAGGCAAGTGCATTATACGAACCGCGTTTATGGCGTCTACAGTCAAAGTAGGCGGTAAATACGTCCTCTAGACATATACCTCCTTCTTCTCCTGGAGCAAAGAGATCCTGCTCTCCAGTTCCATATTGATTTTGATTCATACTTTGCATTATTATTTATTTTTATTCGTTTTGCTGTTATCAGGTTTTTCTGCAAAAGCCAGAACTGCCCGGACATAATGACCATTGTTCTTATTGTCGTAGGTTACGTTGACGTTCGAAGGATTGAAGTTAACTAGTACGGCGTTGTTACTATTATACTCTGAAGCACACCAATTGTATGTTATCTGTTATGACATTACTAGCCATGCTGTGCTCTGACAGCTACGCCAGTCGATAACCCTTTTTCATTAAAACCGGTTCCCTCCGCTAAGTCATGACCGAGCGGACACTCACCAACAAAATCATTCTTGCCACTATATACTAATTTATTAACTCACCATTGACTTTAACACTGATATGAAGTGCATCGCATTCATAGGAGACGAATTCATCAAATCAAAACTCTTTATGGCATCAACTAATGGATAATTGATTGACACCGTTTCTTTTATTTCTTTTTCTTTATCGTCTACTACCATATTTTCATCAGCAGAGGCATCAACTCCCGTAAAGATAATGACCCCTTCTGCCTCTTCTGATATTTTTCCACCGGCTGATGTTATCATGCTTATAGCTTTTTGTATACCCGATATAGGGAAACCTGCAACCAGCACATCACCACCACGACGGTGTTTACGTTTTATTTTATAATGCATTAGCCTAGATATGGCATAAGCTGCTGCATCGTATGCGTGATAAAACATACCTACTTTTACTAAGTATAGATATTTATTATCACCACTCTTTTGTTTTTCTATTAGCTCTAGTTCTTTCATGTATCGTTGTTAATTTTATTACTATTTTCTGTTAGCGCACTTTTCGTTGTATACTTTCCAACTAGTTGCCTGCTTTCCTATTTGCTGAAGCAACAGGGCTATCACAGCATACTGGCGTTCGGTTATAACATGTTGCTCTACACTAATGCGATAAAGCATTGTTATTAGATTATACTTATCTAGAAAATCAGACAGTATACTTATTTTTTCGTAACTGCTGTTTGCTCTATATATCAGGGACAACATATCTAGATTTATATTCACCATTTTTTCGCCAACCGTATAGCGGTAAAAGCGTGGATAACATTTTGTTTTCTCTATTGTTAAACTCAATAACTTCATTGTATCACGATAGATCGGTAATTCATGAGATAATGCCATAAAGGATTAATTTTTAAAAGTTGCGACCGCCACAGGCGGTTTTTTAAGTTGCGGTAGACACATAATATATATTTTTTAAAATAGATAAATTATTAAATAGATAAATAGTTAAAAAGCCAGAACTGCCCGGACATAATGACCATAGTTCTTACAGCCGCAGGGAACGATGACGTACGAAGGATTGAAGTAAACTAGTACGGCGCCGCTACTATCACACTCTGAAGCACACCAATAGTAATTACCATGATTCAATGCTGTGCCAGATGCTGTTGTTAATTTCGTATCAAAGGTTGAATAATAAACACCACTTGGCAAACCTGATATCATATATGTACCTATACCATTAGGACTTGTACGCATGCCTTTTATAGTTGTCTTTTGAGGATCTGTCCATGTACAAAGATTCTCCATTATATCCCACCAGTCACCAGCACTGGGAAGATACCATTTTCTACCAACCAAAGAACCGCTATGCGTAGTACCATCGCTGTAGTTATTACAATAATACCATGCAGGATTACTACTGCTACCAACATAGCTGCTATTGGCACTTAATGCATCATAACCGCTGCTTACATCATTAAAACATGTCTTAAAATCCTGACAGTAAGGGTGAACGGTCTGGTTTGGATAAGGTGAACTATAAGAATTTGACCAAGCACAAGTACTACCACTATATGCATCTTTCAACGCAAGTGCCCTACCATGACGGCAACCGGCATCATATTGAGCTTGAGTAACCTCACTCGAAAAGATGATACCAACCGTTTGACCTGACTTGAAAGTTGTGCCGTTTGTACCGTCACTATAAAGATAGTTACCTATAGGGGCATCACCCATATACATATTACTTCTACCGCTTGCTGTTGTTGCAGTATAGGTTACTCTTGCATCTCCATTGCCACCACTTGCACCAAGAGTTATATTGCACTGATAGTTCAAATTGCGGTAGACATTAAAATTAGTTAAATCGCTTAATGGAGTGGCTACATTTGTTACGCCTCCGAGATAGATTCTATAGGTGGATGTCCAGTTGCTACCCTTAGCATTAACAAGAAGGTAACTAGCTGAAGTGGGAGCATTACTGCTGTTGCGGAGTGCCTCTGAGGTGGCATTACTGTTGCTACCGCACAGGTTCTCGTATACATAGTAGGTCTTGGACAACGCGGTAGTCTGGCTCAAACCGCTCACGGCAGTAAAGTTACCATAGCTGCCTGTTCCTGCTGGAGGAGGACCGACTACAGTAGAGGCTGATGCGGGCACATGGCTGTCTGTGATATAACTGCTAAGAGGGACATTGCAGAGCTGATAACCTGTAATCGTTACACCGCTTGCAGGAGTTATCGTGAAGCTGAACTTGCTGCACTGATGGTATAAAGGGATGGCAAACTGATTGGCTCCACCTGTTGTGATATTGGCAGATGCCTTACCTATCATTAGAGCTCCCGTACTGCCGGCTGTACTGCCGCTACTCTCCAAAGCATCGGCACTGGCCAGCGTAGTGTACATCGTATTGAGTTTAGAAATGGTATTCACACCTGCAAAGTAACTCGAAGAACCTGTATTGGCAATGGCATAGATAGTGCATCCAGTCGCTGAACGCGTTGTCACAGGAACAGAAACGGAGGTAGCTGCAACGGATGACACATACTTGCTGCCGATTAGGGAATTGGTATTGTCGAAGACAAGAACTGTGATATCGCTCACAGTATTCTCGTTGGCTGAAGTGATGGCGCGTGTCTGATTTCCGTCATTGATGCAGAACGTCAGCTTTACCGTTGTTGTGTCTTCACTAACCTGTGGAGCAGACGGGAGTTCCTCCCAAGCACAGGATGCAAGGAAAAGACACAGGCACATCAGCACGAATGAGACTGAAAGAGAATATATGGTGTGAATAGAATTCTTCATTGTTATACTATACATTGATTGTTACCGTACTCTTATTTCAACTAGCAGACTAGTAAAACACTGTTCCGCTGTTGACTTCACTCCAGGGCATCACTCTAAGGTTTACACCCATCACGCCCACATCAACGACGATTGCCTTGTCGTCTTCAGGCGAAAGGGTTATCGGGGCGCCATAAGAGTCCGTGGTGCGCTTAAATATCGGATTGTCGTTCTTGTAAAGGGTGAAGGTAACACTATCACCCTCGGCGGTAGGCATGGCATTGATAATATCCGTGGAGAATACCCCGTTGCTGTCGAAGCCGCCATGAGGCTCATAGACCACGCTGTCACCCTTGATACTGCCGTCGAAGGCAAGAGCACTGCGGAAGCCTTCTAGCTTTACGGTGTAGTTACCTGCTCCCATCTGACTGAGAAGGTTGCGGATCACGACGTGGATGCGCACGTTCTTATTCATCATGACAAGGGTGGCAAAGCTGGAGTCGCGAAGTGCATCGCCGGGACTGTAGCTGAAACCGCCGTAGCAGATATAGCTCATCGGAGTGATCTCGGTGATGGTGCCTGAGGTCCTTGTCGCAGAGCGGGACTCACCATAGTTGCGGAGTCTTGCGCAGACGCTGCCAAGGGAATCTCCCAAGACTGGAGGAACGAGCTGAACGCTGTCACTACTGCCTAACCCCACAGCAACAAGACGCATGGTCTGGCGGTTGTCGAAGCAGAGATAGTAGCGACCGTCAGGCTCTCTGGAAACCTCATGGGAGTAGCGCCCCTCTATAAACATATAGGCATGCACGCTGCCTGCCACGGAATCAGGCAACACCTCGCCTGTCCTCGTGGTTAGGCGAACGCCAACATTGTACTGCACACGAAGGCTCTCGTCGTCGTTGATGCAGCTACACATTAGGGGCGAAAGCATAGCCAGAAGGATGCAGGTGATAAGTATATGCCTAATTTTCATTGGACGTTAGTTTGATTGTTGTTATTTGATTACTGTTATTCGTATTACTATTACTTTGAATATACGGCTTTAGTTGAACACATTAGTCTGTGAGGCATTTGTAAAATCCTTCACTGTGATGTTAGCCGTTGCGTTCTCAGGGTCTATAGGAACAGTAGGATCAGAAGAACCCTTACCCTGAATGGTGACATTGACGATATAATTCATGTTTGGATAGACCTGCTTCACTGTTCCTCCATCGGCAGCACTTCCGTTAGCAGAATTATAGTTGATGTTCACAGGATAGTAGACAGGAACTGCACTAGTGCCGTCTGCAGCGAACAGCCCCTTTATCACAAGACGGGTCGGAGTGGTGGCATTGTTAGGCATTGTATAAAGGAACAATATCTTACTAGTATTTTCCCAGTTAGATGTCGCCGCACCAGTTACACCACTCAGCGTAGTATTTTTGGCTGAAAAAGCACTAAGGTCAGTACCTGTGCCAAGATATGATCTGAAATTGGAAGAAACATCGCTCTGCCCCTGACAGAGATTGGTGTATGTGGCAAAGGTAGAATAGCTGCTTGCTGGATAGAAGTCAAGGGCATCTGGAACATTCGACATGAAAACCTCGGTAGGCTTGAATGTTGCATTCTTGTAGGCACCTGCCGCACTGAAGTTCACACTGAGTGAGTTCAGAGTTACCTTGGCTACCATGTGATATACGTCTACATTTGCCTCATAGGAACTAGTCGCAGCATCCTTCAAAGTAATAGTTCCTGTACCGAACATAGGAAGTTTACTACTGGCAACGGTTGTTGCAGCATCGCTTCCTCCCCCCAGAGCATCATCGATACCAAGCGTTCTATTCTTAAAATCAGCCGCATTCTTGACTCCCGTGAAGGTTCCCGACTTAGCATTCACTGCCACTAGGACGATGTCCTCATCGGCAAGCTGACTGGTCGTGATCTTAGGAGTAGTAGAACCTGGCACCTCTTGAATGGTCTTTACGGCATTACCCGTATTCTTGTCGAAGATACCGATAGTAACACTGTTGATGGTGTTCTCTGCTGCTGTACCGGGATCGGTATAGACGGCGGCACGGGTACCGGCAGGTTTCAAATTCAGCGTTAAGGTCTGAGTACCCGTTGAAGGCTTCTCTGTTGTAGGAAGTTCTTCACTTGAGCATGATGTAAATAAGCCCTGCGTGGCTATGGTTGCCAATGCGAAGAAGGCTAGTATTGCTGGTTTTGTTCTCATAATTATAAATCAATTTAATTATTAATATTATTTTTATTCCTTTTCGTTATTTCATCTTCATCAGTTCGCTCAAAGCTTTGTCTGCCTGAGTAACTCCGGCTGCCTTTGCCATCTTTAGGTAAACCTCTGCCTTATCGCGGTTGCCCTCGCTAAGATAAAGAAGTCCCATATTGCAGTAGGCTCTTGAATCAGTCTCCCAGCGCTTAAGATACTTATGCGCAAGGGTTACATCGTTACGTGTGAGAGCCACACCGGCTGCATTGATGTTTGCCTCGGGATTATCAGGGAAGAGACGCGCGGTCAGGTCCACGATATCGTTATATTCACGAGAACCCTTCTTGTAGAATGCCGCTGTAGCATAGAGTTCACCCAGCGTCATCGTGGCTGGATTTGAACCAAGATGCTGCATAGCAGAGTTGCTGTCGAAACCATCGTGACGGAAGGTCAGCGTATATTTGATGCGATAGACTTTCGGGAAGATAAACTTCACCATATACTCATAGGGCATACCGTGACCGATGTTCTGAATTTCACGCTCACGACCGTTGACTACGTCGATGCTCTTGATGATGTCTACAACGGCTTCACGAAGATTCATGCCGCTACCTGCTACAAGTGAAGAGATACTGTCCCAGTCCTCAGCAAGCCAGCCTACGGTAAGGTCGTTACGATTGGTGAGCTTCTGCTTCATCAAGTACTTCTTCAAATCAAGAGAACGCTCCATTGCCTCACTCTCGTTGCGGCGGTAGTTGCCGATAGGAGCACCGAAACCGTTGATGCGAAGACCTACGAGGCTCGTACCGTAACGCTGCAATTCACTTTTCACGTCAGTGGCGATGGTATTGAACACGGTGCGGTTGAATCTGCTGCCGCTGAGTTTGGCAAGAGACTTGTTGCCGAAGATCTGAATCTCACCGCTGCGGTGGAACTTATCTATATCGGATCCCTGAGGCTGAAGGAACTGTACATAGTCCATCAGATTATAATAGTGAACATTAGGATCGGGATTGTCGTTGCTCATGTCGTGGAGGTAGATGTTCTTCAGCACAAGGTCCTCGTAGACATGGCCGCGGTGACCTGTGCAGTTAAGTTCCTCGCTCTCTACATACATGCGGCACTCCTGCATCCAGTCCTTATAAGGAACTGTAGTGTCGTAAATGAAGTAGCGCTTGGCGGCATGGCTGTCCTTGACAACGATGGGCATGTTGCGGCGATTGTCGGAAAGGACCTCTGTGCGATGGGCATCACGCTCACGCTCACGACCGTTGATGACCACTGAGGAAAGCACTGAGACCGCGCTGTCTGTCTTCAGCACAGGAGTGAAGACGAGCGACTCACAGCTTCCCACGACACTGCTGTCATAGCTTACCTTCATGCGTACACGGAGAAGGTCACCCTGACGGGTGAAGTTCTCGGAGTTGACGTAGATCTGTCCGCCGTAGACAGTCTGGGCGGATGCTGCGGATACCGTTCCGCTAAAGGCAAGAAGAAAGAATGCAGATTGTAATAGTTTCATTTCTCTATAAATATTATTTCATTGTTATTATCTTATTATTATCACTTAATGATATACACCAGCGATACGGAAAGGGATACCGGACCGACATAATCCCTACCCTTTGTATATTCAAGGTAGCCATAGGTTCCCTCACGGTAATGGCGGTAGCGCAGATGGAGATAGCCCGCAGAAAGGGATGTATCTATGCCCCAGTGAGGAGAGAGTATTCGATGGAAGCCGAAAGTGAGTCCGGCACCGTTGAAGTTGCCCTCAGCACGGTGACTGGTAAGGCGGAATATGGGAATGCGGTTTAGGTTGAAGCCTCCATGAATGCCGAAGACTCCTATATAGGGACCACGGAAGGACTTGCGGAACCAATGACGGGCTTCATACTGAACAGACCAGTTCTTCCATTTACGGTCGCTGCCGTAGGATATCGGGCAGTAGGTAGAAGAAACACTCAGGGTAAGGGTACTGTCAAGGCGGACCTCAGTACCCAGGGATGGAATACATAATGCATCATAGAGCAGATTGGATTTCAGCGCTACAGACTGCGCATGAAGGCGCAATGACGAAAGTAATACCAATAAAACCAAAAATGACTTTAATATAATATCACTTACTCTACACTTCGTACTATGAAATTTTAATTTGCTCATCCAATATATCTATTCTATAATTACACGTTCCGTTACTTTGCAAGTAACAGAAAGGATTCGGGAATAGTATAGAATAAAAATAGGCAAAAGGATAACTTACCGGCGGATAATGGATTCCGGCGGATATCAATATGTATATTGAATTATATTTAAAATGTGTTTATATTAAACGTGTTTAGGTTATCTATATCCCGTTGGTTATTTTTTTTAGCGTTTTTAGGTTAATAAATGCAAATTTATATGTAACTTGAGGAATTAATGACTACATTTGCCAAGTTATTAATCCTTTCTGTTACTTGCAAAGTAACAGATATCTTTTATTCTTTATTTTGATGTTAATAGATGCCGTTTTAAGCTTTAAAAACAGCATTTTATCTGTTGTTTATTTTACATTCAGACATTTGCAGACCTTGCTGTTTGCCTTACCTATTTCAGCTGCATCAAAACCTTTGAGATATATCTGTGTTGTCCTGATATCGGAATGACCGAGAGCTGAACTGATCACCTCAACTGGCACATGATGGCGGAGGGCATTTGTTGCCCACGAATGGCGGAAGGTGTAGGAGGATATATGAACAGTTACGCCCAAGGTATCTGCAAGGCGCTTTAGACCAGCATTGAAATTGCGAAGCAATGACTGATAGTGCCTGTAGCCGGACTCAGTACTGAGATCTATATTTGATAGGTGGAGATGCTTGATGAGGTTGCAACTATCCCTATTTATTGGAATATTAACACTGTTTCCTGTCTTTTGGCGGTTGTATTTCAACACACCATCAACAACGGAATTAAGGCTTAAATGCTGCAGGTCGACAAAGGGCATACCACAAAGTCGATACATGGCTGCAGCCATTAGCTGCACCCGTTTCAGAGCTAGACTTTTCACCTCACCAGTCAGGATCTCCTTCAAATTAGATTCGTCGAGTGCCTTCTTGTGGTTTCTATCAATGCCCGTGAACACGTCATGAAACAGGTTGAACACAAATCGGGCAAGACCTGCCATCACCGCCTTGTTGTAGATGGCACGGAGCATACGCATATAGGTAGAAATGGTGTTGAAGGAATGGGAAGTACGGATAAGGTATTTCTCATAAAGTTTCAGGGCTTGGGTAGTGATGTCGCCGAACCGGATGGTGTCGTGTCCGAGATACTCACTGAAAGAGTGAGCGGCACAACCATAAAGGTGGGCAGTAGAAAAGCTCCCGCAGCTTTTTTGTTCGTTGATACATGTCTGGGTAAAAGAAGAGAATGTTACTTTCATAAAAATAATAATAATTTAAAAAATGAATTACAAATATACAAATCAAAAATCAATAAAAAGAAAGTACAATCTCATTTACAATTTAATAACAGACGAAACATTATTATTTAAGTACGGATTATATATATTGTTCAAAATAATAGACAGATTGTGAGTTCACGCTAATTCACACAGATCTATTTTACTGTATATATTTGCAGTATCTGCTAAAGCAGATGTATATTCCCACAGATCTCATTCTTTGCATGTACAAACGGCATTGTCTCCCACAGATTGAATTTATCAACGTAAACGGCATTATCTCTCGCAGATAACGCTGAGGTCGCAGATAAACAGCAAACAGCTTGCACTTCACGAGCTATAACCTCTGCGAAATAATGCAGCCTGCTGCATTCATCTGCGATGATCTGCACCATCTGCGAGAGAATAACACGCAAGAGGACTCAATCTATTGCACAAAGAAACCCCAATGTCTCTCGCTGTTATTGGATTAATCAGTGCTATTAGATTATTAAAAGATATTGAAAAAAAAATAAGCATAGTTATTGGATTTCTCCGATAACTATGCTTAATATGATTTATGGGTTATGATTTAATATTCACCCCATGCCTTGATATCAATATCATCAAGGGACAGTGTGCAGAATGCATTGATAAAGGCACTCGCAAGACGACTGTTGGTGATCAATGGCACGTTTAAGTCGATTGCAGCACGACGAATCTTATATCCGTTTGTTAGCTCATGAGCAGTAAGATCCTTTGGAATGTTTACTACCATGTCTATCTTCTTCTCGTGAAGCATGTCTATAGCCTGTGGATGTTGTCCTTCCTCAGAAGGCCAATATACACGTGTATTAGCTATACCGTTTTCCTCTAGGTACTTGCTTGTTCCACCCGTAGCAAACAATTCATAACCATTGGCTACAAGTTGTTTAGCGGCATCAAGCATCTCAGCCTTCTGCTTTGCACTACCTGTTGACAAAAGGATGGTCTTCTTTGGTATGCGATGACCTACAGACAACATACTTGTAAGCAATGCTGTGTTAGTATCGTCACCAATACATCCAACCTCTCCCGTAGAACTCATGTCTACACCAAGTACTGGGTCAGCCTTCTGCAAGCGGTTGAAAGAGAACTGGCTGGCCTTGATACCAACATAGTCGAGATCGAACAAGTTTTTCTTGAGTTTCTCAACAGGAAGTCCAAGCATTACCCTTGTAGCAAGTTCGATAAGATTTATCTTCAACACCTTACTTACGAATGGGAATGAACGACTGGCACGCAGATTACACTCAATAACAAGTATCTCATTTTCGCGAGCCATATACTGGATATTGAAAGGACCGTTGATGTGAAGGTTCTTTGCAATCTGACGGCTCACACGCTTGATGCGTCTTACTGTCTCAACATAAATTTTCTGTGGTGGGAACTGAATTGTAGCATCACCAGAGTGTACACCGGCAAACTCGATATGTTCACTGATGGCATAAGCCATAATCTCACCGTCTTTGGCAACAGCATCCATCTCAATCTCCTTTGCATGCTCGATGAACTTAGATACCACAACTGGATGATCCTCACCCACGTTAGCAGCAAGCTGAAGGAAGCGTTTGAGTTCCTCCTCATTTGAACATACATTCATGGCTGCACCAGAAAGTACATAAGAAGGACGAACGAGAACTGGGAAACCGACACGGTCTACAAAAGCATCAATATCATCCATGCTTGTGAGGGCACTCCATTCTGGCTGATTGATACCATTCTCTGTAAGCATGGCTGAGAACTTAGCACGGTCTTCAGCACCATCAATATTCTGGGCTGTAGTACCAAGGATAGGAACATTCTGCTCATCAAGTTTGATAGCCAAGTTATTTGGTATCTGACCACCTGTACTTACGATTACACCATGAGGACATTCGAAATCAATGATATCCATGACACGCTCGAAGGTGAGTTCGTCAAAATAAAGACGATCACACATATCATAGTCTGTAGATACTGTCTCTGGATTATAGTTTATCATGACAGAGCGCCAGCCTTCCTTGCGAATCGTGTTAAGAGCCTGAACACCACACCAGTCGAACTCTACCGAACTACCGATGCGATAAGCACCCGAACCAAGAACGATGACAGAACGCTTGTCTTTTTCAAACTCTATATCACTCTTGACACCACTATAAGTGACATACAAATAATTAGTCTGTGCAGGATATTCGGCAGCCAAGGTATCAATCTGCTTAACAACAGGGATGATTCCATAAGTCTTACGCTTGTTGCGCACGATGATAGCAGCCTTATGCATGTTACCGATTTCGGTTTCAAGACCTATAGCACGAGCTATCTGGAAATCAGTAAATCCATAGACCTTTGCTGTACGCAGAAGATCCTTATCAATCGTATTGATGTTGGCATTCTTAAGATTATCATCAATGTCGATGATATGCTTGAGTTTCTGAAGGAACCATTTGTCAATCTTAGTAAGATCATGAATCTGGTCGACAGTGTATCCCTTGTGCATAGCCTTAGAGATAACGAACACACGTTTATCAGTTGGCTCGCATAGAGCAGCATCAATATCATCAATCTTTAATTCTTTATTGCCAACAAATCCGTGCATGCCCTGCCCGATCATACGAAGTCCCTTCTGGATAGCCTCTTCAAAATTACGACCAATTGCCATAACCTCTCCAACAGACTTCATACTAGAACCTAGTTCCTTGTCAACTCCACGGAACTTAGAAAGGTCCCAACGAGGAATCTTGCAGACTACATAGTCGAGAGCAGGCTCAAAGAATGCACTTGTGGTCTTTGTTACAGAGTTTTTCAACTCAAACAGACCATATCCCATTCCAAGTTTGGCTGCAACGAAAGCGAGAGGATAACCAGTAGCCTTTGAAGCCAAAGCAGAAGAACGAGACAAACGGGCATTAACCTCGATGACACGATAGTCTTCGCTCTTAGGGTCGAAAGCATATTGCACATTACACTCACCAACGATACCAATGTGGCGTACAATCTTTATTGAAAGGGCACGCAACTTATGATATTCGCTGTTTGTAAGTGTCTGAGAAGGAGCGATAACGATACTCTCACCGGTATGAATACCAAGTGGGTCGAAGTTTTCCATATTACATACCGTAATACAGTTATCGTAACGGTCGCGCACAACCTCATATTCTATTTCTTTCCAGCCTTTCAAACTCTTCTCTACCAAAACCTGTGGAGAGAAAGCGAAAGCCTTTTCGCAGATAACATTCAATTCAGCCTCGTTGTCAGCAAATCCAGAACCAAGACCTCCAAGTGCATAAGCAGCACGCACGATGACAGGATAGCCCAGATCAGCAGCAGCCTTGCGAGCCTTGACGATATCATCACAAGCCTCACTCTTGATTGTCTTAACATCAATCTCGTTGAGCTGATTAACAAACAGTTCACGGTCTTCTGTATTCATAATGGCAGCAACTGGCGTACCAAGAACACGGACATTATATTTTTCCAATATACCAGAACGGTCCAACTCAACACCGCAGTTAAGAGCAGTCTGACCACCGAATGAAAGAAGAATACCATCAGGCTTTTCCTTCTGAATTACTCGCTCAACAAAATAAGGTTGAACAGGAAGGAAGTAAATCTGATCAGCCACTCCCTCGGAAGTCTGAACAGTAGCAATATTAGGATTGATAAGTACGGTTTTGATGCCTTCCTCACGAAGAGCCTTTAAAGCCTGTGAACCAGAATAATCAAACTCACCTGCTTCACCAATTTTCAACGCACCTGAACCTAGCAGCAATACTTTCTTTATATTTTCGTCTTTCATTATAGCTTTACTTTAAAGTTTCTACAAATTTGTCGAACATGAACTCTGTATCAACAGGACCTGAACAAGCCTCTGGATGGAACTGACTTGTGAACCAAGGATTAGTGTTGTGGCAGATACCCTCATTAGAACCATCATTCATATTAACGAACAACTCTTTCCAATCACTTCCCAGAGTCTTAGCGTTGACAGCATAACCATGATTCTGACTTGTGATATAGCACTTCTCTGTACCAACAAGACGAACAGGCTGGTTATGACCACGATGACCATATTTAAGTTTATATATCTCAGCACCGGCAGCCTTTGCCAATAACTGATTACCCATACAGATACCGCAGATAGGTTTGGTACTGTTGTTCATCTGCTTGCGGATTATTTCTACAGCATCAGAGCAAACATCAGGATCACCAGGACCGTTGGCAAGGAAAAGTCCATCATATTGCATATCAGTGTAGTCATAGTTCCAAGGAACTCTTATAACCTCAACACCACGCTTGATCATGCTTCTGATGATATTAGCCTTCACACCGCAATCAACAAGAACGACTTTCTTTCCGGCACCTTCGTTGTATCTGATAACTTCTTTGCAAGAAACTCTATCAACAAAATTCACACCTTCATAATCAGCTTCTGGTATATTGTCAGGTTCATCATCAAAGATAATCTTACCCATCATCACACCATGCTCACGCAAAACCTTAGTGAGTTCCCTTGTATCAATGCCAGTAATGCCTGGAACATGTTCACGTTTAAGCCAATCAGCAAGACTCTCAACAGCATTCCAATGACTATACTGCTCACTATAATCATTAACGATTATAGCTGAAGCATAAATCTTATCGCTCTCCATGAAAGTAGGAATGCCATTGCTCTCGATAGTGAAAGGAGGCACACCGTAATTTCCTACAAGCGGATAAGTCAGCGTCATAAGCTGTCCGGCATAAGAAGGGTCGGTAAGACTCTCCGGATAGCCCATCATGGCTGTGTTGAAAACGACCTCACCGGCAACTGGCGCATCATAGCCAAAGCTCTTGCCGTGAAATTTTGTTCCGTCACTTAAGACCAAAGTTACGTTCTTCATCATTCTATAATATATATAACTTTAAATATTCTTTTTCAATCATCGTATCTATTTAAACAAGCTTATTATTTCTCTACACTTTCAACATAGTTTACAAAAGCCTGATTACAGAGTTTTGTTCCACCAGGTGTTGGGAAATGTCCTGTGAAATACCAATCACCCTTATGGTTTGGTATAGCCTTGTGCAATCCCTCTATGCTCTGGTAGACAATCTCGATAGGAGTTGTAACACCCTCTGGGCGAAGTATCTCGACAATCTTATTATTTATTTCCTCTATCGTAAATGGTTTGTAGATATTACGAACCACATTAACCATATTTTCTTTTGGTTTTTTGAGTTCATCCTTGCACTCATTATAAGTATCACGAATAACATTATCCATTCCACGATCCTTAAGCAAAGCTATTGTTGCTCTGAACACACAGAACTCCTCCAAGCGAGGCATGTCGATTCCGTAATAATCAGGATAGCGTATTTGCGGAGCACTACTGACAACAACCATTTTCTTTGGATGCAGACGATCTAAAATTCTAAGAATACTCTTTTTAAGAGTTGTTCCACGAACAATGCTATCGTCGATAATCACGAGATTATCCTCATTAGGCGTAATACTATCATAGGTGATATCATATACATGGCTCGCAAGGTCGTTACGGCTATTGCCTTCGGTGATGAAAGTACGCAGTTTGATATCTTTCCACGCAATCTTCTCAGACCTAACGTAATCATTCAGAATGTCTTCTAATTCTTCGTGAGTAGGAGCATGTCCGAGACTCTCTATCTTCTTTATCTTCTCGTCGTTAAGATATCTCTTAAATCCATTGAGCATGCCATAGTAAGCAACTTCTGCTGTATTTGGAATATAAGAGAACACTGTGTGAGCAGTATCATAATTAACAGCCTTAAGAATAGGCTCTGTGAGTTGCTCACCCAACTTTTTACGTTCATTGTATATATCACAGTCAGAACCTCTACTGAAATAAATTCTTTCAAAAGAACATGCAGAATCACCTTTTGGCTGAAGAATCTGCTCAACAGTGCATTCGCCATCTCTCTTAACGAGAAGAGCAGCACCAGGGGCAAGTTCTTTGATATCGGCACTATCAAGATCGAAAGTAGTCTGAAGAACAGGGCGCTCACTCGCAAGGACAACAATTTCATCATTCTTATAATAGAATGCAGGACGTATTCCCCAAGGATCACGCATGGAGAACATCTCTCCACTACCAGTAACGCCACAAACAACGTAACCGCCATCAAAGTCGGTCATTGTTTTTTTCAAGACGTTACTCATCTTGACATTATCTTCTATGAATTTTGTGATATCGGTATTAGTTAGTCCTTTAGTTTTAGCAATTTCAAAATTTCGTTCAACTTCTCTATCCAAACGATGTCCCATCAACTCGAGCATTATATAGGTATCACTATATACCCGTGGGCATTGTCCCTGAAGAGTGAGCTTATCAAAAATTTCATCGACATTAGTCATATTGAAATTACCACAGAAGCATAAATTTTTGGCTCTCCAGTTGTTTCTTCTTAAGAAAGGATGGACATAAGTTATTCCACTCTTTCCTGTAGTACTGTATCTGAGGTGTCCCATGTATAACTCTCCCGCGAAAGGAAGGTTCGCCTTAGCGAATTCCACATTAGACACATCATCAGAAGCGATGTTAGCATAATCCTTATGAACATTGTCGAAGATCTCAGTAATGGCGTTAGAGCCTTCAGCCCGTTCACGGAACATATATTCGTTCCCAGGCTGAGTATTGAGTTTCACGCATGCCATTCCTGCTCCCTCCTGACCTCTATTGTGCTGTTTTTCCATCATCAAATAGAGTTTATTCAGGGGATACATCCAAGTGCCATACTTCTCCTGATAATATTCAAGTGGTTTGAGCAGACGAATTAAAGCTACACCACAGTCTTCCTTTATTTCTTCCATATTATATTTTATTCTATTCTACAGTGACTGATTTAGCAAGATTTCTTGGTTGGTCTACATTCTTATCCTTGCAGACAGCAATATGATATGCAAGGAGTTGAAGTGGGATTGTTGCCAGCAACGGTTCCAGACATTCAAGCGTCTTAGGTAATTCGATCACCTCATCGGCAATGCGGCTGATGGTTTCATCTCCCTTAGTAACAAGGGCTATCACCCTACCCTTACGAGCCTTGATTTCCTGAATGTTACTGAGTACCTTCTCATACATTGCATTATGTGTAGCAATAACGACTACCGGCATATCTGAATCTACAAGCGCAATAGGACCATGTTTCATTTCTGCGGCAGGATAGCCTTCAGCATGTATATAGCTGATTTCCTTCAGTTTCAGAGCACCTTCCAAAGCAACAGGATAACTGTAGCCGCGACCAAGATAAATAACGTTGTGGGCATAAGTGAAGATGCGACTTAAATCAGCTATTTTATCGTTTTGTTCAAGCACCTCTTTCATCTTATCAGGAATCAAAGACAACTCCTTCACTACGTCATTATATGTTTGATCATCAATAGTGCCCTTCTCTTTAGCTAATGCTAGCGATAACATGACCAACACGATAACCTGACCAGTAAACGCCTTTGTTGAAGCTACACCAATCTCAGGACCAACATGGATGTAACTACCTGTATCTGTGGCTCTAGGAATGCTTGAACCAACAGCGTTGCATATACCATATATCAATGCTCCAGAACGCTTTGCCAACTCTATAGCAGCCAAAGTATCGGCTGTCTCGCCACTCTGTGACATCGCTATAACTAGGTCGTCCTTGGTGACAACAGGATTTCTATATCTGAACTCACTTGCATATTCAACATCTACAGGAATACGGCAGAATGTCTCAATTAGTTGCTTACCAATAAGTCCTGCATGCCAACTTGTTCCGCAGGCTACAATAATGATTCTCTTAGCAGCAAGTAATCTTTCTTTATAATCAATTACAGCACTCAGCGTAACTTTATCAACATCTGCATTTATACGTCCACGCATACAATTCTTCAAACATTCAGGCTGCTCAAAAATCTCTTTAAGCATGAAGTGTGGATAACCACATTTCTCTATCTGTCCAAGATTCATGTCGATAGTATGTACCAAAGGATTAAGTTCGCGATTGAGAATATTTACGACCTTAAGCTCTTCACCAAGACGCATCACAGCAATACTGCCATCTTCAAGATAAACAACCTTATCAGTGAATTCAATGATAGGACTTGCATCTGAACCAAGGAAGAATTCATTTTCGCCAATACCGACGACTAGCGGACTCTGCTTGCGGGCAGCAATAATTTGATTAGGTTCGCGCTTGTCAAGCAATGCTATTGCATAAGCACCTATGACCTGATGCAAAGCAACCTGAACGGCAGTAAGTGTATCAAGGTTTTTCTTGACCTGAACATACTCTATCAACTGAACCAACACTTCGGTATCGGTATCAGAACGGAACTTCACACCTTTAGCGATCAGATTATTCTTGATCTCAGCATAGTTCTCGATAATGCCATTATGAATAATGGCAAGATTCTTTGATTCAGAGTAGTGAGGATGGGCATTAACAGATGATGGTTCACCATGAGTAGCCCAACGAGTATGAGCAATACCTACATGGCCACTGATGTTTTTGGCTTCACAAAAAGACTCAAGGTCAGCAACCTTTCCCTTTGTCTTGTAAACATTAAGATCATCATTATTTATGAGTGCCACACCAGCACTATCATATCCTCTATATTCGAGTCTTTTTAATCCTTTGATTAAAATTGGATAAGCATCTCTGCTACCAATATATCCTACAATACCACACATAAATTATTTGTATCTAATATTATTTTTAAATTTATATATTAAAAAAAAAAGATGAAACCGAATAAATCAATTGTCATCCTTATTTTCAAATCATTGTAACTAACTACTAATAACCTTTCCCTGCATAAAATTCATATTGTCGATATCGGCATGCGAGGCGGTTTGTATCAAACCATCTTTCTTGATGCCTTTACCTATAAAAATATATTGTGAAAAGTAATTGTCTATCTGTTTTAGATTGCCGACGTGGAAATAAGATATTGCTAAAGACTTTTGACAATCGGTAACAACAACATCAGCCACTTTTTTGCTATCAGAGCAACTGCTCATTAGCAAAACAATTGCCATAATAAATAGTGAAATGAGTGATTTCTTCATATCAACAACTCGGTAATCGTTAAAACCTTTGCAAATTTAGCTCTAATATTTGGAAATGGCAAATATTTGAGCTTTTAAATTAATGACTGATTTAAAATATTATTTTTTTCACTCTTAGATACAAAAAAACGGGAGAAAGAATCTCCCGTTTTGGTATTTAATAGAACTTGAAATAGTTTCGAGCGTTATTATAAGAAATGTCCTCAACCATGCGAGCCAAAGTTTCTTTATCATTTGGAAGAAGTCCCTTCTCAACATCGTTTCCAAGCAGATTACATAATAATCTACGGAAATATTCGTGGCGTGGATAGCTCAAGAATGAGCGGCTATCTGTAAGCATACCTACAAAACGACTAAGCAAGCCCAATACAGAAAGTGCGTTCATCTGCTTTGTCATACCATCAAGCTGATCATTGAACCACCAACCTGAACCAAACTGGATCTTACCAGGACATGAACCGTCTTGGAAGTTACCAAGCATTGTTGCGATAACCTCATTTGCACAAGGATTAAGACAATATATAATTGTACGTGTAAGCTTGCCATTTAGATTCAACTCATTAAGGAAATGACTCATTGCATGAGCTGTTGTAAATTCACCGATAGAATCAAAACCTGTATCAGCACCAAGCTTATTATACATAGATGTATTGTTATCACGGATAGCACCATAATGATATTGCTGAGTCCAGTCAGCAGCATAGTCCATCTCTGCACAAATCTTCAAGAACGCATGCTTGTACTGGCGTATCTCCATAGCGCTAAGTTGCTGGCCACGAAGAGATTTCTCAAATATAGTTTCAATCTGACTGTCTGTGTATGGTTCATCATAGAATTCCTCAATACCATGATCTGAAAGTTTGCATCCATTCTCAGTAAAGAAGTCATGACGCTTCTGAAGAGCATCGACCATATCAGCAAACTTATTAATTGCAACACCGCTAACCTGAGCAAGAGTATTTACGTAATCAGCAAAATCAGGCTTTTCGATATTCATAGCCTTGTCAGGACGCCATGCAGGAATCATCTTGATTTCAAACCCGCTCTCACGTGTCTGCTTGTGATAACGCAAGTCATCAACAGGATCATCAGTTGTGCATACACATTCTACATTGTAATGACGCATCAAGCCACGAGCACTATACTCTGGCAATTTCAACTTTTCATTGCACTCATCATAAATCTCACGAGCAGTAGCAGGACTTAATATTTTGTCAATACCAAAAGCTGTCTTGAGTTCAAGATGTGTCCAATGATAAAGAGGATTACGGAATGTATAAGGTACAGTTTCTGCCCATTTTTCAAATTTCTCCCAGTCACTAGTATCCTCACCAGTGCAGTATTTTTCATCTACACCATTTGTACGCATAGCACGCCATTTGTAATGGTCGCCACCAAGCCAAAGTTCTGTAATACTGCGGAATTTGTGATCATTAGCAACCATCTCAGGATTAAGATGACAATGGTAGTCAATAATTGGCATTTTAGCCGCATGATTGTGGAAAAGCTCCTGTGCTGTTTCTGTCTCCAACAGGAAATTTTCATCCATAAACTGTTTCATAATCGATTTTTATATTTGATTTATTTGTTTTCTAGATATTGTTTTCTATGCAAATATAGTGTATTTTTTTGGAACTACGAGAAATTTAAACTATATTTGCATTGTTTTTTACGTAAACGATGTCGTACATTATGGATAATAACAATAATAAGAATCATACGGGAAAAGTTCTCCTCATCTATACAGGTGGCACAATTGGCATGGGAAGAAACACTTTAACAAAAGCATTAG
This sequence comes from Prevotella herbatica, assembly GCF_017347605.1. Lineage (NCBI taxonomy): Bacteria > Pseudomonadati > Bacteroidota > Bacteroidia > Bacteroidales > Prevotellaceae > Prevotella > Prevotella herbatica. Next base: position 108,171 of record NZ_AP024484.1, read on the forward strand.
AGCCATTGAATTTCAATCATTTAATAAGCAATATGCCAGAGTTTAAATACCTATCTGTCGGCATAGATGTTTATCAGTTTGAAGAGCCAATCGATTCCAGCGACATGAATCCCAGACTATGGGCTCATCTTGTTAGAACTATCAGTACAAAATATGATGAATACGACGGTTTCGTTATACTTCATGGAACAGATACCATGGCCTACACGGCATCTGCACTTTCATTCATGTTGGAAAATCTTACCAAGCCTGTAATTCTCACTGGTAGTCAGCTACCAATAGGACAAATGCGGACAGACGGAAAGGAAAACCTCGTGACAAGTATAGAATTGGCATCAGCACAAAACAAAGAGGGTAATGCTCTTATTCCTGAAGTTTGCATTTATTTTAGTGGCAGACTACTAAGAGGAAATCGATCTACAAAACAAAACGCAGATGGATTTAATGCCTTCGACTCATTTAACTACCCTCACCTATGCGAAGCCGGTGTAAAATTCACATTTGCAAAGCATCACATGCTGAAACCTGACTATTCAAAAACAATGATTCCACATTTTGACATGAACCCAAACGTCATGGTTTTTTCATTATTTCCAGGTATTCAGGCTAATATCTTCGGACACGTTCTTGATGCCCCTGAATTGAAAGGTGTGGTAATGCGTAGTTTCGGAAGTGGAAATGCGCCACAACAGCCATGGCTTATGCGACTACTAAAGGATGCATCAGAAAGAGGTGTTACGATTGTAAACATAAGCCAGTGCGGTGCAGGATTTGTGGAAATGAGCAGATACGACAATGGATATCAGTTAAAGGACACTGGAGTAATAAGTGGACACGACAGTACTGTTGAAGCTGCCGTTACAAAACTTATGTATCTACATGGACAATATGATGATACAGAGCAAATAAGAGAATTGATGTGCAAATCTCTTGCAGGAGAAATAAGTATCTGATAAATTATACTATCACACGTGTCTTGTGATAGTTTTCACGGAACTCGGAAGGAGAACACTCCTTTTTCTTTTTAAAGATACGATTGAAATTGCTCAGATTATTAAAACCACAATTAAAACTTATCTCAGATATACTTCGAGCTGTATCGACAAGCATTCGTGAAGCATATCCCAAACGAATATCAATAATATATTCACTAAGATTACGTCCTGTGTGTAGCTTAAAGAACCTACTAAAAGCACTAGGACTCATGCCAGCCATATCAGCAAGTGTGGAAAGACGAATCTCATCCATATAATTCTTACTGATGTAATTCTTTACCTTTAAAATTCTACGACTATCATCTTCTACAACAATTTTTGCAAAACTTGAAGATGCCAAAGTCCTAGCTCCTTCGCATTTTGACAACTCATATAGAACAGTCATAAACTGCATTACTGCATAAAATCCATCCTTAATCTGACTAAGAGTATCAAGTTGTGTATATACTTTCATGATTGCACTTAAAGGAAAGCAAAGTCCCTTCTTTGCTTCGATCATCATCTTGCGCATGCTCATAAAAGGATTACGACCGAAGATATTCTCATTGGTCATATTAAAATCGAACTGTATCGTAACCTCACGAATATCATCACTTGTACATTCGTGCTGCTCCCATACATGCTCCAAATCAGGACTTGTAATCAAGACTAAATCATAATCACCAATGACCTCAGAAGAGTCGCCAACAATTCTTTTCACACCCTTTGCACGCTCAACAAAATTTAATTCATAAACTTCATGACTGTGTATTGGATATGTAAACTCCTTCTTATGTCGATCTGCTATATAAAGCACATCCTTACCCATAAGAGGTGTTATCTCATGAATGACTCTTCTTTCTTCACTCATATATTTGATTTTAGTTATTCTAAATACGCAAATCCTTGAGTATTTCAGACATTTTCTGCTTTGTCTTAATTGTAGTTGGAACAAGTGGCAATCGCAACTCATTCTCAATCATTCCCATATCATTGAGCAAAGCCTTACATCCAGCTGGATTACCGTCTACAAACAGCAGTGAATATAATTCGGTAAACATGTGATGGATTTTACGTGCTGGTTCGTATTCGCCTTTGAATTCAAGCCTTATCATTCTACTGAATTCCTTAGGAAGAGCATTACCGATAACAGAAATAACACCGGCAGCTCCGCTCGCTATCATTGAAAATGTCAAAGCATCATCACCGCTGATAACATCAAAATTATCAGGTTTGTTCTTGATTATTTCATCAACCTGTTCTAGACTTCCGCTAGCTTCCTTAACACCAACAACATTAGGGAAATCTTTTGCTATTCTGACAGTGGTTGCAGCAGTCATGTTGACACCTGTTCTACCAGGAACGTTATAAAGAACTATCGGCAGAGGACTAACCTCGGCAATAGCTTTAAAATGCTGATACAAACCTTCTTGTGATGGTTTGTTGTAATAAGGGCAAATGCTCAATATTCCATCAATACCACTCCAGTCTGTTGTTTTTATTTCGTCAACAACAGCAGCAGTATTGTTACCACCACAATATTTAAGAATAGGAATACGGCCGTTTACTATTTGCTTTATGAAAACAGTTATTTCATCTCTTTCAGCTTTAGTAAGGCATGGAGCCTCTCCTGTTGTAGCCAAAATGCATAGAAAATCAGCTCCATTATCAAGCTGAAATTCCACAAGACGCTTAAGTGATTTATAATCCACCTCTCCGTCTGTCGTGAAAGGAGTTATCAGGGCTATGCCTAAGCCCTTAAAGATGTTACGTGCCATATTACTATTAATTAACTTTCGATCTTGTGCACAAAGTTACATGTTTTACATCAATTTGCAAAAGAAATTTATGAAATAATTTCAAAAAGGCATTATTTGCAATTTTTATTCTACTTTGATCCTATGTATAGGAATATCATACCAAGAAGAACAAGGGCAAGATCGAAAGCTTTAGCCTTAAGATTCTTTTCATGAAACAAAGCCGCACCAAACAAGAAACTTACGATAACACTACCACGCCGTACCATACTCACGATTGATATCATTGCACCTGGCATGCTCAACGCATAGAAATAAACGAAATCAGCCGCACTCAAAAATAATGATATAAATATAACAGACCAATCCCAATGGAATGGGGTTGTTTTCTTATGACTAGGCCACCAGAGAAAGATTAGCATTGCACCCATCATTGCCATTTGATAAATATTATACCAGCTCTGAACGAGCATACGATCTAAGCCTACTCCACCATCTGCAGGACTAGCCATAAGATATTTATCATATAGTCCACTCACAGCTCCTAACATAGCCGCTAAGACTAGAAAATAGATCCACTTATCGTGTTTAAAGTCTATGCCTTCCTTTTTACCACTTTTACTGAGCATAACAAAAGACATCACTGCCAAAGCTACACCTATCCATTGCCAAAGATTTAACCGTTCTCCAAAAACAAGTAAAGCACCGACAAGAACCATTACAGGTCGAGTTGCATTGATAGGACCAACGATTGTCAGTGGTAAATGCTTCATCGCAAAATATCCGAATATCCAACTAGAAAGAACGATACAACTTTTAAGAATTATATACCGATGAACTTCCCAACCACCTTGAGTTACATAAAAAAGACTTCCATCAAGAATGTGTGTTGACGAAGAAAGGATTATAAACGGAATAAAAATCAGGGACGAAAACAATGTATTCAAAAACAAAACCGGAATAACAGCGTTATCATGAAGTGCTTTCTTCTTAAATGAATCGTAAAAACCCAGCAAAGCTGCTGACAAAAATGCTAATATTAACCACATGTACTAAAATATAAATTATGTATTATGCACCAAGCATATACCTTCTAATATTCAATATCCTCTAAAAACAATGCATTACCAGGCATACTCTCACCTGCATCACTTCTATTTCCATTATCAAGAATATCTTTAAACTCGTCAAGCGTAATCTTATGACGCCCCAGTAATATCAACGTGCCAACGGTCGCTCTGACCATATTTCTTAAAAACCTATTGGCTGTTATCGTAAAATACCAAGAATACTCTGATGTCTGAACCCACTTGCATTCTTTAACATGACAAATTGTTGTCTTATTATCAGCTCCTGTCTTACAGAAAGCAGCAAAATCCTCATGTTCTACGATTATCTGGGCAGCAGCATTCATTAAATCAAAATCCAACTCATAATGAGTTTCTAAAGAATAATGGCGCAAGAAAGGATCCTTTCTTACATGCAGATAATAATGATACGTACGCCATTTTGCTGAAAAGCGTGCGTGCATTTCATTGTCAACAGGTTCAACTTTATAGACACCGATATCACGAGGAAGAAGACGATTTAACCTAAACGCCAATTGAGCACCATCGATTACTTTATCATAATCAAAATGAGCAACCATCATTCTTGCATGTACACCAGTATCAGTACGACCAGCACCAACTACCTCTATATTCTGTCTCAATATCTTTGAGAGAGAATCCTGTAACCTTTCCTGAACAGAAATTCCATTAGGCTGAATCTGCCAACCATGGTATCCTGTACCGTCATAGCTAAAATATATGAAATATCTCTGCATCAATATTAATTCTTTGGTGCAAAAGCCTCCTTAAAAGCCTGTCTGTGAAATTTATCCTCAGCCTTTAATATTTCAAGCACTTTGCCTGCAGGTAATATCTTAAAAAAACTATTATGATATTTCTGCTGTATCTTCTTTATTTCAATATCTATAGAGTCTATTCTGCGAATAGCCTTCTCTGACATAACATTATCATTAATATCTGTATGACGGAGACGTCGCATTTCATTAAAATACGCTCTTATCTTACTCTGCATCTCCCTGTAAACAGGAAAAAACCGTTCTGCTTCCTGTGGTGTAAGCCCAGCCTTTGTTGTTATAAATTGTTCCAATGAAGCCTCGAAACGTTCAGGGTCAAACTTGGGGCGAGAATTTTCAGGAGTATCAGCCATAGCTGGAATAGCCAAAAACATCACTGATAAAAATACCATTACATAATACTTCATAATAAACACCTTTTTATTTACTTATTATCCACCAAAGAGGCATAAATATCCTCATTATCCATCATTGTGTAATCAGCCATTTGATCAAAGCTAGCCTTACTTTGGTCTAAATTCTCTTTTTGTGGCATAGATGCTCTATCATATGAGTTAATCACATTGAATTTCCCAATATAGGTATAAATACCAATCGTTAATGTTACGGCAATAACTGCAGCGGCAATACCACCACGCAAACGCGAACTCCATAGTTTTGGACGCAATTCTACAATTCCGGTTTTATGGGATTTGTCTGGCAACTTAGTCATTAGCTGTCTGGTAAAGTCTTCAAAATAGCCATCAGGCACTTTAAAAGGTTCAACTTTACCAAATCGCTTTATTAGCTTTTCCTCATCTTTATCCATAATTTGCGTTTTTGTTATATTACATGTTTGACGAATCGTTATACGGAAAGTTTAATCGTGAAGTTTAAAAAATTCCGCTATTTTCTTAACCGCCAAATGATAACTAGCTTTCAATGCGCCTTCACTGGTACCTAGAATTTGACTCATCTCACTATATTTCATTTCATCATAATACCTTAAACAGAACACAGAACGCTGTACATCTGGCAAATGTGATATTGCCTCCTGTAGATGCGCTTGTATTTTGTCTCCATCAAAATATTCATCAGCAAGCAGCTTTGATGCTAATCCTTCATTCTGATCTGTACTAATATTATTGTTATTCTTTTGCGAGCGAATGAAATCAAGGCTTTCATTGATAGCTATACGATAAAGCCAAGTATATAGACTTGCCTTATTCTGAAAGTTATCAATCTTATTCCAAGCCTTTATAAATGTGTTTTGTAGAATATCATTAGCATCATCATGATCTGCAACGATATGCCGAATTTTCCAATAAAGGGGTTGACTGTAGTGTTCTACAATCATTGAAAAAGCTTGCCTACAGGTTTGCTCATTCTTCAGTTCCTTTAATATTTCGCTTTCGTTGTATTTCATTTTGTTAATGCCCCAGATAATTTTTCAATGTGGAGAAAATAACTTTATCATAACCATAAACGTCACTGAATGATTTGATATTGCCTTCTATGTCTGGATAAAGAGTAAAATAAGTGATAAACAACGGAATTTTAGGAGTCACATTAACCGTACTTATTATGCGAGAATGATTCAAGGTATCTTTCTTTAGTCCAGAGTTATCATTTCTTTTATCTTCAGTTGAAACGATACTCTCTCCTCCAATTTGAGCAGTCATCGAATATTTTATCTTACTTGTAATGGCTTCGTTCTTATCATTCAACATAAATACCGCAAGAGAAAAAGGTTTCTGAACACGTACACAACCATGACTGACGCCACGATCTTCCTGCGAGAAAACTCCATGTTGATCGGTATCATGAATAAACACACTAAAACTATTATTGAATCTAAAGATTATTCTTCCTAAAGAATTACCAACACCACCTGCCTGTACAACAAGATAATCACTGCTATTCAGCATTTCTTTAGTAACTTTATCAAAACTTATCTTCTTACCAGTTTTTCGTTCCCTAACAAAGAATCGATGACTTTCAAAATAAGAACGGTTTCCTATGCGATTTATAATACTCTTTTTTATAATGCTGCGCGGAACTATCCATTGCGGATTAATATCCATACGCATTATTGCACTAGTAAGCAATGGTGTCTTCGTTTCAAAAGAACCACACCCTATTCTCATTTCAAGATATTTCTTACCGTCAACAGCCCTCAAGTGAAATGAAGGAATATTAACTAACACATACTTATCATGCAAATCAGGATAGTCTTTTAATCTCCAACGACATCTTTCCATATTGCATAATATTTTGATTCTCTGAGATTTAGAATGAGTATCCTTCAGCTTTTCATAAAATGTCCAATACAATTTATTCTTTGGCTGAATATCTTTCAAAAATTCTGCAACACTATCAACCCCAATCTTTCTCATAGCTGTTGCATAAAATACCCTATTAGGTTTTTCCATTGGTATATCAAACAACTTACGATATGTAACAACGGTAGAATCTCCATCATACGGATCTAATCTATTCAATTCATATGAGGGATTGAAATATCCAAACCGCTGACCTATAACATAACGTAGATAAGCCTTTGTTAGATTATACTCCAATCTTGCCATAACCCTATTTATAGAATTATGCGATGTGTCAAAATCAAGTTCGCGAGCTCTTTTTAAATCACGCTCTATCTGCCCATATCTGAACTTATTCCTGCTAAATCCCATTTCATTAACCCTGCGGATATAGTTAAGAAGAATATCAGCACGATTATCTACACCACTACGGTCTATCCACAAGAAGCCACCTTTATTTGAGTAATATCCCTTAAGATGAGTATCAGCAGCCATGGAATCATTGTCTGCATTTATCATCACATCAAGGTATGCTCTAATCCGATGTGAATTAAGTGCATAAGCTGAAGTGCCCAACTTATCAAAGTCAGACAAAGTCAAATTAATATTTGGATTTGTGGTTTTCTCTCTACATGAAAACATGCAAAAGATAATAATTACCGAAAGAAAAAGGCACAATTTTATCTTGAATACTCTCAAAACTCAGTTATTATATAAATATTATTTTACTGAAATCTTTTTCACTAACTTCCCCACCTTAACGATATAGCATCCTCGTGGCAAGTCCAGACTAAACCGTTTATCAGTACTATCTATGTTTTCTGTAACCACCAAGATTCCAGTAACATTGAATATTTGCAATTTAAGTCCTTCACCACCAGTGACTCGCAAGTTATTCTGCGCAAAATAGATATTTATATCATTAAACTCAGCGATCTGCTCTATTTGACTTGTATTACTTGCCAGCAATGGAGTTGACAAAGCACTGAATGCTATTAACAAGATAAATATATAATACCAATGTTTTGCCATTTTGTTTTTTGAAATTGATTCCGTATTAAAAAATAATACATGCAATGTCTCTCACGCTTTTTATCACATAATTAAAACATAGTGCATACATTAATATCCAGACAAAGGTAATCTTTTTACAGACACAGTACAACAACTCAAATAGGAAAATATTACTATCTTAACAATATTTAGGATATCAAACATCAAAGACCATTCCCTCATTTGTAAGGAAACTATTTGCAAATATACTTTTTGCCTCATCAAGTAAACAGCTTTCATCCTCATAACGAGCGCTAAAATGTCCAAGAAGCAATTTTCCAACTCCTGCAGCTTTAGCTACATGAGCAGCTTGCTCTGCAGTTGAATGATAATACAAATTAGCACGACTTTCATTATCTTTTGCATAAGTACTTTCATGATAAAGCATATCTACATTCTCCAAACTCTTATAAAGATTTGGAATATACTTTGTATCACTACAATAAGCGTAAGAACGTGCCTTATCAGCTGGCTTTGTCAATTTTTCATTTGGAATTATTTTTCCATCTTGATCAGTCCAATCTGCTCCCTCTTTAATGTTGTTAATTTGGCTTATTGGTATATTATAGCAGTTCATCATCTCCCTGTCTATATGCCTGCTACCCTCTTTTTCTCGGAACAAATAGCCACAAGTTGGTACACGATGTTGCAAAGGAATAGTCTCAACAATAAGGCTCCTATCTTCATAAACAACAGCCTTCTTAGTTGTATCGACTGAATGAAACTCAACTTTAAATTCAAGTCCTTGACAAAAAAAGTTTATCTGATTTTGAAGTATCTCGCCTAGTTCTGCAGGTGCATAAACATGGAGTGTAGCCACACGACCAAGCATACCAAAAGTACTTATCATACCAATAAGTCCAAAGCAGTGGTCACCGTGCAAATGAGAGATGAACACTGCCTGAATTTTGGTGAATCTTATTTTACTTCTACGCAACTGCATTTGTGTTCCCTCACCACAATCAATCATAAACAGTTTACCTCTTATCTCGACAACTTGTGATGAAGCATAATGTCTCATTGTCGGCAAGGCTGATCCACAGCCTAATATATGGATTTTAAATGGTTGCATATTTACGATCCAACTTATTTCAGACGCTTATAGACAAAGATACCATCTTTATTCTCAAGATAAAGAGAGTCAGCACCCAGATTATTTATAGCAAAAGTATCTTTATTAAGCAACAACTTACCATTCCATATTTTCCATTCTGTCCAAGGATTTGTCTCAGCCTTCACATGGCTCTTTACAATTCCACCTTCCAATATTTCGAAATTGCGGTCTATACTTGTCCAGTTTCCTTGAAGAGTTGTTATGTTTAAAACTATCGTTGCATAATTGTCGTTATCCACTTTATGTCCGATAACAGCCAATCTATCACCAACTAAAAGCCCTCCGAGAACACTGGCGGAGTCTGCTCCCTCATCCATAAGAATATAGTTAATCGTGTCTCCACCATCAGTAATAAGTTCAAGACTGTGCATAGCAGTACCTTCGCCACACACACCATAAACAGTAGTATCAGCTGCAGCTTTACACACAACAGTGTCTTTATCGTTTAACTGCGCGCTTTTCTTTCCTTTACTATTGCATCCTATCATTGAAAGGATAGCTATCATCATAAAAGAAACATAAAATATTTTTTTCATATCATCAATAATATTTATTATCTATCAAATTTTTTAGCCTCGTTCCAAAGTTTATCCATATCTTCCAGAGTAAGGTCTTTCAAATCCTTTCCCATTTCCTTGCATTTGCTTTCAACATATCCAAAACGATTTATAAACTTTTGGTTAGTCAATTCCAATGCATTATCGGGATTTAGATGATATAGGCGTGCTGCATTAATTATGCTAAAAATGAAATCTCCCAATTCGCGTGTAGAATTTTCTACATCCTCCTTGTTTAATTCAACTTCCAACTCACCAAATTCTTCACGCACCTTATCCCAAACATCTTCCTTATGTTTCCAGTCAAAACCTACATTACGGGCCTTATCTTGTATTCTGTAAGCCTTTATTAAAGAAGGTAGAGCTGCCGGAACACCAGAAAGTACTGTTTTATTTCCATCTTTTTCTTTTTGCTTCATCTGCTCCCATGTCATTTCCACCTCAGAAGAATCAATCGGAGCTTCAGCTAATTCTGATTTCGGATCACCTTCCCACCCTGTCCAATCAATAAAAGAATGACGAAACATTAGTTTATGTCTAAGCTTGTCGCAAACATCAGTAATGTCAAAACTTTCTTTTTCTTCCCCCAACAATGCATAAAACACAACATGTTCCATTACATCGCCAAGTTCTTTACATATTTCCTTATCATCACATTTCATCAATGCGTCACAAAGTTCATATACCTCCTCTATAGTATTAGGTCGCAGACTTTCATTAGTTTGTTTCCTATCCCATGGACATTCGTTTCTCAATCTGTCCTGTACGTCAAGCAGGCGACCAAAAGCCTGCATCTTTTCTTCTTTTGTATGATGTTTAAATGAATTCATAGCACAAATATATGAATAATAAATTAAATCGCAAAACTTTCTATCGACAACTTTGTTAAGAGGCACTTTACACATAATTATATAGAGAATGTTACATGAATCTGTATTTTTTATATTATCAGGAAAATGGGGTTAATATAATAATGTCAAAAGCCCTTTATTTATTTGAGGGTGAACTAATAACATTAAGTGATATCATCAGATAATAAGGGACTTTAAATTTTAAAACTCGCAGCTTTATAGCTTTATTAAAAAAAAGCCGCATTGTATCCCAACTTATGTAAACAGATAATCTATACTAAGTGGTTATATAAAGCAACTAAAAAAACATGATTATAAAAGCTGAGAAACAAATTAATAAGAAATACTATCATTCAGAATAACAAGAAAAACTGTCATATTTTAGTTTAAATGTGTACTTTTTGCCCAATAATGCAAAATTAATATAATTTTTAGTGTTTTTCTTTGCTACAAATTTTGATATTTAAAAAAAAGAATGTAACTTTGACCCCATAAACAACACGAGTTTATATTAGATATTATTTGAGTGTGAGTTTTTCGCTATTTCATATTGCGGTTAATTCTATTCCGAATCGACATCATTATTCGCTCCGATGTTAATAGAGAATTAGCGGTCTATTATGATAAAAAATCTATTTCCCGTCTTTTCTCGAAAACAACAGCCACAAGCTGTTACCAAATATTGATATAGTGATTGTAAACTTCACATATTGATATATAACAAAAAAAGAGAAGGTACATGCGTCATTGGCGTTGTATCAATAATTAATTAATATAAAGAAAAGAAAATGAACATTTATGTTTCACATTTGAGCTGGAACACCACGAGTGAAAGCTTATCGGATTTATTTACAAAGTTTGGCGAAGTTACGTCTGCTAAAATCGTTACAGACAGAGAGACTGGCCGCTCACGTGGTTTCGGCTTCGTTGAAATGGCTAATGATGAAGAAGGTCAAGCAGCTATAGATGCCCTTAATGAGACTGATTTCGACGGAAGAACTATCGGTGTTAACGTTGCACGTCCTAAAGAAGACCGTCCTGAGCGTCGTTCTTTTGGTAACAACCGCGGTGGTGGTTTTGGTGGTAATAACGATGGTGGTTACAACCGCAGAAGATATTAAATTCATCAGATAGATAACTATCTGCAAGTCGAATAGGAGAAAAAATATTATGTTTTTTCTCCTATTTTTGTTTTATGTGTTTTACGTTTAATGAAAAAAAATGTGCTAACTTTGCAAAATATAAAACAACAGATTTATGAGAAATATAACTCTTGCTATTATCGCATTATTAATGTGTGGCAGCGCTTTTGCTAAGCAAAAGACCATCAGCCTCAAAATTATCGAAACAAGTGACGTTCACGGCAGCTTTTTCCCTTACGACTTTGCCAACCGACAGCCTAAGCCAGGTTCAATGGCACGTGTCAGCAGTTATGTTAAAAGACAACGCAATGCTGGAAACGTTGTATTGCTAGACAATGGAGATATCTTGCAGGGACAACCAACAAGCTATTTCTATAATTATGTAGCTACCAACGACAGTAACATTGCTGCCAATGTGATAAACTATATGAAATATGATGCAGAAACTTTGGGAAACCACGATATAGAACCTGGACACGCTGTTTATGACAAATGGATAAAAGAGGTGAAATGTCCAATGATAGCCTGTAATGTTATAAACGTTAAGACAGGAAAACCATACGTTAAGCCATATACTATAATCTACCGCAACGGAGTTAAGATCGCTGTAATGGGAATGCTAACTCCTGCAATACCAAATTGGCTTACGAAGAATCTTTGGCAAGGTCTAAGATTTGAGAACATGGTGACAGCCGCAAAAAAATGGATGAGAATTATCAAGCAAACAGAACATCCAGACTTAATAATAGGTCTTTTCCATAGTGGAAAGTCTGGCGGAATAACTACGCCTGAATATGAAGAAGACGCAAGTATAAAAGTTGCGACTCAGGTGCCAGGATTCGATGTAGTGATGTTTGGACATGATCATACTCGAGACAACGAGATGATAAAGAATGTATCTGGGAAAAATGTTCTTTGTATTGATCCTGCTAACAATGCTCTTACTGTAGCAGAAGCTCAAATAGAACTTACATACAGAAACGGAAAAATTATAAGTAAGAGTATCACGGGAAATCTTGTTGACGTAACAAAGGAAGATGTAGACTCAGCATACATGGACCACTTCAAGCCACAGATTGAAAAGGTAAATAACTATGTTGACAGAGTAATTGGAAACTTTAACAACACAATATCAACACGTGACTGTTATTTTGGTTCATCTGCGTTTAATGACTTCATACTAAATCTTCAGCTTCAAATCACTAATGCCGATGTGGCCTTCAATGCCCCGCTCCAGTTTGATGCATCTATAAAAGCAGGACCAGTAAGAGTTGCAGATATGTTCAATCTCTATAAATTTGAAAACCAACTCTATGTAATGAGAATGACTGGTGAAGAAATAAGGAAGCATCTTGAAATGAGCTATGACTTGTGGGTAAACACTATGAAGAGTGCTAATGATCATCTATTATTATTGTCAGATACTCGTGGAGACGCACAAAGACTTGGTTTCAAGAATTTCACATTCAATTTTGATTCAGCCGCAGGCATTGATTATGTAGTTGATGTAACCAAACCCGATGGTGAGAAGGTGAAAATTATGTGCATGAGCAACGGTAAACATTTCGATGAGAAGAAATGGTATAAAGTAGCACTTAACAGTTACCGCGGAAACGGTGGTGGAGAATTGCTCACTAAGGGTGCTGGCATACCTAAAGACAGTTTAGACAGCAGAATTATTTATCGTAGTCCACGTGATCAACGCTATTACCTGATGCAGGAAATAGAAAAAATGGGAACTGTTTATGCAAAGCCAAACAATAATTGGAAATTTATTCCTGAAGAATGGACTGTTCCAGCTGCAAAACGTGACAGCATAATTCTGTTTGGACATAAAGCAGACGCTAAAGATGAGAAATAAAAGATGAAGAAACTTTGGTTTATTTTCTGTAAAGATGAAATTGTGCTAGAAAAGCATGATGATGGAACCTACTCTATTCCAGAAAGCGAAGAATCACCGATTGCAACCAAAGAATGGACTCACGTGATAAACGTAACTTTTGCAGGTGAAGACGATGTGAAAACTTTCTATATTGACAGTCCTATCACAAACAACGAAAAATTTGAAATGTGTGGACTTAGGAAGAGCTTTTATAAACTTTCGAAACCATTCTATGATAAAGCTGGTAAATGTCACGAATTGCTTTATTGGGATCAAAACACCAAATTCTGTGGTGTATGCGGAGCCCCAATGAAGATGCATACTGATATTAGCAAGCGATGCACTAATTGTGGTAAAGAGGTGTGGCCATCTTTGGCTACTGCGATTATTGTACTTATTCATAAGGGGGACGAAGTGTTATTGGTTAACGCAAAAACTTTCAGAGGAGAATTTTACGGACTTGTTTCTGGATTTGTTGAGACTGGTGAAACTTTAGAGGAAGCTGTAAACAGAGAAGTTCTTGAGGAAACAGGACTCACTATCAACAACATAAAGTATTTTGGAAGTCAACCATGGCCATACCCTAGCGGATTGATGGTTGGATACAATGCCGATTATGTTGAAGGCGAACTTCATTTACAGCGCGAAGAACTAGCTAACGGTCGATGGTTCAAAAAAGACAATCTGCCAACAATACCAGAAAAGTTAAGTATTGCACGCATGATTATCGATGATTGGTTGCAAAATAATTCAAAGTAAAAAATACATCTACAAGAAAAGGGCAGTATAATCAATACTGCCCTTTTACATTTAATGTATATTTATTATTGTTCATTCCTAAGTGTTGGAAGCGATATATGAAATTTAACTGCAACAAATCGTATTATACATATCACAAGAAAAGTTGCAATTGCAGTAAGTCCCACATTAATGCCTAGCGTCATCATGAGCCAATACACCAATCCACCGGCAACACTAGCCATAGCATAAATATCTTTCTGAAAAACAATAGGTTCTTTGTTTAGCAATACATCACGAATTATGCCACCTGCAGCACCCGTTATGCAACCCATAACTATTGCTACCCAAAAAGGGTAGTCAAATTGAAGCGTCTTCTGAATTCCTGCTATCGTAAAGAGTGCAAGTCCCAACGTATCAAATATCAACCACACATTTTCAAGTCTATTTAACGACTTAGCAAAAAGAATATAAACAAGTAATGCTATCACGGAACATATTACATAAATAGTTGAGGTCATCCAAAAAGGAGTAGCCCCAAGCATAACGTCGCGAATTGTTCCACCACCGATTGCAACCACAAAGCCACACACAAAACCGCCAAACCAATCAAAATGCTTGGCAGCGGCCATTCTTATTCCAGAAATAGCAAAAGTAAAAGTTCCTACAAACTCTATTATCTGCTGCACGGTGCGTGCAACTTCAGGATTAGGACCTATCATTATTTTGTTTTATTTACAATATTATTAGGACTTCCGTCAATATATGACTTCAAGTTTTCCTCCAATATATTCATAAGTCTTGTGCGTGCCTCAATGGTAGCCCAAGCTACATGTGGAGTTATAAATGCATTTGGCTGAGCAAATAAAGGATTGTCTGCCAATGGAGGTTCTTCACACATCACGTCAGCACCATATCCACCAAGCTGTCCACTATTTAAAGCTTCTGCAACATCCTGTTCATTCACTAATTGTCCACGACCTGTGTTAATGAGCAAGGCTCCATGCTTCATTTTTTTAAGAGACTCTTTGTTTATAAGTTCTCTTGTTTCTGAAGTTAAAGGACAGTGAAGTGTTAGTATGTCACTCACAGAAAGAAGCCCATCTATAGTTGTCTTCTGTATACCAACAGGAAGATCACTAGAGCTTTTACTAGTAAAAGCATACACATCCATACCGAAGTCTTGGGCAATACGTGCAACCTTACTACCGATACTTCCTAATCCAAGAATACCGATGGTCTTTCCACTTATTTCCATTAGCGGAGTATCCCAATAGCAAAAATCAGGATTGTTACTCCAGCGTCCCTTTCGATTAAGATCGGCATAATGCTCCACTCGGTTTACCATATTAAGGATGTGGGCAAATGTCATCTGTGCGACACTGTCCGTACTGTATGCTGGAATGTTTGAAACCAATATGCCACGTCTGCTTGCCGCCTCAATATCTACAACATTGTAACCAGTGGCAAGAACTCCTATATATTTCAATTTTGGCAACTGCCCCATTATTTCATCTGTAATATTTACCTTATTAATAAGGATAACATCTGCTTCTTTGGCTCTAGACACAACATCTTCCTGTGAAGTTCGATCATAAAGCTTTAATTCTCCAAGTTTGCTTATTGCACCCCAACTCAAATCGCCAGGATTTAATCCATATCCATCTAATTCTACTATTTTCATTTTTTCAATATATAAATGTAAACTACATCTTATTTAAATCTATCATCCCAGCATTGATTCATCCAATTGTTGAGTTTTTCTTCAGCCGGACTATGTTGCCCTTTCCAGAAACTATCATCCTTCAAATCATCAGGAAGATACTGCTGTTCTGTGAAATGCCCAGGATAATCATGAGGGTATTTATAACCATCATGATAACCTAGTTCTGCCATAAGTTTCGTAGGTGCATTGCGCAAATGCAAAGGCACAGGCAA
Organism: Prevotella herbatica; assembly: GCF_017347605.1. Classification (NCBI taxonomy): domain Bacteria; kingdom Pseudomonadati; phylum Bacteroidota; class Bacteroidia; order Bacteroidales; family Prevotellaceae; genus Prevotella; species Prevotella herbatica. The sequence continues at coordinate 124,341 of NZ_AP024484.1, forward strand.
ATTACCAGTCTGCCTAACTTTTGCCAAAGCAGCATCCACACCAAGGTAGGCAGAATTACTCTTCTGGCTTGTAGCAAGATAGACTGTTGCCTCGGCAAGCGGAATACGTCCTTCAGGCCAACCTATTTTCATAACAGCATCAAAAGCGGCATTGGCAAGAAGAAGTGCATTAGGATTTGCTAGCCCAACATCCTCAGCTGCACTTATCACAAGTCTTCTAGCAATAAACTGCGGATCTTCTCCTCCCTCTATCATTCTTGCTAACCAATACAATGCTGCATCAGGGTCACTACCACGAATACTTTTTATAAAAGCCGATATAATATCGTAGTGCATCTCTCCATCCTTATCATAAGCAAGCGGATTAGATTGCAATCTGCTCTCTACAAGAGCATCAGTAATATCAATATCTGTATCATCGCCCGACTCCACCACAAGCTCTAAAATATTAAGAAGTTTACGAGCATCACCTCCACTGTATCTAAGTAGAGCCCCACTCTCTGTAAGCTTTATTTTTCGCTTGCAAAGTTCAACATCATTATTGATTGCCTTATGTACGAGATTCACCAAATCATCTTTTTCAAGCGGTTTTAATACATACATCTGGCAACGAGAAAGCAAAGGACGGATAACCTCAAACGATGGATTTTCGGTAGTAGCCCCAATTAATGTAACTATTCCACGCTCCACTGCACCAAGAAGAGAATCCTGCTGCGACTTACTGAAACGATGTATCTCATCAATAAATAATATAGGAGAAGCAGAGCTGAAGAACCTTCCGTTTTTGGCCTTTTCAATAACCTCACGTACATCCTTAACCCCACTTGTTACCGCACTAAGGGTGTAAAATGGCGTATCAAGTTTGTGGGCTATAATCTGCGCAAGAGTAGTTTTACCTACTCCAGGCGGTCCCCATAATATAAACGATGATATCCTTCCGGAGTCTATCATCTTGCGCAAAACAGCGCCCTCTCCTACTAAATGCTTTTGTCCAACATAGTCGTCAAGAGAGCGTGGACGCATTCTTTCTGCTAATGGTTCACTCATAATTATATGCAAAAATAAGGAATTAGTTGAATATAACAAAAAAATATAGGCTAAAAATTTGTGAATATGATTCAAAGTATTTACTTTTGCAGCAAAGATAAATTACACTTATGAAACAGCAAAAAGTTCTAACTTTCAAGACTCTAAATAAGAGCAACGTTTGGGATATACAGGAGAATGATGTCTATAGGATGTGGGAAGCTGCAGAAAAAGAAGCAGACCTAAAGGATAATGTGCGCAGATATACTGACATTATCAGAAGCGCATTCGAAATTGAAGAAATTAAAACAGATAATCCAATTGTTATTTCAAAATATGAAGAACGCGGATTTAGAATAGGTTACGTAAAGGTTGACGAAAATACAAAAATGAAATGGGCTATAAAAAAACGCCCAATAATGAGAGTCACTGACCTGACCTATGAAAACATTCGCCACATTTCAGCAACAAAGCTCCTAGAAGTCATCGACCGTAACTTCGGCGGTGGCTGGGATAGCCTTTCACAAAGCATTCAAGATATTATTGAAAGCGGTTTTGATATCAGCACTACTACATTGCCAAAAGACAGACTTAAGAAAGTCGGCGGAATGTATGATAAAAAAACGAAAGACGGATTTGAAGTGCTTGAAATTCCAAAAGGCAATTGGGTTGAAGCTATTTTTGCTAAAGAAAAACCTGAGTTTGAAAAGCCTAAGACCAAGTTTGATTCAGAAGAAGATCTTGAAAAGGAAGAAGACGAGTTAGAAATTGAAGAAGAAAGAGAAAACGAAGATGAGGATGTTGTAGTTGAAGACCATTATAATGATCCTGACGAAGAAGATGATCTCTTTGATGAGGATAAACTTACAGAAGAGAGTTATCGCACGACTTACGATGCTGATCCAGAAGGACTCGATCTTGAGGCAACAGAAGTAACTGATGATGAAGATTTTTAAATAAAAATTATATAACCAAAAAGAGTTCATTTAACGATGAACTCTTTTTTTGTGTCATGATTTTAAGCCATGTCCAATATATGATTAATATTTAGTTTTACGTATGATAATCTAAATATTTGGAGCTTAGATTTCTACATGACCATTTAAATTTTCAATATTTTGGGTGCTTTCCCTACATTTTTTGGTATTTGTAGCTATGTTATCTATTTCTACTTATATAATGTACGTGCAGGCACACGCATACATTGGGTTTTGAAAAATATAAGCGTCGAAATGTCAACTTACTGAATATCAATATTTTATCGACTAAATTCTCTAAATAAAGTGACAGTGATTTGACGGTCTAATTTCAAGTTTTGCATGCGTTTCTATATAGGAATAGTTACGTTTCTATATAGAAACGCAAACTTTTCTACGATGTTTTACCTCCTATTGCTCCGTAAAAAGCAGTGCATTTCATCGTAAAACGGACTGCAAAACATAGTAAAACGCATCAAATTACTTCGCAAAGTGCAATGTAATATAAGGGAAAATTTCACCCATATTTTACCGACGAATAACCATCACTTCATTCTACCCGAAAAGAGTTCTAATAAATTGATACTCAATGGATAGATACTTCGACACTTGGTTTTACGAAAAAGTCAGAGTGCGCGTGCGCACACACGTGTCAATATATAGCATTAGTAATTAAAACTTTGGCTAACCATCTAACCTAATTCCCATTGCATGGACTAAAATTTTGCAGTATCTTTGCAGAGAATTCAGCGGAATTCGGCAGAACATTTAAACAAGCTTGAAAATTCTGATTCTGTTTACTGTATGCATTTACACATCCTCTGTCCCGCTGATGCAGTCAACAGTTCTTTGACAAATTTACTCATACATTCCCCCCTTAAGCAACACAAAATAACGTAGCCTAATGTAGCTCAATCCTGCAAACTACGTTTTTGTCAAGGCCTCTGTTTATGATCTTTTTGAAGATATCGTAGTTTCGTTGCAAAATATAGAAAGGCATGGTAGACAGCCTAAATCTACTTAATTCAATAATCAGGAACAAATTAATATAGCATAATCAAAAACACCGCTTATAGAAAACACTATGCTTTATTCAACTAATGGTCTAACTATAAAAAAAAGCCCCATCTGAAACAAATCAGATGGGGCTAAACTGTGAATTCTCCTATAATTTAGAAGAATAAATATCTGTTGTCTACAACGTTTGCCTTAATATAAAGCTCGTTCATGAAGTTTCCAGCATACTGCATTGTCTTCTGACGAAGTTTCTGTTCCATTGTCTTATCATCGAACTTAGCAGCACGATTAACTCTGTTTACAACCTGGAATACATAAACACCGGCATTACCCTTTACAGGCTTACTAGAGAACTTACCTTTTGCAGTAGCAGCAACAGCGCCACTAACAGCAGGTTCACTTGCACCAGTCAAAGAAACAAATACAGGAGCGGCGAAAGTAACCTGACTTACAGTAGCAACACGTGCACCTTTAGCCTTAGCAGCACCTATATTCTTTACACCATTTGCCTTAGCCATAAGCATCTCTGCCTTCTTATCCTTCATTACTTCAGCCTTAACCATCTCCTTTACACGAGGATCGTCAAGTGAGCGATAACCGATTTCATGAATCTTTGTTAAGGCGACGATAAGCAGATGATCATTATCACCACACTCATACATTGGAGAAATAGCACCTTCCTTAGCATCAAACAACCACTTCAAAGCCTCACGTGTTCCGTGAATATTTGCAAGATAGTGAGTTGATGTTGTTACATCTGAAGCTTCTTGAACTCTATAACCATATTTTGCAGCATTATTAAGAATATCGCCAGCATTCTGATTTGCACTAACAAAAGAAGCAAATTTATTATATGCAGAGCTATAAGAATCTCTTGAGAATTCAATATTCTTTTTGATTACGGCAGCTGTATACTTATCAGTCATTCCCTTGCGGTCAAGAACCTGAAGAATGATATTACCTTGAGTAAGAGCAATATTCTTGGTCTCGTTGGCAGCCATCGTATTAAGACTATTGATATAATTCTTTGTATCATTGTCCATAGAAGGAGCACTCTGATACTGCTGAGTAGTCATCCAAGTCTTCTGACCTTCCTGACGATACTTCTTAGCGATAGCTTCAAAATCAGCACCACTCTTTAAAGCTGTATAAACTGAATCAGCTGTCTTGTGGGCTGCTGCTGGAGTTACACCACCAATCTGAATCTGTCTGTACTGAATAGAATCAGGAAGCTGCTGTTTAGCTATAAGACGAACAATATTAAGAGAGTTGTCAGCTTTATCCTCAAATACACCTGTTGTTTGGCCAACAGTCATAGTTGCTAGTTTAGCTGCGATATCAGATGGGAACGCTGTTTTGCCAACAGGAATACCCAAATAATTGATAGAAGAAGTACTCTTGCGAACTACAACGGCAGGATCTGTAGCTGTAGCCAAATCCTTAGCATAACCAGCAAACTGATTCTGCAAAGCCATACGATCTGCAGCAGAGGCCTTAACCTGAACATCAACATACTTGATATCACGGCTCTCAACATACTGTTGGAAACGAGGTTTCAATTCATTGTATTTAGCCTTCAAATCATCATCTGTAATCTTAACCTTATCGTCCTGAATAGTACTATAAGAGAAAGCAGCAAGCTGAATCTGACTTTCCTCATTTTCATCTTTGAAAGCCATCTTTGCCTCAACAGGATTAGAAAGGAAACAATGAGAAAGAAGACCTTGATACTTCTGAGCAAGAGTCTGCTGACGAAGTGTCTTCTCTATGAAAGTCCAATACTTGTAGATTGTCTCATACTGCTGTACAGCCTGTGGGTTTGTATTCTTCTGAGAATCATACTCAGCAAGGAACTTCTGCAATGCATTTGCATCGAAACGTCCAGTCTGCTGATTTACGAAAGGAGTTTGAAGAAGCATTGGGTTTGTACCCTCTTTAAGAATATTCTGCATTTCTGCATCAGTAACCTTAAGTCCAAGCTTCTTAGCTTCATTCTCTACAATTTTTGACTGAACGTAAGTATTCCAAACCATGTCTTTAACCTGATTCAGTTGTTCGTCGTTAAGAGACTGCGTGCCTTGTTGCATCTTAATAACATCGCTGTACTCATCAACGAGTTTCTGGAAGTCGTTAACATTAACTTTTTCTCCCAAAACTTCACCAACTTGCTGGCGGTCGTTGTTACGAGAAGACTCACAAGAACGGAAAGCCTCTTCGGCGATGAATGCAAAAAGACCGAAACCGATGATACACATCAGTATGACGCCTTTGCTTCTAATTTTTCCTAATGCTGCCATTACTTTAAATTTGTTTTTATTTTTAGTTATTTTATATTCTTTACTTTATACTCAAAGTGCCTACAAAAATAACAATAAAATAGCAAACGACCCAATTTTTCATGTAAAATTTGTAGATTAAGGTGCTTTTTCACAGTGTTATCTATTGATATTCAATTTAACGAGTTCAATCTTTGTCATTGTACCCTTTACGATTTTAAAAGAGAATTCCCCTATTTTTATCACTTCATTAAGTTTTGGGAAGCTCTGATAATGATATAGAATGAAACCGCCGACAGTTTTGTATTCCTCACTTTCGGGTATTTTTAAGTCAAACATCTCGTTAACTTTCTCAATTTCAAGCCTTGCAGAAAGCATGTATTCGCTTTCAGCTATCTTTTGTGCAATATATTTATTGCTATCATGTTCGTCCTCTATATCTCCGAAAATTTCTTCCACAATATCTTCAAGTGACACAATACCACTTGTTCCACCAAATTCATCAACGACAATTCCAAGACTTCTCTTATCATGAAGGAAAATTTTCATCAACTTTCGGGCAGTCATTGTTTCTGGCACAAATGGCATTTTACATATTGATGTATGCCAATCAGCCGTGGTATTACGAAACATTTCAGACGAATGTATGTAACCTTCAATATGGTCTATATCATCATGATAGACAATAATTTTACTATTGCCACTCTCAATGAATTTCTGCATCAAATCTTCTTTAGAACTATCGTATTCCACGGCATTTATTTCTGTTCGCGGAATCATGCAATCTCTGACCTTAGTATCCGAGAATTCCAATGCATTCTGAAATATCTTTACCTCGTCTTCAACATCATCCTCATTCTTTGCATTATCTATACTTGACTGAACAAGGTAATCAAGATCAACCTTAGAAAATTCATCTCCACCCTGCTCTTTTTTAAGTTTTACTCCCAAAACATGCAAAATAGTTTTTGACAAAAATGTAGTAAAACGACTTATAGGCCAAAGCAAGACATAAAACAAATAAGCTAAAGGTGAAAAGAATTTCAACGATCTGTTTGGATTACTTTTAAAAAGAGTCTTTGGAAGAAACTCTCCTGTGAACAAAACTATAAGAGTTGACAATACAGTATCAGCAGTAACTGTGAAAGTTGCATCCATTCCATAAAATATCGTTGTATTAAATAGCTTGGCAATCATTATACCATACACAACTAGAACAATATTATTGCCGACAAGCATTGTACTGACAAAGTCGTTTGGATGCCTATAAAACAAGTCTATAATACGAGTAGATAGATCATTTTTCTCCTTATCCATCTCAAACAACATTCGATTGCCCGATACGAAGGCGATCTCCATGCCTGAGAAGAATGCAGATAAGAGCATCGTTATAAATATGCTCAATATTAGCAATATGTCTACATTTTCTGCCATTATTTAATGCATCAAAGGTATTGACGTATTTCTACGCTGCGGTGTTGCAAGCGGATGCTGTGCCTTCATTATTGAATCCTGTGCTTTACGCGCAGAATCAGTGTTGGCTCCAGGTGTCGCACTTCCATCATTACTGAAATCATTTTTCTCGAATGATCCTCTTGTATTTGTAACTATATATTTCGTCATTTTCTCGTCACTACGGAAGAAACTTCCCTGCAGGGTACGTTCCTTTGTTATGAGTTTAGAGAATACGTAAGAATAAAGTTCGTGTTTGTTTTCATCCCAGAAAAGCTGCTGACTTGAAAAGCGAATTCCATCTTTAGTCAATATTCTAACTCGTGAACGGAGTTCCCATAGTTTTATCTGATCATAATAATAAGCTGTATCACACTGAATATAAGACTGAACATGAAATTTTGCATCAAACTGTTCCAGAAAAACGCCCTTCTTAAATAACCAACGTGACGGATGAAGATTTGTATTTATCTCCCACTCCTCGGTTATAATTCTATATTTTGCAACTCCCGAATCAGAAATAAGAGTGTTGACTCCATAACTTGTCATAACAGCTACAGAATCACGTGCATGAATAGCCGGTGCTGTATGCTCATGCTGCTCCTCGCATGAAACGAAGAACAGCAATGCCGACAATAATATAATTGATGATATTGATTTCAATTGTGTGTATGGAATTTTACTGAACCTTCCACTTAGCAAACCAACGCTCGTTAAAGGTTAATCCTATATTAATACGAAACGTATTTTCCTTTATGAGTCCAACAGCTTCCTGTCTTGTCCAAGAACCACTAATATTTAGATAAGAACGATTGTTCCATCCATTAATAATAGGAATTCCAAAACCAGCACTCACTCCGTATTCTTTAGGACCGTCCTTTCCGTTAATCTTATAATAAGGTGTAGCATAAGATGCACCAATATTGTATCTTACATGATCCATAAAATGGCGTCCATTTTCATTTGGACAGTAAGTTGCTCCAACAATAAATTTTTGACGATTCTTGTAAACACCATTAACTAGTTCATAGTTTTGCTTACCATCAGATGACAGTGTTGACATAGGATAACCAATACCACTATATTTCATAAGAGAATAATCTAAGCCTAACTTAAGTTTATTAGCATGATTATACATTAAGCCTGCTCCGTATGTAGAAGGTATTGAAAGTCCGTTAGAAATTGATATTGCTGTAGTATCAGACACACCAGTACTAGAATTTCGAGATATAATCTGGCATTTCGGATCAGCACTTATCTTATGACCATAACCATAAGTAAGACCTAGAGTTAAATTATCATTGTGGTTTATCTTGGCTGTGTATTGCAAGCCTAAGTCTAGTTTATAATTATTAACTGTGGCAGTATAATATTTAGAAAGGGTATTAATATAAGCATTGCTATATGAATTAATAACAGAACGATCGTTGCTTCCCCACAGATAACCAATATTAAAACCAAAAGACAAGCCCTTTAGAGGTTCCCAGCCAGCACCAAGATATACCTGATGAAGACCACCTGTTCCACTATATGTGTTTGTATATGTTGTTGGGCTTGAAGATGCATCTAGTTTACCCGTAGAAGAATAATTGTAACCAACATTAGTATAAGGCAAAACACCAAAGCTAACGCCTAAACGCTTTGCAAGATGAAATCCTGCAACAACATAGTCAAGATCCGCATTGCTAGCATTTTTCTTAACTCCATTTTCTTGGAAATTCGTTACTTGTCCAGAGAATCCCACATCAAAAATGAAAGACAAGGAATCTATTGACGCATATGAAGCTGGGTTAAGAGTATTTATCTGATTATGCTCATGAAAACCTAAGCCCAGCCCGTTCATACTTCGGCTGAACCCAGTTCCATTATCAGATAAAACACCAAGACCATACTGGCTATATGGTGAATTCGTGCCACTTTGGGCTAAAGCTGTTGATGAAAATAAAGCCATCAAAGCAGCGCACAATATTAGTTTTTTCATATTTTTCTAAATAATCGCTTGCAAAATTATCAAAAAAAATAGAAATAAATGCACGTTAAGTCAGAAATATAAGTTATTTTTGCATCGTGAAACGTTTTAAATATATTTTTATAAGCTCATTGGTTGTTTTTTTACTGTCTTTAACAAGTAATGTTAAGGCACAGCAATATTTTAATAACAACAAAAACGACTCTATACAAATAAGTCTATTGACTTGTGGACCTGGTGAGGAAGTTTATTCTCTCTACGGACACACAGCTATAAGGTTTCATGACTTAAAGAATAATCAAGATCTAGTGATTAACTATGGTATGTTTTCTTTTAGTCAAAAATTTTTTATTCTTCGTTTCGTATTCGGACTTACAGATTATGAAATGGGCATAATGCCTTTTGACGCTTTCATGGAAGAATATAGTAACGAAGGAAGATGGGTAAAAGAGCAGATTTTAAATATTCCGTTGCAAGACAAAATGAGAATTGCAATGGCAATAGATAAGAATAACTTGCCAGAAAACAGAACTTACAGATACAACTATTTTTATGATAATTGTACTACTAGAGCTCGTGATATTTTAATCAACAACATTAGCGAGAAAGTAGAAACACAAGAAAATCAGAAAGTTAACAGTTCATACCGCAAAGAAATTCACAAATGGAACGGAGAACACTGTTGGGCACGTTGGGGAAACGATTTGTTACTTGGAGTGAATGCAGATAGAAGTATTGACGGAAAAGAGCAACAATTTCTTCCAGATAATCTTAGCAACGACTGGGAAACTGCAAAAATAAAATATCCAGATGGAAAAGTTTACCGTTTTATTAGCAAAGAACATTATCTAATCGATAAGAACGCATCTTCTGCTGATAATAATGCTATAGACTCAAACATTTTTAATCCATATTCACTTATCGGTATAATCATTGTGATTATGCTACTAACAAGTTGGAAAAAGACTAAATATCCTGTTCTATATAAAATAGTAATGTGGGGTGTATGGCTTATAACAGGACTATGTGGAATAATAATTACGGCAATGATATTCAGCCAGCACCCAACGGTGAGTCTGAATTTACAGATATTACTTCTTAATCCTCTCAACTTAGGAATGCTTGTTCCTGCACTAGCCCACAATAAAAAGTATAATTTGACAATACTGACATGTTTGGTATTATTCATTCTAGGAGGGATTATTCAGAGCTATGCTGACGGTTTGGAATATTTGGCATTTATTTTGCTCATTGTATCCCAACGTGATTTATTATTACAATTATTTAAAAACAAGAAACAACTATAGTGAACAGATATTTAGCCATACTACTAGCAGCGCTCACATCAGCAGAAATGCAGGCTTTCCAGCTTGCACCACGCCTTGTGGTCAATATTACAATTGACCAATTACGCTCCGACTATGTGGAGGCTTTTTCACCACTATTCAATCAAGATGGCTTTCGTAAACTTATGCAAGAAGGTAAAGTTTACGAAACGGCATCATATCCATTCAAACCAGTTACACAACCATCGGCAATAGCAACAATAGCAACCGGATCAATTCCATATTACCACGGAATAGTTTCACCGCAGTGGCTTGACAGAAATACACTAAGGCCGATATATTGTGTTGATGACAATCGATACGGAGATTCACCTGCAAACCTGAAGACATCAACAGTAAGCGATGAAATGAAGATTTCATCAGCAGGTTCAAGCATTGTCTACAGTATTGCTGCCGACAAAAGTTCTGCCATACTGTCAGCAGGTCATGCAGCTGACAACGCAATTTGGTTTGACGGCATAAGAAGAAAATGGCAGACCAGTCCATATTATGGTGCATCCCCAAGATGGCTAAACAATGGCATATTTTCACACGACATAAACAACGATGACATTGCAACAAAAGCGAGTGAAATTGTCAACAAGACCTCAATGGGAACTGACAATATCACTGATATGCTTTCAATAACCTTATCGGCAACATCATCTGATGGCGCAGTAGGTAATTGGCAAAACAGGATGCAAAGTGTGTATACAAAACTGGATAACACACTTGGTAACCTTGTTAAATCGATTGAGAAGACTGTAGGCAAGGAACATGTAATATTTGTTATTACAAGCACTGGAGCCGAAACCGACGAAGACAACAATTATGCTTTATACAGAGTTCCTACAGGAACATTCTATATAAACAGAACAGCTAATCTTCTAAATGTTTATATTAGCGCAATTTATGGTCAAGGAAATTATGTAGAAGCTGTATTCGGCAATCAGATATTTCTTAATCATAAACTAATAGAACAGAAACGTCTGAGCCTTCATGATGTTGAAAATAGATGCAAAGAAATAATTTCCCAAAGTGCAGGAGTCTCTAATGTATACACTAGTGAGCAACTACTTGCCGGAGGAAATGATGACATAAAGAAAATACGCAATGCATTCAGCCCAAACATAAGCGGAGACATTGTCGTAGATGTGACACCAGGCTGGAAACTTCTAAACGAAAATACACAAGAAACATATACTAGTCGTCTGGCTGTTATTCCATTCCCTATCATTATATACGGAATGGGCATAAAAGCCGAGCGCATTACAACACCCGTGACGGTAGACAGAATTGCACCTACCATTGCAAAAAGTATTCGCATCAGAGCACCAAACGCTTGTGAAAGCACACCTTTATTCTGACAAATTCAGAATAAAGGATAATGGATCGTATCCAAAGTTTTCATAAATAATATGCATATTACTGATTAATTTTAGTAATTTTGCACAGAATATATCATAAAAAATAATAAAACAAAATAGAATATGAATTTCAACAAATTTTTAAAGTCATTGTTTGGCGATAAATCTGTTCGTGATATGAAGCTCATTCAACCTCTAGTTGAGAAGGTGAAAGAGGGCTATCCTGAAATACAGAAACTGACAAACGACGAATTGCGTGCTAAGACAAAAGAACTACAGCACTACGTACAGAATTCTGCAGCAGAACAGGTAAAACAAATTACCGAACTAAAAGACAAGATTGAAGAAACTCCTATTGATCAACGTGAAGATATCTTCAATCAGATAGATAAGTTGGAAAACGAGGTTCTTGAAATATACGAGAAGGCATTAAACGAAGTTATGCCTACAGCTTTCAACATCATTAAAGATACAGCACGTCGTTTCTCTGAGAACGGTGATACAGTTGTTACTGCTACTGATTTTGACCGTGAGCTTGCATCAAATCCAGCAAATGATTTCGTTACAATTGACGGAGATAAGGCTATATACCATAATGAATGGACTGCCGGTGGCACGAAAATCAAATGGAACATGGTACACTATGATGTACAGTTGTTTGGTGGTATAGCACTTCATCAAGGTAAGATTGCCGAAATGGCAACTGGTGAAGGTAAAACTCTTGTTGCTACCCTACCAGTATTCTTGAACGCACTTACAGGTAATGGTGTACACATGGTCACAGTAAATGATTATCTTGCTAAACGTGACTCTGAATGGATGGGGCCTCTTTACATGTTCAACGGTCTTTCTGTTGACTGTATCGACAAACACCAGCCAAATTCAGAAGCTCGTCGTAAGGCTTATCAAGCAGACATCACTTTTGGAACGAACAATGAGTTTGGTTTCGACTACCTTCGCGACAATATGGCATTAAACCCAAGCGACCTTGTACAGCGCAAGCATAATTATGCAATCGTGGATGAGGTTGACTCTGTCCTTATTGATGACGCCCGTACACCTCTTATTATATCAGGTCCAATTCCAAAGGGTGACGATCAGATGTTTGAAGAGTATCAGCCACTTGTTGAGAAACTTTATGAGGTACAACGCAAACAGGCCACAGAACTTCTTGCAGAAGCAAAGCAAAAGATTACTGATGGACAGAATAAAAATGACAAGCAACTTCTTGAAGAAGGTTTCCTTGCCCTTTACAGATCATATAAGGCTCTCCCTAAGAATAAGCCACTTATCAAGTATCTTTCAGAAGATGGTATAAAAGCAGGAATGCTTAGAACCGAGGAAACATACATGGCAAATAACAACCGTGAAATGCCAAAGGCTATTGCACCTTTGTTTTTCGTTGTTGATGAAAAGCTTAATAGTGCAGATCTTACTGATAAGGGTACTGAATGGCTTGCAAAGCAGACTGGTAACGAATACCTATTTGTATTACCTGATATAACTTCACAACTTTCTGCACTTGAGAATGAAAATTCTTTATCTGACCAAGATCGTGTTGACAAGAAAGATGAACTTATGGCACACTATGGCGTACAGAGTGAACGTGTTCATACTCTTCAGCAACTTCTTAAGGCCTACACAATGTTCAATAAAGACGACGAATACGTTGTTATGGACGGCGAGGTTAAGATTGTAGATGAGCAGACTGGCCGTATAATGGATGGTAGACGTTGGAGCGATGGACTTCATCAGGCTATAGAGGCTAAGGAGCACGTTAAGGTTGAAGCTGCTACACAGACATTCGCAACTATCACATTGCAGAACTACTTCCGCATGTACCACAAACTTTCTGGTATGACTGGTACAGCAAGTACTGAAGCAGGTGAATTATGGGATATTTACAAACTCGATGTAGTTGTGATTCCAACAAACCGCCCAATATCACGTCATGACCTTCAAGACAGAGTTTACAAGACAGCACGTGAGAAATATGCTGCCGTAATCGACGAAATTGAAGAGATGAGAAATGCAGGACGCCCAGTTCTAGTTGGTACAACATCTGTTGAAATCAGTGAATTATTAAGCAAAATGCTTAATATGCGTAAGATTCCTCACAACGTGCTTAATGCAAAACTCCACCAAAAGGAGGCTCAAATTATTGCAGAGGCAGGTCATTCAGAAAAAGGACTTGGCGCTGTAACGATCGCTACGAACATGGCAGGTCGTGGTACCGATATTAAACTTTCTGAAGAAGTTAAGGCTGCTGGTGGTCTTGCCATTATTGGTACAGAACGTCACGAAAGCCGTCGTGTAGACCGTCAGTTGCGTGGTCGTGCAGGTCGTCAAGGAGACCCAGGTTCATCAGTATTCTATGTAAGTCTTGAAGACAAACTAATGCGTCTTTTTGCATCAGAGCGAATCGCCAAAGTTATGGACAGACTTGGATTTGAAGACGGAGAACGTATTGAAAGTCCAATGATTTCAAAGAGCATTGAACGTGCACAGAAGAAGGTAGAAGAAAACAACTTCGGTATTCGTAAGCATCTTCTTGAATATGATGATGTTATGAACAAGCAGCGTACTGTAATCTACGAGAAACGTCGTCATGCTCTCATGGGTGAACGTATCGGAATGGATATTACTAATGTTATTTGGGACCGTGTTGTCAGCATTGTTGATAAGAACGATTACGAAGGAGCCAAAGAAGAATTCATGAAGATTCTTGCTATGGAAATTCCTTTCGATCAAGATGAATTTGAAAATAGCACAAAAGATACACTTGAAGAACGTGCATTCCAAGATGCTATGGCTACATTCAAACGCCACACTGAAAAAATTCAGGCAGATGCCTACCCTGTTATAAAGCAGGTTCAGGAAACTCAAGGTCAAATGTTTGAACGCATACTTGTTCCTATTACTGACGGAAAAAATATGTATCAGATACCTTGCAACCTGAAGAATGCATATAATACAGAAGGTACAAGTGTTGTTAAGGAATTTGAGAAGACAGTAATGCTTAGAATTATTGATGATAACTGGAAAGAAAATCTGAGACAGCTTGATGAACTACGCCACAGTGTTCAGAATGCTTCATACGAACAGAAAGACCCTTTATTGATCTTTAAACTCGAAAGCGTTAAACTTTGGGACAGTATGATAGAAGACATGAACAATCGTATATCTAGCGTATTAATGCGTTGTCAAATGCCTGTTGTACAAAATGAAGTTCATGAAGCAGCTCCAGAACAACATGCACAAAGATATGTCGAACAGAAGGCAGACTCTTTAGAAGACGAAATGCGTGCAGCACAGAATGCAGCTAATCGAGATACACGCGAAGGTGCAGAAGTAAATCATACCCCGTATGTTGCTGACAAGATGCCACGTCCTAACGATCCATGTCCATGTGGTTCAGGCAAAAAATTTAAGAATTGCCACGGACGCAATATTTAATATAATTATAATTCAATAAAAAAAGGCATGAATGGTTTCATTCATGCCTTTTTTAGTTTATCACTCAAAATTTTATCAGAACGATTCGATTATGATCTATCATATATCAAAACAAACTTAAAGATTGATCTGTATCTATTTTTTTTTCTTCTTCTAACTCTTCATCAATATTTCTACCAAAATGCAATATCAATTGCTGTCCTTCGCTTACATTCGTATTGATACGATAGATTCCACGAGCATCGGTACGTTCAATAACAGAGTTTGGATTTTTTGAATTACGCATAAGATATTGCCTAACATAAATATAAACGTCATCAAAGTTGACAACGTTAAACAAATTGTTACAAGCATTTTGAACATGCAATGCCAATTTCTTCACAGCAATTCCTTCATCACCAGCTTCTAACAAAAAGCGCAATATCTCTTGATCGTAATTCATTTCGTTATTAATAAACAAAAAAGAAGGGGGCTGATAAATAAAATTTCAGCCCCCTTCCTTTATAAATATCCTACTTGGAATATTATGCAAGTGTAATCAAGTTGTTCTCGTCCTTAACCTTACCCTCTTTGAAGAGCCAGCCAATACCGAGATAAGCTTCTTCTGCGCTAATGTTTGCATCTTTCGCAATTTCAGCAATGCTTAGCGCCTTACCAGCTGCGGCAAGTGCCTGATAAACATCACCTGCGCGAAAGCCTACGCTCTCTGCATTTACATACAATACCGCATTCTCTGCTACTGTCTTTTTTGCAGCTGTCGCTTTCTTTGCTGTTGCAGCTTTTGTTGTTGCTTTCTTTTCTGCCATAATTTAATAAATAATTAAATTTATATCAAATTAAATACATGTCGTTAAATTTGATGCTACAAAATTACTTAATAATTTTCAATCTGCACAGTTTATTTCTATAAAACTTACATTTTAGCATTTAGCAACTTGATTTTCTTGACTTAAGTCAACCTTATGCCTTCAAATCGAGCTTTATCTGAAGTTCATCAAGTTGCTTAGCATCTACTTCACCAGGAGCATCAAGCATTACATCACGACCACTATTGTTCTTAGGGAAAGCAATACAGTCACGAATTGAATCAAGACCAGCTAAGATACTAACGAATCTATCTAAACCGAAAGCAAGACCTGCATGAGGAGGTGCTCCATACTTAAATGCATTCATTAAGAAGCCAAACTGAGCCTCAGCACGTTCTGGTGTAAAGCCAAGAACCTCAAACATTCTCTCCTGTAGTTTAGTGTCATGAATTCTTAAAGAACCACCACCAACTTCTATACCATTACATACAAAGTCATAAGCCTTTGCACGTACCTGCTCAGGATGTTCATCCAACAAAGGAATATCATCAGGATTAGGCATAGTAAACGGATGATGAGTTGCCATTAGTCTCTGTTCCTCTTCACTCCACTCGAATAGAGGGAAGTCAACAATCCAAAGACACTTAAACACGTTCTTGTCTTTAAGTCCAAGAAGGTCACCCATCTCCAAACGAAGAGAGCACAACTGAACACGTGTCTTATTAGCATTGTCACCACTCAAGATTAGAACAAGATCACCATCCTTGGCTCCCATTACAGTCTTAATCTCGTTAAGTTCTTCTACTGAATAGAACTTATCAATGCTACTCTTTATGCTACCGTCAGAGTTATATTTAATAAATACAAGTCCTTTTGCACCAACCTGAGGTTTCTTTACGAAATCAGTAAGTTCGTTCAACTGCTTACGACTATAGTCAGCACAACCGGGAACACAAATACCACCAATATATTTAGCTTCATTGAAAACAGAGAAGTCACCCTTTCCTGTAAAAGCATCCTTAAGTTCTACAAATTCCATTCCAAATCTGATATCAGGCTTGTCACTACCATAACGACGCATAGCATCATGCCAAGTCATCTGTTCTAGTTTTGGAATTTCAACACCACGGATTTCCTTAAACAAATTACGGGCCATTTCCTCAAACAAGTTGATAACATCATCTTGATCAACAAAGCTCATTTCACAGTCAATCTGTGTAAACTCTGGTTGACGATCAGCACGTAAGTCCTCGTCACGGAAACACTTTGCAATTTGGAAATAACGATCAAAACCAGCAACCATTAAAAGCTGTTTCAATGTCTGTGGACTTTGTGGAAGAGCATAGAACTGTCCTGGGTTCATACGACTAGGAACAACAAAGTCGCGAGCTCCCTCAGGAGTACTACCTATAAGAATAGGAGTCTCAACCTCCATAAAATTCTGGCTGTCCAAGAAATTACGTATAAGGATTGTCATACGATGGCGCAATTCCATGTTCTTACGTACAACTGCACGTCTAAGATCAAGATAACGATATCTCATTCGAATATCATCACCACCATCTGTATTATCTTCTATAGTAAAAGGAGGGGTCAGACTTGGTGAAAGCACATTTAATTCTTTAACAAGAATCTCTATATCACCAGTTTCTATCTTTGAGTTTTTACTCTGACGTTCACTGACAACACCTTTGATTTGAATGCAATATTCACGACCCAATTTGTTAGCTTCATCACAAAGAGTTTTATTATCTGTCTCGTTAAAAACTAACTGAGTTATACCATATCGATCACGTAGATCGACAAATGTCATACCACCCATTTTTCTTGAGCGCTGCACCCAACCGGCAAGAGTAACATCCTTGCCAGTGTCAGAGAGTCTTAGCTCTCCACATGTGTTACTTCTATACATAATATGTATGTTTATTATTCTTTTCTGACTTGCAAAGTTACAATTTTTTTATGGTATTACATAATATTAATATATCGTTTTACTATAAAAAGATGTTAACACGCCATTGGATGACATTATAACAGACAAATGAAGCTATAAAATGTGACAAACATACTAATATATAAAAAGAATAGCTTGGATAATGTCATTATTTTTTGTAATTTAGCAAACAATTAACAGATGTAACTATTTTACGATGAAAAAAACACTCTTATTGATACTTTTCCTTTCAACATTTGTCAGCAATATCAATGCGCAACAGATGCAAGCGCGCCTTGACCATTATTCAACAACAGATGGCCTTACCAGTAATTCCATCAGCGATATCATACAAGACAAATTCGGTTATATATGGATTGCAACTTGGAATGGTTTAAGTAGATTTGATGGATATAATTTTCAAAACTACGCTACAGGCAAAGCTAGCGGTATAAAGAATCTACACAACAGAATACTTGATTTGCAAACAGACCTTCAAGGAAATATATGGATGATTATGTATGACAACAGAGTATTTGTACTCAATCGCCATACAGATTGCATAACGAATGCGTTTAAGGGGATTGAAGATTGCGATAACATGAAAATATACGATACACTAACCGAAAATAAATATAAAATCAGCAATGCTTCAACAATGTCACCAGATGGTAATGTATATATTATAATACCCAAGAAAGGAATTTATCAAATTTATGTCAAAAGAAGTGTACATTCTATCAAAAAAATTATTGATGACAGAAAACAAATTTACAACATGACATGTGATGCAGACGGCAACTTATGGCTTGGGACAAGAAAAGGGCTGATTATGGTTGACAAAAGAACAGGCAGAACAATTGGTAAATTAATGGTTCCAGGTGAACATTACAACACGATGGGATTTGTAGGCTCAGACTTATATCTAGGTACTCAAAGCGGTAAAATAATAATACGTGATACTAAAAAATGTAAAAGCAGATATCTTGATATTAAGAATACAGACCACTCTCCTATTACGGCTCTGCATGTTGACTCTAAAGGACTAGTATGGTTTACCACTAACAAACAAGGAATATCAATGCTTAACACTAAAACAAAAGAAGTAAAAGCCTTTACACAGAAAGTAAACATACCGGAGAATGACATAAATGGATGCACTATTTTTGAAACTGGCGATGTTTTATGGGCAAGAATGAATCATGGAGGCTTTGGAGTATACGACAGAGTAACTGGACAGATGAATTATTTCTATAACAGTCCAAAAGACACTTGGAATCTGAGCAATACCGTAACTACATATATGGCATTGAACGAAGGAGTGGTATGGATGTCAACTATAAGACGCGGACTAGAGAAGCTGTCTATTGTTAACAAAAGGATTAAACTTGTGGTTCCAATACCTGAAAGTAACAAATACGGCATTAATGAAATAAGAGCTATTATTTATGACAAAAAATCTAATCGAATACTTATTTCTAACAAAGCAGGTGAAGTATACAAACTACGAAGTGAAGATTTGAATCTTGCGAGTAAAGCTCCTATCTTTAAGATAAGAGGCAGAATATATGGTATGATGGAAGACCATCTTGGTAATATATGGATAAGTACTAAGGGAAATGGGCTATATATACTTAAATATGGACAAAGTTCGCCTATAAAAGTAAATTATCCTTTCACATCTCAAAATATATACAATACGAAAGAAGACAAGTATGGCAATATATGGCTTGCTACATATAACGGAGGCGTAAATGTACTAAAGAACAATGGTAATGGGCATTATACGCTTATTACCCCCAAGTACATAAAAGGCTATGGCAAAGACCAATTCTTAAAAGTTAGAACGATTGAAATCGATAATGAAGGTGTTGTCTGGGCCGGAACTTCTGATGGAATAATACTTCTTAAATTTAATAATTCAAAAAAGGCCTTTGAAGCTTACACGTTGAAACAAACAAAAAACACAGATGAACAAATGGCTAACAATGATATTGTTGAGATTAAAAAATCACCAAATGGAGATATGTGGATAGCCACAAACGGAGGAGGTCTAATAAAATCTATAGGTAAGGACAAAGAAAACAGATGGCGGTTTCAGAACTTTGGACTTTCAAACGGTTTGCCAAGTGAAGAACTACGCGGAATAACCTTTACAAAAGAAGGACAAGTATGGTTTTCATGTGACCAAATAATCTGTTCATACGATCCACAAAAACAATTGTTCACAACATTCTCCATCCAAGATGGTGTTGGAGATATAGCATGTTCTGAATGCTCAGCTTACACGTTGCCCGATAACAGAATGTTGTTTGGTACTTTAAATGGATACTATATTGTCAACAAGAAGTTGCTAACTACGACAAGTGGTTCTGACTTTAAACTTGCAATAACAGACTTTTACGTTAATGATAAATTGATGACTCCACGCAGTAGTAAAACTTATGATTATTATATACCTGATAGTGCCGAAGTGGAATTGCCATCACGTTCAAGTGTATTTGCAATAAAATTTGCATCGCTGAATTATCAGTTACAACATCGTGTTCACTACATGTACATGCTTGAGAATTATGATGACCAATGGATAAATGCCAACGACACAAGAACAGTAAGTTATAGTGATATACCTGCTGGTGAATACACTTTTAGGGTAAAGGCTTTTCTGCTTGAAAACCCGAACAAATATGACGAACGAAAGATAAAAATAATTGTTCCTCCGTATGCTTTTGTGTCAACAACTGCATTATGGGTATATCTGATTTTATTCATTGTAGGCTTGTTAGGTGCCATATTATGGAGAAAGAATATAAACGATAATGCAACAAACAATATGAGGGTATTGAAAGTTGGCCCTGAAAAAATTGCATTTCAGAATAATGAAGATTTTAATTTTGTAAAGAGTCTACAAGACTGGCTAGAATTGCACTATGCAGATCCCAACATAAAGATTGGAGATATTGTACACAAAACTAATATGTCTCGCACGGCTTTTTATACTCAACTAAAGACGTTGACGGGCATGTCACCGAAAGAGTTCGTTAGCGAATTCAGATTGAAGAAAGCATGTATGTATCTAGAAAATGACTCCTGCACTATTGCTGAAGTTGCATATCGCACAGGATTCAATGATCCAGTATATTTCACTCGTTTATTTAAACAGAAAAAAGGAAAAACTCCTACTCAATTTAGGGAAAATAAAATGAATGAAAAAGAATGAAAGGCAGCTCGCTTTTCATTCTTCTAACTCAAAATTGTGAACCGGGCGAATTTAAGAAGAAGCATTTTTGTTCCTGTATTTTTGAAACTTACTGTAGCTTTAAGATTTTCACCCTCTCCTTCCAATTTATCAACTGTACCGACACCAAACCTCTGATGCTCAATAACACTACCTATATGCAGACCTTTAGGAAGTTCCATTGGCTTAACTGTAGGCTCAATTTGTTTTTTCAATGGCTGCAGAGTCGTCCGCTGAATATTATCTTCGGCATTTTGTGGTTTATTTGATATACTTCTGAAAGTATCTATCTTACGAGTCTGCCTTGGGCGTTCAAATATGTTAAGTCCACCAAAATCTGAACTTTCATCTTCAACATCAATGTATTTTGGATCAATATCTTTCAAAAACCTACTAGGAGTATCAAATTCCATCTTACCATATCTCCACCTATTTTTAGCACTTGTAAGAATGCAATGCTTTTCTGCACGAGTTATTGCCACGTAAAACAATCTGCGCTCCTCTTCAAGTTCCCTCATGCTAGTAAGACTCATCTGACTTGGAAAAATATTTTCTTCCATTCCAACGATGAATACAGTCGGGAATTCAAGTCCTTTTGCTGCATGAATAGTCATCAAACTAACACGACTACCTTCTCCGTCATCACTATCCAAATCTGTAAGAAGAGCAACTTCCTGTATAAAATCTATCAGTCCGAGATGTTCCACATCGCCTTCTTCCATTCGTATATCTACGAAATCTTTAAGTCCATTGGCAAATTCAGATAAGTTTTCCTGACGAGAAAGACTTTCAGGATCTTTAGAACCGAATATATCGGCATGCATTCCACTTTGTTGTATAATATCAATACCAAGATCTGAGGCATTATCTATACTCAAGCGAGCTATAAAACCATTTATCAGTTCTGCAAAGTTTGAAAGTTTCGTTATCGCTCCGTTATTCACAGAAAGTCCATACTTAACAGGATGACAAATAACTTCCCAAAAACTAATTGCATTTTGCTGTGCACATGATGCAATTTTTGTTATTGTTGTGTTTCCTATTCCCCTTGCAGGATAATTGATAATTCTCTTTATTGCTTCCTCATCATCTGGATTTACAATAACACGAAAATAAGCCAGAATATCTTTTATCTCCTTTCGCTGATAAAAGCTCAGTCCACCAAATATACGATAAGGTATTCCCTGTTTACGCATTTCTTCCTCAAAGCTTCTGCTTTGCGAATTAGTACGATACAATATAGCGATATCACTATATTCACAACAGTCATTACGTTTAATTCGTTTAATGTCTCGGCAGACTACGGCAGCTTCTTCCTTATCACTGTAAACAGGCTTATAAAGTAATTTTTCGCCTTCTTCATTATCGCTGAACACATCTTTATGAATCTGGCGTTGATTATGACTTATAAGACTATTTGCAGCCTGAACTATTCGCTGTGTTGAACGATAATTCTGTTCTAGTTTAAATAATTTACTTTCAGGATATATCTTCTGGAAATCAAGTATATTATCTATATTAGCTCCACGAAATCCATAAATACTCTGTGCATCATCCCCTACAACGCAAACATGTCTATTATCTTGTGTAAGTTGCTGCACAATACATTGCTGGACATAGTTCGTATCCTGATACTCGTCTACAAGAACATACTTAAAACGCTCTGAATATTTTTTTCTTATATCCTCATGTTCCTTAAACAATCGCCAAGTCATTACAAGTAGATCGTCAAAATCCATTGCGTTAGCATTTTGGCAACGCTGTTGATAAGCCAAGTATATTTTATAAATTTCAGGTTGTTTTGAATTTCTGTCACGTTCTAGCACTTCTCTATCATTAGCATATTGTTCAGCCATCACTAAATGATTTTTAGCCATGCTAATATGCGAATGAACGCTTGCTGGTTTATATGTCTTATCATCCAACCCCATTTCTTTTACAATACTCTTTATGAGCGATCTACTATCAGCTTCGTCATATATTGTAAAAGCAGAATTATATCCAATCTTTTCAGCTTCAAAGCGCAATATACGTGAGAAGATGCTATGAAAAGTTCCCATATACAAACTACGAGCTCTCTCAAGCCCAACAAGTCCGCCGATACGAATTTTCATCTCTGCAGCTGCCTTATTTGTAAAGGTCAAAGCCAATATATTCCATGGCGTATAGTTCAAGTCATCAAGCAGATAAGCTATCTTATATGTCAACACACGTGTTTTACCTGATCCTGCGCCGGCTATCACCAGCTGCGGACCAGAACAAAATTCCACTGCGGCACGCTGTCCGCTATTTAATTCATCAAGGAGCATTATATAAATATAGAAACTTTTTTATCTAGAGTAAACACCACCGGCGGAAGTTGAAGGATTATAGTCCTCACCCTCTTTAGGAAAACTTGGAATAAACCTCATGCTACTCAATATTTGTCTTTGGCGTTTACGCATGTAACGTCCAGGATTCTTACTGCTGAACTTACGAGGATTAGGCAATGTCGCTGCAATAAGCGCACAATCAGAACGACTCAGATCCTCTGCCTTTTTACCGAAATTATATTCAGCAACTGCATCTGCGCCATATATACCATCCCCCATCTCAATAGAATTAAGATATACTTCCATTATGCGCTGCTTGCTCCATAATAATTCTGTAAGGGCTGTGAAATAAACTTCAAATCCCTTGCGCACCCATGAACGACCTGGCCACAAAAATACATTTTTAGCAGTTTGTTGACTAATAGTACTTGCTCCCAATTTGCGTTTTCCTCCCTGAATATTTCTTTTAGCAGCTTTTTCAATAGCATCATAATCAAAACCATGATGCAACAAGAAGCGTTGATCTTCACTAGCCATTACAGCAACAGGAAGATGATCAGATATCTCATCAATCGGAACCCAATGGTGATGAAGCGTAATACTCTGACCTTCGGCTACTTGCTGAAAACATCTGATAAACATTAAGGGCGTGAAATAAACGGGAATAAAACGAAGCACAACTACAGCCAAAATGGTTGAAGCAAAAAACAAGGATACTCCCCATCTAACGATTTTCCAGACTTTAGTTTTCATTTACTAAAAAAATAGGGGCACACCAAAACAGTATGCTCCCCAATATTAAAATTTGTTTAACTTAATTTATTCTGAAAGAGTTCCGTTATTTGCTGCGTTTACCATGGCAGGACTAGCATACAGATAAACTTCGACTCTACGGTTTTGCTGACGTCCAGCAGCAGTTGTATTGTCAGCAACAGGAGAAGAACTTCCCTTACCTTCTACTTTCTGGAACTGATAAGGTGATACACCACAGCTCTTAAGATAATTTACAACACTCTGTGCACGACTATTACTCAATGGAATATTGATACCATCATTACCTGTGTTATCAGTATGACCATAGATATCTACATGACAATCTGAATTATTCTTTAAAACAGAAGAAAATTTAGAAAGGTCATTCTTTGAACCTGAATTCAAAATTGCTTTGTTTGTTGCAAACAGAATACCACTATCAAATGTTACCTTAACAGCCTTCAGACCGTTAGCATCCGTAACCTCTTCAACCTTTGCATTATTAACCTTTGCAGCCTCAGCAGCAACTTTATCCATATGATGTCCTATAACAGCACCAGTACCTGCGCCTACGGCACCCCCGATAGCGGCACCTACAGCAGCATTACCTGCTATCTTTCCAATGATTGCACCTAAAACAGTACCACCACCTGCTCCAATGAGAGCACCTGTGCCTTGTTTTGTAGCGCAACTAAAAACTGTTAGGAAACAAAGTCCTAATGTGGCGATCTTTATTTTTTTCATAATCACTAATAATTTATGTTACACGTATCTGACTGCAAAGATAAAGTAAATGAGTGGAAAATCAAAATAAAACATGTTTAAATTTTATATTACCGAGCGCAGCTTATATCATTCAATATTCACATAAGTTTGTGAGTAAGAATAAAATAAATAATGTTTTTTTTAATTTGTACACGATGGTTACCAACATTTTTTTGTAATTTTGCAAACAAATTAAAATATAAGAACTTAATATAATGGCAAAAGAACTTAAAGAACTTACCAAGCGAGCTGACAACTATAGCCAGTGGTATAACGACTTGGTATCAAAGGCAGACCTAGCTGAACAGGCACCTGTCCGTGGTTGTATGGTAATTAAGCCATACGGTTTCGCTATTTGGGAAAAGATGAAGGAGCAACTTGACAAAGAATTCAAGAAAACAGGTGTGCAAAATGCATACTTTCCTCTCCTAATTCCAAAGAGTTTCCTTAGTAAAGAAGCTGAACACGTAAAAGGATTTGCCAAGGAATGTGCTGTAGTAACTCATTACAGACTTAAATCAAGTGAAGATGGAAAAACTGTTGTTGTTGATCCAGCTGCTAAACTTGATGAAGAACTGATAATCCGTCCTACTTCTGAAACTATTATATGGAATACATATAGGGGATGGATACATTCTTGGAGGGATCTTCCTCTAATGTGCAACCAGTGGTGTAACGTTATGCGCTGGGAAATGCGCACACGTCCTTTCCTTCGCACATCAGAATTCCTTTGGCAAGAAGGTCATACTGCACATGCAACTCGCGTAGAGGCAGAAGCAGAAGCACAGAAAATGCTAAAGGTATATGCAGACTTTGCAGAAAATTGGATGGCTGTACCTGTACTACAAGGTGTTAAGAGCGAAACTGAACGTTTTGCCGGAGCACTTGACACTTACACTATTGAGGCCATGATGCAGGATGGTAAAGCTTTACAAAGCGGAACAAGTCACTTCCTTGGGCAAAATTTCGCAAAGAGTTTTGATGTTACATTCCTAAACAAAGAAAACAAGCCAGAATATGTATGGGCAACATCATGGGGAGTAAGCACACGCCTTATGGGTGCACTCATTATGGTTCACAGCGATGACAACGGACTTGTTCTTCCTCCAAAGCTAGCTCCTATCGAGGTAGTAATAGTACCTATTTTCAAGGGTGACGAACAGCACAATGCTATTTCTACTAAATTGCAACCTGTAATAGACAAACTACAGGAACTTGGAATAAGCGTTAAATATGATGATTCTGACAACAAGAGACCAGGATTCAAGTTTGCTGACTATGAACTGAAAGGTGTTCCTGTACGTCTAGTAATGGGTGGACGTGATTTAGAAAACAACACAATAGAAATCATGCGACGTGACACTTTGGAAAAAGAGAACGTCAGCTTTGATGGAATTGTTGAGCGAGTTAAGGACCTGCTTGATAATATTCAGAATAACATGTTTGAGAAAGCAAGAAAATATCGTGATGCTCACGTTTACGAATGTGACAACTATGATGAATTCAAGGAACGTGTTAAAGACGGAGGTTTCTATCTATGTCACTGGGATGGCACAGAAGAAACTGAAGCTAAGATTAAAGAAGACACTCAGGCTACTATAAGATGTGTCCCATTTGCTTACGAGCAAACCGAAGGCATTGATATGGTATCAGGCAAGCCTGCAAAATGTCGTGTAATTATAGCAAGAAGTTACTAATAATAGTAATTAAAGAATAGATAATTAAATCCCTTCTCTTTATTGATGAAGGGATTTTTTTATGATTTAACTATACATAACTATGTATTATCAAAACATCATAATTTATCAAACGTTTAATATTTTATAAAAAACTGATTTTATCATATAAGTATCCAAAATCTTTATTACTTTTGCGATAACATTAATAACATTTACAAAAATTAGAGACAATGAAAAAGATTATTACAATAGCAATGATGCTGATGGCATTTTTTACAATGGCTTCTGCACAGAAAGAAGCTGACATCAGATTTGACAAAGTGACGGTTGATCTTGGAGCTTTTTCGGAAAAAGATCCTGTTCAAAAAACAACATTCACTTTTACAAATGTTGGTGATGGTCCTCTTGTAATCAATCAAGCTGTTGCAAGTTGTGGATGCACTGTTCCTTCTTACCCAAAAGCACCAATAATGCCCGGACAAAAAGGTGAAATAAAGGTCACTTATAATGGTGCTGGCAAATTTCCTGGTAAATTCAAAAAGAGCATTACTATACGTACTAACGGCAAGACAGAAATGACACGCCTTTATATAGAAGGTGTTATGAACGAAGCTAAATAAAGCTTATTATTTTAGAATTTACATTTACACTATAAGTAAAAAACTTTATAACGTTGTCATCTGACTTTAAAACGTTATAAAGTTTTTTTTATGCCTTTTTGTAATTACAGATAATATAATCTGAATATTAGATATATCTCTTTATTGTGTTCATCATATACTAAACTATTGATAACCATTATGCACAAAGAGTTAGAGACATTAGTGACATCAAAGAAATCTTATAGAAGCCTACTTCCGCAAACATAAATAGCGGAATTGAAAGCTATCAAATAAAAAGAATAAGAACAAAAAAAAAGAGGCAGTTAATAGCCTCTTTAATAGATAATGAACGTAAAAACGAACATCGTATGTTTTAAATTGATTACTTCTTCAATGAATCTCTATACCATTCATAAAGACGTTCTACACCATCTTCAATCTCAACTTTATGAGTCCAACCGAGACGATGAAGTTTATCAACATCTATCAACTTACGCGGAGTACCATTTGGCTTGCTGTCATCCCAGATAACATCGCCTTCAAAACCGACAGTCCTTACAACAATGTTTGCTAGTTCCTTTATGGTTAGTTCCTTACCTGTACCAACATTGATATGACAGTTACGAATTTCACCTAACTTAGGCAATGCTCCACCACGACCTTCACTGTTGTTTCTATCTACAGCACCATTGATCTTTGCACCATAGAATACACTTGAATATTTCTCAATACCAATTATATCTTTGAAGTCAACATTTAACAACACGTGAACGCTGGCATCAGCCATATCCTCACTCCACAAAAATTCACGAAGCGGACTTCCATCACCCCAAAGAGTGACCTTATTGTCTTCTATACCATAAAAAGCAAGAGCCTTAAGAATGCGTTCTTTCTCGTTCTTTCCGTCAACATTACCTTCTCCTATTATTGCGCATAACTTGTCGGTTGGATTTATAGGACGCTTGTCCATATCCACACGAATCTCATCCCAGTTATTGTCATGAATAAGCTTAGCCAAGTAAATCTTACGCATCATAGCTGGCATGACATGACTATTCTCCAAATGGAAATTGTCATTAGGACCATAAAGGTTGGTAGGCATAACAGCAATATAGTTTGTACCATACTGCAAGTTATAACTCTCACACATTTTAAGTCCGGCAATCTTTGCTATTGCATACTCTTCATTAGTATATTCTAACGGAGAAGTAAGCAAAGCTTCTTCCTTCATTGGCTGCGGAGCATTTTTAGGATATATGCAAGTACTACCCAAAAACAACAGTTTCTTCACTCCATGTGAATATGCATTGCTTATTACATTACACTGAATCTTCATGTTCTGCATAATGAAATCTGCACGATAAAGAGAGTTGGCAATGATTCCACCAACAAATGCTGCCGCAAGGACCACAGCATCTGGGCGCTCTTCATCAAAGAATTTCTTTACAGCATACTGATCGGTCAGGTCAAGTTCATGATGACCACGACCAATCAGATTATTATAACCTCTTGATTTAAGGTTATTCCAAATTGCCGATCCTACAAGTCCATGATGACCGGCAACATATATCTTACTATTCTTATCTAACATAATTATTATTTCACAATACCTTTCTCAAGATATTCTGCCAAATTAGTTCTCACACGTTCTGCAGCTCCATCAGAAGCGATCTTTGCCATATCACTGTCTACCATGATATTTACAAGTTCCTCAAAACTTGTTCTACTTGGATTCCAGCCAAGTTCTGCCTTAGCCTTTGTTGGGTCACCCCAAAGATTGACAACATCAGTTGGACGATAAAAGTCTGGGCTAACCTCGATAACTACTTTTCCAGTAGCCTTATCAATTCCCTTCTCATCCATTCCTTCGCCTTTGAATTCAAGTTCTATACCAACACGCTTGAAAGCATGATAGCAGAATTCACGCACACTATGCTGAACACCTGTAGCAATAACAAAGTCCTCTGGCTTCTTGTGCTGAAGAATAAGCCACATACATTCTACATAATCCTTTGCGTATCCCCAGTCACGAAGTGAACTCAAGTTACCAAGGAATAATTTTTCCTGCTTACCCTGCTTAATTCGAGCAACGGCAAGAGTTATCTTTCTCGTTACGAAAGTTTCTCCTCTGCGCTCACTCTCATGATTAAACAATATACCTGAGCAGCAAAACATGTTATAAGCCTCACGATATTCTCTTACAATCCAGAAGCCATATTGCTTAGCTACAGCATAAGGGCTATATGGATGGAATGGTGTGTTCTCATTCTGAGGAACTTCTTCAACCTTTCCATACAACTCAGACGTAGATGCCTGATAAATTCTACATGTATCTGTCATGCCCAACTGGCGCACAGCCTCCAAAACACGCAATACACCAACTGCATCAACATCAGCAGTGAATTCAGGAGAGTCAAAACTTACCTGAACATGACTCTGTGCAGCAAGATTATATATTTCTGTTGGGTTAACTTTTCCAATAACCCCCAACATACTCATTGAATCACCAAGGTCAGCATAATGAAGATGGAAATTTTGTTTCCCCTCCAAATGTGCGATACGTTCGCGGTAATCTACTGATGAACGACGAATTGTACCATGTACATCATAACCCTTATCAAGCAAAAATTCTGCAAGATAAGAACCATCTTGTCCAGTAATACCGGTAATTAAAGCAACTTTCTTTTCCATGAATTATTTATATTCTTTTACGCCTTTATTATAAATAAAGTTTAATTGTTTATTTCTCCTGATCTTCGGCAAACTGCTTGATACGTTGTTCCTCGCTAAGTTTGCAAATCAACAACTTGCCATCATCTTCTGCCACAATATATCCATCCAGTCCCTGAATGACCACTTTTTTCTCTTTCAGCGCATGAACAATAGTATTATGGGTATCAAACAAAGACACATTGTCACCAATAACACTATTTCCATAAAGGTCCTTACGATTTTGCATAAGCAGACTTCCCCATGTTCCAAGATCACTCCATCCAAAATTAGCCGGACAAACAAAAATTTCTTCAGCTTTTTCCATTATGGCATAGTCTACAGAAATATTATCGCACTCACAATAATACTTATCTATCACTTCCTGCTCTTGTGGAGTACCATAAATGCTAAGCATGCTTTCAAACAACTTAGCCATTGAAGGCTGATAAACTCTGAAAGCATTCACAATTGTGCTGACATTCCAGATGAAAATACCAGCATTCCAAAAATAATTATTCTTACGAATATACAGTTCTGCCGTATTCAAATCTGGTTTTTCACGGAAAGAATCAACGCGAAAAATCTCTTTGTTGCGAGAAGAATGTACAGACAGATCTGCTTGTATATAGCCATACCCTGTCTCTGGTCTGCTAGGTTTCATACCAAGGGTAACAATAGAATCGGTCTCGCCTGTAAATTTCATGCAAGACTTCACTACTCGCGCAAACTCTGCTGTATCTGTAACAATATGATCACTTGGGCTGACAACAATATTAGCTTTAGGATCTACAGACTTTATCTTCCAACTAACATAAGCTATACATGGGGCAGTATTTCTGCGACATGGTTCAAGAAGGATATTTTTTAATGGAACCTCAGGCAGTTGCTCGTGGCATTTATCTAAATATTTCTTGTTAGTAACAATCCATACATTTTCTGGAGCACAAATATCTTTGAAACGATCCATTGTTAGCTGAAGCAACGACTTGCCTACTCCAAGAACATCAATAAATTGCTTGGGGCATTCCTGAGTGCTCATAGGCCAGAATCTACTCCCAACTCCACCAGCCATTATAACTAAATGGTTATTATTATCTGCCATATCTATATTATAGTTTTTTAAAGATGCTTCAAAGTTAAACATTTTTTTCCTATATACAAAGAAAGGGCAGATAAAATCTGCCCTTTCCTATAATAAACCGAGTTGAAACCTTAACATCTCGGTATATAATCAATTATTTAGCATACAAAGCAACAATTGTTTCATAGAGTTCCTGTTTGCCAGAAGTCTGCTTTGGCTCTTCAACCTTCTTACCATATTCGTAAACCTGCTCAAGAGTGAGTTTACCATCTTCGAAGTCTTTGCCAATACCATTATCAAAACTAGCATAACGATTCTTCTTCATCTTAGGAAGTTCGCTCTCCTCCAAGATTGCTGCTGCATTCTCCAAAGCACGAGCCATAGCATCCATGCCACTGATGTGAGCAATAAAGATATCCTCTTGATCAGTTGAGTTACGACGAAGTTTAGCATCGAAGTTTGTACCACCATTGCCAAGACCACCATTACGGATAATCTCCAACATAGCCTGTGTCAACTCATAATTGTCTATTGGGAACTGGTCTGTATCCCATCCGTTCTGAGCATCACCACGGTTAGCATCGATAGAACCGAGCATACCATTGTCAACAGCAACTGCAAGTTCATGCTCAAAAGTATGGCCAGCAAGAGTTGCATGGTTTACTTCGATATTTACCTTGAAGTCCTTGTCAAGATTGTGAGCTTTCAAGAAACCAATAACAGTCTCTGTATCTACATCATACTGATGCTTTGTTGGCTCCATTGGCTTTGGCTCAATAAGGAATGTACCTTTAAATCCTTTAGAACGAGCGTAGTCACGAGCTGCAGTAAGCATCTGTGCCATATGATTTTTCTCACGCTTCTGATCTGTGTTAAGAAGACTCATATAACCTTCACGACCACCCCAGAATACATAATTTGTACCACCCAACTTGATAGTTGCATCCATGGCATTCTTTATCTGTACGATAGCACGTGCAACAACATCAAAATCAGGGTTTGTAGAAGCACCGTTCATGTAACGCTTGTTACTGAAAACGTTTGCAGTACCCCAAAGTAGATGCTTGTCAGGATTTTGAGCAAGCTTCTCTTTCAGGTAATCTGTTACAGCTACCATGCGAGCCTCATACTCTTTAATATCCTCGCCTTCGTCTACCAAATCAACATCATGGAAGCAGAAATAGTTGATACCCAACTTGTCCATAATCTCGAAACCAGCATCTGCCTTATCTTTAGCACGCTGTACAGCGTCAGCAGCTTTATCCCATTCATAAGAACGAGTCTGGCCACCAAACTGATCACCACTTGCTCCACCTAGTGTATGCCACCAAGCCATAGCAAACTTCAACCAATCCTTCATTTTCTTACCCATTACAATCTTCTCTGGATCATAATAGTGAAATGCCATAGGGTTTTTACTTTTTGTTCCTTCAAAAGGAATCTTACCAATTTGTGGAAAATACTCTTTTGCCATAATTTTAAATATTTAGGTCTTTAAATTAAATTTATATTAGGTTTATCATTTATTTATAGATGCAACCAATTCTTCCTTCCATTCTGCATAAGCATTAAGATATGCATCACGTTTTGTTTCATCAGGCTCGATAACAGCAAGCTTCTTCAATGTTGAAAAAGCCTCAACATTATCTTTATATATACCAGCACCCATACCAGCACCTTTAGCTGCACCAACACTGCCATCAGTATCATATAGCTCGATAGTAGCACCACTGACTCCAGCAAGTGTATCTCTAAACATAGGGCTAAGGAACATGTTTGCCTTGCCTGCATGAATCTTGTTAATATTCATTCCCATGTGCTGCATAACCTCCATACCATAACAGAAACTGAACACAATACCTTCTTGTGCAGCACGAACAATATGAGACTGATTATGTTTATTGAAACTTAATCCATGAACAGAACATCCTATCTCTTTATTTTCAAGCACTCTCTCTGCACCGTTTCCAAATGGTATAATCTTAACGCCATCGCTACCAATAGGGGCTGTCAACGCTAGGTCATTCATTTCGTTATAACCAATATTAGGAGTGATATTTCTTTTAACCCAAGCATTCAATATACCTGTACCATTGATACAAAGCAATACACCAAGGCGATCAAGTTCTGTTGTATAATTGGCATGTGCGAACGTATTAACACGACTTTTTGGATCATAGTTTACATCACCTAGCACACCATATACGACACCAGAAGTTCCTGCAGTACTTGCGATTTCACCTGGATTAAATACATTTAGGCTGACAGCATTATTTGGCTGGTCACCAGCACGATAACTGATAGGTGTACCCTCTTTGAGTCCAAGTTCCTTAGCAGCTTCAAGTGAAACTTCTCCCTGAACAGAGAATGTTGGTACAATATCAGCAAGCATACTCTCGTCAAAGCCATAGTAATCAAGTAAGAACTTAGCAGGCTTCTTAGCTTTGAAGTCCCACATCATTCCTTCTGACAAGCCACTTATTGTAGTACAAATATCACCACACAACTTCATGGCTATATAGTCACCAGGTAACATTATCTTGTCTATCTTTGCAAACAATTCAGGTTCATTATCTTTAACCCATGCTAATTTAGCAGCGGTAAAATTACCTGGAGAGTTCAGCAAATGACCAAGACATTTTTCTGCACCAAGCTCTTTGAAAGCACGTTCACCATAAGGAACAGCACGAGAGTCACACCAAATAATACTTGGGCGCAACACTTCTTTGTTTTTATCAACACATACAAGACCATGCATCTGGTAAGAAATACCAATAGCAAGAATATCCTCGCCTTTAGCATTGGTCTCTGACATTATCTTTTTAAGGGATAATTTAGCATTGTCCCACCACATTTGCGGATCCTGCTCAGCCCATCCAGCTTTTACAGCGATAATAGGTGCTTCTTTTTCTGGGTAAAAAGCAGTCGCAGATATTTCACCTGTTTCAACATCTACAAGAGATGCTTTAACAGAGCTACTACCTACATCAAAGCCTAATAAATATCTTTTATTCATGTTATTAAAATTTCAATAGTTATATCATGTATATATATAAAACGAATAGAAATCAAATTCCCCCACATTAAAACAATAAATATTTTATTTTTTTGTTATCAGTCACTTTTAGTGATGTTAATATAATGTCTAAGGCTTCATGAAATTCAAATTTGCATCACTAATATGAACAAGGATTATCAAAATAGGCTTTACTTATACAATCGTTATTTTTCATCTTTCGCAGTGCACAAAGTTAACAAATAATTTAAGATAAATCATTATTCTATTTTAGAGTACTACTTAATCAAAAAACAGAAACATGACAAAACAGTTTATTATTACTGTCCAGACAAAAACGCCAAGCTAGTCTGTATTTAATTAAAAATCAATTAGTTATATTATATTTTCAAATGAACAGATTTAAATATGTATAATCATTAACATTTTAAAGTGGTATCAGTAACTATTTAATTTTTAAATATAATTTTACACTAGTGTCCATTTAAAATGATTTGCTTTTAGTGTAACATATTAAAAATAAATGTTTAAAGCCTGGATTTCTAAGTGACGATTTGAATTCAGTACGTTTAGGGGAGTCTTACCTGCGTTTTTAGTGTTTTTTAGCTACGGAGCTACGGAAACTCTGGCAAAGCCCATATACAGAGGCTTTGACAATACATAGCTAAGGCTATTTAGCTTCGATGAGCTACGTCTTAGCTACGTCATCCATTTCTGCTTATATAATGTACGTGCAGGTACGCGCGCACCTAGGGTTTTGAAAAATATAAGTGTCGAAGTGTTAACATAATGAATATCAATATTTTATCGACGAATTTGACAAATAAAAGTGACGGTAAATTGACGGTCTAATTTCAAGTTTTGTCTGCGTTTCTATATAGAAACGTAACTCTTTCTATATAGAAACGCAAACTTTTCTACGATGTTTTAGCTCCTATTTCTTCGTAAAACGCACTGCAATTTGCGAAGAAACGCACTGCAAAACATCAAAGAAAGCATCAAATTACTTCATAAAGTACAATGCAATACGATGAAAAGTTTCCCCCGTATTTTACCGACGAACAACCGACACTTTATTCGATCCCAAAAGGGTCCTAATAAATTGATGCTCAATGGATAGACACTTCGACACTTATTTTTCTGAAAAACCCAGACTGTGCGTGTATACGCACGCACGTGTATTACGATGTGTAGCACCCAGTAATTAAAACTTTGGCTAACAGGCTAACCTAAATTTGATTGTATGGACAAAAATTTTGTAGTATCTTTGCCGAGAATTCAGTGGAATTCAGCAGAACATTTAGACAAGCTTGAAAATTCTGTTCTCGTTTACTGTACTTATGCACACATCCTAAGTTCCTCAGATGCAGACAACGGTTCTTTGACAAATTCACTAACAGAATACATTCCATACTTAAAACCACACCAGTTGACGTAGCTAGAACGTAGCTTAACGTAGTTAAATCCTGCAAGCTACGTCAAACTATCCCCAATGTTTACAGGCTTTGTAAGAGTTGCCGTAGCTTCGTAGCTAAAAAACACTAAAAACGCAGGTAAGACTCCCCTAAACGTATTGAAATCAAATCGTCCCATAGAAATCCAGGTTTTAAACATTATTTTTTATACGTTACACTAAAAGCAAATCATTTTAAATAGACATAAGTATCAATTTATATCACACACACATTTCTATCGTAATTATATATTTATGGGAGACTAATGAAATATTATAATACAGGAAATACAACTCATTATGGTAAAACGTTCAATATGATTCGCTTGTAAGATGTCAACGATGGGACACCATTGTCAACCACTCTAAGAATAATATGTATGGTATGGTTAGCAGCATCCTTTGGAACAATGACGTTACACACATTGTGCATGGAAGTGTTTAACACTATGTTCCCATTATATGTGGAAGGCTCTTTATAATAGGTCCAATCATAGGTCAACTTGTTATGATCGGGATCATAAGATTTCGCAGCATTTAGCACAACTATTTGCCCTGCGTTTACTTTCAACTCTAGGATTTCTTTCCCTTTATTATTACCCATTACTACAACAGGATGATGATTAGCATCCTTAAAGTTGGAGCATACAGTCCACTGCATCCTAGCAGCAAAGTCATTGTAGATGTCATCCTTCCATCTTAGTATGGCATTTGCGCCTTCGGAAGCAGAAGGTATCATGTAGTAAGGAGCATATTGTGTTTCATCGAGGCCATTTTTCTTTACCCAATCCATTCCTGGTATGTTTGCTATACGTACTG
The DNA here is from genome assembly GCF_017347605.1 of Prevotella herbatica. NCBI lineage: Bacteria > Pseudomonadati > Bacteroidota > Bacteroidia > Bacteroidales > Prevotellaceae > Prevotella > Prevotella herbatica. The sequence goes on from NZ_AP024484.1 coordinate 160,375, forward strand.
TAGCAAATCTTCCTCCCCACCCTCCATATTCTGGATGTTCAGGAACATTCAACCCGTTATTTAAACAATACATAAATGACGGAGAGTCTCCTTCTATTGCCCAAATTCTATTTGGATAAAGAGTGCCTAATAAACCTACATTTTGAACATTATCATTTGTCCACTTGTCAGATGGTGCCCAACCATATATTTTCTTGTTTCGAATATAAATAATATTAGGGAAATTCTTTACGATCCAAGCTCCGGCATCGTCTTGTCCTAAAACATCATACACTCGAATCTTGCGAACAAACTCATCAACCTGATTCTTTGTTCTTGTATGACTGACTTTCCAAAGCGCTTGTGCAAGAGTACTAAGTCCTGACCATGCTGATATCCATACCGGTCGTGGGTCGTCTCTATCTATGATTTTAATAATCCATTCTGAGCCTTCACTATCTTTACCTGTACCAACACCATGCATTGCGGCTTCTGGCTGTCCTTGCTTAACGATAGACCGAAGATATGCAGCAGAAGGATATGCGGCACTATGCACTTTTAAATTAGGCAAAACAGCTTCGTAACTATTAATCATGTTGTTGATGAGTTTGATTGCTCCCTGACCGTATGGCACCCAAGCATGTTGAGAGATAAAGCCCTCTAACTCAACTTGGTCTAATGAAACAAATAAATGCACTAATGATTGTGTATCATCAGGGTCTGAACCACCAATGTCTGACATGACAATCATTCTCGTTTGGGCAGAAAGGCATAGATTACTTAATAACAGTAATAATATAATTCCATATTTTTTCATTGCATCAGTCTATTGTATTATCTATTCAGGTTGTATAATGATTACAAACTTAAAGTATTTTTTTTAGATGGTTTATGCCTTTATGCCATAAAAAGCTATCATTAACCTAGAATTACCAATATTAACAATAGTGCATTATAATACACTTAGATAAAAACAGAATAGCAAAAATGAATAGATGTGATTGTTGTAAAGAATCTATAAGGTAAAGAAAATAAAAAACCGTCCAACAGAATCATCCATTGGGCGGTTTACTCTAACAGTTATATATTTCTTAAAAATGCAATCTTACATCAACACCACATTGGAATGGATTTCCCAATTGGGCGAAAGTATAGTTTACTCCTGTAGCTGCTGTCTGCACAGCAAAGGTATTATATTTTGTGTCTGTCAAATTACGTCCCCAAAAACTAATGAGCACCTTTCCAAAGTCTGCATCGGCATGAGCACCTAACACAGCATATAACTTTTGAGAATAAGTATTTGCCTCATCCCAATAAGTCTTACCCTGAGCATTAACATTAGCACCAAGAGTTATACTTTTAAGTTTACCACACGACATGTCAAAACGATAATCTGCGTACCCACCAATAGTATGCATTGGAACAAAAGGAACATGATTACCAGAATAATCAACCGCCTTAGCACCTTCACCATCAATATAATCCTTGAAAGCAGCATGTGTCAAACCATAGCTTACGCCCCAAGTCAAATGATCATTGAAGGCATTACCACGAAGACAAGCCTCAATACCACAGCTATAACTCTTGCCAGCATTAGTCATCATACGACCAAATCCGTAATTTCCAGCCATAACAGAAAGTTGTTGATTACTAATCTGCATGTAATAGGCTGAAAAATCAAAGTGGATGGAATTATTAAATAAGTTCATATGAGTTCCAACCTCATAGTTCCAGCTTGTCTCAGGCTTATATGAGATTGTCTTTGATATATTATCATAATATTGAGCATCATGCTGTAATACCATGTTTCCATGTGCAGACTGAGCACTTGCAGAAAGTTCTGTCTGAAGCACGTCTGAGAACATCTGCATATTGAAACCACCAGCACGATATCCCTTGCTAACAGTAGCATAAACGTTGCTGCCATCATCGCTAAAGCGATAGTTTAAACCAAACTTTGGCAATAACTGGTCGAAATCATTATGATTCTTATTATTAAGATATGTAGAAACAAGTGCGTCTACATGCTGTCCCATTACATCCTCTGATAGCTTTACAGATGCGCTTGTAGCATAGTCGATAGCAACATGAGAATAATCATAGCGCAAACCCAATGTGGCAGTAAGACGTTTTGTTATATCAAAAGCAGACTCATGATAAAAAGCTAAGTTTGTCGTTGGTGTGTGGAACAATCCAGGAACAGTAGACATCGTCATATCGATTTTGCATCCACCCATACGCTGAATAAGCGCAGCAGCAGCCTGCTCTCCCATACGTTTAGCCATTGCCTGAAGCATGCCATTGTAGGCATAAGCAGTGATACTACTAGACAACATCTTATTCATATCATCGTCAAAATATACAGGAGAATCTGTCTTCAACCACTGTGAAGAGAAATATGTGCCAAAAGCCCAATGCCAGAAACCACCTACAGCATGGTTACCTTTAAGGGCAAACTCCTGAGTGATAGCATTCTGGAACTGACGCTGTTCCAAGTGCATATAATCTTGAGGAAGGTAATCTTGATCCATAAGCATGTTATCACGAAGATACTGATAACTTGTAGTACTTGTAAAATCAAAATAATTAGCTTTGAAACCAACAGTAAATGCGGTATTCAACATATTACGACGATACCCAGACTGCCTGTTGGTATTTGGCATCGCAGTAGAACCAGTTTTAGCATCTAGCATTCCATAAGGGAAACCATTCTGATTTACATATTGATAATCAGCAAGAAAGTTAAGACTTATTCTGTCGGTTGGCTCAGCAACTAATCTTAAACGACCACCTGCTTCATCATACTTATCTGCATGTTCACCAGAATAAGTATTACGGAAAAATCCATTTTGTCCATTATAGAAACCAGCCAAAGACATACCAAACTTATCGCTGAACTTTGAATAATTGGCAAACTCAACATTGCGATAAAAGCGTGAGCCAATACCAAGGTTAACGTCTGTACCCTGATAATTAAGAGGATTCTTCGTATAAAGTCTAACAAGTCCACCTTCAGTATTCTGTCCAAGTGTTCCCTGTGGACCACGCAATACATCTACACGATCAAGCTGATAGGTATGGAAATTAAATGCACTCTTGCTTATAAGTGGCATCCCGTCAAGATAGAATCCAACTGCCGGACTATTTACTCTACTACCAATACCACGCATATACATAGAAGAAGTGATGCGCGAGCCATAATTTGGCATAGCAAAAGAAGGAACAAATACAGACAACTCGCGAATATCGCGAACGCCTAAGCTATATATTTCCTTACTTGAAAATACACTACTGCTTAAAGATTGCTGACGAAGTCTTTGAAATTCTTTCGGCTGACTGATAACAACAACCTCATCCAAGTCATGGACACGTGAAGAGTCAAGAAGACTGATATTGGCAAAAGGATTGCGCAATGTTCCTGCCATTGAACTACCAAGAGAAGCCGCGGCAAAAATAATTGCCAAAGATACATTCTTATTCATATTCCGTAATAATAATTTACGGATGCAAAGTTAGTGATTTAAATAATATTATGAAATCCTTATTTATTATGAATTTTCGGCACCACAAACAGGACAATGCCCTTTATGACGCATAGATGCTCCGCAATTTCCACATATATACGTTGTACGATTAGTAGAAATGAATCTATATAATGCAAAAAAGACATAAGCTACTAAGAATATATATCCTATATAATATAAGGTTGTGATACTAAACAATATATAATTTACAGCACATACCCCTGCCAAACCACCAAGATAAAGCACTGCTTCTGAGAATGGTAGTTTATGAAGTGTGTCGTCAACGGCCGCTATTGCAACAATAAGAATAGCCCATACTGAGACCAAGAATATAGACAACAAAGGAGCTACTGAATATGGATTCAATGTAGGGTGAAAATAAAAATGACGCCAGACATCTGGGACAAAATTCTGAATACTGGCATAAAAAGTAGCAGAACATGCAACGATGATAGCCAAGAGAGTTGGATAAAAGGAATCTATATCCCGGAAATGTACTATCTTGGCGTTTTTACGCATAATAGTACGAATCATATAACTGAATGATATCAATGCCAATACAACAAGGAATATCAACAAGTGGGCATCTGAGAATGTTGAAATGAATTGTGAGATGGGATCGTCGGGAACCACTTTTGGTAATAATATTGACTCACGTTGCCAACCGAATGTAGACTGGTCACGTGCTACCTGTACCCATACAGAATCAATTGAATCTGTAGGTATAATTCTTATATCAGCAACAACTAGATGATCGTGCTTGTGCAAATATATTGTGTCTGTAGGCAGATATGCTGAAACTTCCTCTGGCTGCTGCCTAATAAGGGCTAGAGAATCAGATTTAACAATAAAATTATAATTCTTGGTATAGTAATGATTACTTTCAAAAGACAAAGAATCTTTCTGCTTTGCACTATATATTACCATAGCGCCATGAGTTACAGGCTTGTGATGATAACAAGAAGAAAACAGCAGGAGAACTGTGACCAGCAAGCTCACCAACCAAAAATTATTATTGTTAATCTTTTTATTCAGCATAGACATTCATCTGACATTCAACACAATTAAATTCCAATCTGAACTTTCTACCATCATATAGGCGAAGATATAAAGGTTCGCTCCATAGAGGCTTTTGTCCACCACGTTTCACACAATATCCAAAAGTATAACGTAGACAATGCCTGCACTGCATGATGAGAGGTTGCTTTACCGGTGAAAGCTCGTAGGCTGGTTGATATTTAATCAATCCCTTATTCTCATAAAAATCACGTGCAAATTCATTTGATATATTATATAGGTATGGATGTTTGCCATACTCTTTTGGGAATGTATTTTCTTTAATTGAACTTTCAGGCAAAGAGTGATGTTCAACATTTGTTGTGACAACTCCTATTTCTGCAAGTTTTTCGATAGCATCACGACGCAAATCAGACAAAAGACTTGATGGAATGAAATACTGATCAGCACCTGCAGCAATGATTATATCAGAACAATGATAAACTGTATTTCCCAATTTACCAAGTTGTCTTACAATATTATCATGTTGTGGCTTATTTGCTATCTGATGTTCAAACACGATCGTTGATGTTGCTGAGAAGTTCAATTCATCATTGAATATCTTTAAAGAAAAGCCTCCATCAATAGCCTCAAAAAACATTTTAATAGCTATCTTTCTCTCTGCAGTATCACCAGTCAACAGCTTGTTAAAAGCTACATCATTGTTACGATAAAGAACTGTTCCTGGTTTTAAATGCTCAGGCATCTTGAATGGGAATAATCTATTGCCAACAGCTTTATTAACACGAAAGCCTTCTAATTCGTGTTCGCTATTGATAAAGCACAATCCATCACCATTTGCAAACATGGCTGTGCCAGCAACATTAAATGAATTAGAACTTATTTCTTTCACCTTACCAACGTACTCACCCATAGCCTTAGGCGTATCGAAACTAGCGATATCAGGTTGGCGACCATTAAGGAAATAGGTTGTAAAACCTCTATTGAATGTCTTTTTAAGATTAGGCTCAAATGTATATTCAACATGTCCGAAAGAGGCACGACGATAAACAGCAGGATGCTTCTTGATGATTTTATCGAGCTGCAAACTATAAGCTGTTACAACATTCTTAACATAATCAACATCCTTCAGTCTACCTTCTATCTTGAAAGAACAAGCTCCACTTTCAGCTAGCAGTTCCAAATTATCAATCTGGCACATATCTCGCAATGACAACAAGTGACGCTGATGTTCTATCTCATGGTCTTCTGAATCTACAAGATCAAATTTCATGCGACAGAATTGGGCACACTCTCCTCTATTGGCACTACGATTAAAACAATATTGAGAAGCATAACATACGCCTGAATAACTAACACAAAGGGCACCATGAACAAATACTTCCAATTCAATGTTTGGAACATTCTGATGTATTGCGGCGATTTCTTCAGCAGACAATTCACGTGCAAGTACTGCACGCTTGAAACCTAGTTCACGAAGATATTCAACTTTATCAGAACTGCGATTATCTGTCTGTGTAGAAGCATGAAGTTCTATGCTAAAGCCATCTTTTTCTTTCAGTTCTTCAACAAGTTTCAAAACACCCATATCCTGAACAAGCAAAGCATCAACTCCGATTTCGTTTAACTGTAAAAGAAGCTTGCGTGTGTCATCAATTTCGTTATCATATATAATCGTATTTACAGTTACATACACTTTTGCACCAAACTTATGAGCATAGTCGCACAACGTTTTTATGTCTTCAACAGAATTTCCAGCAGCGGCACGTGCGCTAAAACGTGATGCTCCTATGTACACAGCATCAGCACCATGACTGATTGCAGCCATTCCACATTCAATATTCTTTGCCGGAGCTAATAATTCAAGTGAACGCATTATATCTAATTTCTTAATTTACAGTTACTGATTAACGAATATCATCAATATTATATGGAGTCTCCTGATATACATAGTAGTTAATCCAATTGCTATATAAAAGGTTAGCATGCGCACGCCAAGTAACAAGAGGATCATTGTCAGGATTGTTATCTCTGTAATAATTAAAAGGTAATTCTACATCATCCCTTGTGCCAAGATCTCGCTTATACTCTTTATCAAGAGTATCAGGAGCATATTCAAGATGTCCAGTGATGAAGAATTCTCTGCCACCACGTGCCATGACCATACTAACACCACTATCAGGAGATTCAGCGATTATCTTTAAATCATCAATCTTCTCAATATCGTTACGATGAACTTCAGTGTGACGACTCTGTGGCATATTGAATAAATCGTCAAAGCCACGGAATATTGGCAATGTTGGTTCTAAAGGATATTGTCCAAAGATTCCAAACATTTTCTTTGCTAATGAATATTTTGGTATGTCGTAGAAATGATAAAGTGCAGCCATTGCACCCCAACAAAGATACATTGTACTAGTGACATGCGTACGCGCCCAATCAAAAATATTTGTTATCTCGGGCCAATATTGAACATCTTCATAATTCATTGTCTCTATCGGAGCACCTGTGATTATCATTCCGTCAAACTTATGCCTTTTAAGTTCATCAAAATCCTTATAAAACATCATCATGTGCTCAATAGGTGTGTTCTTTGGAGTATGACTTTTCAGTTTCATAAAATATATTTCAACCTGTAAAGGCGTGTTTGAAAGCAAGCGTACCAAATCTGTTTCTGTGGTTATCTTCAAGGGCATAAGATTTAATACAACGATTCTCAACGGACGAATTTCCTGACTATGAGCCCTTGTTTCGTCCATTACAAATATATTTTCTTTCTTAAGTATTTCAATAGCTGGTAATTTATCCGGCAATCTTAACGGCATAGTTTATCCTTTCACTTATAAAATTATATGCAAAGATAACGCAAATTGAATACAATACAAAAAGAATTCATTCTTTTTTATTGTTGAGATGCAGCTTATCTTATCTAAGGATAACGCAAATTGAATACAATACAAAAAGAATTCATTCTCTCTTATCTTTAAAAGGTTGCTTATCTTTATACAAAAAAAGGTGCTGGAAACATGTTCCAGCACCAATTATAATTATTAAAAATAATATTTTACCAAAGCTGCAAACGCTCACTTTCTGGCAAATACATCTTATCACCCTTCTTAATGTTCCATGCCTTATAGAAAGCTGCAACATGAGGAAGAGCTCCGTTTACACGCCATTCACCAAGAGAATGAGGATCACGCTTTACACGATTGCGAATTTCTTTTTCTGTAATGTTCTGTCCCCAAACACCAGCATAAGCAAGGAAGAAACGCTGAGCAGGAGTGAAACCATCCTTATCTTTCAAAGCCTTATTTGCAGTAGCCTTCATTAATGCATTGTAAGCAACCATCAAACCTCCGTGGTCTGCAAGGTTCTCACCTAATGTAAACTTACCATTAGAATGTAGTCCAGGAAGAACTTCTATTCCATCAAAATAGTCTGCATACATCTTAGCACGGCTATCAAAGCCCTTTGCATCACTGGCAGTCCACCAATCCTTCATATTACCATCAGAATCATATTGACGACCCTGATCATCAAATCCGTGAGTCATCTCATGTCCAATGACAACACCGATAGCACCATAATTGAATGCTGCATCAGCCTTAGGATCAAAGAAAGGATACTGAAGAATACCAGCTGGGAAACAAATCTCGTTTGTTGTAGGGTTGTAATAAGCATTAACAGTCTGAGGCGTCATAAACCACTCATCCTTATCAACAGGCTTACCAGCTTTGTCAGCAATGCGCTTATCATGAGCAAACTTACGACATGCCATTACATTTTCGTAGTAACTCTTAGATGGATCTATAGTAAGTTTGCTATAATCAGTCCACTTGTTAGGATAACCTATCTTAACATAGAATTTGTCTAACTTTTTATGTGCATTTGCTTTAGTTGTATCGCTCATCCATGTCTGAGCGTCAATACGCTCTCCAAGACTTAGCTGAAGATTCTTTACGAGCTCAGTCATCATCTTCTTAGAAGACTCTGGGAAGAAACGCTTTGAATACATACGACCGAGAGCCTCGCCCATCTGTGCTTCTACCTGATTTGTAGCACGCTTCCAAAGAGGATAATCCTCTTTACGGCCACTCATTGCCTTACCAAAGAAATCGAAGTTTGCTTCACGGATTTCATCAGAAAGATAGCTAGCACTATTCTGAATAACATCCCACTCCATAAGAGCCTTGATCTCGTCGGCTGTCTGCAATGACATCAACTTGTCAAGACCTGTCATAAATGCAGGCTGACCAACAACCATTGACTGAATGTATTCACTCTTTATACCCTCAGCATTAGAAAGTTGCTCCAAAGGAATATTAGGATAATCAGACTTAAATTCAGCAAGAGTCATCTTATTGTAATTAGCCTGAGGATCACGAAGTTCTGTCATGCTCTTAGAAATAAGAGCAACCAATGTCTCCTGACGGAAAATATCAGCACTCTTTGCCAGAGCAGCAGCCTCGTCAAAGCCATATAGCTTAAAGAGACGTGCAATGTGCTTTTTATAAGCTTCACGAATAGCAACTGTAGCAGAATCATTATTTACGTAATAATCTTTCTGTCCTAAAGTAAGACCACCCTGAGAAATAGACAATATGTTGTTTTTTACATCTTTCTCATCTGCACTGAAATATGAACCAAACTGAATACCATATCCCTGTGCAGCATATTTAATTTGCAAAGCGCGCAAATCATTAACTGTCTTCGCAGCTTCGATTTCATCTAGCATCGATTTTACAGGAGCGATTCCAGCTTTGTTACGTGCAGCTACATCAAGAGACTGCTTGTAGAAATCAGATAGCTTCTGCTCAATTGACCCCTTTTTGAACTTCTTTTTCTGAAGATCACTAAGGATACTGTTAATACGCTTGTTGTTGTCTTCCTGCAACTGATCAAAACTACCAAAACGGCTATATGCAGCTGGCAGCGGATTGTTTTTCTGCCAACCACCAGTAGCAAACTGGTAGAAATTGTCCTGAGGACGAACAGACTTGTCGAAGTTTTTCTCCACAAGTCCCGAATTATTCTGTGCTACACCAACCATTGGTGCTGCAGCAAACATCATAATCGGAAATAAACTTTTCATTTTCATCATCTAAATAGTTTATGTTTATAATATTACTATTTCTGTAATTCACTTAAAGCATCGGATAAAATGAACCATTCTTCATTTTCCTTATCTAAAGAATCCTTTATTGACTTGTATTCTGTTACAAGTTTCATATTCGTAGAATTCTTAGGATTCATCAATAAAGTATCAAGTTCTTTTATTCTAGTCTCCATCGTTGCAATTTTTGTCTCGCAGTCTTTGACTTTCTTTTCTGCCTTCTTCAGCTTTTTCTGCTGCTCTTTATGTTCTGCATAAGACATTTTACTAGCAGGAGATTCAACTGTTTTGCTAGAAGCATCAAATTGAACGGTGGCATTAGTTATTGCCTCATGTATTGTTTCTGCATTATGTGCATGAAGGTAATCATAGATACCACCAAGATGCTCGATGACTTTACCACCACCAAACTCATAAACTTTATCAACAAGTCCATCAAGAAATTCACGGTCATGACTTACGATAATAGCAGTTCCGTCAAACGCTTTTATAGCTTCTTTCAAGACATCTTTTGATGGCAAATCCAAATGGTTTGTAGGTTCATCAAGAATAAGAAGATTTACAGGTTCCAATAATAGTTTTATCATAGCCAAGCGACTACGCTCACCACCACTTAAGACCTTTACCTTTTTATCTGAAATTTCACCACCAAACATGAATGCACCTAACAAATCATTGATTCTAAGACGCATATCACCTGTAGCAACTTCATCTATCGTATCATATATGCTAAGGCTCTCATCAAGTAACTGTGCCTGATTCTGAGCGAAATATCCAATTTGTATGTTATGTCCAACTTTCAGTTTTCCTGTATATGAAATTTGATTCATGATACATTTTACGAGAGTTGATTTGCCTTCACCGTTCTTACCTACAAATGCAATTTTTTCACCACGTTTTATTGTAAGATTCACATCTGAGAAAATAGTATGATCTCCATAATCCTTCCTCAAATCCTCACATATAACAGGATAATCACCACTTCTGAGGCATGGAGGGAACTTTAGATGCATTCTACTATTGTCGACATCATCAACTTCAATAGGCACAATTTTTTCGAGTTGTCTTATTCTCTGTTGTACCTGCACAGCTTTGGATGCCTGGTATCTGAATCTATCTACAAAAGATTTAATATCAGCCATTTCTCTTTGCTGATTTTCATAAGCACGCAACTGCTGTTCACGACGTTCTGCACGTAACACAAGATACTGATTGTACTTAACTCTATAATCCTCAACGTGTCTACATGTTAATTCCAACGTGCGATTGGTAACGTTATTTATAAAAGCTCTATCATGACTGACCAAGAGAACAGCACTTGAACTTTGCGTAAGAAATTGTTCTAACCATTGAATACTCTCAATATCCAAATGGTTAGTAGGTTCATCCAAAAGAAGAACATCTGGTTTCTGAAGTAATATCTTAGCTAATTCTATACGCATACGCCAACCTCCAGAGAATTCTTTTGTTGGGCGTTCAAAATCCTCGCGAGAAAAACCAAGTCCGAGAAGAGTCTTTTCTATCTCTGCCTCGTAACTTTCACCACCAAGCATCGTATAACGTTCATGTTCCTGACTGAATTTATCAACCAAATCTGCATAAGAATCGCTTTCATAGTCTGTGCGATCAGTCATTTCTTGCTGCATTTTTTCAAGACGCAGCTTCAGTTTGGTATTATTTGCAAAAGCCTTTCTTGTCTCCTCTTTAACAGTTGTATCATCCTGAAGTTTCATTACCTGTGGGAGATATCCTATAGTAGAATCATTGGGGATAGCTATATTACCAGCTGTAGGTTTCTGTAAACCACATAATATCTTAAGCATGGTTGACTTTCCCGCACCATTTTTACCTACTAGTGCTATGCGATCACGATCATTCACAACAAAACTAACATCCGTGAACAATGGCTTCACGCCAAACTCAACCTTTAAACCTTCTACTGAAATCATTTCAATTTTACTATTTTATTATTGTTTACAAAGGTAGACATTATCAATAATATTACAAAATTAATTCTATAAATTTAATAAAAGTATTATCTTTGCATACCAAGTATAAACTAAAAAGTAATATGACTAACGTAAATGATATAATATCAAAGAATTTGAATATCCCTATTACAGGAGTTTCAAATACTATAATGTTACTTGATGACGGATGTACAATCCCTTTCATTTCAAGGTATAGAAAAGAGCGTACAGGATCTTTGGATGAAGTACAAATTACAGATATAAGTGTAATGTATGATAAACTGAAAGAGCTTATCAAAAGAAAAGAAACTGTAGTCAAAACTATCGAAGAGCAAGGTAAGCTGACATCAGAACTATCAAAAAAGATAGATGAATGTTGGAATGCTAATGAGCTGGAAGACATATACTTACCATATAAGCCAAAAAGAAGAACTAGAGCACAAATTGCAAGAGAAAATGGCCTTGAACCACTTTCGGTTATAATAATGATGCATCGTGAGCAAAGCCCACAAAAAGTGGCAGAAAGATTTGTAAAGAACAATATAAAAAGTGTAGAAGAAGCACTAGAAGGAGCTAAAGATATTATTGCAGAAACTATAAGCGAAGATGAACAAGCGAGACAATCTGTAAGAAAGTTTTTTAAACGAGATGCTATGATTGTCTCTAAAGTTGTAAAGAACAAGAGCACAGACGAACAAGCACAAAAATTTTCTGACTACTTCGATTTTCAAGAACCATTAAAGCGTTGCAGCAGTCATAGATTACTAGCTATGAGAAGAGGTGAAAACGAAGGAATCCTGCGCATTAGCATTGACACCGACGAAGATGAGTGTATAGATAATATAAAGAGACACTACATTCATGGATATGGCAAATGTCAACAACTTGTTGACGAAGCTATCAACGACTCTTTTAAAAGATTGATAAAGCCCTCTATTGAAACAGAGTTTGCAAATTTAAGTAAGGAATTAGCCGACGATGAGGCCATAAAAGTATTCGCTGAGAATCTGAGACAATTACTCTTGGCTGCGCCTTTAGGTCAAAAACGAGTTATGGGAGTTGACCCTGGCATAAGAACAGGATGTAAGGTTGTATGTCTTGACGCTCAAGGAGAACTAATTTTTCATGACGTAGTATTTGCGGTTGGTGACAAAGCAAGTAGCAACGCTTTAAGCAAATTCAACAAGATAGTAAAAGACTATAACATCGAAGCTATAGCTGTGGGTAACGGAACAGCAAGCCGAGAGACCTCAGACATACTTAGAAAAATTGAAAATATACCAACTTATGTTGTTAGTGAAGATGGTGCTTCTATATATTCGGCATCAAAAATTGCCAGAGATGAATTTTCAGAATATGACCTAACTGTACGTGGAGCAGTTTCTATCGGAAGAAGACTTATGGATCCATTGGCTGAACTTGTGAAACTAGACCCCAAAAGCATAGGAGTCGGACAATATCAGCATGACGTAAATCAAACAAAACTAAAGAAAACCCTTGATACTGTTATAGAAAGTTGCGTAAATACAGTTGGCGTAAATCTTAATACAGCAAGTAAACATCTACTCACATACGTGAGTGGACTCGGTCCTACTATTGCTAAAAATATTGTTGACTACAGAAAAGAGAATGGAGCTTTTGAAAGTAGAAATCAACTTAAGAAAGTTGCTAGACTTGGAACAAATGCCTTTGAACAATGCGCAGGATTTCTTCGCATACCAGATGCAAAGAATCCCCTAGACAATAGTGCTGTTCATCCTGAGAGTTACAAAGTTGTTGAGAAAATGGCAAAAGATAACAACTGCAAGGTAAAAGAACTTATAAACAACAAGGAGATTTTAAAAAGCATAAAGCTATCAAACTATATCACAGACAACATTGGACTTCCTACTCTACAGGATATAATGAAAGAATTGGAAAAACCAGGGTTGGATCCAAGAGACCAAATTGAGACTTTCGAATTTGCGAAAGATGTAAAATCAGTTGAAGATTTAATAATTGGCATGGAACTTCCTGGGATAGTAACCAATATTACAAATTTCGGTGCTTTTGTTGATGTAGGGGTTCATCAAGACGGATTGGTACATATCTCCCAATTGGCAGACAGATATATAAAAGATCCAAATGAAATCGTAAAACTCCATCAACAAGTAAAGGTCAAGGTTATTGAAATTGACAGAAAAAGAAACAGAATAAGTCTTAGCATGAAACTATAAAGAACAAAAAAGTCGCATTAGAACAAACTAATGCGACTTTTAATATGTAATAAGATAATTTACTTAACCTTATCAACAATAGCCTTGAAAGCCTCTGGATTGTTAACAGCTAGGTCAGCAAGGACCTTACGGTTAATTTCAATACCAGCCTTATGAAGAGCACCCATAAGTGTAGAGTAGCTCATGTTCTCAAGACGAGCGGCAGCGTTGATACGCTGAATCCACAATGCGCGGAAATTGCGCTTCTTGTTTCTACGATCGCGGTAAGCGTAAGTAAGACCCTTTTCCCAGGTATTTTTAGCTACCGTCCAAACATTCTTTCTAGCTCCATAATAACCTTTAGTGAGCTTAAGAATTCTATTTCTCTTTGCTTTTGAAGCAACGTGATTTACTGATCTTGGCATAGTTTTCTTTCTTCTTTAAATGTTCTACTAAGTTAAATTAACGGAGGCAGAGCAAGTCACGAACCTGCTTCATGTTAGTTTGGTCAACCATTGTCTGGTGAACAAGATTTCTCTTCTGCTTCTTTGTTTTCTTAGTCAGAATGTGACTGTGGTAAGCATGATGTCTTTTAATCTTACCAGTACCGGTGAAAGTAAATCTTTTCTTCGCACCGGAATTTGTCTTAACTTTTGGCATTTTTTTTATTTTTTTAAATTGTTATCTATGAGTGGCAACGCATATACCCGGCGTTACGCACTTATTTTGTCCTTAATCTTCTGAGCTTTTGTCGTCTTTCAGCTTACTAAAAACATCCACGCCGACCTTCACTTCTGTGAATTAATCGTTGCTTTCGTTATTATCTTCTACAAGATTATCAACTCTTTCAGCTGAATCAGACCCACTCTCACGCTTCTCCCTGTCCAACTTCTGTTGGCTCTTCTTTACAACACCAATTTTCTTTGGAGCAATATATAGGAACATTTTCTTACCTTCAAGTTTAGGCATCTGTTCTACCTTACCGTATCCCTCAAGATCATTAGCAAAGCGGAGTAACAAAACTTCACCTTGTTCCTTGAAAAGAATAGAACGACCACGGAAAAACACATAAGCACGAACCTTATTTCCTTCATTTAGGAATTCCTGTGCATGCTTCAGCTTAAATTGATAGTCATGCTCATCGGTTTGAGGCCCGAAACGAATTTCTTTCACCTCTACCTTTATCTGCTTCTGTTTCATCTCTTTCTGATGTTTCTTCTGCTGATACAGGAATTTTGAATAGTCTATGAGACGACAAACAGGAGGCTGCGCATTAGGAGATATCTCAACAAGGTCTACTCCCTGCTGGCGCGCCATATCTAAAGCTTTTCGTGTAGGAATCACTTCTGACCCGTCCTCTCCTACAATTCGGACTTCACGTACACGTATCTGTTCATTCGCACGGTACTGATTTTTCAATTTGTCATTCTTCATTAAACTATTTTATGTTCGTTTATACACTAAACGGATGCAAAATTACTAAAAAGTCGGGAAATACCAAAATAAATCCCGATTTTTTTATTTTATTATTCTTATATTATATATAATTACTCATTAACGGCAGAAAGCATTTCCTTTACTTCTGCATTGATACGCTGTGCAAACTCTTCCATCTTCATGGTTGCCTGTTCGCCACCACCCTGCTTACGCATGCTGACAAGGCCTTCTGCACTTTCGTTCTCTCCTACGATAACCATATAAGGTACACGCTTCAACTCATTGTCACGAATTTTGCGTCCTATCTTCTCATTACGGTCATCAATAGTTGCTCTAACACCAACAGAATCAAAATATTGACCAACTTTCTTTGCGTAGTCATTATACTTTTCCGAAATAGGTAAAATAGCAACCTGATCAGGTGTAAGCCACAATGGAAAATGTCCTGCTGTATGCTCGATAAGAACAGCTGTGAAACGCTCAAGACTACCAAATGGAGCGCGATGAATCATTACAGGAGTTTTCTTTGTATTATCCTCTGCTGTATATTCCAATTTGAAACGTGCAGGAAGATTATAATCTACCTGAATAGTACCCAACTGCCATTTACGTCCGATAGCATCTCTTACCATGAAATCAAGTTTAGGACCATAGAAAGCGGCTTCGCCTATCTCACAATGAGCATTAAGCCCCTTTTCTTTGCAAGCTTCTTTAATAGCATTCTCACTCTCTTCCCAAACTTCATCAGAACCGATATATTTTTCTTTGTCGCTAGGATCACGAAGTGAGATCTGTGCTTCATAATTATCAAAATGGAAAGTTTTGAAAACTTTAAGAATAATATCAATTACATTCTCAAATTCAGCCTTTACTTGATCTGTGCGAACAAAGATATGTGCATCATCCTGTGTGAATGTACGTACACGAGTCAATCCATGTAATTCACCACTCTTCTCATAACGGAATACAGTTCCGAATTCAGCAATACGAAGAGGTAAATCTTTATATGAACGAGGTTTACGCGCATATACCTCACAGTGATGAGGACAGTTCATTGGCTTCAACATATATTCCTCATCCTCTTCAGGAGTATGAATAGGTTGGAAAGCATCCTTACCATAATGAGCATAGTGACCAGATGTCACATAAAGGCTCTTACTACCAATACCCGGAGTTATAACTTCCTGATAATTATATGGGCGAAGAAGTCCACGGAGCATTTCCTGCAAACGAAGACGAAGCTGTGTTCCCTTCGGCAACCATATTGGCAAGCCCTTACCTACACGTTCTGAGAACATGAATAGTTCCATCTCCTTACCAATCTTACGATGATCTCGTTTCTTAGCTTCTTCAAGCATCACAAGATACTCATCAAGCAACTTTTTCTTTGGGAAAGAGATACCATATATACGAGTCATCTGCTCGCGCTTAGCGTCACCACGCCAGAAAGCGCCAGCAACACTTGTGATCTTTACAGCCTTGATTAACCCTGTTGAAACAAGGTGTGGACCACGGCAAAGATCCGTGAAATTTCCTTGAGTGTATGTAGATATTGTTCCATCCTCAAGATCCTGTTCGATATGCTCGCACTTGTATTCCTGTCCGTCTGCCTTAAATTCATTAAGAGCATCAGCTTTGGTTACATCCTTGCGAACAACAGCCTCGTCCTTCTTGGCAAGTTCCAACATCTTTGCCTCTATTTTAGCAAAGTCGTTTTCTGAGATAACTTGTCCTTCTGCAGGCATTACATCATAGAAGAATCCATTTTCTATAGCTGGACCGAAGCCAAACTGTATACCAGGATACAATTCTTTTAGAGCTTCAGCAAGAAGATGTGCAGAGGTGTGCCAGAAAGTATGCTTTCCTTCTTCATCTTCAAACTTATAAAGTGCAATTGAAGAATCCTCATTAATAGGGCGATTCAATTCCACAATTTCACCGTTAACCCCGCAAGATACAACGTTGCGAGCGAGAGCAGGTGATATACTCTCAGCGATTTGAAAACCAGTTACGCCCTGTTCATACTCACGAACAGATCCGTCTGGGAATGTGATTTTAACCATATTACAAATTAGTTTTATAAATCAAAGTTGACGCAAAGGTAATTTAAATCAATGAAATAACAAAATTATAAACGACATAATTTGGCTATTTCTCAACAGAATACTTTTTCATCAAGGCATAGGCATCATAAATACCCAACTCGCCCGCTTTACTCAAATCTTTCAATCCTCCACGCACATCACTTACAAAAATTTTGGCAATACCACGATTATAATATGCTTCTGCCAATCTTGAATTTAGTTCAATTGACATATCATAATTAATTATTGCGTTTTTATAATCTTTTGTTGACGAATAAACATTTGCTAGATCATAATATAAATATGCATTATCTTTATCTATGCCTATAGCCTTTTTAAAATCGTTTATTGACTTTGCCAATGTCATATTTGTTCCTGAATTATTCTGAGAATCATAATTTCTCACAAGAGACAAGCACACGGCACGCTGCCAATAAGCAAGTTCTGACACACTATCTATACTTAAATAATCATTCAAGTCGTTTATTGCCTCTTCATAATTATATATTGTTGAATATGCAACAGCTCTCTGCAGTAAAATTTGCGAAGCCGCTTTCATATCATTAGTCATCTTGACCTTGTCGGTTAACTCTTGAATTGTTGTGAAATAATCTTTTGTATCCGTTTCTGAAATGGCATCTGGACGACACGTGATATATACCGTGTGGACAGGATTGACTTTTGAATTAAAAGCTTCAACATCCTTATCTATCAACTGATAATCGTTTATCCCATTAGTATATTTTTGATATGACAAAATAAACATTGGCATAAACTTAGTTGTCACTTCTCTGTTTTGAACATAACCACGATACTCATTCTTATATTCAGGAGTAGTAACTTCGGAATCCTGCACAACCCATTGATCATATTTTTCAACATCTATATCACTGAGTTTTCTTACTTGACGCAACTTTGCTCTACTCCATCTCTGCTGCACTCCAATATGCTTATTCATTTGCGCCTTAAATACTCTAAACTCATCAAGTTCTGCCTTTGCAGTCATACCAAGTCTGCGATAACATTTGGCACGGCTTAACAAGCCCGACCAGAAATTAGGAAACTTATTTATAACTCTCGTGTAATCAGCGATTGCAGATCGATAACTACCTGTTTTATCAAGCAAAATCGCTCTGTTATATAAAGCCAACAAATTATTAGGTTCTAATCTCAATACAAAACTAAAATCTTGTATTGCACGATTATCATCCCCCAAGGTCTGCCTTAACAAGCCTCTGTTATAATGAGATATAAAATTATTTGGATCCATGTCTATAGCCTTGTCGTAATCCTCCATCGCATAACGAAGCCTATTAAGGTTTACACGAGCCATAGCCCTATATGTGTAGTTATTAACTACTTTTGGAGAATAATGAATAGCCTTTGAAAAAGCTTCATCAGCCTTTCTCCAATTCTTTCGCTGAAGATTAAGCCTACCCAATATTGACCAAGAATTGCCATCATAAGGGTTAACTCTCAACGTTCGTTCAAGCCATCTCGAAGCAGACGCTGTGTCATTGGCATTAATATAAGTCTCGGTCATCAAACCATAAGAATTTGACAAATCAGGCCATCTTTTTATAATATATTCAAGATCTAGCCTAGTCTGCTTTACATCTTTGCTCTGAAATCTAGCCCAAGCCCTATTAAACCAATATCCTTTTTCATCAGGATTTAAACTCAATGCCTTTGTATAATCATTGATAGCATCTGAATATCGTCTAAGATTTAATCTGTTGCCAGCCCTTTCTGCAAACAGTTCATGCACGTAAGGATTCAATCTCACAGCCTCATTAAAATCTTCCTCTGCACCTACATAATCACCAAGGCTTTTCTTAGCTATACCTCTATAAAACCACGGCTTATAGAGGTACGGCTTATTTGAAATAACATTATTACAATGTTGTATAGCTACTACATAATCATTGTTTTCAAGAGCTAACTCTCCGGACTGAAGCAGCCGGTCTGTATTATACTGAGCAAAAGAATTGCTCCCTGCAAATACAAATATAACAACAAATATAAGCAGCCTCTTAAACATAACGTTTTTATTTATGTGCTATTTTAGTTCTATATCCACAGCGGACCTTCCCTTTAAGAAGAGCTTTCAATTTTCCAAAAATCAATTGCTTACGGAAAGGAGGCATTCTATCAATAAACATTTTTCCTTCAAGATGATCAAACTCATGCTGCATGACTCTAGCTAAATATCCATCCACCCACTCATCATGATCATTAAACTGATCATCCTTATATACTACGTGTATACGAGTAGGACGAGTCACATTCTCATGAATACCAGGTAATGACAAGCATCCCTCCTCCATTGTTTCCTTTGGAGCATTTTCATCATATTCTAAAATATGAGGATTAATATAAGCCTTCTTGAAATCCTTATATTCAGGAAAATCATCACCCAACACGTCCAAATCTATGACAACGACTCTTATGTCCTTGCCAATCTGTGGTGCTGCTAATCCAACACCGTCGCTTGCTGTAAGCGACTCAAACATATCACTTATAAGTTCTTTCAATTCCGGATAATCCGGTGTTATATCCTGAGCAACCTTTCTCAATACTGGTTGACCATATATATAAATAGGTAAAATCATTCGCTTCGCGAAAATTTAAGTTATACATTTAATGAAGAGCGTCTATATTGCATGTAATCCTGCAAAATAATCGTTGCGGATATTTCATCCACTAGCCCTTTATTTTCTCGACGAGCCTTTTTCTTCACACCACAATCTAATATCACTTTATGTGCTAGAACAGATGTAAAACGCTCATCATAATACTCTATCGGAATTTCAGGCATAGCTTTACGCCATCTATTCACAAACTGCTCAACTCTTGCAAGATTTTCACTTGGCTGTCCATTTGGTTGTGTCGGTTTTCCTATTACGATACACTCAACAACTTCCTTTGAAATATAGTCTTTTAGAAAATCAAACAGTTGAGACGTAGAAACAGTGACTAGCCCATTCGCAATAATCTGCAATGGATCAGTCACTGCCAGTCCAGTACGCTTCTTACCGTAATCTATAGAAAGAATACGTGCCATAAATATTTATTAAAGCCCTTGTTAAAGAGCAAACAATTATTTGTTGAAAAGCAACCAAGCATCAGCATACATTGCACGAAGAGTATTGCGGTCCTTCACAGCATCAGTCTTTCCGTCAAAAGAAGCTGCAACTACACGATACATATTTCTTTCACTGTTGTAAACAATTGAAGGATCATAACCAGCACTCTTAAGAGTACCTTGCAAACCTTCTGCATTTGCTTTCAATGAGAAAGAACCAACAACAACTCCAAAGTTTTTCAATGCAGGACCACTGACAACAGTAACACTCTCTTGGCGAACTACTGCATTATCGGCATTATCAACAACAGTTGTCTGAGTGGCTGGCTTCTGCTCCAAAGGAGTAACGACAGGTGCAGAAGTCTGAGCTACGTCTGCTGACTGAGCCTGTTCTTGAGCCTTAGCTTTCTCATAAGCTTTTTTATAAGCGCTTTCACTTGATTTACAACTTGTAAACGCAAATGCTACACACAATCCTGCGCATAAAACCAAACTTTTTTTCATAATCTTTTTGTTTATTGAAATTAGACCTTTATTCATTAATATATCGTGCGAAATTACAAAATATATCACAAAAACGATTCAACAAACCGCATAAAGTTTGTTAAATCAAACAAATACGAGTCATTTAACAAAAAATGATATAAATTCTATTGCTTACAAACAAAAGATTTATTATATTTGCCAATAAGATAAATTAATACAAAGGAAATTTATCGTATAGATAGTTTAACAATAAAAATTACAAGATTATGAAGACATTAGGTTATATCGGAGCATTCCTTGGTGGTGCTATCGCTGGTGCTGCTATTGGTCTCTTAGTTGCTCCTGAAAAAGGGACAGAAACTCGTTGTAAAATCACAGACGCTGTTGATGATTTTTGTAAGAAACACAACATCAAACTAACACGTAAGGAAGTTGACGATCTTGTTGATGACATCAAGGACGCAGCTCCTGAAAACGCAGAATAAATATTTATGTTTTCTAACGACAGAAATATAGAAACGATTGGACAATTAGTAGAAATTATCAAGCACTACATCGGGCTTCAAAAAGAATATATGAAACTCGATGTAGTTGATAAAATTGTTCGATTACTAACTGCCTTAACAATATCTGCTATAATTGTAGTATTGTTGATGCTAGCATTAATATATCTTAGTTTTGCATGTGCGTTTGCTCTAGCCACTATAGTAGGAAATGTAATGGCTTTCACTATTATCGGCGGTGGATATGTTATAGCACTTATTTTATGTGTTAGCTTCCGTCATAAATGGATTGAGAAACCGCTTGTTAAATTTTTGGCAAACTTATTTTTAAATAAATAATGGAGAATTTTTTTGAATATAAATCACTTGATGACATCAGAAGGCGCAAGGAGGCATTACGCCAACAACTTCTGGAGGACGACAAGAAGATTAAAAATCTATGGGATGAAATGTCACGTCCATCTGATTTGTTTTCCAAAAGTGCGTCTCCTTCAAAACGTATAACCGGATTAATAAATACCAGTGCCGCACTTTTTGACGGAGCAATACTCGGTTGGAAATTATATCGTAAATTCAGAAGATAAGTATTGGTTTGACTAATAGAATTTACAGTATAATAATTTCTCCGTCAAACCCGAACTTAACGGCTTTAGGCAAACGTTTATTTGCGATTTTGTCAAGTCCAATTGAATGAGTAAGATGCGTGAGATATGTTCTTTTTGCACCTAGTTTTTCAGAAAAAGCAATAGCATCACCGACCAACTGATGACTATGATGTGGTTTATCCCATCTCAATGCATTAACAACTAAAATTTCTATTCCTTTTAAATATTCTAATTCTTCATCATCAATGCTTTTCATATCTGTGATGTAGGCTAATTTCCCTATTCTAAATCCTAGAATAGACATAGTATCATGTTTAATTCTTATTGGCATTATATCTAAATCACCTATTCTAAATGTGTTATGCACATGAATAGTATTAAGATTTAACTTTGGAACACCAGGATAAAGTTTGTTCTCATTACCATCTGGAAAACAATACGGCATATTATTACGCAACCCTTTAGCAACATCTTCCTCACAATATATTTCTATATCACCAAATTGGCAATAAGGGCGCAAGTCATCAAGCCCAGCCACATGATCGTAATGAATATGAGTAATCAGCACTCCGTCAATCTTGCGAAAAGGTTGTTTTAGCATCTGTTCACGAAAGTCAGGACCACAATCTATCAACACTCTTGTAGATTCCGTTTCTACTAATGCAGATGTTCGCAAACGTTTATCATGACTATCATTGCTTTTACATACTTCGCAAGAACACCCTAGTACAGGTACACCTTGCGATGTTCCAGTCCCAAGTAACGTTATTTTCATCGTATATTCACCTCCGGATTAATTTCTATACCAAACTTGTCAAACACATCATGCCTGATCGTATCGCAAAGTTTTATAATATCTTGCCCTGTAGCTCCACCACAATTTATGAGTACCAAAGCTTGTTTATCATGTACACCAGCATTACCGAGTCGCTTTCCTTTCCATCCACACTGCTCAATCATCCAACCAGCAGGAATCTTATACGAAGTCTTTGACACTTCATAATAAGGCATATTTGGATATTCAGCATTCAGCTTCATAAACTTATCAACACCAACTATAGGATTCATAAAGAAACTTCCCGCATTGCCAGTAACCTTCGGATCAGGCAACTTAGCGTTTCGTATTTCTATAATTATATCCCGAAGTTCTTCAGCTGAAGGTTCCGGTATGTTACGTTCTGCTAGTTTAGCCCTTATATTGCCATAATCAAGTTTCGGCTTAAATGTGCGGTCCAATTTATAAGTGACATAAGTCATTAGATACTTATCCTTCCACTCATTTTTGAATTTACTCTGTCTATATTTATAACCACAGTCAGAATTATCAAATTCAACAACATTACCTGTAGCTATTTCTACAGCTTCTATTTTGGCAATAATATCCTTTGCCTCTGCTCCGTATGCACCAATATTCTGAATTGCACTCGCTCCTACCTCACCGGGTATAAGTGACAGATTCTCAGCTCCATAATATCCATGTTCCACGCAATAAGCTACAACATCATCAAAAACTTCGCCCGAACCGCAACGCAAAAGATATTCACCATTTACGCAACTAGTCTCAATACCATGAATATCAGAATGGACCACGTTACCTTTATAATCAGCTTTAAGCAAAAGATTGCTCCCACTTCCTATAATAAGGAAAGGTAAATTATCATTTGATATAATTACAGATACTTTTTGGGCTTCATCAATAGATGAATATTCTATAAACCTATTGCATTTGGCATCAATACCAAAAGTATTATGATTCAACAAACTGTAGTCTTTATAATCTTTCATAAGCAATTTACATAGAAAGTTTTGTAAGCTTCCACTTTCCACCACGTTTCTTGAATGTCAGTTCTGTTTCAAGACCATTTGCGATGCCTCTTACAACAAAAATCTTCTGATTACTTTCTGTATATTTCTGTCCGTAAATTATATTATATATCAGTCCACTTGGCAGCTGGGGAGCGAAAGACGGCCATTGCTCTGGTGCCAAAGTGCCAGTCATAGTTCCAAAATCATCATCAGGATCTGGTCCTGTAAACATAAGTGGATCGTTTACACTATGAACCTGATATGCCGAATCAGCGACGAAATTCTGATAGAACTTCAAGAAAGACGCATTCATATTCTGATACAACGGCTTATAGTTTATAGAAGTCATCATCCATTGGCCATTAATTCTGTTAAACAGATATTGCTTAACAAGTTGCTTCTTAAAATACACCTTTTCAACAACAACATGATCAATAGAAGTATCTTTAACAACCTGCATCTGCTGTATGTTATCAAAGATCAACGTGTAAAAATCCTGACGCATAAAGAAGTTATCAATTTTCCATTGTCCCTTCTGTATATATTTCTTCACCTTTCCATCTCTATATATAGGTAGCGGGTAGTGAATACGCTTACGCTGCAACTTACGGTTAGCCGCAAAATTAAAGAAAAAATCATCAAAAAGTTCATCTGCAGCCTTTGGCATAGGAGTATCAGAAATGATATTATTCAAAGTATCAGCAGACGTACTGTCAGCATCCTTTGTGCTTACAACTGCACTGTCAGCAGATGTAGACTTTTTATCAGTGCAACCTGTCGTAGAAAAGACAGCAACACAAATGATCATTACTACAATGAAAGATAATATTAATTTTCTCATCATTAATTCCTTTTACCTAACTAAATACTCTCAAATTTTCATGCAAAAATACAACTTTATTTCGATTGGCGCAATAAAGTTAGAGAAAAATATAGATACCTTATAAATTTATTATTTCTGTATTTTCTATTTCCAATAAAATTACGTAACTTTGCAAACTAGTTAACACGTATGCTACGCCAAATTATCTGGATAGCATATCTGATTAAGCATTCAAAAGAATAAAAACGTTTTTAAATATGCTATTAGAGAAAATCGAATCACTTCTTAATGAAGTCAGTAGCCTTTCTGCAAAAAATACAGATGAAGTGGAGCAGCTTCGTCTAAAATATTTAAGCAAAAAGGGAGAAATCAATGCACTTATGTCTGATTTCCGCGATATCGCCGCTGAACAAAAGAAAACTATTGGTGTCAAGATTAACGAACTTAAGCAGACTGCAACGGAAAAAATCAACAGCCTACGTGAACAGCTTACAGAGACTGAAAGCCAGAGCGACGATATTGATTTGACACGTACAGCCTACCCTATTAAATTAGGGACACGCCATCCTTTGTCTATCGTAAAAAATGAGATAATAGATATTTTTCAACGTATGGGATTTGTTCTTGCTGACGGTCCAGAGATTGACGACGACAAGCATGTTTTTACAATGCTTAACTTCGCAGCTGATCATCCAGCAAGAGATATGCAAGATACATTCTTCATCGAGCAAAGCGACCCTAACGACGTAACAAAGAATATTCTTTTGCGTTCACACACTTCTGGTGACCAGAGTCACTTTATGGAGAAACACGAACCTCCTTTCCGAATTTTATGCCCAGGACGTGTATATCGTAATGAAGCCATAAGTGCCAGAGCACATTGTTTCTTCCATCAGGTTGAAGGTCTTTATGTTGACAAGAATGTTAACTTTACCGATTTAAAGCAGGTTTTACTTACTTTCGCACGTGAGATGTTTGGTCCTGATACCAAAATCCGTCTTCGTCCAAGCTATTTCCCATTTACAGAACCTAGTGCAGAAATGGATATTTCTTGTCATATTTGCGGTGGTAAAGGCTGTGGTTTCTGCAAACATACAGGTTGGGTTGAGATCCTAGGTTGCGGAATGGTAGATCCAAACGTTCTTGAAGCATGTGGCATAGACAGCAAGGTATACTCTGGTTATGCATTTGGTATGGGCGTAGAGCGAATAACAAATTTGAAATACAGAGTTAGCGATTTGCGTATGTTCTCAGAAAACGACACACGTTTCCTTAAAGAATTTGAGTCTGCAAATTAATCAGACATAAATATATAGATTAAGGTTGAAAGTAATTCTTTCAACCTTTTTCATTTGAAATTAATTAGCGTTAAAAAAATTATCATAATATAGATATCGTTTTGTGTCATCATAACAAAATTATATCAACACTTCATCATAAACTATATAAACCGCTTTTTTTCGTGTTTTTAAGCTACAGAACTACTGTATTTCTCACAAAGCCCATAAACACTGGAAAAAACGATACGTAGCTAAGTTAATTTAACTTCGGTGAGCAACGTTATCTATTTCTGCTCATATATAATGTACGCGTATACACGCGCGCACTTAGGGTTTTGAAAAATATAAGTGTCGAGGTGTCAACATAATGAATAACAATATTTTATCGACGAATTTAACTAATAAAAGTGACGGTAAATTTACGGTCAAATTTCAAATTTTGCATACGTTCTATATAGAAATGCAACTGATTCCATATAGAAACGCAAACGTTTCTACGATGTTTCACCTTCTATTACTTCGTAAAACACAGTACATTTCTTCGTAAAACACACTGCAAAACATCGTAAAGCGTATCAAATTACTTCGTAAATCATGATGCGAAATGAAGATTTTTTCCACCATATTTTTCCGACGAATAACCGACACTTAATTCGACCCCAAAAGAGTTCTAACAAGTTGATGCTCAATAGATAGACACTTCGACACTTGTTTTTACGAAAAACCCAGAGTGTGCACATACGTGCGCACGTGTATTATAATGTGCAGCCCCAAGTATTTAAAACTTTGGCTAACAGTCTAATCCAAATCTGATTGCATGGACAAAAATTTTGAAGTATCTTTGCAAAGAATTCAGTGGAATTCAGCAGAATAGTTAAACAAGCTTGAAAATTCTGTTCTCGTTTACTGAATCCATTACACATCCTCAGTTCCTCAGATACAGCTAACGGTTCTTTGACAAATTCACACATAAAAGACATTCCATCCTTAAAACCACGCAA
Source organism: Prevotella herbatica (assembly GCF_017347605.1). Lineage (NCBI taxonomy): Bacteria > Pseudomonadati > Bacteroidota > Bacteroidia > Bacteroidales > Prevotellaceae > Prevotella > Prevotella herbatica. The sequence goes on from NZ_AP024484.1 coordinate 187,283, forward strand.
GTTATCGTGGCTAGAGAATAGCTTGTTGTAGCAAAATCCAGCAAGCTACATCTTGTTATCCCTCTGTTTATGGGTTTTATGAGAGATGCCGTAGCTCCATAGATAAAGAAACGAAAGAAATTATGGAAGAAGAAAGTGCTACGTATTAAGAGACGATCTAATTTGATATGATATTCTTGCCTCTTACAAAAATATATACGGTCTAGTCTTTAAAAAGCAAATACAGTGTAGTGAATTATGTAAATCACAAGAAAATTAACATTCCTCACCATTTTCCTTAGGTCATCAAAATAGTTCAACAAAGTCGTAATTCTAAAAATAGCGTACTGCATTTTTCCATTGACACGTTATCCCTATTATCTAATAGCATAGGATGGGAAGCATAAGAAAGAATATGAAGGTCAATTAATCAAAAGATTTTCCACAGAATTTAAAAAGGGAAATCTCCCTCACAGGAAACTCCCCCTTACAACATTATGTACGAGAAAAAAATTAACTATTTTCTGGACGAAGTTTACGAACTGTATTTCCAGCCTGCCACATTTCCTTATTGCGCATAGCTTCCAATTCAGCGTTTAACTTCTCTCGATAATCAGACATTGAATTCTTATCAATAGAAATCTGAGCCTCATTACCTGTCTTAACACTAAGATACAACCATTCCATAACTGGTTTAATAGCCTCACGGAAACGAGGTGCCCAATCTAAAGCACCACGCTGTGCTGTTGTAGAACAGTTTGCATACATCCAATCCATACCCTTTGCACCAAACAATGGCATCAAACTCTGAGTCAATTCCTCAACAGTCTCATTGAAAGCCTCAGATGGAGTATGTCCATTCTCACGCAAAACATCATACTGTGCTTCAAGCAATCCCTCAATGGCACCCATCAAAGAACCTCTTTCACCAGTCAAATCAGATGTAGCCTCACGCTGGAATGTAGTCTTAAATAAATATCCAGCACCGATACCAATACCAAATGCTATAGTCTTGTCCTCTGCATGACCAGACGCATCCTGATAAACAGCATAAGAACAGTTCAATCCACGACCTTCACAGAACATGGTACGAAGAGAAGTACCAGAGCCCTTAGGCGCAACCATAATGACATCAATATCCTTTGGTGGAACAACACTTGTACGATCTTGCCAATTGATAGCAAATCCATGAGAATAATACAGAGTTTTGCCAGCAGTCAGATACTGCTTAATTTTTGGCCAAACGGCAATCTGACCAGCATCAGAAAGCAACATGCAAATAATAGTACCTTTTTGGACAGCTTCCTCTATTGAGAAAAGTGTCTTTCCTGGAACCCAACCGTCTGCAAGACATTTTTCATATGTCTTACCTTCACGCTGACCTACGATAACATTAAATCCGTTATCACGCAAGTTACAAGCCTGACCTGGTCCCTGAATACCATAACCAATTACGGCTATTGTTTCATTTTTTAGTACTTCACGAGCCTTCTCCAAAGAAAATTCCTTACTGGTGACAACAGTTTCTACAACTCCACCAAAATTCATTTCTGCCATATTATAAAAAAAATGTGCGCCCTCATTTAAGGGATCGCGGGTTTTTATTATCCCTTTGAATCATGCCTGTCTTTTCCAAAGGCAGTCGTTTTATAGATCCATTCCATTACCTATTCAAGGTTACAGCTAGGGAATTCAAATATTTTTCGTACGCAAAGGTAACACTTTAAAACGAAACTACCAAACAATCTTTCAATCTTTTACGAAATTAACCTTACTTCTAACAACTTCTACTTCTTCAGCATTTATTTTAAAACTTTTTGTAATTCTTATGCAATATTCGTCTTCAGAAGTATGCTCACAATAAAAATTCAATTTATCGCCACAGTGACATTCTGCAACATATGCAATTTCAAAGCGTTTAATTTTATTATGAACATACCAATCCAAATTCCATAAATCAAGAATGTGCTCAATATATTTTACACTATTGATATGTCCATTTACATCAACATCACTATAGTTTGTATCTATAGTCCTTACAAGTTTTGCATCTGCAGACATCTTAACTCGTGAACTTTTAGCGATAGGACATTGTCTTTCTTTATCAACATAGTCAAGGATAAGACCATCATGAATAGCTAATATATCAACAGGCTGACGCGTATCAGTGTCTATCATAGCCCATATACTCTTGCCATATCCATAAATTTTATTTGAATCAGGACTAACAACAGTAAAATTTCGACTTGTGAAAAACTTCATAACACCGTCTACCCATGTCTCTATATTAAACTCATCGTATGATATAGGCATCTCTGTCATTTCTATAGCCAATCTAGATAGAACCCAAGTCTTGTGAATTGGATTTAAATAACTCATCCCATATCCCCGCTCATTCGAATGGAAATCAGCTGCATTCAACATATGATTTCCCAGATGTCCCATAAACAAATGTTTCGAAAAGTCGCAATGAAATGGTTCAGCTAAGAATTTATAGCAACCAACTTTATCCAAAATATCAGTCATTATCTTTACTATCCTGTTCGTGTAAGAAATCAGATATAGGTTCATCAAAACTTCTTGTCACTGCAATGCGACCACATCTTGTGTATTGCAGTATGCATTTAAAATTGTTTAACTTATTAAATAAATCAGCGATATCCTCTGTCAAACCAGCTAATAACACAGTACTGTAAGTATGGTTTACTTCCATCATACGCGCATCATGCCTACGAATAGTTCGAGATACTTCTGGATTATCCAACAATACAGGTGTCGAAATTTTAAAAAGAGCCACTTCGTGAATAAAGAGCTGTTCATCAGTATAATAATCAGCTTTCACAACATCAATTTTCTTCTCAATGGCTTTTGTTATTTTATTTATCTGCTCTTCATCACTCCATGCAGTAATCGTATACTTGTGTACATTTAATATACTGCTAGCAGAGACATTTAAACTTTCTATATTTACCTGTCTACGAGTAAATACAGCCGTAATTTGATTTAATATACCGGCGATATTCTCAGAATAGACTAATAATGTATATAATTTCTTTTCCATTTACTTTAAATTTGAAATACTAATAATCAAGTTCAAGCAACATGCCATCAACACTCTTTCCTGGTAATGTCATAGGAACTATATCTTCATTTTCCTTAATGGCACATTCCAAAAAATAAGGTCCCTTTGTTGAAATCATCTTTTCAACTTTAGAACGTAAATCATTACGGTCAACAACAAGATCATAAGGAATGTTATATGCCTTAGAGATTTCCTGATAATGCGGATTCATCATATGAGTGAATGAATAACGACCATTAAACATTAAATCTTGCCACTGACGTACATTCCCCAAAAAATTGTTATTAAGAAGGATTATCTTTACAGGTGCCTGTTGCTCCATTATAGTGCCAAACTCTTGTATACTCATCTGTAAGCCTCCATCTCCACAAAAACAACAGATTGTTCTTTCGGGAGCGCCAAAACTTGCACCGATAGCCGCAGGAAGCCCAAACCCCATTGTGCCAAAACCTCCACTAGTAACAATAGAACGCTTATTCTTAAACTTAAAATAGCGACTAGATATCATCTGATTTTGACCAACATCATTCACCAACACGGCCTCTCCTTTAGTAACTTCGGCAACAACATTTGTAACTTCACCCATCAACAAAGGACCTTCGGTGGGATGAATATCTGGCTCTATAACCTTCTCAATTTCCATATCATCGTATTTTTTAAACGAATCATGCCATTCACGATGATTATTTTCATTCAGTAAACTCGTTATTGCAGGAATGGTTTGCTTACAGTTTCCCAATACCGCAACATCGGCTTTAATGTTCTTATTTATCTCGGATGCATCAATATCGAGATGGATTATCTTTGCCTGCTGGCCATAAGTAGAAGGCAATCCTGTAACTCTATCACTGAATCGCATACCTATTGCTATAAGTACGTCGCACTCCTGGGTTTTCATGTTGGCAGCATAACTACCATGCATTCCCAACATACCAATGTTTAAAGGATGATCAGATGGTAATGCAGACAATCCTAGCAATGTGCGACCAGCAGGAATATCGGCTTTTTCAAGGAACTCGACAAGTTCATTCTGTGCACATCCTAATTCAACCCCCTGTCCTACCAGTGCAAACGGTTTTTTTGCACCATTAATTAGCTTTGCAGCTTCTTCAATAGCACAACTGTCAATTTTAGGATAAGGATTATATGACCTTACATTATCAACCTTTATTGGATTCCATTCGCACGTATGATTTTGCGCATTTTTTGGAAAGTCAAGAACAACTGGTCCTGGACGTCCAGAACGCGCAATATAGAAAGCACGACTTACAGCCCAAGCTACATCTTCGGGGCGACGTATTTGGTAAGCCCATTTCGTTATCGGCTGTGCAACTCCTACTAAATCAACTTCCTGAAAGGCATCAGTACCTAAAGCTCCAACGCCAACCTGTCCTGCTATTACAACTATTGGTGTAGAATCCATCATTGCATCTGCAACACCAGTCAATGTATTAGTAGCTCCTGGTCCACTAGTCACAAGGCACACACCAACATCACCACTGACTCGTGCATACCCTTCGGCAGCATGAGCAGCAGCCTGCTCGTGACGTACTAAGATGTGATCAAACATCTTCTTTTCACCTCTAGTGTAACCATACAAAGCATCGAATACAGGCATTATCGCACCACCCGGATAACCGAATATAGTCTTAACACCTTCATTATGCAAAGAACGCATCAATGCTTCAGAACCTGTAATTACTTCTTTACTCATTATATATAACTTAAACTACTAAAACATATTCTATATCAATCAATCATCCTTACGCCACCTTTATCTGCAGAACTCACACTTTGTGCATAAGCTCTTAAAGCTTTACTAACAACTCTGTTACGCTTTAAAGGTTGTTGTTTACGTGCAGACAATTCCTCATCACTTAGTTTTACGTTTATACTACGGTTTGGAATATCTATTTCTATAATATCACCATCTTTTATCTTACCGATATTACCGCCAGCAGCAGCCTCAGGAGAAATATGTCCTATACTTAATCCAGAAGTTCCACCTGAAAAACGTCCATCTGTAATCAATGCACATTCCTTACCCATATGCATACTCTTAATATACGAAGTTGGATAAAGCATTTCTTGCATACCAGGTCCTCCCTTTGGTCCTTCATGAGTGATAACAACGCAATCACCTTTCTTGACTTTACCTGCAAGGATTCCTTCACAAGCATCTTCTTGACTATCGAAGACAACAGCTGGTCCAGAAAACTTCCAAAGAGATTTATCAACTCCAGCAGTTTTAACAACACAGCCATCTTGTGCTATATTACCAAAAAGCACGCCAAGACCTCCATCTTTAGTATAAGCATGTTCAAAATCCCTTATACATCCATTTGAACGATCTGTATCAAGACTATCCCATTTTTCATCCTGACTACCCATTTGAGTAGAAAATTTATTTCCAGGGGCACTATGATAAATTCTATCAGCATCAGGATTTACAGTTTCACCAGTGATTGCATACTTGGCAAGAGCAGAATTAAGAGTCATACCATCTACTCTATTTGTGTCAGCATGCAACAATCCTGCCTTATTAAGTTCGTTCATTATACCAAGTATTCCACCAGCTCTATTGCACTCTTGAACGCTATATTTCTGAGTATTTGGAGCCAGCATACACAAACAAGGCACCTTACGACTTAACTCGTCAATGTCCTTAATTTTAAAATCAGCTTCAGCTTCCTGTGCAACAGCTAGAAGATGAAGAACTGTATTTGTACTTCCACCCATTGCAATATCAAGCGCCATTGCATTCAGGAAAGCATTTCGTGTAGCTATATTGCGCGGTAAAACACGATCATCTCCATCTTCATAATACGCAAAGGCATTCTTTACAATCTGGCGAGCAGCATCTTTAAATAATTGAATTCTATTCTTATGTGTTGCTAAAATAGTTCCATTTCCAGGAAGAGCTAAACCAATAGCTTCTGTAAGAGAATTCATTGAATTAGCTGTAAACATACCAGAACAACTGCCACAACCAGGACATGCACAACTCTCAATCTGCTTCATTTCCTCATCACTGACGGATGGGTCGGCTCCCTTAACCATAGCTGTAATAAGGTCGGCATTCTCGTTTTTCCAACGACCAGCCTCCATTGGACCACCGGAGCAAAAAATGGTCGGGATATTAAGTCTCATAGAAGCCATAAGCATACCTGGAGTGACTTTATCACAGTTTGATATACATATCATAGCATCTGCCTTATGAGCATTAACCATATACTCAACAGAGTCAGCAATTATATCTCGTGAAGGCAATGAATAAAGCATTCCATCATGTCCCATAGCAATACCATCATCAATAGCGATAGTATTAAACTCTGCAGCATAACACCCCATGCTTTCTATTTCTTTTTTGACTATCTGACCTATTTCGTGAAGATGTGTATGTCCAGGAACAAATTGAGTAAAACTATTGACTATCGCTATAATTGGTTTACCAAATTGTTCATGCTTCATACCAGCAGCGACCCATAAAGCTCTGGCTCCTGCCATTCTTCTGCCTTCAGTACAGACAGCACTTCTTAATTGATGTTTCATATCTCTTAATGTATTTTTGTATACAAATATTGTAAACGAGAACTATCTTCTCCTTATTTAATTTGCAAAGATAACTAGAAAATACGAAACAGCCAATAAATTAACGCATATTATTTATTAATATAACATTTGTGTAACGTAAACATGCAAAAAAGTTTCGATCTATTAATTCAACAGAAAAATAACAATAAAAAAATCCCTAGTGGTATAAGCCACTAGGGAATCTTTTAACTATATAATTCTGTTAAATAGTTATTACTTAACGTAAATTACAGCAAGACGGTTAGATGTTACACCCTGTACACCCTTACCAACTGCATCTTTTACAATAACACCTTTAGATTTCAAATACTTTGCTACATTGTTAGCACGAATCTGTGAAACCTTCTTATTTACCTTTGCAGAACCTTCAGGAGAAGCAGTACCAATAATCTCAACGGTAGCACCATTTGCGATATTATCAAGAGCCTTCTTCGCATCCTTAGTAAGATCAGCCTTACCCTGAGCAAATGTTACAAACATTGGACAAGCAACAGCCTCTGCAGGAACTTCCTTAATAACTTCCTTGATAACTTCCTTAGGTTTCTTAGCAAGTTCATTACGAAGATCACTGATTTGAGAATTCAAACCATCGATTTCGCTCTGATCACGAAGCTGAGCAATCTTAAAGTTGTGTGTTCCATTAGAGTTCTTAAACTTGTAAACAACACCTGCGTTCAACTGAACGAAACTGTGGTTAATATCAAACTTTGTACCATCATTTCCAAGATTGTAAGGAGTGTTAGACTTATCATTAAGACCATACATAATAGCTGGTTCAATATAAATCTGCCATGCCTTGTCAGCACCGAGGTTGAAAGCAAAATCAAGAGCTACCTTAGAAGTAAGGTTGTTAATAGCTCCAGCTTTATCATACTCAATTGAATTTCCAAAAAGGTGTCCCCAACCGATACCAGCAACAACACTAACCTCAAATGGGCGTGGTTGACCAAGATAACCACCGAACCAGTTGCTCAAATTAACAGTACCAAGAAGGCTTGTGTTAAGGTAGCGAACAACAGTACCAGTAGAATTCCAAGGTTTATTTGAGAAATAAGCATTGCTTTCGATTGCAGCACCCAAAACAGGAGTAAAATTACGACCAATACGCACACCAAAATTAGGATCAAGACCCTTCATCCAAGCGTGACCAGTTGTCTTTGTTGCAAAACCACCATTTATACCTACATAAATGTTGTCAAATGTTTTACTCTCTTCTACGGTTTGTGCAGAAGCAGAAACTGCTAAAATAGCAGCAGTGAACAATAAAACGAACTTTTTCATGTCTCTCTAAAATTAATTAATAATTATTGATTTTTCTATATTCTAATTTCTGATTGCAAAGTACGTAAAAATTATCGAAACATCCAAATTTTTATTGATAAATTTATGTCATATAACATGAAAAGATGAGTAAAATCAATTCGAATATTATTTATTAATGACTCTTACTACTTGTTTTTTGCATTTTGTTTGGTAAATTGAATAACTTTTTGCTATCTTCGCAGTATGAAAAGAATAATCTTAATAACAGGTGGACAGCGTTCCGGCAAAAGTGTCTATGCCGAAAAATTAGCTATTAGCCTTAGCCCAACCCCTATATATATAGCCACAGCACATATTTGGGATGAAGAGTTTATGTTAAGAGTTAAGAAGCATCAAGAAAGACGAGGTTCTAACTGGACAAATATTGAAGAAGAGAAATTTCTTTCACGCCATTACATATATAATAAGGTGTGTGTAATTGATTGCATAACATTATGGTGTACTAATTTTTTTTATGACAAAAATCGTGAAGATAATAATCAACCTAGCGTTGATGAATCTTTAAAAGCAGTCAAAGATGAATTTGATAAATTCACAAATCAAGATGCAACTTTTATATTCGTAACTAATGAAATAGGCAGCGGTGGCGTTAGTGATAATCAAATACAAAGACGATTCACCGATTTGGAAGGTTGGATGAACCAATATGTGGCAAGTAAAGCAGATGAAGTTATACTTATGGTTTCAGGTATCCCAGTCAAAATTAAATAATATGAAAAGAGTTTTTAACATACAATCTCCTTGCTTGGATATAAAACAAAACATTCAAGACAAGATCGACAATTTAAACAAGCCAAAAGGGTCTTTAGGAATGCTTGAAGATTTAGCATTGCAAATTTGTCTGATTCAGCAAACGCTATCACCAAAATTGTCACATCCTTGCCACATTCTTTTCGGTGGTGATCATGGAATTGAAAGAGAGGGCGTTTCTGTTTCTCCACGCAATGTGACTTGGCAACAAATGATAAACTTCACAAGAGGCGGAGGTGGTGTTAATATGTTTTGCAATCAACACGGATTTGAATTAAAAATTATTGATATTGGAGTTGATTATGACTTATCTGACAATCCTAAAATAATCAATCGCAAAATAGCAAATGGCACAAAAAATTTTCTATATGAAGCCGCAATCACAGAAGAACAATTCTGGAATGCTATTGACATTGGTGCTGAGATGACGGATCTATGTATCTCTGAGGGATGTAATGTTATTAGCATTGGAGAAATGGGTATTGCAAATACCAGTCCATCAAGTATTTGGATGAGTATTTTCGGCGATATTCCTCTTATAGAATGTATCGGTGCTGGAGCAGGTTTATCTGATGACGGTATAAAGCATAAATATGAGATTTTAAAAACTGCTATAGAAAAATTCAACCATAATAATCACGACATAATTGATACAATTAGATATTTTGGCGGTTTCGAAATGGTTGGTGCTATAGGAAGTATGCTAAGAGCAGCAGAGAAGCACATGATAATACTTGTAGACGGTTTCATTATGTCGGCATGCATGCTAGCAGCAAGCAAATTATATCCTGAAATATTAAGATATGCTATTTTTGGGCACTGCGGAGATGAATTAGGACATCGTAAAATGCTAAATATGCTCAATGCTAAGCCACTATTATCACTTGGATTGAGACTCGGAGAAGGCACAGGAGCACTTTGTGCCTACCCAATAATAGAATCAGCTGTTAATATGATAAACGAGATGAATAATTTTAATAATGCACATATAACTAAATATTTTTAAAAATGCTTGTTTCAATAGAAAAAGACAGAAAATTATATGATCGTATCTGGGCTGCACTGATATTCTTTACAAGATTACCATTCTGGAGAATACATCAACCACCCAAAGAAGCTTATGAAACCGTTGTTGAATTTTGGCCTCTTGTTGGGTGGATTACAGCACCAATAATGGCTGTTATATTATTTTTCGGACCAAGATTCATGCCATACGATCTAGCTATAATATTAGCTATTCTATCACGAATAGCGATAACAGGAGCTTTACATGAAGATGGGCTAACCGACTTTATTGATGGTTTTGGTGGTGGTGGTAATGACAGAAATAGAATTCTCGACATTATGAAAGACAGTAAGATTGGGACATACGGTGTACTTGGAATTACAATTTATCTCTTTACATTTTATAAATGTCTATCTCTATGTTCACCTATGAATGCAGCAATAATGGTAATTGCAGCTGACCCTTTCTGTAAAATGCTAACATCCCAGATCATCCAAATGATGCCATACGCTCGGACTGCAGAAACTGCAAAAAATGGTGTCGTATATAAGAAATTCAACATACGAGGAGGTATACTATTAATGCTACAAGGAGGAATCCCTATTTCTATTATCTGGTACTTTTTCGGTTTATCTTATATATGTATTACAGTCCCAGGAATTGTATTGTATTTTCTATATCTATTTGTATGGAAGCGCATACATGGTTATACAGGAGACTGTTGTGGAGCAATATTTCTAATGACGGAATTAAGCTTCTACATAACTTTTATTATTACTCACTATAATTATTTCACAAATTAAGATAATGAAAGTTACACTTATCAGACACACAAAAGTTGGAGTACCCAAGGGGACATGTTATGGTTGGAGTGATATTCCTGTGGCAGGAACTTTCATGGAAGAAGCTTCTATAACAAAAGAAAAATTAGAGCATTTAAAACCTTTTGATATCATTTATTCTTCCCCACTTACGAGAGCACGCAAGTTAGCTGCAGCATGTGGCTATTCAAATCCAATACTAGAAGATAGACTTAAAGAAATGAATATGGGTGATTGGGAAATGCGCTTATATGATGATATAGCTAATGAGGATCCACATATATTTGATTGGTATGACGACTATATGCACTTGGAAGCAACCGGAGGTGAGAGTTTTCCTATATTATATCAACGCGTTGCTGATTTTCTTGACGAATTAAAAGACAAGCCATATAAAAATGTTGCGATATTTGCCCATGGGGGTGTTTTGGTATGTGCAGGAATATATGGGAAATTATTTGAAAAAGAAAATGCCTTCGAAAATCTTGTAGATTACGGAGGCATTGAAACTATAGAGATTTAAGAATCTCTATAGTTCTATTCCAACAACAGAATAAGCTGGGAGTTGGATTATATTATTACCTATTACTAATGCAGAACTTGTATTATTAGTATCATTTGATATTCGCTCTGTTGTCTTACTTTCTGGACTTCCTCCAAACATCACATATTTTGTATTTGAAGAAAGATTCATGCCATTAACTTTAAGACAAACCTTTGTAGGTAATGCGTTAACAAGCTTAAGATATGTCTTACCTTTAGTTTCGTCTCTCACTACACTTGAAGCTACACGATAAGCATACTTTTCTTCAATATTTATCTTTGAGCTAATATACTTATCACCAGAGAAATTTGAAAACAAAGCCTGAGTTTCATAGCTCGGGGTAGTAACAATATTTGTTTCATCAAAATAAATAAGATCAGGATTCCAATTTTTATGCTTATCATTACATAGCAGCGGAGCATAACTCGTCATTTCAACAACATCTGCATTGCGCTCTACATTGCAAAGATATATCGCTTCAGCTAATGCTGATTCCATAGTTCTTGTATGTGATGCATATTCACCAAGATATACCTTTGGAGCATTTTTATCATAACTATCATAATAATCAGTATTATGCAAGAACCAACCTGTAGATTCATAATAATGTTCATCGACAGCGTCAATATATTTCTTATTTTGATTAGCAAACTTCCAACCCTCAACATAATCTGACGACGGATTGTGAAAAGGACCAACAGTACCAACGACCTCAATATTTGGATATTTAGCTTTAACAGCTTTACATATCATCAAATATCTTTCCTCGAAAACTGTTGATATTAAATCTTCATTGCCAATACCGATCATTTTTAAATTGAATGGAGACGGATGACCAGCTTCTTGGCGCATCTTTGCCCATTTTGAAGTAGCAGGATCGCCATTAGCCCATTCTATCATATCTAGTACATCCTGTATATATTCAGGCATCTTATCCATAGGAATACCACATTGTTGACCTCCTATACCTTTTGTGTTAGCAGAAGAATTCTGACAAGGAACTCCCGCTGCCATAACAGGTAAAGGTTCTGCTCCTATATCTTCACAGAACTGGAAATATTCGTAGTATCCCAATCCTCTAGACTGATGATAATTCCAGATATTTCTTTCAGGCTTTCTATCTTGTAAAGGTCCGATAGTCTCTTTCCAATTATATATATTGTCTATCCCATCACCATGTAACATACATCCGCCAGGGAAACGAACAAATTTTGGTTTAAGATTTGCTATTGTCTGAGCTAAGTCAATTCTCATTCCATGGCCTTTGAAAGTTTGATGAGGGAATAAAGAAATCATATCTACAGCTATCTGTCCTTGGTTCTTACCTGTTATAATTAAAGCAAGATCATGAAGTTTATTAAGATATTCTTGATGCTTTTTCGTATCTAATTTTAAATTCAAGTTATACTTAATCCATTCATTACCTTCTATTTTTATTTTTCCTTCGGCAATAGAATTTCCCAAAGAATCAACAAGAGAAATTATTAATTGATTTTTACGACCATCAATACAACGTGCAAACATAGAGAAATCAAAATCATTTCCTTTAGACGAGATTATATTATCCCATCCAGAATTAATAAGTGAACTCTTGTTTATTATTGCATAATGCTGATTATTCTTACTTAAAGGCTTTTCTGTAGATATAACTATTGGTTGATCTGATTTCCAACCTGTCGAAGCATTCCATCCAACATGATCTTTATCAGTATATTCAAAATCTCTATTTTTTAAAAGTTCTGCATACAACCCACCGTCGGCAGCGTAATTAATATCTTCAAAGAACACTCCGATCAACTTATTGCTTATTTTCTTAGTTTTTGTAAAATCAATGTCAATAGTTGCATTTATACTATCACCTATATTTGGAAAATGTTTCCCATCATCAGCCATTTTCTCACTATACTTTAGGTTGTCCTTATCCAAAGTAGTAAACCAATTTCTGATATAATTAAGGTGCAATGCTGGTATTTCAAATTCATTCCCTAAATACGACTTTCCGTTTACAGAATCTCTATCCATTTGCCATAAGACATCATCAGCCTCCGATTCAACAGAATCTTCCTCAAAATGTCTGAAATCTTCAGAAGCATGAACATATCTCTTACCTTTTACGGTTTTAAGATAAATATCAAAACCACCATCATCCATTTGATAAACAATAGGATTATGAACTCCACATTCAGCAACTAAAGGATAGTCTTGCGGGCGCCATGTTATCAAATCCTCAGAATATGCAGCAGCAAAAATAGGAGCAGTGTTATTCACTCCCCAAACAGCACGCCAAGTTCCATCTTTTGCCTTAATTACAAAAGGATTATGCATCTTTTTCTCTGCACCCCATTGACCATAATCAGAAGAACACAACTGTCCGACATCATTCCACTTTCCTTTTTCTCCGAGATAAGCCAGATGCAATCCATCTTTTTCTCCTGGAGAATAAATAAATATCTGACATGTTGAATCTTTACCAGATATCGTATATTCTGGTTCTACATTCTGCGCCATAGCACTTAATTGAAGTACGAGCGAGATTAAAAGTATATTTAACTTCTTCATGATAATACATTTTGTCTCATTAAAAGGGGACTGATTCGCATCACTGCGTACCAGTCCCATAAAAATTAGAGAGTTATAAAAAAATCAAGTTATATTTCTTTTTCATTTATAATATTCTTTTTTACCTGCTGCCAATGTATTCTTCATTAGAGAACAAATTGTCATAGGACCAACGCCTCCAGGAACAGGAGTTATAAAAGAACATTTTTGAGCAACTTCATCAAACTTTACGTCACCATTAAGTCTGAATCCACTCTTTCGCGTAGCATCAGGAACACGTGTTGTACCAACATCAACTATTACAGCACCATCTTTTACCATATCAGCCGTAACAAAATTTGGTCTACCAATTGCTGCTATTATTATGTCAGCCTCGAAGCATTCCTTCTTTAAATCTTTAGAATGACTATGGCAAACTGTAACCGTAGCATCACCAAAATTTTTCTGCATCATTAATTGAGCCATCGGCTTACCAACAATATTACTTCTTCCTAACACCACACATTTTTTTCCACTTGTTTCTATACCATAATGTTTTAGCAATGTTATTATACCCAACGGAGTTGCAGATATAAAACAAGGTAGACCAATTGCCATTCTTCCAACGTTAATAGGATGAAAGCCATCTACATCTTTACGATAGTCAACAGCCATGATAATTTTTTGTTCATCAATATGCTTTGGCAAAGGCAATTGAACGATAAAACCGTCAACATCAGAATCCTTATTCAATCGATCAACGCATAAAAGTAGTTCTTCCTCTGTGACATCATCCTCATAACGAATTAGAGTTGACTTAAATCCACATTGTTCACATGCAATGACTTTGTTCTTGACATAAGTTTCAGAGCCACCATCATGACCAACCAAAACAGCAGCTAAATGTGGTTGTTTACCACCTGTCGCTAGAATTTCTTTTACCTCTTCAGCTATTTCAGCCTTGATAGCTGCAGCTGTAGCCTTTCCATCGATTAATTGCATTATAGTAATAATTTATATTATTGTTTTGGCATTCCCGGCATTTTCATACCTTTCATGCGGCTCATCATGCCTGCCATCTGGTTACCAGTAACCATCTTCATCATCTTACGAGTCTGATCAAACTGTTTTACGAGTTTATTAACTTCCTGTATACTTGTACCAGAACCTTTAGCTATTCTTTGGCGGCGACTAGTATTAAGAATCTCTGGTGTTGTACGCTCAACAGGAGTCATACTTCTAATAATGGCTTCAATACCATTAAAAGCATTATCATCTATATCAACATCCTTTATAGCCTTTCCTACTCCTGGAATCATACTTGCCAAGTCTTTTAGATTACCCATTTTTTTAATTTGCTCTATCTGATTAAGGAAATCATTAAAATCAAATTTATTTTTCTGTATTTTTTTCTGCAGTCTCTTAGCTTCTTCCTCATCAAACTGTTCTTGGGCACGTTCAACAAGTGAAACAATATCACCCATTCCCAATATACGATCTGCCATACGTGCAGGATGGAAAACATCTATAGCTTCCATCTTCTCACCAGTACCAACAAACTTAATTGGTTTAGTTACTACTGTTCTGATAGAAAGTGCTGCACCACCGCGTGTATCACCATCAAGTTTAGTAAGGACAACTCCGTCAAAATCTAATCTATCATTAAATTCCTTTGCAGTATTAACAGCATCTTGACCAGTCATTGAATCGACAACAAACAAGGTTTCATCTGGATTCAAAGCTATTTTAAGATTAGAGATCTCTGTCATCATCTGCTCATCAACGGCAAGTCGACCAGCTGTATCCACAATAACAACATCATAGCCTTTAGCCTTAGCTTCTTGTATTGCATTCTTTGCAATATCAATCACATTTTTGCTTTCTGGCTCAGAATATACAGGCACAGCAATTTGTTCACCTACGACTTTTAACTGTTCTACAGCGGCAGGACGATACACGTCACAAGCTACCAACAAAGGTTTTTTATTCTTCTTGGTCTTTAGTATATTAGCTAGTTTGCCACTAAATGTGGTTTTACCTGAACCTTGAAGACCACTCATCAATATTATAGCAGGATGACCTTCAAGTTTAAGTTCAGCAGTATCACCTCCCATGAGTTCTGCCAATTCGTCATGAACCAATTTAATCATCAATTGACCTGGTTTCACGGCGGTTAGCACATTCATACCCATTGCCTTTTTCTTTACATTGTCAGCAAAAGCTTTTGCTACTTTGTAGTTCACATCGGCATCAAGAAGTGCTCTGCGCACATCTTTAAGAGTTTCAGCAACGTTTATTTCTGTGATTTGTCCCTCGCCCTTAAGTATTTTGAATGAGCGCTCTAATCTATCACTAAGATTTTCAAACATATGATATTTCTTTTTTTATATTTCTCTTTCAACGCAAAATGTACTTATTTTATGTTGTAAAACGATGTACTATACTGCTTTCATGCAAAATTACATAATTAATAATATAAAAAAGAGTGTTAGATAATATTTTAAAAAAAATTAATAGAGTTTCTACTTTAATCTCCATAAATATTTATATAGCATTATTACATAACATAGCTGTTTACTGTTTGAATTTCATAATCAAAGGTAAATGATCACTATAGCCATTTAAATATTTTGCCCCTCTAAAATTTCTGAAAGGCTGCACACCACCATAAATTTCATCCTCAATAAGAAGAAACTTATAATCAGCAATACTACAACTTATGACCAATGATTTTAGTGTGTTACTGCAAAAAACATGGTCAAGACTCCCCCATTCTCCTTTATACTTATATGTTCCTTTAGCCCCATTACTACCACAAGCATTAGCCGAAACATCAGTCATTCCGAATTTACTTATATATTGTAAACTTTTATCACTAGCATAGTCATTAAAATCTCCAGCAACAATAATCTTAGCCAATGGGGATATTATTTTTATTGAATCAATAGCTGAAGTAAGCTTCTTAGCAACAGCCATTCTATTTGGTCGTGAAGCCAATTCACCACCAGTTCGACTTGGAGCATGAACAACAAATACATGAACAGTATCGCCACTGATAATTTTCCCTGACGCATAAAGGATATCACGAGTAGGTCTCATATCTTTTATCGGAGTAACCCTTATTGGATGCCAATCTATCAATTGAAACTCAAATGGAGAATATAACAAAGCTACATCTATGCCTCTTTTATCCGGAGAATTTGTAACAAGATATTCGTATCTAGCCTGGCGGAGTAATGAACGTTTTGTCAAGTCACGCATAACACTGTCATTCTCTACCTCACACAATGCAACCATATCAGGGAGTACCCAACGCCCAGAATCCTCACCACATGCTATTATTTCCTGACCAATATGATTAATCTTCTTCCAATATCTACCATTATTCCAATAATGATAGCTATCAGGAAGAAACTCAGTATCATTCTTCAGTGAATCATGTTGAGTATCAAAAAGATTCTCACAGTTCAATTCGACGAAAGTAAAGATACTGAGCAATAAATAAAATATTTTCATAATTGAATAATCATACCAGATCCTCTTTCACATGCTGTCTAATCTTGGTAAGATATGCCTTCATCGCTTTAGCATCTTTTTTATCAATAATATCCATCAATTCCTTCAACTCTTCGCGTATTTTAGACACCTGACCGCTTGTGTAAGGATTGAACAATATTTCCTGAAGCAGATAATCATCTTCATTCAAAACACCTTTAGCAATACGCATGTGACGCTTAAAAGTGGTTCCAGGAGCATCTTGATGTTTCATTACAGCTGCAAAAACAAATGTAGACACAAACGGAATACTCAATGAGTAAGCTACCGTCTCATCATGTTCAAGGAAGGTGTATTCATATATATTAAGTCCAAGTTTCTGATATAAATCCTTAAAGAATATACGTCCCATGTAATCACCCTCACTAATTATGATTGCATTTTCCTCACTAAGTTGGTTGAGATTTGCAAATGTTGGACCAAACATAGGGTGAGTACTAACATAAGGATGTCCACTCTGCTCATAAAAATCCTTTAAACCTGTCTTTACACTTGCGATATCACTAACGATACATTCCGTTGGCAAATACGGCAAAATTTCCTTAAATGCAGATAGTGTATATTTAACCGTAACTGCATTTATAACCAATTCTGGCGCAAAGTTCTTGACTTCGTCCAATGTTGTAAAACGTTGGCAGTTATATGTAAAGCGCATTCTCTTGGCATCTTTTTCATATACAGCCACCTCATGTTCAAAACTGAGCAGGTCGATGAAAAAACTTCCCATCTTACCTGCTCCCATTATCAATATTTTCATCTTACTGATTTACTATGTCCAACTGCTGACGCACACTCTCTTCGTGAATATGCTCAAATACCTGAGCTGCAAATTCAGGATTCATTCCACACAAACTAGCCTGTGCACCGCGTTTTTCTAGTATTTCATTATAACGTGTAGCCTGAAGCACTGTCATATTATGTTCTTTCTTGTACGTACCAATTTCACGACAAACTCGCATTCTTTTTGCAAGAAGATCCATCAATTGATTATCAATTTCATCAATTTGTGAACGAAGTTGGCGTAGTCCTTCTGTTGTAGTATGCTCATCACGCACAACAAGCAAACTGAGGATATAATCCAATATATCAGGAGTAACCTGCTGTTTAGCATCGCTCCATGCCTCATCTGGATTACAGTGGCTCTCAACAATAAGACCATCAAAACCTAAATCCATTGCCTGTTGACACAGAGGTGCGATAAGATCTCGCCTTCCACCAATATGACTTGGATCACAGATTATTGGAAGTTCTGGAATACGTCTGTGCAACTCTATTGGAATCTGCCACATTGGGAGATTACGATAAATTTTCTTATCATAGCTCGAGAAACCACGATGTATAGCTCCAAGACGCTTTATCCCAGATTGGTTGAGACGTTGAAGAGCACCAATCCATAATTCTAGATCTGGATTTACTGGATTTTTAACTAACACAGTCACATCAGCACCTTTCAAACTGTCAGCCAAAGCCTGCATAGCAAAAGGATTTGCACTTGTACGTGCTCCTACCCACAACACGTCTATACCATATTTCAAAGCCTGCTCCACATGCTCAGGAGTTGCAACTTCAGTTGCAGTCAGCATGCCTGTTTGTTCTTTTACTTCTTTCATCCAAGGCAAAGCTTCTTCTCCTTTACCTTCAAAGCCTCCGGGTTTTGTACGTGGTTTCCAAATACCTGCGCGAAATATATGACAGCCCTTGGCTGCTAGTTCTTTAGCTGTTGTAAGTACTTGCTCTTCTGTTTCTGCCGAACAAGGTCCAGCAATGATACATGAAGGACGTTCATTATCACTCGGTAAATTAAGGGGTTGTAATTCGAGTTCCATAATTGTATATATTTTATTATCTATTCATAATTTGCAAGATTACCATTCAATAGCTTTGATTCTATCAAGTGCAGTCTTAAGTTTTTCATCTTTTGCACAAAGGCTTATTCTTACATAGCGCTTGCCATTTGATCCGAAAATCAAACCCGGTGTTATAAACACCCTAGCCTCATGCAATACCCGTTCTGTGAGTTCTTCAACATTTGAATATTTTTCAGGAATCTTGCCCCAAAGGAACATTCCTATTTGTTGTTTATCAAATTCACATCCTAAAGTCTTCATGATATCTTCTGCAATATCTCTTCTGCGACGATATACATTGACATTATATTCTTGATGCCACTCCTCACTGTTTGTATTATAAGCCTCAGCTGCCGCAAGCTGAATACCACGAAATGTTCCACTATCAATATTGCTTTTAATCTTCAATATCCAACTTATAAATGTGGAATTTGACGCACATAGTCCAACACGCCATCCAGGCATATTGAACGCCTTGCTCATTGAATTGAATTCTATACAACAGTCCTTTGCTCCAGGAATCTGTAATATTGAAAGTTTCTCGCCTTCATTCAGTATAAATGAATATGGATTATCATTTACCACAATGATTTCATGTTTTTTAGCAAAATCCACCAGACGCTTATATGTTTCTATACATGCATTTCCACCGGTTGGCATATTTGGATAGTTAACCCACATCAATCTTACATTTGTGAGATCCATTTTTTCAAGTTCATCGAAATCTGGTTGCCATCCATTATCTTCTCGTAAATTATAGTTTACGACCTTAGCGCCGAGGATCTTACTCAAACTTGTATATGTTGGATAACCAGGATTAGGTACAAGAACTTCTTCTCCTGGATTTACAAAAGCCAAAGTTGTATGTAAAATACCTTCCTTACTACCAATGAGAGGTTGTATTTCTGTAGCTGGATTAATATCAACTCCATACCATTTCTTATAGAAATTAGCCATGGACTCTCGTAATTCAGGCGTTCCCATTGTAGGTTGATAACCATGTGCATCACTTTGTTTTGCCACTTCACAGAGCTTTTCTATTGTTTGCTGCGACGGTGGCATATCAGGACTACCTATAGCTAAACTAATAATATCCAGTCCTTGGGCATTAAGTTGTGCAACTTCTTTCAGTTTTCTACTAAAGTAGTATTCCTGTATTTCATTAATTCTATTAGCAGGTTTCATATTCTCCAAGTATTTTTATATTCTTTACCAGTGGTGTTATTGCATCAATACTCTGACGATACCTAGTAAGATTGTCAAACGACACGTCTACATAAAACAAGTATTCCCATTCATGTCCAATAATTGGCAAGGACTGAATTTTCGTCAAATTGATATCATAGAAACTTAGTATTGTAAGTACTTTACTAAGACTCCCCTCCTCATGCGACAAACTAAATACAAGACTCGACTTGTTACTTTTTTCAACTTCTCTTAATAAGGCTGCCTTGTGAGGATTACTTACAACTAAAAAGCGTGTATAGTTATGCTTATTATCATGTATATCCTCCTGCAATAATTTCATTCCATATATATTTGCTGCATGAGACGAACATATAGCTGCCCATCCGTGAATATTATGACTTGAAATATATTCGGCACTACCTGCTGTATCTTCAGCCTCAACAGCTTTAATCTCTGGATGATTTTCTAAGAAGTTGCGACACTGTGCCAAAGCAACTGGATGAGAATGGACTTCGGTTACAGTGTCCCAGTTATCATCAGGGAGACAACATATAGAATGTTCAATATGCAGTTTATGTTCACCAACAACCGTCACACCACTCTCTCTAAGCAAGTCATAATTATGCAACAAAGAACCAGCTATTGTATTCTCTATTGCTATGATTCCTATCACTGTAGGGTCATTCTTGATATTTTCAAACACCTGTTCAAATGTAGAGCAGCATATAAGTTCAATCTGCTCATCATTAAAGTATTGATGCGCAGCTATATCATGGAACGAACCTATTTCACCTTGTATTGCAATTCTTTTCATATATTCTTTAACAAAAAACGGTCTCACTCTTAAGAGCGGGACCGTTTCGTATTTATTTTAATTTCATTTTCCTATAAGTCGAAATTTACACGCAACTTCCCGCTTCACAAATCCTTGCAAAGTAAAAATAAAAGTAATAAAAAGATGCGTATGAATTATTCATAACTTTTTTATTTTTGTCATTATTGGTTGCAAAAGTATAACTTTTATTTGACTCCTCCAAAAGAATTACAACAAAAATTACCGTTTTGCTTTCATTTTTTACATTTTACAACCCTATACCACCTATTCCATAAGGATCTACACTGCGATATGCTTGTTCAACCTTCTGCTGTATATTTTCTGTTCCTTCAGCTGCAAACTCTCCATTTATACCATTTTGTTCCTTTGGATTCAATTCAAGAACCTGTCTCATATCTTCTTCGGCTCCTTCTTTATCGCCCAATGACAACTTTAATGCACCTCGTTCTTTAAAAGCATCAATACAAAATGGATTTTGTTCTATAACCTTAGCATAAAAATCCAAAGCTATATCACTTTCTCCCTTAGCTTTTGCAATTCTTGCCCTCAAAAGAAGTATATCCTCATTGCTTTCTGCATTTTCAGCTAACCACTTTGCATCATTTTCAGCACTGTTTAAGTCACCCATTTTTAGCAGAGTCTCACTTCTTAACAGATATGCGCTATCATATTTTTCATTAGCAGTTATAGCTTTTGTAAGCAATGCGATTGCATTAATAAGTTCATTCTTACCAATACATGCACGCGCATAAATATAGTTTGCCTCAGAATTATTATCATCTATACGTAAAGCTTCAATACATGCATGGGTCATTGCATCATAATCTTCCAACATATATGCTACGTTTGCCATTCGCATGTATATAAGTATGTTGTCAGGTTGCGCCTTTGACATTTCATCCAACTGCTCCAACGCTGGTCTCAACTTATTATTCATTATTAATGCCTGTGAGTAATAATCCCTTAATTCTAGTTCAGGATTAATCTCCAACGCTTTCTCAAAGCATTCCAAAGCATATGCAGACTGTCCTTTTTTTAAGGCTCTTACTCCTTCGTATTTTAATAGGTCAAAGTTGCGCACTTTTTCGCGCAATTTGTCCCTTTCTGATATTTCGGTATTTCCACCAAAAAGTTTTTTTAATAGATTCATATTATTCTGCAAGTTTAGAATATACATTATTAGGTATTATGTCTGTACGATCCCATTTAGGCCAGCTAGCACTCTTAATGTAATTTTCTCCGGCATCACGATACTCCATAAAAAGGAAACGTACATTTATGTATCCATCAGTTCCATCTTTAGCCAATAGATAACAATACGCATATCTACGATAACCTGTTATCTTACTTCCTTCCTTGATGGCTGTCATTATCCATTCCTTTTGAGGAACTACACAATGCAATATCTTAGCGTCAGGATATTTACGTACAAACTCTTCCTTACTGATTTTTATCTGTTCTTCATCATCTGAGAGATTGTTGTTTGCAAAAAGATCAGTAGTATAGATTGGCATAAATTTCACACCGTCAATCTCTTTTAAATCTTCGTTATTCTTTTTTGCCAGTTCGTCAACACCAATAGCATCACCGATATTTTTTCCCGTTGTAGAAACCTGTTTCTTTGTTTTCTTCCAAAACGTTGAAACCTTTTTAACCAAAGTCTCTTTCTGGGCATTGTTGTTTGTCTGGGCATTAACAGGAAGAACAGTCATTCCGAATGCTAAAAACATAAGATATATCAGATTCTTTTTCATAAGTTTATTATTTATAATGTTACAAAAGTAAAGTAAACCAACATAAATACAAAATATTTTCAGTTAATTTAAGCATACGGCATTATTTTAATATTGTTATAATAAAAAAAATTAATCATACTTCATTAATACTTAATCATTTAGTATCTTTGTGCCCAATGAACAGAATCTTTATATCTATATTATCAGTATTATGCTGGATTACAGCAAATGCTCAGAATGTTATCCACGAGGGACCGCTTCATAGTTTTGATTCGCCCCGTGAAGGATGGCTATTGCCTGGTGACACAATTTATAACGATACTGCTAAAATTGTATATTCAGGAGAAGCTCATAAAATAGAGTTTGTTGAAAACAAAGACAATAAATCCAATGACGTGGTTGCCCCTACAATGTTATCACCTTACCTAAATGATTATGGTTGGGGACTACATCGTGGACTTAACGTTTCTGTAGACTTATCTGCTTTTGCCACTATAGGTCACAACCTTCCACACCATGGAGGTTTTACCCAACGCCTCAATGCCACATATTTAGCTCCCCTAACTAAAGACAATAAGTTATGGCTTGCCGCTGGTGGATACATACAGAACACCAACTGGGGCGGTGATTCATACAAGGACGGTGCACTTTATGCAGCTTTAGGATACAAGTTCAATGACCATTGGGAAGCATGGGTATACGGACAGAAAAGTGTCGCCAATAATTACAGCAATTATTATAATACATATAATAGATACATGTATGGACCATATATGTATGGAATGGGTTACGGCACAATGGGGTCTTCAATGGGAATGCCTGGTGCTGACGTCATTGGTGCTGCTGTCAAATATAACTTTAGTCCATCTTTCTCAATACAGTTAAATGTAGAAAGTGCATGGTACAATAATAAGGGATTTAACTACTTCGACCAATACAACTACCCTGTTCCTCAACAGCGCTAAGCCGTATATTTTAGGCGAAGGCTGTTAAGTACCACACTAACACTAGAAAAAGCCATCAGTGCACTAGACCACATAGGGGTTATCTGAAAGTTAATACCAAAGACATACATCACTCCTGCGGCTAATGGAATACATATTATATTATATATAAAAGCCCAAAATAAATTTTCCCATATCATTTTAACGGTCTTACCACTTAATCTAATAGCTTTTGGTATATTTCTGAGATCGTCACCAAGAAGAGTCACTTGTGCTACATCCATTGCAACATCTGTACCTTTTCCAATTGCAATGCTGACATCTGCCAAAGCAAGAGCCTGAGTATCGTTTATTCCATCGCCGATCATAGCAACGGTCTTCCCTTGTTTTTGTAATTCCATTACAATATTTTCCTTATCTTGCGGAAGTACCTTACTTTTATAATTAGTTATACCAGCTTTTTCAGCCCAATATCTTGCAGCCTCTTCCTTGTCGCCACTCATCATATAAATTTCTATGCCCATATTTTGCAATTCTGTCATAGCTTCCTTTGCGTTTGGCTTAAGTTTTTCTCTATCCTCAAGCGACAACCCATCTACATTGGTAAAATCAATATTTTTATTTGGAATAGTAAGAGTTCCCGTTTTATCTATAACAACAGCATCAACTTTTCTCATTTTTTCCAAAGCGGTAGCATCTTTTATCAAAACTTGCTCACGCGCAGCTTTACCTATACCAACCATTAGTGCTGTAGGCGTAGCCAATCCCATTGCACACGGACAGGCAATAACTAACACCGAAATAGCAGATATTATAGCTTGGGGTAGAAAATTATTCCCTCCGATAAACCACCATGAAAAAAAAGTTACCAAAGACAAAACAACGATAATCGGCACAAAAACTAATGCAGCTTTGTCCACAATTCGTTGAACAGGAGCTTTACTTCCTTGCGCCAACTCGACCATTCTTATTATATGCGCAATTGCTGTATCCTCACCTATCTGCATAGCCTTCATTCTTATCTTGCCTTGGCTTGGTATTGTTCCAGCTATTACATTACTACCTTTTATCTTTTCTGACGGAGTTGGTTCACCTGTTATCATACTTTCATCAACATAAGCAGCATTACTGTTCATAAAACTTTCAGCCATTATTACTACACCGTCAACAGGTATTTTATCACCAGATCTGACTTCTAGTATATCCCCCTTCTCTATAGTTGAAAT
This sequence comes from Prevotella herbatica, assembly GCF_017347605.1. NCBI lineage: Bacteria > Pseudomonadati > Bacteroidota > Bacteroidia > Bacteroidales > Prevotellaceae > Prevotella > Prevotella herbatica. Next base: position 212,251 of record NZ_AP024484.1, read on the forward strand.
CGGAACATCTTCAATATGATCCCCCGCGACTATTCTTGCGGTTTTAGGTTGCATACCCATTAATTGTCGTATGGAAGACGCAGTTCCATCTTTTGCCTTTTCCTCTAAAAGTCTACCCGTTAAGACAAAGGTAATTATCATAACACAAGCATCATAATATGTATGAGCCTCGATGCCCTCTTTTGCCCAATAATCATTTCCCCAGAATGTATTGAATACACTGAACACAAAACTTATCGATGTAGACAATGCCACAAGAGTATCCATATTGGCACTACCATGTTTTAGATTTTTCCATGCGGATATAAAAAATTGTCTACCACAATATATCATTGCGAACAAAGATATTATCATGGCCACCTGATTTGCATTATCTCTACTTCCCAAATCTACCCACATCATAGATATGGACATAACGATTATAGAGAATATCCACGCCAAGATTGTTTTTTGTTTCAAAATAACAAAACTACGTTTTTCAATTTCCTCCAAACTACGATCAGCCTCTATAACCATATCATACCCAATATCGTTTATCTCATGCTTCATCTTTTCAAGAGAAATAACTTCAGGGTTGAAATCTATAAGCGCAGAACGCCCTGGTAACGAGACCGATGCTTCATTGATACCTTTTAAGGAATTCAATTTGCGTTCAACGTTGGCAGAACATGCAGAGCATGCCATGCCAACAATAGGAATAACTTTTTTCATAAATGATAATACGTTTATACCTTTAATTCATAACGACCAGAATTTTCAACAGCGCTCTTAATGTCATTATCACATACAAGAGCATCATCAAAGTCAACTGTAACATTTTTGGCTTCAATGTCAGCTACAGCTTCATTTACTCCATTAATTGACTTAATAGCGTTTTCAACATTTGCTTTGCAATGTACACACTTCATGCCATCTACACTAAAAATTTTCTTTGCCATAACATTTATTTTTAATTATTACTGTTGCAAAATTAATGATTTATCATTCAAGTGTGTTATAATATTATGGAAGTTTCTTATAATTTTCTTCCATTTACAAGCCTAAAACAGCCACACCTACGGTATATTACTTAAAATAAGTAAAAATATATGAGCAAAATTTGCATATCCGAAATAAAGTCCTTACCTTTGCCGCGCCTTACAGAGATAAGGGCGTTTAGCTCAGCTGGTTTAGAGCATCTGCCTTACAAGCAGAGGGTCGGCGGTTCGAATCCGTCAACGCCCACCAAAGGGTGGTTACCAGAGTGGCCAAATGGGGCAGACTGTAAATCTGCTGGCTATGCCTACGGTGGTTCGAATCCATCACCACCCACTCCACAGAAGAGATTTAGTAAATGCTAAATCTCTTTTTTTGTTTTACTGCAAATAATTATTTTTATGGAAAAAATTTTATACATAAAGAATATGGTTTGCGACCGCTGCAAAATGGCTGTCAGAAAGATTATGACTGACAACGGATTGCATATTACCGATCTGGAACTTGGTGTTGTAAAACTTAATGATGTCATTGACGAAACAATGCTCAACAAATTGCGAAACGAACTTGATACATTGGGATTTGAACTTCTTGACGATCATCGTCAACAGACAATTGGTAAAGTTAAATCTGCCATTATCAAACTTGTCCATTATCATGACAGTAAATCAACACAGACGATTAGCGACTATCTATCCTCTCAACTGAATAGTGATTATAGTGCACTCAGCAAACTATTCAGCGAAGTGACAGGAATTACAATTGAGCGTTACTATATTGAACAGCGCATTGAAAGAGTTAAGGAGCTTATAAGATATGACGAACTAAGCCTTACGCAAATATCATTAAAGATGAATTATTCAAGTGTAGCTTATCTAAGCAGTCAGTTCAAAAGCGTAACAGGAATGACACCAACTGAGTTCAAGACTCTAGGCAAAAATAACAGAAGGAATCTTGATAGTATCTAGCGTAACTCTCTGAAAGTATATATCATTATTGGAATAGTTAACATACATGCTAAGCTGTCACTTATCAACTGTGTTATCTCTAAACCAAACAAGCCAAAGCATTTTGGAAGTATGATTATCAATGGTATGAAAAACAAGCCTCGCCTTGCCGATGCCAATAAATTAGCACGCCAAGGCTTACGACATGTCTGAGTACACATGTTACTAACCATTGTAAATTCATTGAATGGATATCCTATAAGTTGCCAAGCTAAAGCTGCACCTCCTATTTTTATAACTTCAGGGTCGTTTCTGAACAATCCGATTATGTCATTACTGAACGATAAACCAACAACAGCACACATAATTAGGAACAATGTACCTAATTTTACGGTAAACCAATATCCCTTCTTTAATCTTGAATACAACTTTGCGCCATAGCAGAAGCCACATAAGGGCTGAAAGCCTTGTCCCAATCCTATCACAATAGACATAATAAACATAGCTATTCTAGTAACAATACTCATTGCAGCTATTGCTGCATCGCCAAAGGCTCCTGCTGAGATATTAAGCATTATCGTAGCTGTGCATTCCAGCCCCTGACGTGAAAGAGAAGGACTTCCTCCATAAAATATTTCACGAATTGCATTCCATGACGGCGAAAAATTTTTAAAATGAATTCCTATGTTTTGATTCATGTATGAAATTCGCAGTAAAAGACAAAAAGATACAATTTGTCCTATTACGGTTGCAAGAGCCGAACCACGAACCCCCATATTAAATCCAAATATAAACAAGGGATTAAGGACTACATTAAGTAATGTCCCTGTAACTATGCCCCACATTGCAAATCTGGCATTACCTTGAAATCTCATTTGATTATTTAAGGTCAATGAAGATGTAAGGAAAGGCGCACCAAGCAATATTATTCCCATATAATCCTCTGTGTATGGCAATATAGTTGGAGTACTACCAAGGAAAATAGAAAGAGGTTTAAGCATAATCTCGCCAACAATAGTAAACAACAAACCGCACACCATAGAGAAGAAGAAGGCGGTACTTGCCATTTTTTGAGCATTCTTGTGCCGTTTTGCACCTAATTCGCGAGAGATATAATTGCCAGAACCATGACCAAAAAAGAATCCAAAAGCCTGAATGAAGAACATTACAGAAAACACGATTCCTACTGAAGCTGTTGCCTGTGTACTTAGTTTTCCTACAAAAAAAGTATCAGCTATATTATACAAACTCGTTATAAGCATTGATATAATAGTTGGAACAGCCATTGTCAATACCACCTTGTCTACAGGTGCAGACGTCAAAAAAGTGTAATTATCTATTTTTTGCATTGCAGATGCAAAAGTATTGTTATTTCCCCAAACACACAAAGAATTGGTATTCATTAACAATAATAAGTAGTAAGCCACACTTATAAAAGCGCCACATACAACAATGTATATGGCGCGAAATAATCATTCATTTTTGTCATTCGACATTTCAAAAAAACATCCTGAATAATCTCCATTTGCTAATTACTATCGAAAAACTTGAAGCTTATAAATGCGAAAATAAATTATTACGTTAAATAGAGATTTTTTTATTATTATATTAACTAAAAAGTGTCAGTACACTCAATCTTAAAGTTAGAGCATTTATTTACACTTGAGTAATGCTTAATGCGAATTCAATTTACTATTTTTACATTTTGTCTTAACAAAGAATTATCTTTTTACAAAGAAAGAAAAAGAAATAACAAAAAGCAAGTAAAAATACATTTTTTAACTATGTTCCCGTACACAATTTTAAACAAAAATACCACAAAAAATTGTGTACGAAAACAATAGAACTAACAACAGAGTATTTGTAATATTCTCTCTGCGCTTCTTCCATCCCATCTATCAGGAATGCCAGATTTTTTCCAATTTCCGTCAACCATTTCTTCCAAAGCAGAACAAAGACAGTCTGGATCTTCGCCTACAAGCACATTTGTGCCAACTTTTACTGTTTCAATATGTTCAGTATAGCTATTTAATGTAATGCATGGAACCTGATTAAATGTTGCTTCTTCGGCTACATTTCCACTGTCTGTGATAATACCACAAGCATTTGCAGTTATATATCCAAAGTCAAGATAACTCTGTGGCTCAATTATCTTCATTATAGAAGGGAAACTACTTGATGCAACTATATTGGCAACAACCTTTGCTGCTTTTCCACGCAACGAAGCTATTATTGGCATTGTTGAATCTTTCATTCCACGTATCATTGCCTTAATCAACTTTTCAAGATGAGCCTCATCTCCTATCAAAGCCTTACGGTTAAGCGTGAACAATATATATTTCTTTTCTTCGAGTCCCAGTTTGTCTAGAACTTCAGGACGTTTCAATCTACTGTGATTGTATCTAAGATTATCAATCAAGATATTACCAACCATATAGACCTTACTCAATTCAGCCCCTTCCTTGTTGGCAATATTGTTGTTGCTTATTCCTGCAGTAAAAAGTATATCGCTTAAGCCGTCAATTACAAGTCTGTTTATTTCTTTCGGCATGGAAATATCAAAACTTCTTGTACCGGCAGCTATATGGGCAAGTCTAATTCCCTGCTTTTTAGTCACAATTGCGGCTGCCATAGTACTTGCCAAGTCATCAACGACTATAACTGTATCAGTTGGATTCTGTTGAAGATATAATTCAAATTTAGACATAACCAACCCTGTAAGTTCATTGAGGTTTTCACAATCAACGCCAAGATAAGAATCAGGACGGTTTATCTGAAGATCATCAAAGAGTGAATCCTCAATAGTTTTATCATCTTCCTTACCTGTAAAAACCAATTTATAACTGATATCGCGTCCTTCTTCATGAGCTTTCGCGATAGCTCTTATTATAGGTGCCACCTTTATGAAATTAGGTCGTGCGCCAACTACAATACATACATTCATATTCGTGTCTTATTTATATAATGCAAAGGTAATAAAAAAATAGAGGTCGCAAATTATTGCGACCTCTATTTTTTTATTCTCCCTTGAACAATTCCTTTATTCCTCCAATGCTTCCCATCAGATTTGTTGCCTCATAAGGCAGGAATACTGTCTTTGTCTTGTCGCCATCCGCAACATCCTGCAACATCTGTATGTACTTCTGCGCAAGCAAATAGTTAGCTGGGTTACTAGACTTTCCTACAGCGTCCGTTATCTTTTGTATTGCTACAGCCTCAGCCTCAGCCTTCTTTATTCGTGCATTGGCATCACCTTCGGCACGTAATATAGCTTGTTGCTTGTCTGCTTCAGCACGGTTTATCATAGCAGCCTTGTCACCTTCACTCTGTAATATCTGAGCTTGTTTATCTCCTTCACTAGTAAGGATTGTAGCACGTTTATTACGTTCTGCCTGCATTTGCTTTTCCATTGCCTGCAAAACGCTTTCTGGAGGTGTGATATCCTGCAACTCAACACGGTTCACCTTTATACCCCACTTATTTGTTGCGTCGTCAAGTACACCACGGAGTCTGGTATTTATGGTATCACGACTTGTCAAAGTCTGGTCAAGTTCCATGTCTCCGATGATATTACGCAGTGTTGTCTGTGTAAGTTTCTCTATCGCGTTTGGCAAGTTATTAATCTCATATGCAGCTTTGAACGGATCAACAATCTGGAAATACAACAATGCGTTTATCTGCATCTGAATATTATCTTTGGTAATAACATTTTGTCTGTCAAAATCATAAACCTGCTCACGAAGATCAATGGTGTTAGTATAAATATATCTTCCATTAGACATTGATACCATTGCCTTTGAACGGTCTATAAACGGAATAATAATATTAATACCTGGCTTAAGGGTTGCGAAATACTTTCCAAGTCGCTCAATAATTTTTGTTTCACTCTGTGGAATTATTACCACCGTCATCTTTATAAAGATGATTGCAAGCACTACGGCTGCGATTAAAGCATAAAAAGCAATACTCATAATTTTATTTTATTTAATGATTAAACTGGTTTTACTGTTACTATAATAGACTCTCTGCCAATTATTTCGACTTTCTGACCTTTTAATATTGGCTCATTAGAGTTACTAACGGCTTTCCATTCGTCTCCGTCTACTTTCACGTATCCGTTTCCATTAGGTTCTATTGACTCTATCACCGTGCCCACTCTTCCTATCAGTGCGTCAATATTACTCGCCCTGTTATCTCCACCTTTGTGCAACTTATCAATCAGACGTGGACGAATTAGTCGTATACTCAATATTGAGCACAAAGCCCAAATCAATACTTGTGCCCAGAAAGGCAACACAAACGACGTGAATATAGACACAAAAGCTCCTATCGCAAAACATGTGACGAAGAAGTCTCCGGAACTTAATTCAAGTATCAGACAACAAAACATCACGATTGCCCAAAGTACCCATAAATTACTTGTAATAAATTCTATCATAGCATTAAATTTTTTATTATAATCAATATACTACCTCCCCAAAGTTTTTTATCCAAAATGAAGGTAACAAGAATTATCTCCTATTTGGTTTACGTGCAGGCTTCTTTACTGCGTTGTTATTATTAACATACCCTGAAGCCTGATAATATTTTAAAGCATCAGGCATCAGTTTTTCAATTGCAGCTATACGCTTTGAATCAGATGGGTGATCGCTGAACAAGTCGTTATTAGTACTACTACCCAACTCTGCCATCCTCTTCCAGAAAGGTACAGCAACCTCAGGATTATATCCAGCCATTGCTGCAAATATCAATCCCATGTAATCAGCTTCACTCTCGTTATCTCTACTGTATTTCAAATTACGGAAAGAAAAATATTCTCCCGCTACTCCAGACGCAAGATCTCCCGCTCCGCTTCCTACTGCGGAATTAAGTATAGTTCCCAAAGCCATAGTTCCATATTGTTGACGTGCTTTCTTTGACATCTGTTCAGCACTGTGCTTAGCTACGGCGTGAGCAATTTCATGTCCTAGCACAACAGCAAGAGAAGCCTCATTCTGTGTAACAGGTAGCAAACCTTCATAAACAACAATCTTACCACCCGGCATACAGAAGGCATTAACCTCTTTGTCAGCTACAAGATTAAACTCCCATGAATAGTTTTGTATTTCGGAAGCCATATTGTTATTTTTCAGATATGTATTAACAGATGCAGCCAATCGCTTTCCAACGCGCTGAACCATAGCTGTGCTGGCAGCATCCGTTGATTTCTTAGCTCCTTGCATATACTTTGAATACTCACGATTACTATAACTAAGTATTTCAGAATCAGAAAAGAGTAAATTGTGTTTGCGCCCAGTTACTGGTACAGTTTGTGTTGTACCACAAGCTGATAAGATTAATACGACAACAAGAAACAATATGAACTTGATTCTTTTCATTTTCTTTAACTGGTTATAAATTTTAACTGCAAATATAAAGTATTTTGTATAAAGCACAAAATAAAACCTATTTTATTTACTAATTATATAAGTAATCAAAGCTATCATTGCGTTTTGGATTATTCGATTAATAGTGACAATACTATTCGTTAGATTTCTAACAACAAAAAAAAACAGTTCCGGAATCACTTCCAAAACTGCTATATTTTGTGATTTGAAATTTCTATGTAGAGCGACGCTTTCGCTCTCGGTTATCCTACAATCTTGAATCTTTACCTTAAATCTAATACCATTCCGAATCACAATCTTTAAACCTAATAACTAAAAACCTAAACAATCTATTAACCTTTTGTTGATGCAAAGGTATGAAGGATTTGAATACATTCCAAGAATAAATAGGATTTTAATCATTATTGCATCGTTTTCTTGACCTAAATCAAATATTTGTGTGCGCACACACACATAAAACATCTTTTGTCCAGTCCTCTCCGTTGATAGCCTGTATGATATTGATACCCATACTTTTTGCAGCATCCACATTATTTGGACTATCGTCGATGAACAGAGTTTCCTCAGGCTTCACATTTTCCTTGTCAAGAATATACTCAAAAAAGTGTTTGGAAGGTTTCAATGCACCTATTTTATAACTCACATAAAGTTCATCCATATAATGATTTATGCTGTTTCCCTTTCCGTCAAACTCATTACTACAAGTCCACGACATCATAAACTTATTTGTATTACTAGCTAAAGCTAGCCTGTAGCCTTGTTTTCGCAGAGTCTCAAGAAGTTTTATATTTCTTTCTGGTAAATCAGCAGCATATCCAAGCCAGGCATGTCTACAATCATTCCAACTAATTTCATGCCCAATGTCTTTTCCCAACGCCTCAAGGAACTCTTTATCTGTGATTTTCCCATCTTCCAAATCTCCAAATATTCCAGTCTGTGTATAGGCGTTAAGACGTGAATCAGCATTATCCAATCCAAGTGCGGAAAATCTTTTCACAGATTCGTCACGATCACTAGTATAGATAACTCCACCTAAATCAAATAAAATAAGTTTTATCATATCATTTTGAGTTTTGCGCAACTTTAAATAATGTACCAGTAGGACAAACAAAACGACAATATGGACGCGGCACAAAAACAGATAATACCATGAATAAGGCTGCAAGTACTAATACTGTTGCTGATGCACTGGTAATAATAAAAGCTGAGAAAATCTCATAATCCATCCATTCAAAACCTACACCAATAAGCATCATCATCATTAGTACAGCCCACAATATTTCTCTAAACTTACCAAGCATCTTTATTGTTTCTGATTTCACCTTTAACTTATTGCGCTTATTCATCCTCCCAGCAAGCTCCTGTAAAGAGCCACATGGACAGATATATGTACAATAATGGCTTTTCTTGCCAAAAAGAGGATAAACAAATGCCGTTATGAGCATTATTATAGGTATAACTGAAATCCAGATATTAATACCTGTTGACATATATCCAACCATTAGTGAATAAGAAATGAAGGTACCACACCAAAATCCCAATACTACGACATTAAGAACGAGTTGCACTATGCGGTATTTCTTTTTGCGATAAAATAAAGGTATTATAGCTCCCATAAGCACAACTACAAGTCCTGCAATATTCTTTGCACTAAAGTCCGTATTGTCAAAAGGAGATGGTTTTACTGCGTTTTTGGCTGCATATTGCAATCCACGCTGCACATTACCTAAAATACCACGTGATGAGTATGTAGCACCACTCATACCATCTACTTTCATTTTTTGAGCATCATCAACGGTCTTACCATTCCATGCAGTGAGCAACTTTGATGCTTGGGCAAAGAATTCTGGCGTTTCAGAGTTCTTCAATGCCTTTATCTTAACAACCTTTCCATCTTTCAGATATATCTCCAATGGTACATTACCACCATATCCATTAACATCTTTAGCTAACGATGAAGTATTAATTATCACTGTTCCATCAGGCAATGAGCTCATAGGATTTACTTTCCCACCTTTATCGACAATTTCTTTATTTGCCATGCTCATCTTGTGTCCCCATACCTTACCGTCACGCACAACAGCAACTACGGCAAGTGCGATTAGACATGTACCAAGAGCTAACAATTGCTTGTAATTCTTATTCTTCATTTCTTTACTTTATTTTTTCATGTGCAAAACTACTAATAAAATAACAGTAACCTCTTCACCACTCTACCATTTTAATAAATATTGGCATAATTAATTAAGAAGTCCTCATACGTTTTTATTTTTTTCTAGCTACGTAGCTACGGCATCCCCTAAAAACCCTATAAACAGAGAGCTTGACAGAACGTAGCTTGCAGGATTTAGCTACGGCTAGCTACGTTCTAACTACGTCTATTTGTGTTGTTTTAAGGATGGAATGTATTCGACGAGTGAATTTGTCTAAGAACCGTTGGCTGCATCTGAGGAACTGAGGATGTGAAAATAGATTCAATAAACGAGAACAGAATTTTCAAGCTTGTTTAAATGTTCTGCTGAATTCCACTGAATTCTCGGCAAAGATACTACAAAATTTTTGTCCATGCAATCAGATTTAGGTTAGGCTGTTAGCCAAAGTTTTAAATACTTGGAGCTACACATCGTAATACACGTGCGTGCGTATACACGCACACTCTGGGTTTTTCAGAAAAATAAGTGTCGAAGTGTCTATCCATTGAGCATCAAATTATTAGGACCCTTTTCGGATCGAATAAAGTGTCGGTCATTCGTCGGTAAAATATGGGTAAATATTTTCCTCATATTGTCTTGTACTTAACGAAGAATTTCGATGCGTTTTACGATGTTTTACAGTGCGTTTTACGTTATATTGCACTGCGTTTTACGAAGAAATAGGAGCTAAAACGTCGTAGAAACGTTTGCGTTTCTATATGGAACTAGTTGCATTTCTATATAGAAACGCATGCAAAACTCGAGATTTGACCGTTAGATCACCGTCACTTTATTTAGTCAAATTGGTCGATAAAATATTGATATTCATTAAGTTGACACTTCGACACTTATATTTTTCAAAACCCTAGGTGCGCGCGTGTATGCACGAACATTATATAAGTAGAAATAGATGACGTAGCTAAAACGTAGCTCACCGAAGCTAAATTAACCTAGCTACGTATTTTTTTCCCAGTGTTTATAGGCTTTGTGAGAGATGCCGTAGCTACGTAGCTAAAAACACACCAAAAAGCAGGGAAGACATCCTAAATGTTGAAAAATTAAATTGTCGCGAAAAAATCTAGGCTCTAAACATTCAAATTAGGTTCACCCAACATTTTGAGTGACATGAAGAGCATGAAGAGCATAGAGCCTACAGTTTGAAATACTTTTCGTCGTTGAAATCAAATCCATTTCTGTTCATCACTTTTATCTTATCATTGATGCCTTCTGCCTTTTCTCCACCAAGCCATTTACTGACAGAAAAAAGCAATAAGCATTGGTATACTTATTTCAAGAATTATTCCATGAAATACAGCAACAGGAACCAACGTCTTATCATTGGCTGCTCGTAATATTGACGGAAGACAAACATCCATTGAGTTTATTCCGGCAATAGAAATAGCAGCAAAGCAGCTACCTTTTCTCGTAAAATATTTGCAACCGAACAACGCAAGAAGCTCCCTTACCACATTTGTCAATAAAGCAATTGTAGCTAATTGGGTAGCCTGAGCAGGTCCAACAGTAATAGTCTTCATCTGGGCAATAAGCACTGATGATAATGAATAATAACCAAACCCACTACCAATAGCCATTATATCACCAAGTTTATGATTACTGAAAAATAAAAATGCCAATGAAGTAAAAAGTAAAGTTCCTACAATTGTGCATGCTGGCAATAAAAACATCTGCCAGTGAATAGAGCGTATCATTCTACCAAGATTATCCATACTGCCAACTCCCATTCCAACTTGAAGAACAAGCAACGAAAGAATAATCATAGGCAACGATGCGTTATGCAACCACATGGGCGCTAAATCAAAAGCACCAATGGTAATTCCTAACAACAACGACACTAATAACAATAAATTTTCTTTCATTTTTGCTTTCCTTTCCTTGTCAATACTCGATTAAACAAATATGATGCGCCGAAACTTCCGACGATACCAAACACTGCTATTACAACAGCCTGCCAACCAAAGTAAGCAATATTATTCAATAATGCATGATTTGAACCTATTGTTATGCCAAAGACAAACAATAATGCAAATATGGTAAGCCTTGTGGTCTTTTCCACATGCCTTATTCCACGCACATTACGCATTAAATATCCGATTCCAATACCTAGAAATAATAAGAATAATATTCTGAACATTTATAAACTTTCTTTTAAGAGTTGCAAAGGTATAAAAATTCATTTAATTTGCAAAGCATATTTATACATATTTTAAACGAAACATTTGTATTACATATTTAATTGACCTATATCAAGAGTAATAAATTGCTATTAACAGTAATATTATTATCTTTGCAAAAAGAAAAAAACATTCTTTCAGGCAAGGTATATACTATATGTACATTTAGAGTGTGTAATAAACCAAATACTTTTGAGTTATGAAACATATTAAATTTATTGCCACATTATTGCTTTTGGCATCGACAATGCCTGTTTTACAGTCTTGTCTTAACGACGACAATGACGATAGCAACTACAGCATGCAATATCCTTCTGCTATAGTAACTGTAAAGAACGAAGGAGGTAAGCTTATGCTGCAACTTGACGACAGTACAAAACTGTATCCAAGTAACATTACTAAGCCTCCTTATGGTGACAAAGAAGTGCGTGCTCTTGTGAATTATAATAAGATAAACAGTAGCAACACAAATTCTGTTTACGTGAACTGGATAGACAGTATACGCACAAAGAACATGGTTGCCGATTTAGGAACAAACAACGACACTAAATACGGAACTGATCCTGTGGAAATAGTGAATGACTGGGTGACAGTTGTTGAAGACGGGTATCTAACATTACGTTTCCGTACATATTTCGGCTACAATGTTACTCACGAATTAAACCTCGTAAAAGGAAGCAACCCTTATGAAGTAGTATTGCATCACAATGCCAACGGAGATAAAAGTGGTATATTGAAAGACGGATTGATTGCATTTAAGCTAGACTCATTGCCTGACACAGAAGGCAAAACTGTAGATCTCACTGTGAAATGGAACTCATTCAGTGGAGAAAAGACAGCAAAATTCAAATACCGCTCAAGACCAACATCTAAATAATATATGTATATATTCGGCACAGACAAGGAAAAACATATAATAAAACTATTCAGACGAGGTGATGCTTCGGCTATGGACTGCCTATATTCAGAATATGCCGATTATCTTACCGCTGTCTGTGCCAGATATATACCTGACGATGACGAACTTAAAGATGTACTTCAGGAAAGTTTCATAAAAATATTTTCGAAGATAGAAAAATTCAACTATAGGGGAAATGGTTCACTGCGTGCATGGATTACCAGAATTGTGATTAACGAATCGTTACTATGCATCAGGAAGAAAAAAAATTCTCCATTTATAAATATAGAAAAAGAACCACCAGACATTCAAGATGAAGACCCTGAAATAGGTAACCTAAACGAAGAGGTGCTGACAAATATGATAAGGCTACTCCCTGACGGCTACAGAACAGTATTTAATCTTTTCGTTATTGAAGGAAAAAGTCATAAGGAAATAGCTAAAATACTTAATATAAAAGCTGATTCATCAGCATCTCAATTTTACAAGGCAAAGAAACAACTTGCCAAAATGATAAAGGACTACAGATTAAAACAAGAATAAAATGAAGGATCAATGGATTAACGATATCAAAGACCGAATAAGGGACAGTAACAGAAAAGCCCCAGAAAGTCTGCTCGACGACATCAAAAGAGAGATGGAACGTCGTGGTATTGCTCCTGCACGCTCAAAAAAAGCACACACTGTCTCTATGTGGACTTTGCGTTCTGCGATAGCTGTAGCAGCTATGTCTGTTGCCTTTATTCTTTATAACTACAAAAATAACTATAATAACAATGATAATATAAAAATTGCAAATAATAACAAAGAAACACAAGTAAATGAGATAGTCAAGAAAAGTGATAACAATTTATTGAATTACAAGAAAAAGGGTAACATTATACTCAGAATTTCAAACAACGTAAAAAAAGGGATTGAATTAATATCTAAAGATATTGATGCAAACAAAGACGCATCGATTAATAAAGAAAATCTTATTGCCCAAACAACAACAACAACAAAAGAAACAGAAAACGACACGTCCCAGAAAAAGATATCAAGTAATAAGAACTATACAGGACAGGTATATAATGACTATAAATATGAATATCATCACAGTAAGAATCATGAATCAGAATTAAGAGTCTCCACATACTACTCTGGAATAATGAATGGTTACAGCAATTCACAAAATGGAGTAATGTTGGCTAATGCATACTATTATGGAGATAGTTCAGATAAAATGGTTAACGACAATAAGTATTATGCCATATATTCAAACAATGAACTTACAACGGAAACCAAACATCACCAACCTATTAAACTTGGTGTATCTATAAATTACAAGATTAATGACAGATGGAGCTTACAGACGGGTTTCACTTACAGTTACCTTTCATCAGATTTTACAATAAACAGTCATGGAGAAGATAACATTAAGGAGCAAAAGTTGCATTATGTAGGTCTGCCACTATCCGCAAGCTATAGCATTTGGCACAACAATGCCATAAACATATATGCAACAGCTGGTGGAGAAGCTGAAAAACTCGTCAACGGTAAGGCTAAGACTACTCACGACGCTAATGGAACAGAAACATACTCTACTACTGAAAACATAAAGAGTAACAGACTTTTGTTTTCTACAAACGCAGCAGCGGGTATAGAATATAAAGCTGATAAATCGTTAAGTCTATATGCAGAACCTGGTATAAGCTATCATTTTAAAAACGGAAGTGGCATAAAAAATATTTATACAGAAAATCCATTTAACTTCAATCTTAATATAGGAATCAGAATAAATATAAATAAATAAGAAAATGGGGAGGATAAAGCAATTTATCTTCCTCATTTACTTAAAACTCAAAACCAAGATTTATATAAAAGTGTATACAATCTGTTTTATTGGAGTACCCTAAACTAGCACCCAGAGGTCCAAATATCGTCTTATAATAATAACCTAACTGATAACCAAGCATGGGTCCCTTATCTAAGATGTTTCTTAGTTTGTCACCATGCTGTGCTGCTGCTATATGAAACAAAATATAGTTATTTGTTCCCAAACGTTGTTGCGCCTTCAACTGCATAGCTATAAAATGAGGATCAGTTAATTCCACATTCCCAACTCCAACGAAAGGCAACTGCTGTTCAAAGTAATGTCCAAACCACTCACCACCAATTACATTTTGACGTATATATGGAGTTTCACGCCCAAAGAGTAAACGCCCGTAAGCCATAGGCTGCAATGTGAAACGACTATTTAGAGCAAATGAAATTCGCCACATCGCGTTTAATTCACTAAAACCAATATGGTTCTTATATTGTGTAAAATTATCCGTGTAATAAGCATACTCTGCATTGAACTTTGCTCCGCGTGTTGGGAATACACCTGCATTCTCAGAATCATAATGCAATTTGGTATGATAACTAAAGAAATGGTCATCACGAAGCATCACATTATTACCAAATGCCTCTCCAGATACAAGCATATTGCTATAGTTATAATAATCAAAACGTGCACTTAAATCCAATATAAGATTTTTCATATTAACTCCCATAATATTCAGTCCCACCTGATGATGATTGAATTTTATATTATAGTCGTTGTTGCCATGATCATACACATCTATATCATCATAGTGGAAAGTATATCCAAATCCTATTTTGATATTCTTCTTAGGTGTAAGTATTGCTTGGGCATTAGCCATAATACGCTGTCCAAGTCGTAAAGTGGCTTCTATATCAAGAGGTTTCAAAGAAGACTTGTAAACACCATTAATCTGCAAAGCCACAATTTCCTCAGTATCAAATCTAACACCAAGATTTCCCTGTATTACATCATGAGGAGGTCTGCTATCAACAGTTTTATTGGCGAAATCAACGGGAACCTTTGCCTCATCACTAGCATGTAGGTATTTAGGCATATAATCATCAGAATACCCCAACTTACGCTTCAGAGCCATCAACTCATCCCAATGTGCCATAGCTGCTTGTTCACCACGTTGTATAAGCGAATCAATAGCAACATCTGAAAAACTGGCAGGACCATAACCTGATGTATTAACACGTATGGGAATATCTGTTATTGCAATATTATCATCATATTTGTTCTTACAATTAATGTCAATGACCTGAGTAAGAACAGCCGCTCCGGTTGTAAGTTCGTCGGCAGTCTTTGGCTTGCTTTGTACAGTTGAACCAATAATATAATCAGCTCCCATGCTTTTGGCTACATCTGCCGGATAGTTATTGCGTAAGCCACCATCAACAAGCATCATAGCGTTCTTTCGTATCGGAGTAAAGGCATAAGGGATAGACATGCTGGTACGCATTGCATCAGCCAGCACACCGCTATGAAAATCATATTCTGTGTTATCAACGATATCAGTTGCAACACATGCAAAAGGAATAGGTAGTTTATTGAAATTCAAAGAATCAGTATATCCGGCAGTAAGACGAGTAAAAAGCTTAGATAGATTTACACCTTGTATAAACCCTCCTCCACCAGAAATATTTTTCTTTTTAGCAGTTAATGTTTTAGAGATAAAATATGTATTCTGCTTTTCACGATTCAATAGATTCTGAGAATAATAATCATCACGGTCTGAAAGAAGAAACATCCAATCCTGTCCACGCACAAGAGAATCAAGTTCATTTGCATTCCAACCCACACTATATAATCCTCCTATAATACTTCCCATAGATGTTCCTGTAACTATGTCCACAGGAATTCCGGCTTTCTGAATAACTTTCAGCACACCTATATGCGCCATGCCTTTTGCACCACCTCCTGACAGTACCACAGCTACTTTCTTTCTGCCATTATCGGCATAAATATTTTCAGTAATGGAACAATATGCAACTAATAGCACCAAAAGCCCCACCCTATATACGAATCTATCTATTTTCATATTTGACTGGATTTGTTGGCTAAGTTACATCAAAGGCATGATATCTCCAAATATAATATAAATATTTTAACATAATAGCATAAGTTACGAATATTATGCTTACTTATCGATACACACATAAATATATCAAAAGCATTTGGCTATTTAGATAATTATCTCTATTTTTGCAAGAAACTACCACTGTATAGTTTTTTGATATAGAAAAATTATTGAGAAATAGTATATTAAGAATGAAACAAAATTATATTGATTACATGAACAAACTGGGACGACAAAATGTTCCATTTCTTTTTGTTATCAACTATATAGGAGATGATGCTATCATAAAACCGCTTGAAGAAATAAACGAAACAGAGATAAAATATGACTTTAACGGCATTACAAACTGCTCATCAACACCTATAAAAGATGAACGCGATATTATATGGAATATAGACATGCCAACTATAGATAATTATGCTAAAGGATTTAATATAGTAAGGAGGAATATCATGGCTGGCAATAGTTATCTTGTAAACTACACATGCTGTGTACCTGTAAAGACAAATATGTCTATGGAATATATTTACAACAATTCTAAAGCCAGATATCGTATTCTGATAAAAGACAAATTAGTTTGCTTCTCACCAGAATCATTCATAAAGATAAATAACAGAAGAATATATTCTTTTCCAATGAAGGGTACTGCTGATGCCACAAGCCCTGACGCGGAAAGCATATTACTTTCGGATGCTAAAGAAAGTGCAGAACATGCGACGATAGTAGATTTAATACGTAACGATCTAAGTAAGATTGCTACAGATGTGAGAGTTGACAAATACAGATATATAGACTATATATCAAACAATACGGGAAAAATCATACAGACAAGTTCACAAATCAGTGGGCAACTATCATCTGACTACAGGCAACATATAGGAGATATTATTGCATCGCAGCTTCCAGCAGGTTCTATTACAGGAGCGCCTAAGAAAAAAACTGTAGATATAATAGCTGAAGCGGAAGACTATCAACGTGGTTTCTACACTGGAACAATGGGAATATGTATCAATGGAAATATTGATAGTGCCGTAATGATAAGATTCATTGAGAAGAAAGAAGATGAATATGTCTTCAAAACAGGTGGAGGAATAACCTCAAAAAGTGATTACAACAAAGAATACAACGAAATAAAGCAAAAAATATATGTACCAATTTGTAGAGACGATAAAAATGATTAATGGTTGTGCCTACAATATAGGCTACCACAACGATAGGTTAAACAATACACGACATCACTTTTGGCAATCAAAAGAAGATATAAACCTTCTTAATTATATAACTCCACAAGAGAGCAATGACATTATAAAAGTAAGAGTAGTATATGGAGAAAATGGTATTGAGGATATATCATATTCAGAATACTCTATGCGCAATATAAAAACACTAAAGATTGTTACTGACAACCATATAGAATATAGCTTTAAAAGCACAGACCGTTCTGCTATAAACAAACTTGTTGAAAAGAAAGGTTTATACGATGAAATTATTATTTCTAAAAACAGCCTCATTAGAGATACCTCTTTTACAAATATTGCCCTATTTGATGGAAACACTTGGTACACACCTAAGCATCCTCTACTCAGAGGAACAAAACGAGCCCATTTAATAAATAACAATATAGTTAAAGAAAAAGATATACATGAAAATGATATCTTTAAATATAAGGCTATAAGACTGTTTAATGCAATGATTGATTTTGGAGATATTGAAATCCCCATAAACAAAGATACATTATCATTATAACGAAATATAGTTGCCTTCTTTTCTAGAAGAAATATAAACGGAACAAACAATCTATGTGCTCAATCATTCTTAGAATCCATATACGTCAGTGCCAAAAGGGTCTCATCAATACCTTACTATTGATGAGAAAACCTTTGCATCAACCAATTTAAGATCATGATTATAAGCCCCACCGCAAAGAGCTGACAAAAGCTTTGCTGAGATCCTCAACATACATTTCATAAACTATACTTTGATTTACAAGAATACTGATTGTAATAATACCACCAGTAAGTATTTCCGTAAGTATCTCTCAGCGCAGCAGCGCGCTCAACAGGATTATTATATTTATGAATTAATGTTTGGAAATCCTGAAAATCAGTTTCCATTATTGTACTACGATATGATATAAATGGATTAGACCGCAAATGATTATACAAAGTAAGAGCTTCACGATAATGCTTTGGCATCTGACCATGAATATCATAATACAACCCTATAGAATGTACGAAAGCATCCAAATTACCATCAAGAAGATAAGCACATAGTAAATAGTCATGCGCAGACTTAGTGGCAAGTTTATGTTGATGTATAAACTTAAGATAGTGCATCGTTGACATATGCTGTTTTAACCAACATCCTAGATTCTTGTACAGATTTTTCTCTGGATACATAAGATACTTCACACTCTTACCATTTGGAAGCATTGCTGCAGAGCCACCAACGAGGGGATACTCAAACAAGCGTTCTCCCAGCTGATTTTTTTCAGCAAGAGCGTGGATACGCAAACTTGTGAGACTTGAATCTGTTTTATTTGATTTTTCTCCAGTTGCCAATGCTTCATCAAAAAGACTGTCATTAAGGCAACTCTCAACATGCATGCGATAATGAAACACATCATTATGATTACTGAATAGACCAACAAAAACAAACATAGCACACATGGTTACATAGTTTATCCATGCTCGGCGAGAAAGAAATCCCTTAGAAGAATCTACTGGTTCATATTGTTGGACTTGACGTGCATACCACATAACCCCAGTACAAATAAGCATAAGAACCGGCCAGGCTACAAGCCAAGCACCAAAAGAAAATCCCTCGTCGATAGAATTATCTGGTGAAGTGATAACTGTCAGTGTAAGCAATGATGGGAAAAAAGTAACAGCATGTGCACGACCTTGCAAACGGAACAGCGCATAGAAACCTATCTGCAACAACCACAAAACAACAGTAATGAGAACAGCTCCGATTGTGCGGTTATAATGTGTCAGTCCATCAGACAACACATGCTGTGCCATTGCCAAAATATCATCCTGATAATCATAAAGATACAGAAACGTAAAAGAAACGAATAAGACAGCACACGCAATTCTTACTACACGAGTGCCATCCTTAACAGAATAGTTTGACATTTATTATATAATGAATATATTATCAATTTTTACGTAATACTAATGCAGAACGAGCTGGTAGATAAAGTTTTAACCATTCCTTGCGTTCATCAACATATAAAGAATCGTAATTAGTTAGATGCATCATTGAATCATCATTCAAACCGTTGCCACCGAATTGTTTATTGTCGGTATCAAGAACAATATCATAGCTACCTGTTGGAACAAGTAATCCATAATCTGTAAACGAACGAGTTGGCGAAAAATTGAAAACGAAAAGAAGATCTCCACGCATATAAGCCAATATTTGGTCGGTATCATTATGCCATATTTCCAGAATAGGAGTCCGGTTAAAATTTTTCTCGCTTTTTATCACCTTCAACATTTCACGGTCGAAATCACCAAGATAATGATAGTCCAAGTCCTTGTTGTCAACAAGGTTCCACTGACGACGCGCATATTTATGACTCCAATTATTACCTTCACGTGGGAAATCAATCCATTCAGGATGTCCAAATTCATTACCCATGAAATTAAGGTAACCACCATTGATTGTAGATACTGTCACAAGTCTTATCATCTTGTGAAGAGCTATACCTCGACAAACCTTGTCATTCTCATCGCCATTCTTAAAATGCCAATACATATCAGCATCAATAAGGCGGAAGATAATTGTCTTATCACCTACCAAGGCTTGGTCATGACTCTCACAATATGATATAGTTTTTTCATCATTACGACGATTCCTAACCTCCCAGAATATGGAACTAGGCTTCCAATCCTCGTCTTTCAATTCTTTAATAGACTTTATCCAAAAATCAGGAATGTTCATTGCCATACGATAATCAAAACCGTATCCCCCATCCTCAAACTTAGCTGCCAGTCCAGGCATACCGCTAACCTCTTCGGCAATTGTTATAGCCTTTGGATTTACTTTGTGGATAAGAACATTTGCTAAAGTAAGGTAGCAAATGGCATTATCATCCTCGTGACCGTTGAAATAGTCACCATATCCACTAAAAGCCTCTCCAAGACCATGACTGTTATAAAGCATAGACGTTACTCCGTCGAAACGGAATCCATCAAAATGAAATTCAGATAACCAATACTTACAATTGCTTAACAAAAAATGTGTAACATTGTCTTTGCTATAATCAAAACAAAGACTGTCCCAAGCTGGATGTTCATGACGTTCTCCTGGATAGAAGTACTGGTTATGATCACCTGCAATATTACCCAAGCCTTCGGCTTCATTCTTTACGGCATGAGAATGGACAATATCCATTATCACAGCTATCCCTTTAGAATGCGCTGCATCAATAAGCTCCTTCAACTCCTCTGGAGTTCCAAAACGACTAGAAGGCGCAAAGAAAGAACTTACATGATAACCAAAAGAACCATAATAAGGATGTTCCTGTATAGCCATTATCTGAATACAGTTGTATCCATCCTTAGCAATTCTTGGCAAGACATTATCTTTAAACTCTGTATATGTACCAACCTTTTCGGCATCCTGTCCCATGCCGATATGGCATTCATAGATTAGCAACGGAGAAGTTGATGGAGAAAAAGACTTCACACTCCACTGGTAAGATTGTTCTGGGCTCCATACCTGTGCACAAAATATTTTTGTGTGTTCATCCTGCACAACACGTGTTGCCCAAGCAGGTATGCGTTCACCTTCGCCACCATTCCATTTTACATGCATCTTGAAGAAGTCTCCATGATGAATATATTTAAGAGGTACACGAAGTTCCCAATCTCCAGAGCCTTCAATACGATGAGCAAGAAACTTGTCATCCTCTTTCCAGTCATTGAAGTCACCAACAAGATATATTGCTGTAGCATTAGGTGCCCATTCACGGAACGCCCATTCCCTACTCAACATATGAAGTCCATAGTATTCATATCCAGCGGCAAAATCAGCAATACTTTTCTTTCCGTTGTTAGTAAACTGGGACAATTTGCGCAGCACATTATCGTGACGCCCGCAAATAGCATCTTCATAAGGTTCTAGATATGGATCGTTCTTCACAATTCCAATATGCCCACAACCCGTAGTTTTCTTTGTTGTTCTTGCAGCAACTTTCTTTTCAGTAACTTTCTTTGTTGCCATAATTTAGATTATTTTATGCTTGAATCTTGAAAATGACTTTTCTCAAACAGTCAGATTCAGAGATGCATGGTGCATGACCATCCTGTGGAAAGAAAATAGCCATCTGCCCTGGATTAAGTGTCACATAAGTCTGTGGCTCTACATCAGGAAGTTTAGCAATATCCTTCTGTTCATTAAATTCTGCCTCAGGCAATTCATCAACCGGAGTGTATCCAAAAGTTTCAGAATCACTGACTGGGATTTGAATATCTATCATTTTCTTATGAAACTCAAGAACGGCATCTTGTAATCTCTTGCCAGGGTTAGCTTGCACATTAACAAACAAATCTGCCCCCTTAATCTCATGTTTTCCTTCTTCAAGTGTATTGAGGTCATTGCTTTCCAAAAACTTCACCACATCAGCAAATAACGGATTAAGACTTATATATTTATCTAGATTTTCAATTTTGTCTATTATCATAGTTTCAATGTTTTTAAGTTATTGTTTTATATTATCGATTGTATTAGTCCAAAAATAATTTACCATTTTCATAATGTCCTGTTCGTGTAACATTTCCGTTACGATCTTTCTCTACAAAACGTCCGTCACGAACATCATCTACATAAGAACCCTCAAAACGGTTTCCATCCTTATCCTCCTCAATAGCAGCACCATTGCGAAGACCTTTCTTATATGTTCCCTTGAAACGGCTTCCATTAGCATAATGAATTATAACTTCACCTTCAATATGTCCGTTTTTGAAGTCACCTTCAAACACATCACCATTTTTCTTAGTAAGTTTACCATGTCCATTTTGCAAATCATTCTTCCATAAGCCAACATATACGTCACCAGTACGCCATTCATAAGTACCCATGCCATCCTTATATCCTTCGTTGAAATGTCCTGTGTAACGATCACCGGATGCATATTTGAATATGCCTTCACCAGTACGTTCACCCTGTGCGTAATCACCTTCATACACATCACCATTCTGGAACTTATAAATACCACTGCCATTCTGTATATCATCAGCCCAATTACCAATATAAACATCACCATCAGCATACTTATTTGTGCCTTTTCCGGAACGTTGATTATTAGCCCACATACCATCGTATGTAGTGCCATCGCCCCAGTCAAAGAAACCATGTCCACTTTTTTGATCAGCTTTCCACATTCCATCATAATATGCACCACTTGAATAGGTATAACGCCCCTTACCCTCACGTTTATCCTGAGACCAAGAACCAACATACTTATCACCATTATAATAATACATGATACCCTGTCCTTGTTGGAAATCGCGGAACCATAGACCTACATATTTATTATTGTTTGAGAAATAAAATGTTCCACGACCATGCTGCTGATCCTGAAACCATTGTCCTTCATATTTTTCACCATCAGAAAAAGAGTAAACGCCATATCCATCACGTTTACCTTTTATATACTCACCAACATAACTGTCACCATTCTTGAAGACAGTATTACCTTTGCCGTTGGGTTTTCCATTCATCATCTGTCCTTTATACTGACCACCATCATGTGTCGTGCACGAGCCTAGAACTATCTTCTGTGCAGTAGCCATAAATGGTAGAATTAAGGATATAATTGATATAATAAGTTTTTTCACTGTTTTCTGAATTATAGTTTCAAGCCCAAAGTTAACAAAATAATGGTGAATAGCAAAATAAGTTAGTATTTTTTATTAATTTTGCACCAACAAACAACAAAAAAGGAAGATGAAATTTATAGGATTAATCCCTGCCCGATACGCTTCAACACGTTTTCCGGGTAAGCCACTTGCCCTTTTGGCAGGCAAGCCAGTAATACAACATGTATATGAGCAGGCATCAAAAGTTCTTGACGCCGTATATGTTGCGACCGATGACGAAAGAATATATAATAAGGTAAAGGAGTTTGGTGGTAAAGCTGTGATGACATCAACAGAACATCATAGCGGTACAGACAGAATTGAAGAAGCTCTACAAAAAGTAGGTGGTGATTTTGATGTAGTTGTAAACATTCAGGGAGACGAGCCTTTCATACAAAAATCTCAAATAGAGACTCTCTGTAAATGTTTTGATGATAAAAATACACAGATAGCCACACTCGGAAAGCCTTTTGAGAGCATTGAAGCGGTAGAAAATCCAAACTCTCCTAAAATAGTTCTAGACAACAATGGTTATGCCATGTACTTCAGTCGTAGCATCATACCATTTATACGCGGTGTCGAAAAGAATGAATGGCTAAATAAACATGCTTTCTTGAAACATCTTGGTGTATATGCATACAGGTCAAACGTTCTAAATGAAATAACAAAACTGCCTCAATCTGAATTGGAGCTTGCTGAAAGTCTTGAACAACTACGCTGGCTACAAAACGGATACAAGATAAAAGTTGGACTTACTAATGCCGAAACCGTTGGCATTGACACCCCTGACGATCTAAAAAGGGCCGAGGATTTTATTCGTAATCGTCAATAACATTATTTGTAAAGTCCATCATTGGTTTGGCTGTCTTCAAAATATCTACCATATTTTCTAGCCAGCCATCACCTTCGTAATAATCATCAGAAACATATTTCCAACAAGCATAGTCTTTCATTTTAAGATACTCTATAAACTCATAATCACGAGGGAATCCTTTTGGAGATGTCTTAAGATGTGTTAGTCCAAATCCTTTTCCACTATGTTTTTCCCAATCACCCTCATTAGGATAACCAAATAGATTAATAAACTTACCATTCTCAACACACTTACGCCACTCATCAATATTTCCCATTATCTCATTTCTACAAGCCGTAAGGATGTTTGTAGGCAACCAATAAGCGCCGGCTGAAACGAGACATGCTTCAGGCTGAAGATGAATATAATATCCAGCATGAAGAGATTTTTTTCCATGAGCACCTATATATGCCCCGAAATGATCTTTGTATGGTCGTTTGTCTTCTCTGAAACGAACATCACGATAAAAACGAAAACATGCATCCTTCGCTGTTATGTGTGAAATCGAAGGATCAAACTGCGAAATGGCAGCAATTGCTTTAGTGACACCTGCCTCGAATTCAGCCTTGCAACTATCATATTCGTCCTTATTCTCATGAAACCAATCACGATTATTGTTTTTGGAAACATCACTTAAGAAATTCAAAATTCTTTTAGCATCCATAGTTTATTTATTTCGTTATTCTGTTGCAAAGATACTATTTTTTTGTATTTTTGCAACATGACAAGAAAAGAAAGATTCAACTATATTTTAGATTACTTCAGTAAGAAAGTTGGAAACGTAACAACCGAACTTGATTTCGGTAGTGCTTTTCAATTACTCGTTGCGACTTTACTTAGCGCACAATGCACTGACAAACGCATAAACATGGTCACTCCAAATTTGTTTAAGCATTATCCTACTGCAAATGAAATGGCAAAGGCTGATGTTGAAGACATATTTGAATTAGTTAAAAGCGTAAGCTATCCTAATGCAAAAGCTAATCACCTTTCGGAGATGTCGAAAATGCTGATGAGTGACTTTGATGGGAACGTTCCTGACAACACCGAAGATTTAACAAAACTACCTGGAGTTGGAAGAAAAACAGCAAACGTAATTCAGGCAGTATGGTTTGGTAAACCTACTCTTGCGGTTGACACACATGTATATAGAGTAAGCCACAGGCTAGGACTTGTTCCAGCTAATGCCAATACTCCATTTAAGGTTGAATGTGAACTATTGAAATACATTCCAGAGAATGAAGTAACAAACGCTCATCACTGGTTACTTTTGCATGGAAGATACACATGTAAAAGTCTGAATCCACAATGCGATAAATGTGCATTGAATGATATATGCCCAAAGATTATGGAAGGAAGTAAACTAGCTTAAAATTAAAAAAGGTTGAAAGAATTTCTTTCAACCTTTTTTATATTATAAATAATGATATATATTATTTTTTCTCAGTAGCAGCCATCTTTGCAGAAGGCTTGTATGACTTGTTAAGACCTGCAATAACCTCATTTGTTATATCATAAGTCTTATCAGCATAAAGAAGGTTGTCACCAGCCTTGCTCAAAATCAAAGTATATTTCTTATCCTTATTATAAACCTTCAGGAAATTCTGTATACTGTCACGAAGAGCATTATTATATTTATTTGTCTCACTCTGGAACTCAGCACTCAAACGTTGATTCAATGTTTGCAAATCAGCATTCTGTCTCTGCAAACCAGCATTGATGGCCTCAGCTTGCTCACGTGTATAAGCATTCTGCTGAACTTTTTGCTGAAAATTAGCAGCAGCTGCCTGTAGTTGTTGCTGCTTTGCAGCAAGAGTACTCTGAATATTCTGGCCCTTCTTCTGTAAAGTCAAAGAATAGTCCTTACAGAACTTGTATTGACTCATAATACTGTCAACTTCAACATAAGCAATCTTAAGTTTTGTTGGATTTGACTGAGCGGCATCAGATTTAGAGTCCAGCTTTGGAGCAGACTGGTCGCAACTAGTCATAGCCATCGTAGCTACAGCTACAACTGCCATGGTCTTGAAAATGTTTTTCTTGTTCATTTTTATTTATCTTTTAACTTTTTGAATCAATAAATTCACAGTACACATTAGCTAATCAATAAGCTTTACCTGCTTTACGAGCTTCTTTGTCCTGATCTATAACACAGTGTATCCCCTTCCTTCGCAATCCAGGATTATCGTGGACATGCTGAGAAGAAAACTGCCCATTCTTGCGAAGAATGATTTTCACGCATAATAATGCAACACATATAGCAATTATTAACACGCTCAATAATAATGTTTCTACCATTTTTATTACTTTTGCAGTGAATCTTTTACACTAAACAGTGGCAAAGGTAACATAAAACAATAAAAGGACAAAATAAAACAAAATAAAAAGATATAAAAAATGAGTAATGCAGAATTAAAACCAGCTCATGTATTTGAGCAGTTCGCCGAAATTAACAAAATTCCACGCCCATCAAAGCATGAGGAAATGATGATTGAATATCTAAAGAAGTTTGGTGCAAGCCATAATCTTGAAACAAAAGTTGACGAAACTGGTAATGTTCTAATACATAAACCAGCGACAAAGGGATTTGAAAACCGTGCGACAACAATATTACAGAGCCACATGGATATGGTTTGTGACAAACTTGTTGACGTGGACTTTGATTTCCACAAAGATGCTATACAAACATACGTTGACGGAGAATGGTTGCACGCAAAAGGTACAACTCTTGGTGCCGATGACGGTATTGGAGATGCTATAGAACTGGCTATTCTTGCCAGCGAAGATATAGAACACGGTCCTATTGAATGCGTTTTCACACGTGATGAAGAAACCGGACTTACTGGAGCATTTGGCATGAAGTCTGATTTCATGAGCGGCAAGTATCTTATAAACCTTGACTCTGAAGACGAAGGACAAATATTCGTAAGCTGCGCAGGAGGAATTAATACAACTGCAACATTCACATTCAAACGTGAGAAAGCACCTGCAAACTACTTCTTTATGGAAGGTTCACTAAAAGGATTAAACGGAGGTCATTCTGGTGACGACATAAATAAGAAGAGAGCAAACGCTATAAAGATTATGGCGCGCTTCCTATATATGGAACAGGATAAAATGGATGTCCGTCTAGCACAATGGAACTCTGGAAAAATGCACAACGCGATACCTCGCGATGGCAAAATAATATTTGCTGTTCCTGCAGATAAGAAAGAAGAGGTTAGGTCTGATTGGAATATATTTGCAGCAGACGTAGAAGACGAGTTCCATGTAACAGACCCAACAATGGTTTGGGACATGCATAGCACTGATTCACAAAATGTTTTGCCAAAGACGGCATCACACAATGTAATCCTTTCTTTGCAGGCTTTGGACAATGGTCCTCTTACGAACTGCCAAGACGAGGCAATTGCATATATGGTTGAAACATCAAGCAACGTAGCCAGCGTTCAGAGTGAAGAAGATAAAATCATTATAGTTTCAAGTCAGAGAAGTAATGTTATGAGCAATCTTCGCAATATGGCAAACGCTATTAAAGCCACTTTCGAACTTGCAGGAGCCAACGTTGAACAAAACGATGGTTATCCAGCATGGAAAATGAACCCAGAAAGCAAACTTGTGAAGATTACCGTTGAAGCATACAAAAAACTATTTGGAAAAGATCCTGTTGTAAAAGGTATTCATGCAGGATTGGAATGCGGACTATTCTCAGAGAAATATCCTAACTTAGACATGGTTAGCTTTGGCCCGACATTACGTAATGTTCACACTCCAGACGAGTGCTTATTTATTCCTACAGTACAAATAGTTTGGGATCATCTTTTGGAGATACTTAAAAACATTCCACAAGAGTAAATTACTTACAATAATATAATAAGAAAAGAGGTCTCAAAAAACGAGACCTCTTTTTTCATGTACATATATATAAACTATGTTCGCATTAGGCCAAAGCCTTGCGTATATATTCCCTAACCTCCTTACGGGCTGAACCAAGACGATGTTCAACACTTTTGTAATTCATATCTAATGTCTGGGAAATTTCAGACACTTTCATACCATTATATATATTTAGACGATAAATCTTTTGTTGATGTTCAGACAAAGATGTTATACCGTGTTCCAAGATTTCATTGATCTCATTTACGGAGTAAACCGACATTGGATTATCTGAAGAGACACCTACAAACATTCCTCCTGAATGCTTTACATAATGCTCATATTCGTCAACATACTTACGATGACGCCAATAATCATATATCAAGTTGCGAGCTGTTGTATAAACTAGACTTGGTAATGTAACAGGAGTGACCATACTATCTATAGACATCAACTTCAAGAAGACATTCTGAACAATGTCCTCAGCAGTCTCACTATATAGCAAGCGTTTAGCAACAAAGGCTTTGAGCTCTTCGTAATGTTGAGAGTAATATTCAGCGATTATACTGAATTCGGCATTAGTATCTTTCATAAATTCCAACCTATAAAATGGTTTTGATTTACGCAAAGATAATACAAATATTTTGTCCCGTAAAACCTAAAAACATTAATTCTGTTTAAATGAAACATATTATTATGAAAACGATAACATTTTGTTACAACAGAAAAAGAATATGATATACCAGATAAAATGGTATGTAACAGAAAACAAACAAATTGAGACAAATTTTAGACATCGTCTGATATTTACGAGAATTCAAAAATCCAAAAACAACACACATGAAATAATAAAAGAGACAAATTATTACGTGCTGAATTAAGAGCAACTGCCAAATTTCATATTAAATTAAGACTAACTCTTCACAATCTATTACGTCTAAATAAATATGATCACTCAACTATATTGTAACTAAGTTTTCTTTTAAAACTAATACCGTTTTGAAGATAACCGATTTTTAAAATCATCAAGCCTCTCATTACTCTATAAAATTATGAATAACAAATATTTATAATGGATCAAAGGTAAAATCATCATTTAGCTTGAATAACGAATATCAGTTCCAAATAAATCATAATATTTCAAGATCAATATATCTAGTTCATCAGTATTGAATTTTTCAATTCATACATATAAAGTAACAAGATGATTAGATGCTCTACTCTACCACTAAAAGCTTTTTTATACCACTAATGTCAGAATGTCATGAGCCCTTTGTTTATAAGGGTTGAGAGAGTGACATTAAGTGTCATTAAAACATTATTCTGTTAGAGATGGGAATACGTCTTATATAAAAAAAAGAGAAATTCAATAAAGAATTTCTCTTTTTGTGACTCCGCTGGGATTCAAACCCGGAACCTTCTGATCCGTAGTCAGATGCTCTATTCAGTTGAGCTACGGAGCCATTTTTTATAGTTTTGCAATTGAATGTGACTCCGCTGGGATTCAAACCCGGAACCTTCTGATCCGTAGTCAGATGCTCTATTCAGTTGAGCTACGGAGCCTCATTTCTTATTTGCGTGTGCAAAAGTAATGCTTTTAATTGAAATGAAGAAATATAACATCAAGTTATTTCTTTGCATTAACATTTCTTAAGCATTACTTTCGCACTAAACACATAATTACTTTATCAAATCAACAGAACGCTTTAGGAATGAATCGAGAGCCTGTCCCTTCAACATTCCGTTCTGCAGCAAAGCCAAGTCAATGAGCTGATGAACTATTTCATCATCCTTTGCATACTCAGAAATAATCTCAGTCTGTTTAGTCTTCTGCTCGTTTATTGCTTTCTCTGTATTCTGCAAATCATCCTTCTCTTCTTTTGTCACCTCTTCAGGCTTCTTACTAGACTGACTTTGATGCAGTGCTGTAAGACGTGCCTGCAAGCCTTTCAATTCACTAAGAATAGGTTTAAGAGCATCTGAGATTTTGTTATTGCAGTTATCAAGGACTTTCTTAACCAAAGAATGATCACTGTTAAGAACTAGAGTGTAGCTATCAGGCATTTGCTGATAGAAACTCATTCCCGGCTGGAACTGACTAATCTGCTTCATTCTACGCATATACTCACTCTGTGTTATCACTACAGGTTGACTATTTTCGCCTAGAGATTGAACCTCAACATTAAATTCTGCCTTTTCAAGATGTGGCATCTGTGAACTAAATACCTTTGAAAGGTTATTGCTGTCATCGGCACCAAGATTATTCTCCTTAGTCTCCTCCTTAGCAATAAGTCGATCTGCAATATCCGCATCAACACGTGTGAAACGAACCTTTTCAAGTTTTTGTTCAAGCATGCTGACAATAGGAGTATCCAACTGACCGTCGAGCAATAAGACATTATATCCTTTATTCTTTGCTGCTTCAATATAAGTGTACTGCTCCTCCATGTTGTTTGCATAGAGATAAACTAGATAACCATCCTTGTCTGTCTGCTCATCTTTAATCAAAGTCTTATATTCTTCGAAAGTAAAATACTTACCTTCGACATCCTTCAACAATGTAAAGTCCTTAGCACGATCATAGAAATCTTCCTGTGAAAGCATGCCGTAGTTGATGAATATCTTCAAGTTATCCCATTTTTCCTCATATCCTTTACGATCTTCCTTAAAGATACTCTGTAAACGGTCAGCAACCTTCTTCGTGATATAAGTAGAAATCTTCTTTACATTAGCATCACTCTGCAAATAGCTTCGACTTACATTCAAAGGAATATCCGGAGAATCAATAACACCATGTAGCAAAGTAAGGAACTCAGGAACAATACCCTCAACTTGATCTGTTACGAAAACTTGATTGCAATACAACTGAATCTTGTTGCGCTGCAACTCAATATTATTCTTTATACGTGGGAAATAAAGAATACCGGTGAGATTAAACGGATAATCCACATTAAGATGAATCCAGAACAATGGTTCATCCTGCATAGGATACAGTTCGCTATAGAATTTCTTATAATCTTCGTCTTTAAGACTTGCAGGAGCTTTCGTCCAAAGTGGTTCAATGCTATTGATAACATTATCCTCAGCAGTATCAACCTGTTTGCCATCTTTCCATTCAGTCTTCTTACCAAATACCAATGGTACAGGCATAAACTTACAATACTTATTGAGTAGTTCCTCGATCTTTGATTTCTGAAGGAATTCTTTGCAGTCATCACTTATATGTAATACAATCTCGCTACCACGTCCATCTTTCTCAACATCCTCAATTTCGAAAGAAGGAGTACCGTCACAAGTCCACTTAACACCCTTTGAACCATCCTTGTAAGAACGAGTGATTATGTCTACACGGTCACTGACCATGAAACTAGAATAGAACCCCAATCCAAAATGACCAATAATAGCATTTGCATTATCTTTATACTTGTCAAGGAAGTCTGTAACACCTGAGAAAGCAATCTGATTGATATATTTATCAATCTCCTCTTCTGTCATACCAATACCATTATCACTTATAGTAATGGTCTTTGCAGCCTCATCCAAAGTTATACGAACAGCCAAATCGCCAAGTTCTCCCTTGAAATCACCTTTTTCAGCAAGAGTTTTTATTTTCTGCGTAGCGTCAACAGCGTTACTAATCATTTCACGAAGAAAGATTTCATGATCAGAATAGAGAAACTTTTTAATAACAGGGAATATATCCTCTGTTGTAACCCCAATATTTCCTTTTTGCATAATATTATATTTTTAAAATTTTCCATGATACATCATGCAAAGAGTGTGCCAAAAAAGAAAGGAACTCACAATAATGTAAGTTCCTTTCTTATATTTAAATTATGTATGTCATTATCCAAAGTTATCATACATAATAGCATCATTTTCAACTCCAAGACTGTCAAGATAGTCAGTAACTGTCTTAATGAGCATTGGAGGTCCACAAAGATAATACTCACAATCTTCTGGTGCTTCGTGGTCTTTAAGATATGTATCACGAATGCAATTAACGGCAAATCCAGCATAATATTTAACACCTGCAGCATCGGCTTTGGGATCTGGACGGTCTAGAGACAAGTGCATGTGGAAATTTGGAAATTCTTTTTCAAGTTCCCAAAAGTCTTCAAGGAAGAATGCTTCACTTAATGCACGTGCACCATAGAAGAAGTGCATCTCTCTGTCAGTAGTATGCAAAGTTTTTGTCATGTGCATAATCTGCGCACGCAAAGGAGCCATACCTGCACCTCCACCAATCCATATCATCTCTTTACCTGATGTGAAATTAGGATGGAAATCTCCATAAGGACCACTCATTCTAACCTTATCACCAGCTTTTAGAGAGAAAATATAAGAAGATCCAATACCTGTAGGGACATCCATGAAACCAACTTGTGGACGTGGCAGGAATGGTGTTGAAGCAATACGTACAGTAAGAGTTATGATATCACCTTCTGCAGGATAATTTGCCATTGAATACGCACGTACAGTAGGCTCTGGATTATGAGCTTTCAACGAAAGAATATTAAAGTTCTTCCATACAGATATATACTCATCGCCAATCAAATCCTTATCGAAATCTTTGTCATAATCAATGCAATCGTATGCAGGAATAGCAATCTGAGCATAAGAACCAGGAACAAAGTCCATGTGTTCCCCTGGAGGTAACGCAACTTTGAATTCCTTTATAAAAGAACTTACGTTCTTATTTGAGATAACGGTACACTCCCACTCTTTCACTCCAAGTATACTCTCTGGCACTTTAATATTCAAGTTACCGTTAACTTTGCACTGGCATCCTAGACGCCAATGTTCCTTGATTTGCTTACGCGTAAAATGAGAACGTTCTGAATCTAATATTTCACCGCCACCTTCGAGCACCTGTACTTTACACTGACCACAGCTAGCTTTTCCACCGCAGGCTGAAGGAAGATAGATACCATTTTCGTTAAGTGTAGACATCAAACTGTCACCTTGACTTACGGATAATTTTTTATCTTCATTAATAACGATTTCTACACTTCCGCTAGGTGAAAGGTATTTCTTTGCGACAAGCAGCATTATGACCAAGAGGAGAATTGTAGCAAGGAAGACTCCTATACTTACTATTATAAATTGTCCCATATTATTATTTATCCCTTTTAAAATTTAAGACCAGAGAAACACATCATTGCTATTGCCATAAGACCAACTGTAATAAAAGTAATGCCTAATCCCTGAAGAGGTTTTGGCACATCACTATATTGCATTTTTTCTCTTATCGCTCCCATTGAGACAATTGCTAGTGTCCAACCTAAGCCACTACCAACAGCATAAGCTATCGCATCCCACACATTACCTATATATTGTGTGTTTGAAGGATCGAGATTAATGCGCTGCTGCATAAACAGTGACGCACCCATAATAGCACAGTTCACAGCGATAAGCGGAAGAAATATACCAAGAGCAGCATAAAGTGATGGCGAATATTTCTCAACAGCCATCTCAACTAATTGGGTAATACCGGCTATGACAGCAATAAACAATATAAAACTTAGGTATGATAAATCTACACCATCTATAAGACAATCAGGACCTAGGACATATACCTGTAGCAAATAATCCACAGGAACTGTGACCAGTAACACGAATGTCACGGCTAATCCTAGTCCTAATGAAGTTTTTACATTCTTCGATACGGCAAGAAAAGAGCACATACCCAAGAAGAATGCGAAAATCATGTTGTCCACAAATATGGATCTGAAAAATAAACTTATTAAATGTTCCATAATCTTTCTTTTTAGGTATTGTTATTTATTTTCCTCTTCTTTATAAAAATAAGCTCTATGTATCCAGATTACACATCCCAGAAGTATCAATGCCATTGCAGGCATTGTCATCATACCATTGTTAATGTATCCGGCATCATAAGCTGACTGCGGAATAATTGTAAATCCTAGTAGCGTACCACGTCCTAAAAGTTCACGCACGGCACCGACAACAACCAATATCAACGCATAACCAAGTCCGTTTCCTAATCCATCAAGAAAACTAGGCCAAGGTTTGTTCATCATAGCAAAAGCTTCAAGACGTCCCATTAGTATGCAGTTTGTTATTATAAGACCTACATACACTGACAACTGAACACTTACATCATAGGCAAAAGCCTTCAGTATCTGACTGACAATTGTTACTAATGCAGCAACAACTACCAACTGAACAATAATACGAATACGATTAGGTATTGTCTTACGAATCAAAGAAACAATAACATTTGAAAAGGCAGTGATTACTGCTACGGCAAGCCCCATAACAATTGAAGGTTTTAATTGCGAAGTGACCGCAAGAGAAGAACAGATTCCAAGAACCTGTACTAATATAGGATTATTTCCATTAAACGGACCTGTTAGAACCTCTTTGTTCTCCTTTGAAAACAGTTTACTCATATCTATATTCCTCCCTATTATTTTTCATTAAGAAATGTTTTATACTTTGAGAGACAATCCTTAAGCATAGCGCTCACGCCATTGGATGTCAAAGTGGCACCAGTAACGCCATCGCATTGTGTCGTTGGATCCTTAACGTCGCTCTTCTTAAGAACAGACAAAGCTACATCATCAGAACCATTCTTAAAAATTTTCTTTCCCTTGAACTGCTCCTGCCATGCAATATTGTCTTTTATTTCAGCACCAAGTCCTGCTGTCTCACTTTCATGATTGAAATAAGCACCAAAAATAGTTGTTTTATCTGCATTAACTGCTATATAGCCCCATATTGGTCCCCAAAGTCCCATACCATAGACAGGCATTACATACTTAGTTTCCCCATTAACCTTACATACAAACAAAGCAAGTTTACCAGCCTTGTAATCCGCACTGTTTAATTTAAAACCACTTTTTTCACCACCTTCAGAACCCTTTGCTACTGTTTTTCCAGCAGCATCTATGATAGCATCCGCTGTGATATCCTTAACATACTCATCGGCAGCCTGCTTGTCAGAAATATCTCTGATATTCAATGCTGCAAGGATCTGCTTTTTCTTATCAAGAGCCACATTTGCATCTTGTGCAGGCTTTAAGGCTTGAAATACAAAAGCCATTAAAAAAGCTACGATGACGACTATTATTGATGAATAGATAATAGTATATGTATTACCATTGGTATTTAATCCCTTTTTACCAGCATGATGAACATTCTCTTCACCACTCTCCGTTATCTCCTCAAATTCCGAAGACGGAGATTGACATATCGGACATTTTTCTGGAGCAGTGTCGCCCTCATGGATATATCCACAAACTTTACATCTGAATTTCTTTGTTGCCATATCCGTTATTATTTAGTTTTTAAACGTTTCATTCTCTTTGATATATTGCTCTGTACAACACAATAGTCAATAAGTGGCGCAAACATGTTCATCAACAATATTGCCAACATCATTCCCTCTGGATAACCAGCATTGAGAACTCTTATTATTATTGCCATAGCTCCAATCAAGAAACCATAGATATACTTTCCTGCTTCTGTACGTGCACCAGTAACTGGGTCAGTCGCCATAAACACGGCACCAAAACAGAAACCGCCAAGCATGATATGCTCATACCAAGGTATATGTGAGCTTCCTGTTGCAGAGAACAATAATGCCATTAATCCACCTCCGACAAAAACACTGAGCATCGTCTTCCAACTAGCTATTCTAGTCCACAACAAGATTATGGCACCTATTGCTATTGCAATAACACTTGTTTCTCCAACAGAACCTGGTATAAAACCAGTAAACATGTCAAACATACTATAAGGCACATTAATATTCTGAGAGATCTGACCAAGCGGCGTAGCACAAGTGAAAGCATCTGGTAGCTGATTGCCAAGTCCAAAGATTGTATCTTTTGCAACCCATACACTATCACCACTCATTTTTGTAGGATAAGAGAAGAACAAAAACGCACGTGCAATTAATGCCACGTTGAATATATTCATTCCTGTTCCTCCAAATATCTCCTTTGCAAATATCACAGCAAAAGCGATTGCAATAACCATTATCCAAATA
This sequence comes from Prevotella herbatica, assembly GCF_017347605.1. Classification (NCBI taxonomy): domain Bacteria; kingdom Pseudomonadati; phylum Bacteroidota; class Bacteroidia; order Bacteroidales; family Prevotellaceae; genus Prevotella; species Prevotella herbatica. The sequence continues at coordinate 248,383 of NZ_AP024484.1, forward strand.
GGACAATTCACAGGAAGAATCATCGGAATAAGAATTCCTGAAACAAGATATCCCTCTTGTATCTCCTCATTCTTCCACTGCGCCCAGGCAAATTCGATTCCTAAGCCTACAACATATGAAACTACAAGTTTTGGCAGTACAGCCATGAAACCATAAAGGAATATCGACCAGAAAGAAGCTGTTGACAAGGTACCTGCAGCCATAAAGTTCTGATAACCGATATTATACATGCCAAAGAGTAAAGCCGGCAGCAAAGCTATCACAACCATACTCATTATTCTCTTTGAATCTATCGCATCATGAATATTTGTTCCACTCTTTGATGTCGTATTAGGTACAAAAAGGAATGTGTCCAAACCGTCATACACACTTTTAAAAGCATGCAGTTTGCCACCTTCATCAAAGTTTGGTCTTATATTATCTAGTATTTTCTTTAATGCACTCATAATTATTCGTATTACTATTTTATTTAAGCATTTTCCTTCCTCAGCATATCAAGTCCTTCACGGACAATGTGCTGTAATTCCAACTTAGAAGAATCTACAAATTCAGCAAGGGCAAAGTCTTCAGGAGAAACTTCATAAATACCAAGTAACTCCATCTTCTCTATATCACCTGCAATAATAGCCTTTATAAGATATTCTCCATAAATATCCATAGGCAGCACTTTGTCATACTCTCCACTCATAATCATGTGGCGTTCACCACCCTTTATTCGTGCATCAAGATTATATTCTCGTTTACCAAAAAGCCAAGAGAAATAGCTATGTGATGTAGAATACTCCTTCGTACGTGGAAGTATCCAACCTAAAAATTCATCGACATTGTCACCTTCAGGTATAACTGTAACTTCTGATGTAGCAGCACCAATATAGTCTTCCATTGTGGCTTTCTTGCCGGTAAGTGGATTACCATTTATTATACGTATATGATCTTCTTTAGCAAGTTTCCCTTGCAATACAATAGATAAAGGTGTTCCTATAAGAGCCTCTATATAAGACGGTTCTTTTATTTCACTTCCGGCAACAGCAATAACACGACGTAAGTCTACCTTACCTGTATTAAATAATCTACCTATAATAATTACACATGCAGGATCTACTGTCCAAACGACTTCACCCTTGTTAACCGGGCAAACGCGATTCACCTGAACACCTACATTTCCTGCAGGACACTTACCTTCAAAAATATTTATTTCCACATTCTCTGCATTAACAAGAGCCTTAGCTGTCTGCTTTGAACTAATGCCGAGATATGTTTTTTGAATTTTAGAAAGAGCATTCAAACCTGTTTGAAAATCAGTTTCATTGCCTTCTAATTCTACCTCAAAGTCTGACGCCAAAGGCATATCCCTAAATGCAGAAACAAAAATTGCCTTAGGAACTGTGTCTGGAGTTGTAGAAACAGCATAAGGTAATTGTTTTATATATCCAAAAATACCTGCATCTAACAAAGTTTTCCTTACAGATTCTGCATCCAATAAGTTAACATCTTTAGAGCCAAAATCAAGAAACTGCTGTTCTTCATCAGCCCTAACCTTAACATACAAGATCTTACGCCTTTCACCTCTTGGTATAGCTTCAACTGTACCACTGACTGGAGATGCAAATTTAACTTCTGGATACTGTTTACTTACGAACAAGGCTTCACCAGCCTTTACCTTATCACCTTCATGCACCACAATCTTAGGAGTAACTCCACAAAAGCTATCAGGCACCAAAGCATATTCTTTACTCTTTAGCATCGAAATAGTTCCTTTGCAAGCTGTTCCTTTTAGATTAATGTCTAAGCCCTTACGTAACTTAATTACATTTTTCATAAATACTTTTATAAGTTGATTATTTCTTATTTTCTAGTTAACGCATTTGCCCACTTATAAAAGCAAAATTATTTATACTGCCTCACCACTATAACTATAGCGTTTCGTAAAATATATTTATTTTTGCAGGTGTGCTCAAGCATTCGATGCAAATTTAGTGAAAAATAAGCATAAATAAAAGAAAAAATGTTCTTTTATTACTATTATAAACTAAATTTGATGTAATTTTGCAACATAAATTCAATAAAAAAGGCAAACTGAACAGACTCAAACATATCGTCAACACTGTAATATGGACCATCGCCGGTTTATATTTCACATTAGTTATACTGCTTCATCTACCAGCAGTAAAGGGCATTATTGGTTCTGAAGCGAGCGATTTACTTGCTCATAAACTTGGAACAAAAGTAAGTATAGGCAATGTTGATTTGGGATTTCTTAATCGTGTCATTATAGACGATGTATTGATATATGACCAACATGGCGAAAAACTTTTAAAATCTTCGAGAGCTTCTGTAAAAATAGATATCATACAACTGTTTCAAGGAAAGATATCAATAACTTCCGCACAACTTTTCGGTTCACAAATTAATGCTTATAAGCAGACGGCTGATTCAAAAGCGAACTACCAGTTTGCACTTGATTCATTAGCTTCAAAAAACAAAAAGAGCAAAAGTAATCTTGATTTAAGAGTTGGGTCACTCATAATAAGAAACGGCGCACTTACTTATAATCAATACGATGCCGTGCAAAAATACAGTCAGTTAGATCCTAAACATCTAAATTTATCTGATATAAGCGCACATATTATATTAAATCGGCTAACAAATGACAGTATAAACCTGAATATTAGAAAAATGTCATTTAAGGATGCATCTGGACTAAATATTGTATCACTTTCCACAAAAATAATAGCTAACAGAAAGCAAGCTGAATTAAATAATTTCGAATTAATGCTACCAGGAACTGTAATTAGACTTGGTGACTGTCTTGCTACTTATACTTTCCTTGGCAAAGAACTACAGATTCCATCTCTGCAATATAGCGGAAGTATTGACCAGTCAACAATCCGTCCTTCGGATTTTTCATGTTTTCTTCCTGCATTAAAGTCTTTCAGTAACAAACTGGATATAAGTACAACTATCAGCGGAACAAGTACTTCTGTAAGAATTCACTCTTTAGGAATAATAGGCAGAAGTATATTCCTCAATGCTGGCGGATCGTTGAATAATTGGCAAAGTAAAAAGCCTCGATGGGTCGCTGATATAAGAAGCCTAAGCCTTAAAGGTGATGGCATAAAATATATAAGCAACAATTTAGGAAAGCAACTTAATATTCCAATTGAAATAACAAGACTTGGAAACATTGTCTTTAAAGGTGCTATTGGAGGATATGGAAAAGATGTTGCTACTAAAGGAATAGTTCGTACTGATGTAGGATCAGCTAAACTAGCTTTGGGTATAAACGGAAAGAATTTCAGCGGACATATTGAGACAAATGGAATATCTGTTGGCAAAATCATAAACAATGATAAACTAGGAATCGTTGCCACTAAAATTAATGCTGGCGGATATATAAACGGAAATGATATAAAAATAGATGCTAAAGGACACATCGAAAAGATAGAATATAATAGGTACACATACCGAAATATAAATATAGACGGACTATTCAGTAAGAAAAAAGCTGGTATGCATTTTAACGGCAAACTAGATATCAACGATCCTAACGGCAAAATTGCTATAAAAGGAGACTTGAGCAAACTAGGCAAAATCACAAAAGCCAATATAACTGCAGCAATAGATCATTTCAATCCTAATGCTCTAAAACTTATTGACACCTACCCTTCTACAGAGTTCTCTGCTAATTTAAGCGCCAACTTCATAGGAGGCAACATCAATAATGCTGATGGAAGAATTGTATTGTCAGACTTTGACATGCGTTCACCTAAAGATGCATATCATCTTAATACGATGGAGATACATGCAGGAAAAGACAATATGCAGCACTTTCTTACAATGAACAGCGATTTTGGACAAGCTGACATTATAGGTAAGTTTGACTATGCGACAATTTTCAACAGCATTACAAACATCATACACAGCAAACTTCCATCTTTGATGGGATTAAAACGCGGATTGGCTAAAAAAGCAAACAACTTTTCTTTCAATGCCTATATTAGTAAGAGCGACTGGCTCAATAAGATTTTCGGTGTTGATATAGACATCGCAGAACCTGCGACACTCAGTGCTATCATAAATGACCATAAACAACAAATTGATTTTGTTGCTCAAATGCCTTCATTCAGTTTTGGAAACAATATATTCAAGAATGGTTATATAAAGGTTACCTCGCCTAATGATTCTCTAAAGGCTGAGATCCAAGCTAAAAAAGTATCTATAGATGGTAAAGGACTGGCTTGGAACATTGAAGCTTCAGCTGTTGACAACAAACTCAAGTCTATAATAAAATGGAACAACTTATCTGGTAAGCATTTTACAGGAAGTCTTAACACAGAAACAGAATTCTTTAAATCAGAATATGGTAATACAGCACACATCAATGTGCACCATTCAGACATAATTATAGGAGACAGTATTTGGAATATACAACCTAGCGACATCGTATATAGAAAGAATCATATAACTATAGATCATTTCGCTATTACTCACAACAATCAGCATATAATAATTTCAGGATTAGCTACACCTAGCAAGAAAGATTCTGTTATCGCTGATTTGAAGAAGGTTGACGTAAGTTATATCTTGAATCTTGTGAATTTTCATTCAGTTGATTTCAGTGGAAAAGCATCTGGAAAAGCTTATATAGCTGGCGCTTTTGCCAAACCTGATGCATCAGCAAAACTTAGAGTTGAAGATTTTAAGTTTGAAAACGGTCGTATGGGTGTATTATATGCTGATGCCAATTGGAATAATCGTGAAGGGCAAATAGATATAGATGCAACTGCCAACGATACAATAAGCAATACGTATATAAACAATTCTATTATTCCAATTAAGACAATTATAAAGGGATACGTATCGCCAAGAAAAAATAATATTGACCTCAATATAACTGCTGACGGCACGAGAATTGAATTCCTTAAAAAATTCTGCGGGAGTTTTATGGGCAACATAAATGCATACGCAAGTGGAAATGTTAGAGTTGTGGGACCATTAAACAGAATAAACCTCACTGGTGACCTTATTGCAAATGGTGTCATACACATGAGCACGCTTAACACAGACTACACTTTAAGAAATGCCCATATTCATGCTGTTCCAGATGAAATATATCTACAAAACGATACTGTTACTGATAGAGATGAACATATAGGAATTGTAAGCGGAGCATTGCATCATCAGCATCTAACAAAACTTACTTTCGATATAGGCATAAACGCTCATAACCTACTTGCATACGATACACATGAGTTTGGTGACAACTCATTTTACGGTACGGCATATACTACAGGTACATGTAATATAAAAGGTAGAAACAATGACATAACGATTGATGTCAAAGCTACCGCTAATAAAGGCAGTCAAATCGTTTACAACGTATCAAGTCCTACATCTATAAGTAAAAATGAATTTATTCACTGGACAAATCGCGACAGCGTTAATGCAGCATTGAGTATAAAAGAAAAAACTGATAGCACTAAGGATATTGATATTCCTACAGATATGCATATTAATTTCCTTATCAATATGACACCCGAAGCTACTGTAAAACTTATAATGGACCAGAATACAGGAGATTATATTGCCCTTAACGGCACTGGTGGACTTCGAGCAGCATATTATAATAATGGAAGTTTTGACCTTTATGGCAACTACCTTATAGATCACGGTATATATAAACTTACTATACAAAATGCAATAAAAAAAGACTTTATGTTCACCCCTAGTGGAACTATAAGTTTTGGAGGAGACCCATTTGATGCAGCACTAAATCTGAAAGCTCAGTACACTGTACAGGGAGTGAGTCTCGCTGACTTGAAAATAGGCAACAGTTTCTCAAATAACAACATCAGAGTAAACTGTCTTATGAATATAACAGGAACACCTTCTAATCCTAAAGTTGATTTTGGTCTTGACATGCCTACAGTCAACAACGATGCAAAACAGATGATACTAAATCTGATAAACAGCGAGGAAGAAATGAACCAACAGGTGTTGTATCTATTAGCAATAGGTCGTTTCTACACACAGACCAACAATAATGCAGTCGCAGAAAGTACAACTCAGCAAAGCCAGACAAGCCTTGCTATGCAAAGTATTCTCAGTGGAACTGTGAGCCAACAACTCAATAATGTTTTAAGCAGTGTAATAAACAATACTAATTGGAATTTCGGTGCCAACATTTCTACAGGAGATGAGGGATGGAATAATGCAGAATATGAAGGTCTGTTGAGTGGAAGACTACTAAATAACAGATTGCAGTTCAGTGGGCAGTTTGGATATCGTGACAATGCAAACGCAACAACAAGTTTCATCGGAGACTTTGACCTAAGATATCTACTATATCCTAACGGTAACCTTGCAATAAGAGTGTACAATCAAACAAACGACAGATATTTCACAAGAAACAGTCTGAACACCCAAGGTATTGGATTCATCCTGAAAAAAGATTTCAATGGCTTCTGGGACCTTTTCGGTACAAAGAAAAAACAAAAGAAATAATACTAGATCATTATTAAATGATAACACTTTACAACCTTGTAGAGTTCATTAGTGCCTAACAATAAGAAATAGATATTTTTCGTACATTTTGGCTGCCATCCCTGTGTTTTATCGTATTTTTAGCTACGGAAGCTACGTCGTCGCTCACAAAGCCTATAAACAGAGGGATTGACGATACGTAGTTAGGTCTATTTAGCTACGATAAGCTACGTCCTAGCTACGTTCTCTATTTCTCTCTATATATTAATGTACATACGCGCGCGCACTTAGGAGTTATAAAAATACTAGTGTCGAAATGTCAACGTGATGAATATCAACATGTTATCATCCATTCTAAGAAATATTAAATGACAGTGATGTGACAGTGAAATATCAAGTTTTACATACATTTCTATATAGAAACACCACTCGTTTCCACATAGAAACGCATTGCGTTTTACGTTGTTTTACCGAGTGATTAGGGCCTTATCACTCGGTAAAGTAACACGAATTGCCTTCAGGTTTACCAACAAAGTGCATTAGAAGATGATGAAAATCCTCATTTGGATTTTACCAACATATCACCGTCACTTGATTATACTCGAAAAAGAGTTTAACTAATTGATGTTTAAATGATAGACACTTCTACACTTGTTTTTCAGAAAATCCAGAGTGTGTGTGTGCGTGTGCGTATTTATAGTGTGTAGCACTAGCAATTGAAACTTTGGCTAACAGCTCAAACTTGATTTCATTGCATGAATGAAAACCTTGCAGTATCTTTGCCGAGAATTCAGTGGAATTCGGCAGAACATTTAAACAAGCTTGAAAATTCTGTTTTCGTTTACTGAATCTATTTTCACATCCTCAGTTCCTCAGATGCAGCCAACGGTTCTTTGACAAATTCACACATAGAATACATCCGATTCTTAAAACGACACAAGTTGATGCAGTTAGAACGTAGCTTGATGTAGCTAATCTTATGCCTTTAGCCGGAATAGGTTTTGCTATTAAACAAGTTGTCATTCATAACATTTCCAAGCCCATTAATAGAGTATATTCCCCTCTTATAAATTATCGATGAACCAAAAAATATTAAAAAATAGTCGTAACTACAGGGAATGGTATGCCTCTCTTCAGAGCATTATAAATTGGTTGTATATAATAACATGAGCACAAATCAAATAACAAAATACTCTAAAAATGTTAAATAACAATAAACTACAAAGAAAAGCTATTGATTAAGAATTCAATTTATTAATAAAGATGTACCTTTGCACGCGATTTCGAGCGACCCCATAATATATGGGATTGCCTCATTTAACATAAAGTCCAACTTTATTAATTTTTAAAAATTTATTATTTACATGTCAGATTTAAAGAACGTACAGCCATTAGCTGAATTCAATTGGGACGAATTTGAGAATGGTTCAAGCGCAAACGTTGAGAAGCTAGATTTAGAGAAAGCTTACGACGAAACCCTGAACAAAATTCAGGAGCATCAGGTAGTTGAGGGAACAGTTATTGCCCTTGACAAAAAGGAAGTTGTTGTTAACATCGGTTATAAGAGCGATGGCATCATTCCTGCATCAGAATTTCGTTACAACCCAGACCTCAAAGTAGGTGACAAGGTTGAAGTTTACGTAGAGAACCAAGAGGACAAAAAAGGTCAGTTGGTACTTTCTCACCGTAAAGCTCGCCTTAACAAGAGTTGGGATGAAGTTAACGCAGCTCTTGAGAATGAGGAAATCATTCAGGGTTATATCAAGTGCCGTACTAAGGGCGGTATGATTGTTGACGTATTCGGTATTGAAGCATTCCTTCCAGGAAGTCAGATTGACGTTCATCCAATACGTGACTACGATGTATTCGTAGGCAAGACAATGGAATTCAAGGTCGTAAAGATCAATCAGGAATTCCGCAATGTTGTTGTTTCTCACAAGGCTCTTATTGAGGCTGAGTTGGAAGCACAGAAAAAAGAAATTATCTCTCACCTTGAAAAGGGGCAGGTACTCGAGGGTACTGTTAAGAACATTACATCTTACGGTGTATTCGTTGACCTTGGCGGTGTAGACGGACTTATACATATTACAGACCTTTCTTGGGGCCGCGTAAGCGATCCTCATGAGGTTGTTGTTCTTGACCAGAAGATTAACGTTGTAATCCTTGACTTTGATGAGGAAAAGAAGCGTATCGCTCTTGGTTTGAAGCAGCTCACACCACATCCTTGGGATGCTCTTAATGCTGACCTTAAGGTTGGTGACCATGTTATGGGCAAGGTTGTTGTTATCGCAGACTACGGTGCTTTCGTAGAAATTCAGCCAGGTGTTGAAGGTCTTATCCACGTTAGTGAAATGTCTTGGAGCCAGCATTTGCGTTCAGCTCAAGAGTTCATGCACGTAGGCGACGAGGTTGAAGCAGTTATTTTGACTCTTGACCGCGACGAGCGTAAGATGAGTCTTGGTATCAAGCAGCTTAAGGAAGATCCTTGGGAGGCTATTGAAACTAAGTACCCTGTAGGAAGCAAGCACACAGCAAAGGTTCGCAACTTTACTAACTTCGGTATCTTCGTAGAACTTGAGGAAGGTGTTGACGGTCTTATCCATATCAGCGACCTTTCTTGGACTAAGAAAGTTAAGCATCCTTCTGAATTCACAACTGTTGGTGCAGAAATCGACGTTCTAGTTCTTGATATTGACAAGGAAAATCGTCGTTTGAGCCTTGGTCACAAGCAGCTTGAAGAGAATCCTTGGGATACATACGAGACTATCTACACTCCAGGTTCTGTTCACGCAGGTAAGATTACCCAGATGATGGACAAAGGTGCAGTTATCACTCTTAATGAGGGTGGTGAAGGTTTCGCAACTCCTAAACACCTAGTTAAGGAAGATGGTTCACAGGCTCAGCAGGGCGAGGAACTAGAATTCAAGGTAATTGAATTCGTAAAGGAAACAAAGAGAATCATCCTTTCTCACAGCCGCACATTCGAAGAAGGCAAAGATGAAGTTGCAACAGCTAAACCAGCTCACAAGCAACATACAGCTCACAAGAACGAAGCTTCACAAATTAATAATGTAGCAGCAGGTACATCTCTTGGTGACCTTGACGTTCTTGCAGATCTTAAAGCAAAAATGGAAAAAGGAGAGTAATTAAAATTCTTCTATAAAATAATAAGGAGACGGCTTGAAAAAAGCCGTCTCTTTTTTTGTGCTTTCAAAAAATTATATTATCTTTGCAAAGAATTTTAACACAACAGTGTTTCTCTTCGTGAAACACATTTCTATTCAATCAAAAAATTTTCATATACAATAATATGTATAGCAAGGATGAATTATTATCTAAAGATGCCTCTGAATTGGAGGACATCGCTACGAATTTAGGTGCTGACTATAAAACTGACTTCAGTCAGGAAGACATGATTTATGCTATTCTTGATAAACAGGCAGAAGAAGAAGGTAACAAGAATCCTCTTGTAGCAAAAAGAAAACGCACCAGAATTGCCAAGAAAGACACGGACCGTATATACACAGTTAAAGGCAAAGATGGTGAAAACTTAGATTTAAAGAAAAAAAACATGACAACCACAGACTCAAAACCATTATTTAAAGATATTGAAGATGAACCTTCTCCTGAAGAAATTCTTGCTAAGATGCCTAAGCATCGTGGACGCAAGTCTAAAAAGGAATTGGAACTCATTGCTGCAGCTGAAGCTGCAAAACAAAATACAAATGATAATTCAACTAATGCCGATGAATACAACGACAATAGTGAACCCAATAAAAATATAGAGACCGAAAAACAAGAAGATCTCTTCTCAAATAATAATGAGAATGATTTTATTCCTGAAGCAGCGTTTTCTTCTGTCGAAGACAATAACGACGACAATGAGAAAAATGAGCTTTTAAATCAGCTAAAGGCAAAAATTAATGACCACAATAAAGATGTTGAAGATGATAATATCGAAACAACAAGTCCTGATGGTTATTGGAACGGAGATCCAGCTGACGGAACTGATTTCATAACAGTCGTTGACTTACCTATAGAGGATCAGGGGGTTGTGCCAAACTATGATATGTTTGATAATCCTACAACAACAGTTGCACCAGCACCAGCACCAACACCAGTACAACAGATTTTCCAAAGACCTGAGCCAACTAATGTAGAAAAATTTGATTTTCTAGATCTAATCACTGCAAATGGTGTACTTGAAGTAATGCCTGACGGTTACGGCTTCTTGCGTTCAAGTGATTATAATTATCTATCATCACCTGATGATGTATATGTATCTACGAATATTATAAAAAAATATGGTCTTAAAACAGGTGACGTTATACAATGCCACGTAAGACCACCTCACGATGGCGAGAAATATTTCCCTCTTACAAACATTGACCAAATAAATGGAAGAAATCCAAATGAGGTAAGAGACAGAATTCCATTTGAACACCTCACCCCACTCTTCCCTGACGAGAAATTCACTCTTTGTGGAGACAGAGCAACAACAAACCTTTCTACAAGAGTCGTAGACTTATTCTCACCTATCGGAAAAGGACAGCGTGCACTCATAGTTGCACAGCCTAAGACAGGTAAGACTATACTCATGAAAGACATTGCGAATGCTATTGCCGCAAATCATCCTGAAGCATATCTTATGATGCTTCTTATTGACGAACGTCCTGAGGAAGTTACCGACATGGCACGCACTGTAAACGCAGAAGTTATAGCATCTACTTTCGATGAACCTGCTGAAAGACATGTAAAAATAGCAGGAATAGTGCTTGAAAAAGCTAAGAGAATGGTAGAATGTGGACATGATGTTGTTATATTCCTTGATTCTATTACGCGTCTTGCACGTGCATACAATACAGTAAGCCCTGCAAGTGGAAAGGTATTGACTGGTGGTGTTGATGCTAACGCATTGCAAAAACCAAAGAGATTCTTCGGTGCTGCAAGAAATATAGAAGGTGGCGGTTCGCTTACCATAATAGCAACAGCCCTTATAGATACCGGTAGCAAAATGGACGAGGTTATATTCGAGGAATTCAAGGGTACAGGTAATATGGAATTGCAACTTGACCGCTCATTAAGTAATAAGAGAATATTCCCAGCTGTCAACCTTGTTGCATCAAGCACTAGACGTGATGACTTATTGCAGGAAAAGACTACTCTTGATAGAATGTGGATATTACGTAAGTATATTAGCGACATGAACCCTATAGAAGCAATGAATTCTATTCATGACAAGATGGTTCATACAAGAAATAATGACGAATTTCTTCTTTCTATGAACTCATAGAAAAAGTACAAATATAAAAAAAGTGCAAATTATCAGGTTATGAACCTATATAATTTGCACTTTTTTTATTCATTTACTATATCGATCATTAACTTTATATCAATATCAGATATCCCAGCAGCTTTTAAAATATTATTATCCGAATTAAAGGCATCGCTTATACTATCCACAGATTTTTTAGTAGACAGCCAATTCTTAAACGATATTACAGCTTCACTATTCTTATTGAGAATCCATTTACAATATCCAGCATTAAGGTAATCATCCGATGTAATACTTTCAGACAACAATAGCTTATCATAATATGTTTCGGCTTTTCCATAATCCTTTTTCACTAATAAAGCCCATGCGATTGTTCTTTTAACGTTTGCATCATCGCGTTCTATGTCTAGAGGAAACAATATTGATAAAGCAGAATCTGTATCTTCTGATCCTATCAAGGCTATAGCATTATATAATTTATACTTGAATAAACTATTTTTCCCTGACAATATCTTATAACATTTGGCTGCAAGTGAATTATCACCCGATCTTAATGCAGATAATGCATAAGACTTTAATACGCTTTCTTTGCAACTTTCCAAATCTACACAATCTACAGGAATATCAATGAATTCTGTTACTGAATCAAAACTCAGTTGAGATCTGTCTATACCTAACTTTTCTGATGCTTCTAAAATTAATAGCGACTTATATGCTTTACAAGCATCATCATACATCTGTCTGTGCATAAACAACGCTCCCATTAGGTAATAGTGCAATTTTAAACTATCACAATCCAACTTTTGCTTTACTAAATCCTCTGTCAGTTTAAAATGCGAAAGCAATACATCTAACAAATTCCAACGATGCTGCTTGAGAGCAAACTTAGACAAAGACAAAATTTCATTAGAAAACTCTTCGTATTTAACAAAATCACTAAGTAGCATAATTTTATCATCAGTAACGATAGAGTCTATAAAAGGACTATCAAAATCTGATCTATGATGATTCAGCTTAAAAAAACGATAAAGATCCTGAAGGTATCTACGCCTTATATAAATTGGAGATTGAGTATTTGAATCATCAACAGACATACCGAAGAAATCTGCTGTATTCATCATTTCGCGCATATTCTCAGGAATCTGATCTATTATTGAAACTATTGCAAAGGCAAAAGAATACTTGTCTGAATCACAGAAAGAATTACTTTTGTATAATGAATCAAGCAATTTTATATTGCCCAACTTTTCTTTAACATCATAGAGATTAGGACTATCAATATCGAATGGCGCAAACCAATTACTTATTACAGAGAAAAATGGAAATCGCTTCATTTGAGAAAAGCCTCCGAAATAGATATCAGAACCTTGTTTCTGCATATCCAACATTTTATTAAAGCTTTGTTCCATCTGTTCCATTTTCTTATCAGCCTCGTCAGAATGTATTATATCATCAACAGAATCCTCTTCTGTCTCAACTATACCAGAGCGAGTAATCTTAAAATTCCCATTGCGCAAAAGATCAGGCATTATGTTCTTCTGTATATTTTCATTATCTTGCTCAGCATCAGAACAATATATAACCTGTAATTGCAATTCATACAGTTGATGGCGCAAATCTGTAGTAGCATTCAAAGCATGGATAAACAATTCTTTTGCCTCTTTAAATAATGTGATTCCAAATGTATTCAACATAAATGCCCACCCTACGAACGCACGCTGCTTTACATTTTCGTCAACACTAGCCAAAAAGACATTATGTAAAGTCTTAAAACGCCAGTAATCAAAAAGATGTGTCGAACTTAAAGTTATTCCACTAAGAATATTCAATACGTCAGAAACATCAAGCAGTGGATTCAAAAGAGTCGCAGTCATTTTTTCACAAATCCCTTCATTCCAATATGGAGATACAATTATTGCATCAAACAACGCAGACAAATACATCTGATGTTCATGAGTAATTTTCTCTTCTATATCATGCTGAACATTATCTGGTTGAAGAGAAGCCATAGCTAAATCCTGAACATATCTCTCAAATGTCCCACTGATATCTTCTTCATTAAGATTAATCATTCCAGATCTTTCTGATGAACTATGATTATAACTTCCATTAGAAATCAATATATCATTTGAAGAATCAAAAGCAACTGTATAAAGCTTACGCAACATATCAACATACAAACTTTCGCGCATTTCATCTTTATAACCTCTGGACATATAATCTTTCATCAAACTATATCCAGATTCAATCTCTTCCACACGAGCATCGTATTGAGTAATATTCATAAATTGAAAGAACTCTTTAAGATTCTTTAATGCAGAAGAAAGATCTCTTTTAACAATAATGGCAGAAAAAACAGTTTCTAATTGAGCTATAAAATTATTCATGAGACTTTATATAGTTGTTAGCTTTAGTGATGTCAGAAAATGTAGGAGCTGCAATATGTCGATATTTTAGTTTTGGCAATGCTTTAATTGTTCCTTCATCAATTTTAAAATACTTTTTCAGAATGGCGCTATAATGGTACAAACCTTTAGCATTCAATGAGTCACAAGCCTGATTATAGGCTTTGGTGAATTCTTTTAATTGAGTTTTCCTGCGTTTATCTTTAATCAAATCAGTTCTAAAAGCAAGTACACCGAAATTGATTTTAAAATCACGACTGTCACGCAACATAACATTATTATGAATTCTCGCTACCGTAGCTTGTGGCTCAGCAAGCCATAAAGCATCAATTTCGTTATTCAGTAACATGTTCAATCTTATAAACACATTATTTATCTGTACCTTGTAAAACATTGCTTTTGTTTTCACAGTATCCATGCTTCTGTCTGTAAGATAGTCAGTTACAGAATAACGTGTCATAGCAATTTTTTTATCGCCCAATTGGTTTAAATGTTTCAATCTCGCCGTTCGATTAGTAAACAACTGCCAATATGCATTTGTTGAAGACAGATAATTAAGTTTAACGCCACGTCTACGCAAGCCTTCTGTACGAACTAAATCACTTACAAGGCCTTCTACCCTTCCGTTGATTATTGCTGTGTCACAATCCATCTGTGCATTGAAAAAACGTGTACGTATATCCAGTTTCAATGAATCATAAAGTTGTTTTTCTTTCAGAAGATAAATTGGCATACAGTCTAATGTCGGCATTACTGCAATCTTTAAAGCTAAAGAATCTTCTGTATGTAGACGTTTACGCTCCTCAGTAGATAATCTTTTCTGTTCATCATAAGACTTACCACAAGACGTAAAGAATAAAACGGATATAAGAAGTAATATATTTAATTTTAATAATCTCATAATTTATATATACATTATTTATAACATGTTGCACATCTTGCAAAAGTAATAAATAATTTTGTAACTCTAAAAAAATCTTAGTACTTTTGTGGATAAATAACAAGCAATGAAAAATGGCCAAAGATAAAATAGCATACGTATGTGATAACTGCGGACAGGAATCAACAAAGTGGATAGGCAAATGCCCTAGCTGCGGACAGTGGAATACGTTCAAAGAAATAAGAATTTCTAGCGATTCTGGTTCTTTTGCCGCAAAGTCTGCAGCAAATGCTGTAGTTAGCGGATTAAACCGTAATAATAAGCCACAAAATCTTAACGAAATATCAGCTAAGGATGAGCCTCGAATTGATATGCACGACGAAGAGTTAAATCGAGTGCTTGGCGGAGGGCTTGTACCAGGAAGTATCGTATTGCTTGGCGGTGAACCTGGTATTGGAAAAAGTACTCTGACCCTGCAAACAATATTGAAGATGAATGAGCGCAAAGTCCTTTACGTCAGCGGCGAAGAAAGTGCGCATCAAATTAAGATGAGAGCAGACAGAATTGGAAGTGATAATGATATAATGGTACTTTGCGAGACATCTTTGGAAAGTATCTTCGACAGCGTGAAAAATGTTAAACCTGAATTGCTGATTATTGATTCTATACAGACTATATATACAAGTGACGTAGATAGTTCACCTGGAAGCATAACTCAGGTAAGGGAATGCGCATCTGCCTTATTAAGATTTGCGAAGACGAGTGGTATTCCGGTCATCCTCATTGGACATATAAACAAAGAGGGAACTCTTGCTGGACCTAAAATATTGGAGCATATAGTAGATACAGTAATACAGTTTGAGGGTGATCAGCATTATATGTACAGAATATTACGTTCAATAAAAAACAGATTTGGAAGTACTTCAGAACTTGGCATATACGAAATGCGACAAGACGGACTAAGACAAGTTTCAAATCCGTCTGAATTATTACTCACACAAGACCACGAAGGACTTTCGGGCATCGCTATATCTTCAGCAATAGAAGGAGTAAGACCATTCCTTGTTGAAACTCAGGCACTAGTTTCATCTGCCGCCTATGGCACTCCGCAACGCTCCGCAACAGGTTTTGATCAAAGGCGTCTGAATATGCTTTTGGCCGTACTTGAAAAACGAGTAGGATTTAAGCTAATGCAAAAAGATGTTTTCATAAATATTGCAGGAGGATTGCGAGTAACAGATTTAGCTATGGACCTAAGTATCATAGCTGCAGTCCTATCAAGTAATGTAGACACTGCTATTGAAACAGGCTGGTGTATGGCTGGAGAAGTAGGACTCAGCGGAGAGGTGCGCCCTATTAACAGAATAGAGCAACGCGTTGCAGAGGCGGAAAAATTAGGATTTACGCACATGATAATTCCTCAATATAATCTAAAAGGATTTGCACATAACAAATATAAAATTGAGTTGCATCCTGTAAGAAAGGTTGAAGAAGCACTGAGAGCTTTATTTGGATAACAACATTAATATATAAAAAGTATGAAAGATTCTGTAATAATAGTAAGTGGCGGTATGGACAGCATCACACTACTCTATGACAAGAAAGACGAAATTGCACTTGGAATTAGCTTTAATTATGGAAGTAACCATAATTTAAAGGAGATCCCTTATGCCAAAATGCATTGCGAGAGACTGGGTATCAAGCATATCACCATTAACCTTGATTTCATACATCAATATTTCAAGAGTTCTCTTCTTGAAGGTTCTGACGCAATTCCTGAAGGACATTATGCGGCAGAGAACATGAAATCAACAGTTGTTCCATTTCGCAACGGTATTATGCTTTCTATAGCAGTTGGTGTTGCCGAAAGTCACAATTTGAAGAATGTTCTTATTGCCAACCATGCTGGTGACCATACTATATATCCTGATTGCAGACCAGAATTCATCAAGGCGATAGACAAAGCTGCTAGCACTGGCACCTATGTAGAGGCAAGAGTTATTGCTCCGTATACCAATATAACTAAAGGTGAAATTGCTAAAATAGGGAAAAAATTGGGTATTGATTATGCCGAGACATGGAGTTGCTACAAAGGCGGCGAAAAGCATTGTGGGAAATGCGGGACATGCGTTGAACGAAAAGAAGCTTTGGCTGAAGCAGGCATCGTTGACACCACAGAATATGAAGATTAAGAAATGTAATCTCCATATTACATTAAAGATTATAGTGTACAAAAAAATTTTAATTCTCAACAAATCCTTTCCTATTCTTAATTAAAAGTCTTATCTTTGCATAAGATAGGTTACACTATTATACGTAAATTAAATAAGATAAATTTTTAACTTAAAAATATAAACGTAAAATGACAATCGAACAATTCAACTTTGCAGGTAAGAAAGCTATCGTTCGCGTGGACTTTAATGTTCCATTGGATGAAAAAGGTATTGTAACAGACGACACTCGTATTCGCGGTGCTCTTCCTACTCTTAAGAAGGTTCTTGCTGATGGTGGTGCTTTGATTATGATGAGCCACATGGGTAAGCCTAAAGGCAAAGTTAAACCAGAGCTTTCACTTTCACAGATCGTTAAGAATGTTTCTGCAGTTCTTGGTGTAGACGTTAAGTTTGCTAAGGATTGTGGTAATGCAGATGCAGAAGCTAAGGCTCTTAAGCCAGGCGAAGCACTGCTTCTTGAGAACCTTCGTTACTATCCTGAAGAGGAAGGCAAGCCAGTTGGTGTTGAAAAGGGAACTCCTGAGTATGACGAGGCTAAGAAAGAAATGAAAGGTCGTCAAAAAGATTTCGCAAAGAAACTTGCTTCTTATGCTGACTGCTACGTTATGGATGCATTTGGTACAGCTCACCGTAAACATGCTTCTACAGCTGTCATCGCTGACTACTTTGACGCAGACCATAAGATGTTGGGCTTCCTTATGGAGAAAGAGGTTAAAGCTGTTGATGCAGTTCTTAACAATATCCAGCGTCCTTTCACAGCCATCATGGGTGGTTCAAAGGTTTCAACAAAGATTGGCATTATAGAAAACTTACTTAGCAAGGTTGACAACTTGGTTCTTTGTGGGGGTATGACATATACTTTCGCTAAGGCTCAAGGTGGCGAGATTGGTAAAAGTATCTGCGAGAATGACAAACTTGATATAGCACTTGATATAATCAAGAAGGCTAAAGAAAACAACGTAAACCTTGTTCTTGGTTCTGATTCTATTATCGCTGACGATTTCTCTAACGACGCTAATCAAAAAGTTTGCGCTTCTAATGCAATCCCTGAAGGTTGGGAAGGTATGGATGCCGGTCCTGAGACACGTAAGGCTTTTGCTGAAGCTATAAAGGGTTCTAAGACTATTCTTTGGAATGGCCCTGCTGGCGTATTTGAATTTGATAATTTCACAGGTGGTTCTAAGGCTATAGCAGAAGCTGTTGCCGCTGCAACAAAAGAAGGTGCATTCTCTCTTATTGGTGGTGGTGACTCTGTTGCTTGTGTAAACAAGTTCGGTCTTGCTGATCAGGTTTCTTATATCTCTACTGGTGGTGGTGCTCTTCTTGAGGCTATTGAAGGTAAAGTACTTCCTGGTGTTGCTGCAATAAAAGGTGAATAATTATTATCACTTATAAATATAAAAGGAGAACTTTATCAGTTCTCCTTTTTTTATCTATTATAGAAATAGAGTTCAATCTATTTATCAAATCTATTACTTTACATCAGTCTTTGTGATAAGTATATGTGAGAACATATTTATCATTTAGTTCATAATAAACATCTAGATAACTATTCATTTTCAAGTTGAACACTCGCTTTGTATTTTCAAATTCTTCAAAAGGCATTAACTTCATGTCAAAATATTGAAGACTTTGTTCTGAAAAGTATTTATACACAGTTTCCTTAACGCTCCAATTTATCAATTGTGAATCTATATCTGGGGCTATTTCATCTTTTCTTATAAATTTATCTGCTATTCTGGCTACCCTATCAGTATAATATTCTATATCAACTGCCACATTTTTAAGTTTCGACAGTATTACAGAAGCATATCCACGAGTATGGCTTATACTTATATTATAGCCGTCAACAATAGGTTTTCCAGCTTCATTATGAGATATTCTTATTTTGCTGTTTGTCATTTTCCATAATAATGAGTACACAGCAAGTTTTTCCAGCCTTCGACTATTACTTTTATATGCAGATATTTCTGAATCAAACAGTTCCCTCATATCTAAAGAATCAGACAAAAATTTCAAGGCAGCCTCTTCTATCTTCCATAATCCCAATTTTACATCAGGAGCAACTTCCTTAATATAAGCAACAGGCATATTGATATGATTATTTATGTACGATGACTTTAACCTTACTTATTCTACGTTCATCAATGGAAAGGATTTCAAATGTATAATTCTTGTAATCAATCTTTTCATGAATACTCAAGAAATCACCCTTTATCTCCAACAACAATCCAGCTAAAGAGTCAGCATCACCTTCCACTTCAGAAAATTCGTCAGCGGAAATATCAAGAATTTTACAGAAATCGGTAAGTAAAACCTTACCTTCAAATATGTATGTATTGTAATTTAATTTAGAATATGCATTCTCATCATTATCATACTCATCATTAATCTCTCCTACTATTTCTTCCAAAATATCTTCCAAAGTTATCAGTCCACTAGTTCCACCAAACTCATCAACAACAATAGCAATATGTACTTTGTTTTCTTGAAACTCTCGCAATAAATCATCTATTTTTTTTGTTTCTGGAACAAAATACGGAGGACGTATCAGACTTTGCCATCTAAAATTAGGCAATTTCTGCAAATGCGGCAACAAATCCTTAATATAAAGAATTCCCCTTATATTATCAGTACTATCTTGATATATAGGTATTCTACTATAATTATTGTCAACAATACATTTCAACACCTCGTCATAAGAACATTTAATGTCTAAATCAAAAATATCTTGACGTGACGTCATTACTTCTTTAGCAGTTTCATCACCAAATCTTATAATTCCTTTGAGCATACTCTGCTCATCTTTTATATCATCCTTGTCGGTAAGTTCTAAAGCTTGTTCCAAATCATCTACACTCAACTGTCGGCTTTTCTTCTGGACAACTTTCTCCGCCAGAAATCCACTAGCAATAAGTACCCATTCCAAAGGCCAGAAAAACTTTCTTAATATCAAAATCGCATTAACAGCCATTCGACAGAATTTCAATGAATTCTGACGACTATATATTTTTGGCATTATTTCACCGAAAAGCAACAATAGGAACGTTAATAAAACAGTTTTGCTAAGAAACTCAAACCAAAAAGCTCTTGCACCGAATTGGAATAAGGAATCAAATATCAAGTTGCAAAGCATTATAATAAGGACATTGACAAAATTGTTTGTAATAAGGATTGTAGCTAATGTACGTTCACTATCATTACGCAACATCTCAATATTTCTGTCTTTTGAACTTTTTTCTGTGTCAAGTGATGCTATATCCGTGGGAGTTAGACTGAAGAAAGCTATCTCCGAACCACTTGCAAAACCAGATAACAATAGTAATACTACTGTTAACACAGCAGTAAATAATATTCCAACCGATGGGGATTGAAAATTAATATCAGACAATCCTTCAGTAAAAAATGTTATATCCAATTTTGTAAGTTTATATCTAATTTAAAACGGTAATGAAGAATTATCTTCATTATCAGAATCATCAGAAACGTTTTGACTATCATTCATGTTCTGATTACTATTTCCAGTCGTAGATTCAGTAGGCACACTATTTCCTGCTTCTTGAGCATTCACCTTTGGAGACAACAGTTCCATATTTTCAGCAAGAACCTCTGTAACATATCTACGCTGTCCTTTATGATCATCATAGCTACGATATCTTATACGCCCTTCTACATATAGTCTGTCACCTTTATGAACATATTTCTCAACGATTTTAGCAAGACCACTCCACGCTAAAACAGTATGCCAATCTGTATGATCTGGTACTTTTGTTCCATTTTGAAGAACATAACCACGTTCTGTTGTTGCCAAAGAAAATTGTGCAACAGCCTGATCCGCATCGTAATACCTTACATCCGGATCCTTGCCGACATAGCCTATAAGCATTACCTTGTTCATATTTCAAAATGATTTAAAATAACATATTATTTATTTCCACATTCCAAGATACTTGAAATGGAAACTCTTTCCTTTTGCTGACGGGAATTGTGATCTGCCATCCACTCTTCCACGCAGATAATCAACAATACGAGTATAACAGTCCTGACCAGAATTAGCCTTACACTGTGCTACGAAATGCGTATCACGATACTCATGCTTACCAGTAGCAGGAATCATTACCACGCGCTTAAAATCAATAACACCTTCGTACCAACCAGGTTGAGTCTCAGTAAGACGTGTCATTGCTGATGCGGCTAAATCATGTTTTTCCACAACTGGTACGGTTGGACGTAATGCCTTTTTCTCTTTAAAATCTGCCATTGTTGGTGCTGTTGTCTTTATAATAATGAAATAGACACGCTGGCGTACTTTGTACCTTTTGGGATAAAAAACATCACTAGCGACATAGTCACGAATATCAGCTTCCAAGTCCTGATTTAAACCTATTTCAGGAATAGAACCTAAAAAATCAAGAGCTTCTTCAACATTAGAGACTAATGTTTCTTGATCAAAATATCTTAAATATAAGTTCATTGAATTGTATGTTTCCCTTTGAAAAAAAAAGAGCGGAAAACGGGACTCGGACCCGCGACCCCGACCTTGGCAAGGTCGTGCTCTACCAACTGAGCTATTTCCGCAGAGAAAAATAATAACAATTACCGTGGTGAAGAGGAGGAGACTCGAACTCCCACGAAACAATTTTCACTACCCCCTCAAAGTAGCGCGTCTACCAATTCCGCCACCTCTCCAACAATGTAATGCATTCTGAATAAATAGTGCCCAGAACAGGACTCGAACCTGCACGTCGTAAAACACACGCACCTGAAACGTGCGCGTCTACCAATTCCGCCACCTGGGCAGGTTTAAGAAGAATCCTTCCTATTGGCTCTATTCAGAATGTTGAGCGGAAAACGGGACTCGGACCCGCGACCCCGACCTTGGCAAGGTCGTGCTCTACCAACTGAGCTATTTCCGCATTATCCTATTAACTAGGAGCATTTCTCTAAATGCGGTTGCAAAGGTAAGGCTTTTTTTTAAACTTGCAAATTTTTTTTGTTTTTTTTTTCATCAAATCATATTCTTTACATTAATCCATTCTATTTTTATAGTCCTCATAATCAAACTTACGCAAAATCTCGAAACTACCATCAAGATGGATAATACCTATAGAAGGATGGGATATACCATTAAATGTATTAGTCTTTACTGTTGTGTAATGCAACATATCTTCGAAAATGATATTCTCTCCAATCTTTAATTCATGATCAAACTTCCAAAAGCTCATGAAATCACCACTCAAGCAAGAATTTCCACCTAATCTATATATAAAGGGTGATGAAGCATTTTCATCACAATGATTGGCAAATCTCACTACTGGAAAATATGGCATTTCAAGACAATCAGGCATATGACAAGTAAAGCTGACATCTAATATAGCTGTTTTGATATCATGATCTTCGACTATATCCACAACTTGTGAAACTAATTCTCCTGTCTGCCAAGCAAAAGCACTACCAGGTTCGAGAATTATTTTCAACCACGGATAACGATTATGAAACTCTTTCAATGTCTTAATAAGTAAAGAAGTATCATAATCATCACGTGTCATAAGATGTCCACCGCCAAAATTAATCCATTTAATTTGTGGGAACCATTTTGAAAATTTTTTTTCTATATGAACCAATGTGCGTTCAAACACATCGGCACCACTCTCACAATGGCAATGACAATGAAATCCATCTATATCAGCTGGTAAATGTTCCGGCAATTTATCTGCAGAAATTCCAAAACGCGTACCTGGAGCACACGGATTATAAAGTAATGTATCAACCTCTGAATATTCTGGATTTATACGTAGACCGAAACTGATACTTCCGTTAACAGATCGGGCACGCTCATGATAACGCTCATATTGAGTCATTGAATTAAACTGCAAATGGCTAGAACATTTTGCGATATCATCTATTTCATAATCAGTGTAAGCTGGAGAGAAAGTATGAGCTTTGTTTCCAAATACTTCATAAGACAATCTGGCTTCTGATAGAGAGCTGGCTGTAGTGGCACTTATATATTCCCTGAAAATAGGAAAAGTTTTCCAAAGAGCATAAGACTTGAACGCCAATATTATCTCTACGTCTGCATTTTTAGCAACATTTGATATAAGCTTAAGATTATGACGAAGTTTCTTTTCTTCCAATATATATATAGGCTCATTGATGCCTGAAAAATCAGTAATATCTATATTCATTATTGATTATAATTATTTTTATTATGCAAAGATAACTTTTTAATACGATATAATTGCTTATTTGAGAGAATTTTCATACTTTTGCACGTGAAAACAAGAAATGCAATGAAGCTGATTATAATGACAAAATCCACATTTTTTGTGGAAGAAGACAAAATTCTTGTCTCACTCTTCGACGAGGGATTGGATAACCTTCATCTTTACAAACCAGGTTCGTCTCCCCTATATGCAGAGAGGCTGCTTTCATTAATTCCTGAGGAATACTATAGTAAGATCACTGTTCACGATCACTTTTATCTAAAAAATGAATATAAACTTGGTGGTATTCATCTTGATACACCTGAGTTGGAAATTCCAAAGGGGTATAAGGGTAGAATTAGTCAAACTTGCGATAACTTAGAAAACCTAAGAGATATAAAGAAGAAATCAGATTACGTCTTTCTGAAGAACATTTTTGATTGTATTGAATTTAGTGATGAAAAGTCATCATTTAATAATGATCAACTTGTAGATGCATATAAAAAAGGACTTATTGATAAGAAGGTTTATGCACTAGGAGGTATGAGCATTGATAACATTAAATATGCCAAGGACTTAGGATTTGGTGGTGTTGTCATATGTGGTGATCTTTGGAACCGATTTAATATACACAACGAAACAGACTATAAAGAACTAATCTTACATTTTGAAAAATTGAGAAAAGCTGTAGGCTGATTTTAAATCATAAAGAAAGTACATATATTCAATATAAACGCTAATAGAAATGAGTGAAAATAACTCTTTTTTGGTTTTCTCCGGTACAAAAACAAGATATCTTGCTGAAAAGATTTGTGCCAGTTTGGGATGCCCGTTAGGAAACTTAGTTGTAACGAAGTTCTCTGACGGAGAATTTGCCGTATCTTACGAACAATCAATCCGTGGACGCGACGTATTTTTAGTACAAAGTACATTTCCAAATTCCGATAATTTAATGGAATTACTCCTTATGATTGATGCTGCGAAGCGAGCTTCTGCACGCCATATCATTGCTGTGGTTCCATATTTCGGATGGGCTCGTCAGGATCGTAAGGACAAGCCAAGAGTCAGCATCGGTGCTAAACTTGTAGCCGACTTACTAAGAGTTGCAGGAATTGATCGGTTGATAACAATGGATTTACATGCAGACCAAATTCAAGGCTTCTTTGATGTTCCTGTTGATCATCTTTACGCTTCGGGAGTAATTCTTCCCTATCTTCTGGGATTGCATCTCAAGGATTTGGTTATTGCCTCTCCTGATGTTGGTGGTTCCAAGCGCGCAAATACATATGCTAAATATCTAGGTTGCCCACTCGTTTTATGTAATAAAACTCGCGCAAGAGCTAATGTTGTTGCCAGCATGCAGATTATCGGTGATGTAAAAGACAAAAATGTTGTCATCATTGATGATATGGTTGATACCGCTGGTACTATAACAATGGCAGCCGACATAATGAGAAACGCTGGTGCAAAGACAGTTCGCGCATGTGCTTCTCACTGCGTTATGAGTGGTCCAGCTTCTGAACGTGTTCAGAATTCAGCTCTTGAGGAAATTGTTTTCACTGATTCTATTCCTTATTCTAACCGTTGCGCTAAAGTTAAGCAATTGTCTGTTGCAGAAATGTTTGCAGAAACTATACGTCGCGTTGTTGACAACAAGAGTATATCTTCACAATATATTGTATAAAATTAATATATTACATATTAAAAGGTCGCATAGAAAATTCTATGCGACCTTTTTTATTATATCCTAAAATAAGTAAGAACAATATATATATACTGACCTTACTTATTTGATTTAATTTTATTAATCAAGCCACTTTACATAGCAGAAGTCCTGACGATGAGGCAGATTAACATTCTTTGGATACATACGAACACAACTGCGGAATGCGCCAGCCTGATCTGGTTCAACTTGGGCCTCAAAAGTATAGTTATTACCTTCATGGCCTACTATTTTGAATTGGTGTATGGCATATATCTGATGATCATCATTACTCTTGTCATTTTTCAATGTAACAAGCTCCAAGCCAATAGCATCATTAAGTCCTTGTTCATCAATTACATACTTTACAGAATACTTAACACCGGTCTCACCACCATTTTCAAGCAAAGATGTGTCTTTAGTGACAACATTGATTGAGTCCCAACGCTCTGCTACAGTTTCTTTCCATTGTGCAATTTCCTTGGCAAGGCTGTTGTTATTCTCAGCAAGTTTCTTTGCTCGAATAGATTGTCTAATATAGAACTTTTCGTAATAATCATCCAACTGGCGCTTCATTGTATAATGAGGTGCTATTGTTGCGATTGAATTTTTCACAACCTTAATCCAGTCTTCACTATATCCCTTCTTATTATGATTGTAATAAAGAGGTATGATATCATTCTCAAACAAACTATATATTGTAGCGGCATCAAGTTGATCTTGGTATGCCTGATTCTCATAAGTACGTTTTTGAGGAAGAGCCCAACCAGCGCCTTTACGATATCCTTCAACCCACCAACCGTCAAGAACAGAAAGGTTTACAACACCGTTCATCTCGGCCTTCTCACCAGATGTACCAGAAGCTTCAAGAGGACGTGTTGGAGTATTCATCCAAATATCAACACCAGAAACTAGACGACGCGCTAACTGCATGTCATAATCCTCAAGGAATATAATTTTACCTAGGAATTCTGGACGCTGGCTTATCTCATATATTCTCTTAATAAGTCCTTGACCTGCACCGTCTGCAGGATGCGCCTTACCTGAGAAGAAGAATAAAACTGGATGTTCTGGATCATTAACCAACTTAGAAAGGCGATCCAAATCTGTAAACAATAGATGAGCACGCTTATAAGTTGCAAAACGACGACAAAAACCTATCATCAAAGCATTTGGATTAATACGCTGTAAAAGTGATACTACACGTGCAGGATCTCCCTGATTACGTAACCAAGACTCTGTAAACTTTTCACGTATATAATCAACCAACTTCTGTTTTAGCGCCATACGTGTTTTCCATATTTCATCGTCTGAAACATTATATATTCCGTGCCAAATTTCTTCATTACTTTGATCGTTCATGAAGTTTGGATCAAAATATTTATCATATATCTTGCGCCATTCAGTTGCTGTCCATGTCGGGAAATGTACACCATTAGTAACATAACCAACATGGTTTTCTTCTGGGAAATATCCATTCCACAATGGAGCAAACATTTTCTGGCTAACCCAACCGTGCAATTTACTTACACCGTTTACTTCCTGACACGTATTACATGCAAATGTAGACATACAGAAACGCTCTCCATGATCATCAGGGTTCTGACGTCCCATTCCAATAAATTCATCCCAAGATATGCCTAATTTTGCTGGATATCCTCCCATGTACTTTCCAAAAAGAGACTCTTCAAAATAGTCATGACCTGCAGGAACAGGGGTATGTACAGTGTATAGTGAAGATGAACGAACAAGTTCAATAGACTGATTGAATGTCAGCCCAGAATCTACATAATCACAAAGACGTTGAAGATTACACAATGCAGCATGCCCTTCATTACAATGATAGATATCTTTCTTTATACCAAGTTTCTTAAGCGTTAGGATACCACCTATACCCAATAAAATTTCTTGTTTAAGACGATTTTCCCAATCACCACCATATAATGAATGTGTAATTGGCTTATCAAACTCTGAATTCATGTCATTATCTGTATCAAGAAGATAAAGACTAATACGACCTACATTAACACGCCAAACATAAGCATGAACTAAATAATTTGTATATGGGACATCTACGATAAGAGGATTTCCATTCTCATCAAGCTGTCGCTCAATTGGGAGAGAATTGAAGTTCTGTGCATCATATTTTGCAATTTGCTGACCATCAATACTTAAACTCTGGGTAAAGTAACCATAACGATAAAGAAAACCGACCGCACAAAGATTCACATTGCTGTCAGAAGCCTCTTTCAGGTAATCACCTGCTAACATACCAAGTCCTCCTGAATAAATCTTTAATACTTGGCTCAAACCATATTCCATACTGAAGTAAGCTACAGAAGGACGCTTGCTATCAGGCTTTTCATCCATATAGGCACGGAAGTCAGCATAAACTTCTTTAACTTTCTTCATAATAGCCTTATCCTTAACGATAGCTTCCTTACGCTCATAACTAAGTCGTTCAAGAAGTACAACAGGATTTAACACAGCTTCCTCATAAATGTTCGCGTCAAGACTTTTAAACAGGTTTCTAGCCTCATAATTCCATGCCCACCACATATTGTGTGCAATTTCATCAAGGCACTTCAACTGCTCTGGAAGTCTAGACTTCACAGTCAACTCCTTCCATTGAGGAGTGTTAACATAATCTGCTTTAATTTTCATAAATCTCAAATTTATATTTTATCTCAAAAAATCTTTCAAACTCTATTTGATGCTTTTTGCAATGCAAAGTCGTATGCATCATGATAATACTTGATAAATTTACTCCACAAAGCTTTTTTAGATAGCTTCTGAGCATTATTACGTATTTTTTTTATCTCATCAGGTGTTAATAACACAAATCGATGTATTGTTTCTGTTATGTCATTGACTACCTGATCATAATTATAATCAGTTCGATGTACAACTTCTACACCATCCTCTAGCTTACTGTCAGATCCCTTAACTGTATTTGCCCAAAGTCCAAAACCTGCTAAATCTGTTGTTATACATGGTACTTTAAAAGCAATTGCTTCAAGAGGTGTGTACCCCCATGGCTCGTAATATGAAGGATATACACATAGGTCATTACCTAATACAAGATCATAATAATTCATATTTACAATACCATCATCTCCTGTAAGATAACAAGGAATAAAAATAAGTTGGACATTGTCGTGTATTGAATTTTTCATGTCAAGATATTGCATCATGCTCAGTACATTATCATTATCCACATTGTGTAACCAATGTGTGAGGTTTGGATTATCTAAAGGCGTGCAAAAAGTGTTTCCACTATTAAGTCTTTCATACAGATCTTCTCTAGGACCAGATACCCAACCAGGAACTTCAACAAAAGCGACAATCTTTTTTTTAAGATTTTCAATCTTTCCCAGTCTATTAATAGCATCAATAAAAACATCAATGCCCTTATTACGGAATTCATATCTGCCGCTCGTTGAAACAATAATCGTATCATCTTTATATTCAGATCCTGTAAGTGCATTGGCTATACTCAAAAGGCGCTTACGAGCATTTTTACGCTTACGAATATATTCAGCACCTGTAGGAACAAAATCATCATCAAATCCATTAGGTAATACTACATCTACAGCTTTATCTAATAATTCTTTTGACTCCACTGCTGTTATATCGCTTACAGTTGTAAAACAATCTACATACAAAGCTGTTTGTTTTTCTATAGAATGCTTGCTTTGCATATTCAATTCTTCAGCCATTTGGTCACCATTATAAGCCCAAAGGTATTCATACAAAGGCTTATTGTTTCCAGCAATACTTCTTCCTATACTAGTAGCATGAGTAGTAAATATTGTTGCAATCTGCGGTAAAACGTGGTTTATATACAGAAGTCCCAATCCAGTCATCCATTCATTTCCATGGAATATAACTTTTGAAGACTTCTCTATATTATCGTTATAGAAACTTTCAACGACCTTTCCAGCAGCATAAGAGAACATAGATGCTTCATCATAATCCCCATAAGCATGAAGACTATCCACATGATAATAATTCCACAAATTGCTGTAAATGTCGTCTTTAATTTTATAATAAGGAGAAAAATCCACCAATAAAACAATTGGATTGCCAGGAACATTCCATCTTCCAACCCTAACTTTCATTCCTGATTTACAAGCCTTAATACGCCAATCTGAAAATAAAGTTATATCCTCTGTAAAATAAGGACAAACATTATCTTCGGACCAACAGTCTGGACCTATGAATATCACGTGGTCCATAAATTCGTCCTGTAATGTTTTTGCCCTTGTAGAAAGCACAGTATATATGCCTCCAACTTTGTTGCAGACCTCCCAACTAGACTCAAATATATAATCAGGAATATTGATATTTTTCCCCATACAAAACCAAATAAATGTCGTACAAAGATAATATAAAATTCCAAAAAAGCAAACTTTAAGAACTATATTTTAATAAATTAAGCTCTTTTCTTGATATAAACTATTATCTTTGTCGATAACTAAATTTCGATATATGAAAAAGATTATTATTTCTGTATTAGCAGCATTTATAACTGTTTCAGCAAATGCTCAGGGAAGTTCTATCTTCAAAGGTTACATATACAATGGAGAGTATCAAGTGTACATCAATATGGACTTCTATAAGAAAAATATCACTGTCCCTAATCAAGAAATATATGGTGAACTGCCAGGATATTTCGGAGCAAATAGGGACACAAGAAAATGGTTATTTACTAGTGCAGAAATTACGGACTCTGTTACCGCAAAATTAGAAATAACAAATGATTACGGCAGCGAAGACCTTGAAGGTACACTCAAAAAGTTGTCTAATGGAACCTATGAGCTAGAGCAGAAAGAAGGCAGCACTATAAAAATTGTTGTAAACCGCAAGTGGGTAAAGATCCCAAAGAAGATTATATTTATCAAAAGGTAATCCAAAAATAAGAAACAAAAACTCTCTGATTAATCGGAGTTATCTGATTTATCCAGATTTTCGGGTCTACCCGATTTTAACATATTAATCAGAGCTATCATATTTATAGGATAGCTCGAATGATATAAACATAAAAAAGCCTCGAAAGATATTGCTATCCTCGAGGCTTCAATAAAAGAAGGCGGCTACCTACTCTCCCGCATTGCATTGCAGTACCATCGGCGCAAGTGGGCTTAACTTCTCTGTTCGGAATGGGAAGAGGTGGGACACCACCGCAATAACCACCTGATATGGGTTATGACGTATTTTTCACAAGCAAACCGTAAGGAACAATGTTCCTACTATAATCTTAAACAACTCAAAGTATGACCTGTCGAAAGAAAGTTTCGGGCAATTAGTAGTGCTCGGCTTTGACGTCACCGTCTTTACACCTGCACCCTATCAACGTTGTCGTCTTCAACGACCCTCTATGGAGTTCTAATCTCGCGGCTGGCTTCGCACTTAGATGCTTTCAGCGCTTATCCATTCCAGACTCAGCTACCCAGCGGTGCGCCTGGCGGCACAACTGGTAAACCGGAGGTCTGTCCATCACGGTCCTCTCGTACTAGTGACGGCACCACTCAAAACTCCCACGCCCACGATAGATAGAGACCGAACTGTCTCACGACGTTCTGAACCCAGCTCGCGTGCCACTTTAATGGGCGAACAGCCCAACCCTTGGGACCTTCTCCAGCCCCAGGATGTGACGAGCCGACATCGAGGTGCCAAACCACCCCGTCGATATGAGCTCTTGGGGGGGATCAGCCTGTTATCCCCGGAGTACCTTTTATCCTTTGAGCGACGGAGTTTCCATACACATCCGCCGGATCACTATGCCCCAGTTTCCTGCCTGCTCGGCATGTCTGCCTCCCAGTCAAGCGCCCTTATGCCATTGCACTCTATTAGGTCGGTTACCAATCGACCCGAGGGCACCTTTGGAAGCCTCCGTTACGCTTTTGGAGGCGACCACCCCAGTCAAACTACCCACCAAACAATGTCCTCGCGATAAGCGAGTTAGACCTCAGACAGCCAAAGGGCCGTATTTCAAGGATGGCTCCACATACGCTGGCGCGCACGCTTCAAAGCCTCCGGCCTATCCTACACATCGGATGACCAAGGTCAATGCTAAGCTGTAGTAAAGGTTCACGGGGTCTTTTCGTCCCATCGCGGGTAATCGGCATCTTCACCGATACTACAATTTCACTGAGCTCATGGTTGAGACAGCGTCCGGATCATTACACCATTCGTGCAGGTCGGAACTTACCCGACAAGGAATTTCGCTACCTTAGGACCGTTATAGTTACGGCCGCCGTTTACCGGGGCTTCAATTCAATGCTGCATCCTTAAGGAATGACATCTCCTCTTAACCTTCCGGCACCGGGCAGGTGTCAGACTGTATACTTCATCTTTCGAGTTAGCACAGCCCTGTGTTTTTGTTAAACAGTTGCCTGGACCTATTCTCTGCGCCTCTCCCGGAGGAGAGGACCCCTTATCCCGAAGTTACGGGGTTAATTTGCCTAGTTCCTTAACCATGAATCTCTCAACGCCTTAGTATATTCTACCCGTCTACCTGTGTCGGATTGCGGTACGGGTACCACAGGGATTAAGTTTAGCGGATTTTCTCGGGAGTATGCTTACCAGCGCTATCAGCTTCCCCCGAAGGGGATGCCGTACTTTCAGGTTCGACTCGGAAGGTGGATTTGCCTGCCTTCCTCAACATCTACACCCTTAAACGGGGACTTCCGTCACCCCGCGGCTGTGTCACTGCTCCGTCTCCACGTCACTCCCTATGGTAGTAACGGAATATTAACCGTTTCTGCCATCGCCCTCGCCCTTCGGCTGAGACTTAGGACCCGACTTACCCCAGGCTGATTAACATTGCCTGGGAAACCTTAGACTTTTGGCGGAGGGGGATCTTACCCCTCTAATCGTTACTTATACCTACATTTGCTTTTCCATACGCTCCAGGATCGGTTATCCTCACCATTCGACGCATATGGAATGCTCCCCTACCGATACTTTTATTATTACTATCCCGCGTCTTCGGTACCTGCCTTATACCCGATTATTATCCATGCCCGGACCCTCGACTAGTGAGCTGTTACGCACTCTTTGAATGAATGGCTGCTTCCAAGCCAACATCCTAGCTGTCACTGGGACCAGACTTCGTTAGACTAACTTAGACAGAATTTCGGGACCTTAGACGGCGGTCTGGATTCTTCTCCTCTCGGGAACGGACCTTAGCACCCGTCCCCTTACTGCATATCTGCCGCTCATGAGCATTCGGAGTTCGTCAGGTCTCGATAGGCGGTGAAGCCCTCTTGACCTATCGGTCGCTCTACCTCTCATGAGGATCAATACACGCGGCACCTAAATGCCTTTCGGGGAGTACGAGCTATCTCCAAGTTTGATTGGCCTTTCACTCCTACACTCAACTCATCCAGAAGCTTTTCAACGCTTATTGGTGCGGACCTCCATTCCGTGTTACCGGAACTTCATCCTGGTCAAGTGTAGATCACTTGGTTTCGCGTCTACCCCCTCTGACTGAACGCCCTGTTCAGGCTCGCTTTCACTGCGGTTGCGGGGCTTAACCCCTTAACCTTGCCAGAGATGGTAACTCGTAGGTTCATTATGCAAAAGGCACGCCGTCACTGATTGCTCAGCTCCGACCGCTTGTAGGCGTATGGTTTCAGGAACTATTTCACTCTTCTTATCGAAGTTCTTTTCACCTTTCCCTCACGGTACTGGTTCACTATCGGTCTCACAGGAGTATTTAGCCTTACCGGATGGTCCCGGCAGATTCGCGCAGAATTCCTCGTGCTCCGCGTTACTCAGGATACCACTATGCCGGATTCAACTTCACATAAGGGGCTATCACCCGCTATGGCTGAACTTTCCAGTTCATTCTGTTCATTGTCTCCATACAATCACGTGGTCCTACAACCCCGGCGGTGCGTTGCCACATCACCGGTTTGGGCTGGTCCCCGTTCGCTCGCCACTACTAGGGGAATCATTATTTATTTTCTCTTCCTCCGGGTACTAAGATGTTTCAGTTCCCCGGGTTAACCCTCACGACTGGCGTGAGTGACTGTCCTTCAGACAGACGGGTTGTCCCATTCGGAAATCCTCGGATCAGCGGCTATTTGCACCTACCCGAAGCTTATCGCAGCTTATCACGTCCTTCATCGTCTCTGTGAGCCTAGGCATCCACCATACGCCCTTTCTTACTTTCTTTCGCCAACATGACATTAATGTCATGAGGTTGCTCATACTTTCAGCTGTTAAGTGAAATCCTTAAATCTTGCGATTTTCTTGATTTCAAAGTTTGAACTTTATTACTTTACAGTTTTGCTTGTGTCAATATGTCAAAGATCTATCTGGAATGCATATACTTAATCAAAAGTATGTTCCATGTGTGGAGAATAACGGATTCGAACCGTTGACCCCCTGCTTGCAAAGCAGGTGCTCTAGCCAGCTGAGCTAATCCCCCGAGGGATTGTAAGGAGTAGTCCCAGGCAGACTTGAACTGCCGACCTCCACATTATCAGTGTGGCGCTCTAACCAACTGAGCTATAGGACTATATCTTCCAGCTGGTTCATTCAAGCTACGTGGGCTTTTTGCTGCCCAGCTTCCTTATTTCTCTTATATCTATAAACAGTTCAGTGAGTACAAGAAGGAAAAGAACCAAACTCTTGTTCTATCCTTATATATAATCCATTGTTGGAAAATCGTCTCCAGAAAGGAGGTGTTCCAGCCGCACCTTCCGGTACGGCTACCTTGTTACGACTTAGCCCCAATTACCAGTTTTGCCCTAGGCCGTTCCTTGCGGTCACGGACTTCAGGCACCCCCGGCTTTCATGGCTTGACGGGCGGTGTGTACAAGGCCCGGGAACGTATTCACCGCGCCATGGCTGATGCGCGATTACTAGCGAATCCAGCTTCGTGGGGTCGGGTTGCAGACCCCAGTCCGAACTGGGACCGGCTTTAAGGATTGGATTACTTTTGCAAGCAACCGTCTCTCTGTACCGGCCATTGTAACACGTGTGTAG
Organism: Prevotella herbatica; assembly: GCF_017347605.1. Classification (NCBI taxonomy): domain Bacteria; kingdom Pseudomonadati; phylum Bacteroidota; class Bacteroidia; order Bacteroidales; family Prevotellaceae; genus Prevotella; species Prevotella herbatica. The sequence goes on from NZ_AP024484.1 coordinate 282,568, forward strand.
CCCCGGACGTAAGGGCCGTGCTGATTTGACGTCATCCCCACCTTCCTCACACCTTACGGTGGCAGTATCTCCAGAGTGCCCAGCATCACCTGATGGCAACTAAAGAAAGGGGTTGCGCTCGTTATGGCACTTAAGCCGACACCTCACGGCACGAGCTGACGACAACCATGCAGCACCTTCACAGAGGCCCCGAAGGGCATCACCATCTCTGGATCTTTCCTCTGCAATTCAAGCCCGGGTAAGGTTCCTCGCGTATCATCGAATTAAACCACATGTTCCTCCGCTTGTGCGGGCCCCCGTCAATTCCTTTGAGTTTCACCGTTGCCGGCGTACTCCCCAGGTGGGATGCTTAATGCTTTCGCTTGGCCGCTGGCCCAGGTGGGTCAACAGCGGGCATCCATCGTTTACCGTGCGGACTACCAGGGTATCTAATCCTGTTCGATACCCGCACTTTCGAGCTTCAGCGTCAGTTGTGCTCCCGTAAGCTGCCTTCGCAATCGGAGTTCTTCGTGATATCTAAGCATTTCACCGCTACACCACGAATTCCGCCTACGTTGCGCACACTCAAGTCTGCCAGTTCGCGCTGCAATTCAGATGTTGAGCATCTACATTTCACAACACGCTTAACAGACGGCCTACGCTCCCTTTAAACCCAATAAATCCGGATAACGCCTGGACCTTCCGTATTACCGCGGCTGCTGGCACGGAATTAGCCGGTCCTTATTCATACAGTACCTGCAAATAACCACACGTGGCTAACTTTATCCCTGTATAAAAGCAGTTTACAACCCATAGGGCCGTCATCCTGCACGCTACTTGGCTGGTTCAGGCTTTCGCCCATTGACCAATATTCCTCACTGCTGCCTCCCGTAGGAGTTTGGACCGTGTCTCAGTTCCAATGTGGGGGACCTTCCTCTCAGAACCCCTACTGATCGTTGCCTTGGTGGGCCGTTACCCCGCCAACAAGCTAATCAGACGCATCCCCATCCATAACCGATAAATCTTTATTCCTAATCAGATGCCGTCAAAGGAAATTATAGAGCATTAGTCTTACTTTCGCAAGGTTATTCCCTAGTTGTGGGCAGGTTGGATACGCGTTACTCACCCGTGCGCCGGTCGTCGACAAGGAAAGCAAGCTTTCCTCTCGTTACCCCTCGACTTGCATGTGTTAAGCCTGTAGCTAGCGTTCATCCTGAGCCAGGATCAAACTCTCCATTGTAAAATATTATATATTCTATTTCTAGAATGTCTGTAATCTGTTCAGAACGAATCTCCTAAATTATTGTAGTCTAAAACCTGATTTTTTCGAAACCGAACCTAAGTCCGGTGACGGTTTGTTTCTTTTTACCCGAGTACCGAAATAAATCTCAGCACTCGCTTCTTGTACTACTTTTCTGTCTATGTAAATCTTTTCAAAGAACTCTTTCTTTTAACTTCTATTTCTAAAAGTTTAATCGCTGTTCGTTTTGAGGCGAAAGCGATTGCAAAAGTATAGCAAATTTTTCAAACTCGCAAATGTTTTAATTAAAAAGTTTGTTTTTTATTCCACTTTTTCCATTTAATTTACATTACGACCCGTTTTCTGGTCAATTTAGCCTATTATTTGCTAATTTCAATTATAAAAGCTCCTTCGCGATGACAAACTTCTAGCTTGGAATTAAGCGTAAATGCTATTAAAGATATACAGATGATGAAATTGTCAACTTAGATAATTCAGTACAGAATCTAATCTACACATTATTATATATAACTATTTTCAAAATAAACAATTAAGATTTATCTAATGGATTATTTGATAGAATTATACATTACTAATATTTGGTTCATCCGATTATCGGATAGACCATAATACTTCCATATAAAGTTGCAAAAAACTTCAGATTGATTTTTCGTCAATTCAGTGGGTGATATCCTCCATAAATGGGCTTGAAACAAATTCTACCAGAAAAAGTTTTTTTAATGCCACTAATGTCATAATGTCACAAACCCTTTATTTATCGGGCTTCAGCTAGTGACATTAAGTGACATTATAGTAGTAAAAGTGGCATTAAAGTCAAAATCACACCTATTTTTTAGCGTTTTATTCGCAATTATACTATTTACATAATACAATTTTGTGCTGATGGAGTTTTATAGAATGTAAAGGCTGACTCCCTGAATAATATGAATAATTCAAAAATAGACTTCATACATATATATAATAATGAGAGAATGAATTTGAAGGATACAAATAGATTTAGAAACTTAGTGCACAAACTATTACCTAAATTTTTGTAACTTTTGGGTAATTCGATTACATCAATGACTGGGTAATTCAATTACATCAACACGTGTGTAATCCGATTACCTAACGTAGGTAATCAAGTTACACAACGTGAGTAACTCAATTACCCACGTTAGGTAATTGAATTGCCCAACGTGAAAAAGAGTATTACCTGACGTAGGTAAACGAATGACTATCAATAAAACTACAAGAATAGGATTGATTACAATTAACACTATTATTATCATTGGGTTCTAAGATAATAACTAAGCACATTGAGAAATTTAGCGCACATAATGACGAGTATAGACCATTATAAACGAAAAAGTGCCTATATATGTACTGCATATTTGGCAAAAAATCGCCAAAAACTGGTACCATTTACTATTTAATGCCACTTTTACCCCGATAATGTCACTTAATGTCACTGGCTCAACCCTTATAAACAAAGGGTTTGTGACAAAGTGACATTAGTGGCATTAAAAAAACTATTTCTGGTAGAGGTTCAAGCGCATTTATAAAGGATCTCCACTCCCTAAATTGACAAGGGAACTATGCATCAATTGATAAAGGGAAATGGATAAAAGACTCTCAGCATTTTAAATTCGTCAAACTCACATTAAACTAAAGATGGTTATGGAATATTGAATAAGATACACTACTTAATCTAAAATTAAAACGAAACGACCTACTTTAATAATGGCCATATAATAAAAATGAGTATATATTCAGACATAACAATTCACTCATATAATTAAAATAGCTATTATGACTATAGCATCATTCGAAATATAGAATAAACTATATTTGTATCATAAAAAAGTTTAAAACAAAATATGTTTTATCTTGTATGTATTAAATAAATAATGTAAATTTGCACAACTAACCTAGTGCATTATGAACGCTGTCAAATATCTGTTATTAACATTAAACTTATTATTCTGCAATGTTATCTATGGACAGAACTTTAACTATAGAATGTTCTCGCCTATAGGAATTTCACCATCTGACGAATTGAGATGTATATATTTCGACCATCAGGGAATGATGTGGATAGGAACTAGTTCTGGACTGAAATCTTATGACGGTTATAATATAACAACGTACAAGTCGGATGCCTTTTCTCCTGGTATACTTCCAAACAACACTGTACTATGTATCACCGAAGACAATACCGACAAACTGTGGATAGGAACTCGCAACGGTTTGGTGAGTATGGACAAAAAAACAGGTGAATTTCATACTTACTTTCTGCCAAAGGAAGGTCAGAGAATAATATATTGCCTTTATACATCAAAAGACGGAACTATATGGATAGGAACGGATGAAGGTTTATCATATTATGATCGCAAAAAAGACTCATTCTATACATTTGACAATACAAACACTCACTTAACCCAATCTAGTGGGAAAAGAGTGAAGATTGGAGCATACAGTGTAAAAAACATTATTGAGGACAACAAGGGAAACATATTTTTCGGAACATGGGCTGCCGGTCTAATTAGATTTCATAAGGGTAGCCATGAATTTTATCAATATCCAAAATTCAACAAACGCAACTCTGCTTATTCATTGCATTTTGACAATATTGGAAGACTTTGGATTGGAACATGGGGATATGGTATTGTCAGACTTGATAAGCCGTATAACAGAAAAGATCCTCAAAAGCATCAATATCCTTTCACGACAAATAACTTTGATACATTCTATAAGATTATAGAAGATCCTGTGACAAATACGATGTGGGCTTGCTCCAGAGAGGGGGTAAGTATTCTAAACTCTAAAGATGTGAATGGAGTTTGGACAAACTATGCATACGCAGGGACAAACAATCTGAACTTCAGTAATGACATGGCTACCAATAATAATGGTAATATATGGATTTCAACTCTGAACTATGGAATTATAGAGGTAAACACCAATCCGAGTCTGTTTCATATATGGAACATTGATACTAAAAGCTATAAATTTTCAATTAATGCTATTTGTTCAATATACACGCAAAACGGTAACGACTTTTGGCTTGGACTAAATCCTTATGGCCTTGCTCTGTATAACAGAACTACAGGAAAGACGATATACAGCAACAACATACCTGGACTTAGGGATATTCCGACAGAGGTAATGGGAACAAAAATACCATCTATCGTAAAAAGAAGTAACGGAGAAATGTGGTTTGCTAGCAGCAGTTATGGTATTGTTGTGAAGAAGCTAAACGGCAAAGCATACATCATAAATTCTCAGAAGCATAAATACATTGCTGACAACTACGTTTGCACACTATTTGAATCAAGTGACAAAATAATGTGGGTTGGACAGCGTAGCGGAATATCAATGATATACCCTAACGACAAAGGCATACTTCTGAAACCACATGATGCAAAAAGGGACTTTTCTCAATGTGATGTGAGAAACATTAGTCAAACACGCAATGGAGATATATGGCTTGCTACCGAAAATGAAGGTATAATAAGAATACACAGAAACAAAAATAACGCAAAATCTATTGTATTCAAACAATACAATCCTGTAAATAGAAACTATGCTGTAGATGATGCCACAGCATGCTATGAAGACAGCAGAGGTATTTTATGGGCTATATCTAACAGCGGGGGACTATTCAGATATTATAATGCTAAAGACTGTTTTATTCCTGTTAACAGAGAATACCACATTGACGGTGATAGAGTCTTTTCAATAAATGAAGACGAGAATCACAACTTGTGGTTAACGACCGACAACGCATTAGTAAAACTATCTATACGAAGAAACACATATCCAGAGATTACAAGTTTCGCTAGCGAAGACGGAATAGGCGAAATGATGTTCAGTCCGAACTCTTCATATAAATACAACGGAGAATTGTTCTTCGGAGGTAGAACGGGATTTTTCTCTTTCTCACCATCAAAATGGAACCGAGATAAACAGAAAAACATTAAAAAGAATATTATCGTTACCGACATACTGATTAACGATATTCCTTACATGCAACTTGATTCTACAAAGAGAAGGACTATATCTAACGAAAATCCAGCTTATACAAGATGCATAACAATATCAAGTGACATAAAGAAATTCGGAATTGAATTCGCACTGCTTACATACAACAATGCAAGACAAAATAAATATGCCTACAAACTTGAAGGATATGACAAAGAATGGGCTTATACAAATTTCAAGGGAAGAAGGGCTACATACCAAAATTTGCCTTCGGGTAACTATTATATTCACATAAAAGCTGCTGATAGTTTTGGTAAATGGCAAGAGATGGACTACGCAATAAAGATTATGATATTGCCGCCATGGTGGGCTACATGGTGGGCTTATATTATATATATATTCATTATTGGTCTTGGAGTGATTTTTGGTATAAAATGGTATAAGAATTATCTTAAAACAAAAAACAGACTTCAGATGACCGTGATATTCACTAACATAACCCACGAACTGCTGACACCATTGACCGTGATTACAGCTGCCGTTGACGAATTGAGAAACAAAGCTCCTCAGTTTGACGACAGTTACACTTTAATGCAAAACAATGTATCAAGACTTACAAGACTGTTAAGACAGATTCTTGAAATAAGAAAATCACAAGCAGGACAACTAAAATTGCTGGTAAGCAAGAATGATATTGCGGCATTCATAAGAGACATCTGTGAAAGTATTAGACCTATGTCTTCAATTCACCACAATAATATGATTGTGGATATTCCACAAAATGAGATATTCGCATGGTTTGATACTGATAAAATAGACAAGATTCTATTTAATCTGCTTTCCAACGCTTTTAAATACAATCGCGAGGGAGGAAACGTAACTGTTGCACTAGAAGTAACAGACGGAAAGGCTATATTGAGAGTTACTGATGAAGGAATAGGTATTTCACCAGATAAACTCAAACACCTTTATACACGATTCTTGGATGGAGACTATCGCAAGATGAAGACTCTTGGTACAGGTATTGGACTATCACTAACCCATGATTTGGTCAAACTGCATCATGGCAATATCAGCTGCCAAAGCAAATCAGGAATAGGAACGACTTTCACAATAAACATTCCTATAAGAAAAGAAGACTATAGTGAAAATGAAATATGCATTGAAAAAGAAAATATAGAAAAGGCGCAGACAAAATATAATCACGAAAGTGAAGTGAAGCTGATAGAGACTCAGCACACTAGAGAACTACAACCTGGAGACGGATATAAGATTCTGTTGGTTGAAGACAATGAACAACTGCTGAATATAATGAAGCGTCTACTTGGCAGAAAATATCATGTAGCAACAGCTAAAAACGGAGTACAAGCTCTTAACATTATTAATAAGGAGGAACTTGACGTTGTTGTTACCGACGTGATGATGCCTGTTATGGACGGAATAGAACTTACAAAGAAAATAAAGGGCAGCAAAGACTTCGCACAGCTACCTGTTATAATGCTTACAGCAAAGACCAGTGATACTGACGAGAATATGGGATATGAAACAGGAGCAGACGACTATATCACAAAACCTTTCAAACTCGAGAATCTCCAATTGCGCATAGACAACATTATTGCCAACAGGATGAGGATACGTGAAAGATTTAGACAACAAACGGAAATAAATCGAATTGATGACATGCACTACAGTAATCCCGACAAAACATTCGTGGAAAAGGCTATGCAATGTGTGAGTCAACATATCACAGACACAGAATATGACAGAGAGGCTTTTGCTAGTGACATGATGATGAGTTCTTCTACCCTATACAATAAACTAAGAGCTTTGACAGGACAAGGTATTATTGAATTTATAAACAGCATACGACTTAAAGAGGCTTGCAATATAATTAAAAGACAACCAGATATACAAATCAATGACATCGCAATGAAGGTTGGATTTAATACACCAAAGTATTTCTCAAAATGCTTTAAGAAAGAATTTGGAATGTCACCGAAAGAATATGCACAAAAGAAATGAATACTTTTTTATAAAAAATAGAATAATCGTCTGCACTTTAGCAGACAGAGGTTTATATAGAGTTATTATGTTAAGCTGTATCACGAAATCTATGACTTGTTATAGCTATAAATATGTCTAATATAAATGATTCTTTCAACGGTGAAAACAATGAAAATAAAATTTCATTTTAATTTTGCATTGTATTAGGTTTACTATATCTTTGCAAAATGATAGATACACGTCTTAATGTATTCCTAAGTGTGGCTCGTAACCTAAGTTTCACGAAAGCATCACAGGAACTGTTCATAAGTCAACCAGCTATAAGTAAGCACATCAAAGAACTGGAGTGTGAATACAATACTTGCCTTTTTGAACGTATGGGTACACGCATACAACTCACGAAAGCTGGAAAGATTCTTCTAGACAATGCTGAAATAATAATTCAGCAATACAAGAAGATGAACTTTGACATGAACAATATCCAGAAAAAATATGGTGGAAGCCTAAGAGTTGGCGCAAGTACCACTATCGCTCAATATTTGCTACCTGAAATGCTGGCTAAATTCATGCAAAAATATCCAGACATAAATATAAACACGATCTCTGACAACTCTAGAAATATAGAGCAAATGCTTAAAGACGGACGTATCGACGTGGGTATGGTAGAAGGCATCAGTAGATTGCCTGAACTAAAATACACCAACATAATGAAAGATGAACTTGTTGCTATTGTTCGCAAAGGTAACAAAATGTCTGAACTAGATGAGATTGACCTTAATACCTTCAAAGATACTCCTATCGTTATTCGTGAACATGGTTCAGGATCACTGCAAGTGATAGAAAATTATTTGCACCAAAACAATTTGCGACTTTCTGATCTTAATATCGTCATGAGTTTTGGAACTACTGAAGGTATTAAGCATTTTGTAGAACATACTGAAACAATGGGAATAATATCTATAATGGCGGTTAGTCATGAACTACTAGAAAATAGATTCAAAATAATAGAACTTAAAGGACTGAAGATGATGCGTGACTTCGCTTATGTTGAAAAGCGAGGAGAAAGTATTGGACTGCAAAAAATATTCAAGCACTTCATAACCGATAGTTATAAGGCATAGTTATAATATATAAACACTCAACGACTTTTTTACTTATCTTTGCATGCGATAAAAACAAATAAAGATAAGTATTATGAAATTATCAGAACAACGCAGCAGCATGCTACACGGAGTACTTCTTATGACTCTTTTCGCATGCGCAGCTTTTTACATCGGTGGCACAGACACAGCTAAGGCTATATCTTTCTCACCAATGATCGTGGGTATCATCCTAGGTATGCTTTATGCAAACAGTCTACGCAACAACCTTCCTGAAACATGGACACCTGGTATTGCATTCTGTTCCAAAAGGATTTTGAGACTTGGAATAATAATGTATGGATTCAAACTTACATTCCAAGATATAACTGCGGTTGGACTCCCAGCTATCTGCATTGACGCAATAATAGTTACCGTAACTATATGCGGAGGAGTATTAATCGGACGATTATTGAAAATGGATCGTGGAATAGCATTGCTCACTTCGGCTGGTAGCGCAATTTGTGGAGCTGCTGCTATACTTGGCATTGAATCGGCTATAAAAGTAAAACCTTATAAGACAGCTGTTGCTGTGTCAACAGTGGTTATATTCGGAACAATATCCATGTTTCTCTACCCTATCCTATTTCGCAGCGGTATATTTGATTTGACTCCAGATCAGATGGGAATAATGACTGGTGCTACAATTCATGAAGTAGCACATGTTGTTGGTGCGGGAAACGCAATGGGCACAACGATATCAAATTCAGCGATTATTGTGAAGATGATACGCGTAATGATGCTTGTTCCTGTGTTGTTGGTGATTAGCTGGAATGTTGCCCGTGAAGCTCGTCGTAATCCTGAAAGTGATGAATTTGGACGTGGAAAGATAAAGATTCCATGGTTTGCAATCTTGTTTCTCTTAGTGATATGTTTCAACAGTTTAGGACTACTTTCAGAATCAATTGTAACATTCCTAAACAATATAGACACATTTTTGCTGACTATTGCAATGACTGCACTTGGAGCGGAAACTAGTATCGATAAATTCAGAAAAGCAGGATTTAAACCATTCCTACTTGCCTCAATATTATATTGCTGGCTAATAGTTGGAGGTTACTGTTTATCTAAATATCTTGTCCCGATGCTTATGTAAACATTGAAACATACGGACATGAAAAAAGGCTGCATATCTGCTTAAACAGACATGTAGCCTTTAATTATTCTCTCTCTTAATCTTATTCTTTTTTTACTTGTTCAAACCACGATTGTTCATTGTGGTGTTGAGAAGAAGAAGATACTTGCGATACTGATTTGTATTCAGAATGTAGTGCATGTACTTAAGATTCTTCTCGATGGCCTTGTCAACCATAGGCTTGCGCTCATCTTTAGAAGCGTTAGCTGCATTCATCATTTCCACACAGAATGTTTTGTGTACATCCTCAACGCTTTCTAGCTGATCCATTGAAAGTCCTAGAGCATCTGCAAGTTTACCATAGTTTACTGTCATGTCATAAACTGCTACTGTGTTTGTTGCCTTTGCATCTTCACCTTCTGCGAATGCGATTGTTGTCATACTCATAAGAGCAACGAATGTCAAAATAATCTTTTTCATAATCTTTTTACCTTTCATCTTTTTGAACCTCTTTTATTACCTATTATCCTGAGGCTCTGTTATACATCTGTTATTATCCTAAATGTCTTTATCTCTGTAAGACATTGCAAAGATATGATGTTTTTATTTATCTCGCAAGCATTTTATCACACTGTTTGCGCAAACAGCAACATTTCTTGACCTAAATCAAAGAATTAGCTTTCATTTCTATAGTAATTTGCCGTTTTGTAGCGAAAAGTATAATAATACATACCTTTATATATAGAAATTGAGGATAAACCTACACGATTTATCCTCAACAAGTATAATATTTGGTCAACAAGCTTTTGTTACCTATATATGTATTGTCTTATTAATAAGGTAATTATCTAAAATTACCATGGCTGCCATAGCCTCGACAATAGGTACTGCTCTTGGAAGCACACATGGATCATGCCGCCCACGAGCTGTTATTGTTGTGGATTCACCATTGATATCCACTGTATTTTGTTTCATTAACAGAGTTGCTACTGGTTTGAAAGCGACACGGAAATATATATCCTGTCCATTGCTTATTCCCCCCTGAACACCTCCGCTATGATTTGATTTCATTGTTATAGTTCCATCAGAACTTGTAAAAACATCGTTCTGTTGGCTGCCACGAGCAGCCACTCCATGGAATCCCTCGCCATACTCAAATCCTTTTACAGCGTTTATTCCCAACATTGCAGATCCCAACTGGGCATGCAACTTACTAAACTCTGGCTCACCTAACCCTACAGGGCATCCCTTAATTACGCATGCGATGACTCCACCAATAGTGTCTCCATCAGCCTTTACGTCAGAAATAAGTTTTTCCATTTGTTTAGCCTTATCTGAATCAGGACAACGCACGATGTTATCCTCAATAGCATTAAGGTCATACTTGGTATAATCTCTATCCAATTCAATAGTTCCGACTTGCGATGTATATGCCTTGATATCAATATTCAATTTACGCAAAGCTAATTTGGCCAAGGCACCCCCGACACAACGTGCTATAGTTATACGCGCAGAAGAACGTCCTCCTCCACGATGATCTCTTATGCCATACTTGCTGAAGTATCCAAAATCAGCATGTGATGGACGAAAAAGACCACGCATGTTGTTATAATCGTTAGAATGCTGATTAGTATTATAAACAGCAAATCCTATTGGCGTACCTGTAGACTTACCCTCAAAGACTCCACTAAAAATCTCGACCTTATCAGGTTCATTTCTACTTGTTGTAATTTTACTCTGTCCAGGACGTCTGCGATTGAGTTCATTCTGTATGAAGTCTAAATCAATATCAACGCCAGCAGGCATACCATCAACCACGCCTCCGACAGCCATTCCATGACTTTCGCCAAACGTAGTAAGAGTAAATATATTGCCGAAACTATTTCTCATAATGGTTAGTTTTAAAAAACAGAAAAGGCGCTCCATAAAAAATGAAGCGCTCTTTATTATTTATTTAATGACAACCACAACAGCCGCCATCTTTCTTATCATCTCCACAACCACCTTCACAATCGCCTTCGCAACCATTACAGCCACCACAGCCATCGTTTCCATTGACCATGTTCATATATTGTCCTATTTCATCATTTGTAGCATCACGATTCTCTTTTATACTGCCGACAAACTTTAGAGCCTTTCCTGCCAAAGGATGATTAAGGTCAACCTTAACCTTATCGTCCGTAATTTCAAGAATATGTCCATTGAAACGATTTCCGTCTTCATTCTGCAAAGGAACGACAGCGTCTACCACAATATGTTCTGAATCAAACTTTCCGTTGATAGAAAATATCTGCTTGTCCAAGTCCAGCACATGCTCTTCGATATGTTCACCATAAGCCTGATCTGGAGTGAGCATAAGCTCAAAATCTTCACCACTTTTTAAATTAACTACAGCCTCTTCAAATGCAGGAAGAGTGAAACCGAAGCCACTTAGGAAATCGAAAGGACGATCTTCGCTAGTCTGCTCAATCAGTTCCTGCTTGCCATCAGTCACGTCATACAACATATATGAAACGGCGATGTACTTGTTTTGGTTATTGTCCATTATTACCTTATTATATAATTTAACTTGTGCAAAGATAATATTTTTAATTGAAAAACCCGATAAGCATCAATATTATTAATCTTTAATTGCACCAATAATCTCGTTTATACTCTTGCAGCCATGTGAGTCTAGCCACTCATTTATACCATTTATTACATTAATGGTTACAGTAGGATCTACGAAGTTGGATGTACCTATTTCTATAGCTGTAGCACCACACATCAAAAATTCTATTGCGTCGCTGGTGTTGCTGATACCACCAAGCCCAACTACGGGTATGTTTACTGCATGAGCAACATCGTAAACCATTCTTAGTGCAACAGGCTTAACAGCAGGACCACTTAATCCACCTGTACGTATGCTAAGCATTGGTTCACGCTTTTCTATATCCACAGCCATTCCCATAAGCGTATTTATCAAGGAAACGGCATCTGCGCCCTCTTCCTCACAGGTGCGGGCGATTGATGTTATGTCTGTGACATTTGGCGATAGCTTTACAATAAGAGTTTTATGATATGCTTTGCGAACTGCCTTGACTACGCTAGCAGCACCATCACAAGTTACACCGAAAGACATTCCTCCATGCTTTACATTTGGACAACTGATATTCAATTCTATAGCTGGGATACTATCTAGGGCATCAATGCGTGCGGCACATTCAGCATAAGATTCAGGATCATTTCCACTTACATTAACTATCATATTCGTATTTATATCCTTAATCTGAGGATATATATGGTCACAAAAATAGTCTACTCCCTTATTCTGCAATCCAACACAATTAAGCATTCCACTAGCGGTTTCTGCCATACGAGGATAATCATTTCCTTCACGCGCATGTAGCGTTGTACCTTTTACTATAATTCCACCCAGTTCATCCAAAGGAACTAAATCAGCAAATTCAATTCCATAACCAAAAGTTCCCGAAGCAGTCATTACAGGATTCTTCAATACAAGGTCATTTATCTTTACATTTAGATCTGCCATAATAGTTTCTTAATATTTAACACTGGACCTTCTTGACATACACATACATGCCCTTCAGTAGTCTTCTCTACACAACACAAACAAGCACCAACACCACATGCCATATTATTTTCAAGTGAAGCCTCACAATCAATGCCATTTGACATCGCATATCTTGCAACACTTACCATCATAGGTTTAGGACCACAAGTACTTATTCGAGAAAACTTTTCATTCTGCAATATTGAATGATTAGTCACAAATCCTTGTTCACCAAGACTTCCATCCTCAGTTGTAACAAAGACACGACCAATCTTTTCAAAATATTCCAATTCAAGCAAATCAGACTTACTTCTTGCTCCCAACAAGAAAGTTGGCTGACCACCCATTCTTCGTATTTCGCAGCCAAAATGTAACAAAGGAGCAATACCAACGCCACCTCCAACAAGCAAAATCTTCTCGCTTTTGTCAACAGGCATAGTAAATCCATTGCCCAAAGGGAAAAGGCAATTTAACTTATCACCAGCATGAAGTTTTCCTAATTGGCGAGTTCCGTCACCAATCATGGCAACAAGCAGCCATAATTCGTTAAGATTATAATCAACTAAGTTTATTGAAATGGGACGGCGAAGATATGTTGACGGCGAATTGTCAACACGAACTTCCACAAATTGTCCCGGTGCCATCTCTGGTAAAGTCTCTTCAGAAGTAAGCTTAATAAGAACATGCTTAGCACTCAGAGCCTCTACAGATTTAACAGTAAGGTCTAGAACGTATTTTTTCATCTTTGCTTTTTGCAATAATGTTTATGCAAAGGTAGTGCAAGCTGAACACAATACAAAATAAAAAAGGTTTTTTTAAATTTTATTGTTTAGGTGCAAACTATATAATAATCGAAAGTAGTGCAAAGCCTAATACGGAATAAAATAGGCTGGCATTAATTAGCCAATGCAACTTATATTATCTGATACAATAAAAGTTGCATTCACCATAGCTATCTAACCTTTTTGAGGAACGAAAGTCTCCCATGTCTTATCATCGTAGAACACTCTTATCTCTGATATCTTTCGCTGTGGTTTGTCAATTATTTTAACTTCAGTTTTAGTCTTATTTATTGGTGTACTATTTACACTCTGCATATTTGGTTGTTCAAAAAGAGATAGAGTAGGACCATTTTGTTGTGAGTCGAAATCAATAATACCATCTTGAGATGGTAAAGACTCATTATTGTCAATAACATCAGATGTCGAAACTTGGTCCATATACATAGGTCCAGTACCTGATAAAAGCCATTCCAAAGATAATGAAGGGATCTTATTTTTTATAGCCTCAACAATCGTGAGGGTAGGTTTGGTTCTACCATTAAAAATACTACTCAGTGAAGCAGGTGACATTTGAATGAACTGAGCGAAGGTCTGCTGAGTCATGTGTTGACTCTCCATGATCATCTTTATTCTATCTTTCATAAGTGTGTATTTATAGAAAAGGGCTAGTTTATGCCTTTTTTCGTTGACTTTACAAAAGTAAAACAAAAAATCGAAACAAACAACATTTGTATAGTATATTTAACATACTAAATGTTAGGTTTTGATTTTAAAACTTCACAAATGAAAATATAAAAACGCAAAAGCCTATAGTTTAGGATTACAAATGCAAATTTAGAGTCGTAAAGTGCCACAAAGCCTTTCTTTAGAAGAAAAAGCTAACTAATTAGTTCTAATATAGTTAATTGTTGATTGTAAAGCGCTGAAAGAGCATATATTCACTTCTGATTTTTAAAATAGTGATATATTAGGATATTTACAAGGGTTATTTTATATATAATGCTGATTTACAGTAAGTTATGAGTTGTATATCAGTAAGGTATATTTATTCGTATAGAATTTAGAACCTAAACATTTACATTTGCATACCTAAACATAGTAATGTGCAAACGTATATCATATAGTAAATTTTGATTCATAAATACAAATACAATTTACTATTATTAATTATCAAAACGTAAACTTTAAAAAAGTAAACCGTAACTAATGTTAATGCTAAATTATCAGAAAGCAAAACAACTAAAAAACAGCAAAATTTTGATTATCTGAACGAGCGCCCGAATATTTAAAAATACGCGAATTTTGAAGGGGGTAAAATCAAGTTAAACGGCTTGTTTATAATGGTTTAGGTACAAAAAAAGTGCCCCTGAAGGGCACTCAATCTAGCTCAAAATTAGCAAAAAATAGACTATTTTTAGTGCAAAATGAAGAAAATAAGCTCTTTCATCAGGTCTCCTGCACTAGTATTAGGGTTATCTAACCCTTTACTTTTGGCATCTATTTCTCTTATCTTAGAAATTATCTGCATCGTTTTCATTCCAGAGTAATTTCTCATACCTGCGACATAGTCTTTGGCGGCCCATCCATTTCTTAATTCCAAGTATTCTGCAACAGCATTTTCGTTCATCTTATTTGGAGAATAATATGCTATCATCAAATTTTCGAAATATGAAAAGAGCAACGGGAGAATTGAGAAGAGTGAACCAGCTTTAGGATTACTGTCAAAATATTTTATTATCTGATTTGCCTTGAAAACATCTCTTCTTACAATCGCATTTCTAAGTTCAAAAGTATTAAACTCTTTACTAACTCCAATTTCTTTTTCAACAACATCTGCTGTTACTCTCCTATCAGAATCTGAAAGTGATATTAGAACTTTGTCTAACTCTGAAGTTAATCTGTTAAGATCTGCTCCAACATGTTCAGCAATTACCTGAGCTGTTTTTGAATCAATTGTAGCGCTATTTTTTTTCAAATATGATTCTATGAAACCAGGAAGTTCACGATCATATAATTTCTTACTTTCAAAAACAACGGCTCCCCCTTCAAGTGCTGCCGGAATAATTTTCTTTCTTTTGTCAATACTGCCATTTTTGTGACAGAATACTAAGATGGTTGATTTTGCGGGATTTTTGAAATACTTTTCTAAAGGTTCTGTATTCTTCAAATTCTGCGACTCTTTAACAATCAACACTCTATATTCAGACATCATCGGAAAACCTTTTGCCGAATCGACAATTTGGGCAGCACTTATATCTGCACCAAACACAATACTTTGATTGAAATCTTTTTCCTCTGGCTTAAGTACATTTTCAGCAATAAATTCAGAAATCTTATCAATGTAATATGATTCTTCTCCCATTAATATATAAATAGGTGAAAACTTACGCGCATTAAGATCACGCATAACCGTTTCATATGACACTCCTGTATTTTTTCTTTCAGGCATCTTTCTATTTAAATTATTTTGTTTATCTTTGCAAAAATAGCAAAATGATTCCATTAAACCTACCAGATTACGAAATAAAGTTATCGGGAACTCCAGATAAGCCTGCGATTTTCGATGTTCTCCGTCGAAAATATGTTTCGCTTACTCCTGAAGAATGGGTTCGCCAACATTTTATACACTTCATGATTGAGCATAAAGGTTATCCCCTTAGCTTACTAGCAAACGAAGTAAACCTAAAAGTTGGTGAGAAAAAACTCAGAGCCGATAGCGTATTATACTCAACAGAGTTGAAACCTAGGATTATTATAGAATATAAGGCACCCAACATAAGCATAACCCAAAAGGTATTTGACCAAATTACAGTATACAATATGTTGCTCCACGTAGACTATCTTATAGTCACTAACGGACTACAACACTATTGCTGCAAAATGGATTATGCAAGTAAAAAATATTTATTTTTAAAGGATATCCCTGACTATAAAAATATCTGACAAAAATCAATTAAAAGATACGCTATAGAAGGAATTATATTCGCTTTATTAATACCATTTAAGGAACCACTTTAGGTTCAGCATTTGTGTTTTTCATGAAAGATAAAATGCCTTCAACAATGAAGAAGATGTTACTTGAATTTGCATCAGGTGTTATGATAGCCGCTTCTATATGAGCAGAATCTTAGAAATTATTAGTGGAATACTTTTAATACTTATATCATCTTTTATGCCTCCTATACGACCATATTTATTAAGCTTTACAACAGGTGATATAATTTATGTGGTTCTTAATAATAAAATCCAGAAGCATCAGAAGATCCGCACAGCAATATGCCAACAATCGGTTTTACCATCATGATGATTCTGGATGCAATATTAATCTAATAGCTTTATTAAAAAATCAAGCAGTGCATTGCTTAATTACAATCTAGTTGGATTATAATCAAGCAATACAACTTCCCCATTCTTCAAAGAGGCTTTGACATCAATAATACGCTGGTTACTGCTTCCACGAAATATCAAGTCTGTATCTCTCAATTTCTGCACAAAAGGTCCATCAACCAAAACGTCTATTTTTTCAAGCAAAGACTTCTGGGCATGATTTTTAATTAAGGTTTCAAACTTAAAACCCGTAAAGCACCATATTGTCTTTGATGTTTCAATACGTATTACATCGGCAAGCTCAGCAAATCCTACAGGCTGAAACATAGGATCACCGCCAGAAAACGTAACATTAGCAAACGGATCTTCTTTTATAACATCCATTATTTCTTTTGTTGTCATCATCTTACCGTTGTTGACATCCCATGACTGAGGATTATGGCAACCAACACAAGCGTTAGGGCAACCAGCACAATAAATTGATGTACGAAAACCTGGCCCGTCAACCATTGTGTCATGAACAATATCCAATATACTAATCATAATCGAAAAAATCCCTCCTCTTATTGAGGAGGGATGCTATAAAGAAAATTATTTGTTTGAATTTACATGTGTTACTCGATCGTTAAGTTCAGCCAACTTGGCATGATTCCAACGATCTGTTGTACCAACAAGATAACCTGTAATTCTTTGCAGCTTATCAATATTAGTACTCCCACACTTAGGGCATACTTCAAGTTCTGAATCTGCATTTTCATAGCCACAATCCATACAACGGTTACGATTATGGTTTACACTGCCATATCCCATATCATACTTATCCATCATATCTACCACACTAGATATTACATCTGGATTATGTGTTGCATCACCGTCTATTTCTACATAGAAGATGTGCCCACCACGTGTAAGATTATGATAAGGAGCCTCTATCTGAGCCTTATGCATTGCAGAACATTTATAATATACAGGTACATGGTTTGAGTTAGTATAGTATTCACGATCTGTTATACCATCAATTACACCAAATTCCTTTCTATCATATTTTGTAAAACGACCAGAAAGACCTTCTGCCGGAGTTGCGAGAATACTGTAATTATGCTGATAATGTTCTGAGTAATCATTCGCGCTATCACGCATGAAAGTAATAATCTTAACTCCTAAGTCCTGAGCCTCATCACTTTCGCCATGATGCTTACCTACAAGAGCTTTCAGACACTCAGCCAAACCAATAAATCCGATACCCAGCGTACCTTGATTTATTACCTTTTCTATTGTATCATCAGGATTCAACTTATCACAATCTATCCAAAGTTTTGTCATCAGCAAAGGGAATTGCTTAACAAAAGCTGTCTTCTGAAACTGAAAACGCTCATCAAGCTGCTTCGCAGTAATATCAAGGATATTTTTCAACTTATCAAAGAATACCTTTATACGCTCATTCTTATCCTCAATACCCATGCATTCTATTGCCAACTTCACGATATTAACAGTAGTGAAACTCAAGTTGCCGCGAGCAATACTAGTCTTAGGTCCGAAGCGGTTTTCAAACACACGTGTACGACATCCCATAGTTGCAATTTCCCATTTATAACGTTCAGGATCATCTGCATTCCACTTATCATTCTGATTAAACGTTGCATCTAAATTCAGAAAATTAGGGAAGAAACGACGTGCGGTAACCTTGCAAGCCAATTTATAAATATCATAATTTCTATCTTCTGGCAGATAGTTTACGCCACGTTTCTTCTTCCAGATCTGTATTGGGAATATAGCTGTCTCGCCATTACCTACTCCCTCGTAAGTAGACTTCAGCAATTCGCGCATTACACAACGACCTTCAGCAGACGTATCTGTTCCATAATTTATTGAAGAAAATACAACCTGATTTCCACCACGGCTGTGAATAGTATTCATATTATGGATAAAAGCTTCCATAGCCTGATGCACACGATTCACAGTTTTATTGATTGCATGCTGGCACAAACGCTCATCCCCCTCAAGACCATCAAGAGTCTTTTCAATGTAATCTTCTACGTCCTTATTATACAATATGGACAAATCTTTGCCAGTAAGTTTTTCTAGATTCTTAACTTCCTCTATAAATGAAGATCTAACATAAGGAGCTAGATAAAAATCAAAAGCAGGAATAGCCTGTCCACCATGCATTTCATTCTGGCATGTTTCAAGAGATATACAAGCAAGTACGGCTGCTGTCTCAATACGCTTTGCGGGACGCGAAGAACCATGACCAGCAACAAATCCATGTTCAAGTATATTATCCAAAGGATGCTGAACACAAGTAAGACTCTTTGTCGGGTAATAATCTTTATCATGAATATGTATGTAATTATGCTTCACGGCATCTCTTACATCCTCAGACAACAAATAATCATCAACAAATGGTTTTGTTGTTTCCGAAGCGAACTTCATCATCATTCCTGCTGGGGTATCCGCATTCATGTTAGCATTTTCACGCGTCACCTCATTATTCTTTATGTTGACAATTTCCATAAAGACATCACGCGTCTTCGCCTTTCTTGCAATACTGCGCTGATTTCGATAAGCGATGTATCTCTGAGCTACATCTTTACGCGCACTCTTCATTAGTTCCATTTCCACAGAATCCTGTATATTCTCAACAGTCATCTGGTCCTTTCCCTTAAAAGAAATGTGATCAGTGATTTTCTGTATTAGTTCATCGTCTTCACCCTTTTCGGTATGAAGCATTGCTTTGCGGATTGCGGCCATAATCTTTTGCTCATTAAAGCCTACGACCCTTCCATCTCTTTTTACTACTGTCTGTATCATTATTAACAAGTGATTAAATCATTTAAAATTCTTCCACAAAGATAGTGTTTATATCATTAAGTTATTCTTTTTTGATAACTTTTTACGAGTTAATAAAAGTTAAGTATATGATAATCAGTTATTTATAAATATTTTTTGGAAACTTCACCAGAATTACAGTTATTACAAATTTTCTTTTATGATAATTTTCATAACTATTTAACATGTAACTATTTACGTTTTTGCACCAACCATTTAACTATTTTTGTGATATCAATGGTAACATTTGTTACCAGTATATCGAAATAATAGTATTACCTTTGCACGCAAAATATATAAGATTAATTAATATTAAATTTAACCCACGCTATTATGAGAACTGAATGGAGAGGTTTTAAAGGTAACAAATGGAAATCTGAAGTTGACGTACGAGATTTTATTCAGAACAACTACACAAGCTATGATGGTGACGAGAATTTTCTTGCTAAGCCAACAAAAGCAACAGAAGAACTCTGGGGCATACTCAAAAATCTACAAAAAGAAGAAAGGGCCAAAGGGGGCGTTCTTGATATGGAAACAGAAATTGTTTCAAGTCTTACCGCTTATGGACCTGGTTACATTGGAGAAAATACTAAAGAATTAGAAAAAATAGTTGGTTTACAAACTGACAAGCCATTAAAGCGCGCATTTATGCCTTATGGAGGTATAAAGATGGCAGAACAAGCCTGCACAACTTATGGATACCAACCAGCAGATAAGCTTCACGAAATATTCACTAAATACGCAAAAACTCACAACGACGGAGTTTTCGACGCTTATACAAACGAAATGAAGGTGGTACGCCACAACCATATCCTAACAGGTCTTCCAGACACATACGGACGTGGTCGTATAGTAGGTGATTATCGTCGCGTAGCACTTTATGGTATTGATTTTCTTATTCAGGAAAAGAAAAATGACCTAGAGAACATGGGCGACCGCGAAATGATCGACGATGTCATTCGTCTTCGCGAAGAAGTTTCGATGCAGATTAAGGCTCTCAAGGGACTTAAGGAAATGGCTGCCAGCTATGGTTTCGACATTTCTATACCAGCAGCAAATGCACGTGAAGCTGTACAGTGGTTGTATTTTGGTTATCTAGGAGCTATAAAGACTCAGAACGGAGCAGCAATGTCTGTTGGTAGAGTTTCTACATTCCTTGATATCTATATGACTCGTGACATTAACGAAGGCAATCTTACTGAAGATGATGCACAAGAACTTATCGACCATTTGGTAATGAAATTCAGAATGGTTAAGTTTGCACGTATCCCTTCATACAACCAATTATTTAGTGGCGACCCAGTTTGGGCTACTCTAGAGGTTGGTGGTATAGGTCAGGACGGTCGTTCTATGGTTACAAAGAATGATTTCCGCTTCTTGCATACTCTTGAGAATATGGGTCCTTCACCAGAACCAAACCTCACCGTATTGTATAGTAAGCGCCTTCCTGATGGATTCAAGAAGTATGCCGCAATGATATCTGTCGCTACTAGTTCTATACAATATGAGAACGATGACATCATGCGTCCTATTTGGGGTGATGACTATTCTATATGCTGTTGCGTAAGTGCAACACAGACTGGTAAAGAAATGCAGCTCTTCGGAGCACGTGCAAATCTTGCTAAAGCACTTCTTTATGCTATTAACGGTGGTGTAGATGCCAAGTCACATGAGCAATGTGGACCAGCATTCCGCCCTATCACTGGCGACGAAGTTACATACGAAGAGTTTGAGCCTCGCTTTGATGCGATGATGGAATGGTTGGCTAGCGTATATGTAAAGACTCTGAATCTAATTCACTACATGCACGACAAGTACTTCTACGAAGCAGAAGAAATGGCTCTTATCGATACAGATGTACGACGTACATTTGCTACAGGTATAGCAGGCTTCAGCCATGTTGTTGATTCTATCTGTGCTATCAAGTACGCTAAAGTTAATATCGTTCGTGACGAGACTGGATTCCCTGTCGAATTTAAAACTATCGGCGACTTCCCACGTTATGGTAACGATGATGAGCGTGCAGACGACATCGCTGTATGGTTGCTCAAGACATTCATGAACAAGATCAAGAAATGTCACACATATCGTAATTCAGAACCTACAACAAGTATCCTTACCATTACTTCAAATGTAGTATATGGTAAATACACTGGTGCTATGCCTGACGGTCGTGCTGCTGGTACACCACTTGCCCCAGGTGCAAATCCTTCATACGGAGCTGAGAAAAACGGTTTATTGGCATCATTAAACTCTGTTGCAAAACTTCCTTATGAATATGCCCTTGACGGTATTTCAAATACACAAACAATAAATCCTGGTGCTCTAGGACATGATGATGAAGAACGTGCCAACACATTGGTTAATGTTATGGATGGCTACTTCAACCAGGGTGCACATCATCTTAATGTCAACGTATTCGGTGTTGATAAACTGAAAGATGCCATGGAGCATCCTGAAAAAGAAGAATATCAGAACTTCACAATTCGTGTCAGCGGATATGCAGTTAAGTTTATTGACCTTACGCGCGAACAGCAATTGGATGTTATCGCACGTCAAGCTCACGAGACTCTTTAAATATGACAAAAGCAAACGTTCACTCTATAGAATCCTTCGGCTCGGTTGACGGGCCGGGGATTCGTTTTATTATCTTTTTGCAGGGATGTCCTATGAGATGCCTGTTCTGCCACAATCCTGATACTTGGGAAATTGGTAAGGGACAGGAATACTCTGCTGACGAACTTCTAGACAAGGCTGAAAGATATAAGTCATATTGGGGTGACGAGGGAGGCATTACAGTAAGTGGCGGAGAAGCATTACTTCAAATAGACTTTCTAATTGAACTTTTCAGCAAAGCCAAACAAAGAGGTATCAACACATGCCTTGACACGTCTGCACAGCCTTTCACAAGAAATGAGCCATATTTCAGCAAGTTTGAGAAGCTGATGAAATACACTGATACGATATTACTTGACATCAAGCACATCAACGACAGCGAGCACCGTAAACTAACTCATCACGGCAACGCCAATATCCTTGACTGCGCTAAATATCTTAGTGATACTGGCAAAAAAGTATGGATTCGCCATGTACTCATTCCTGGAATAACTGACAACAAAGAATATCTGATGCAGTTAAATTCCTTTATCAAGACGTTGAAGAACGTTGAACGTGTTGAGATTCTGCCCTATCATACTCTCGGAACTTTTAAATACGAAAAATTAAACATTGCATACCCATTGAAAGGCGTTGAATCTCCTTCTAAAAAAAGTATAGACAAAGCCAACGCTATTCTGATGAAAGGACTAGAACTATAGTATATGAAGTATTTGTTGATTTCAGACATTCATGGTTCGCTTCCAGCATTAAAGGAAGCTTTGAAACTATTCGATTCACAGCATTGCGATATGATATGCATAATGGGCGATATATTAAATTATGGTCCAAGAAACGAAATACCCGAAGGAATAGACCCGAAAGGCATTGCTGAATGTCTTAATTCTATGGCAGACAAGATTATCGCAGTAAGGGGCAATTGTGATTCAGAAGTAGATCAGATGCTACTCGATTTCCCAATAATGAGCGACTATGCTATGATTGTTGACGAAGGTCATAAATTATTTCTCACACACGGACACATATACAATAAGGAAAACTTACCGAAAGGTAATTTTGACGCTATTATATATGGTCACACACATTTATGGGAACTTTGCAAGATTAGTAGCACTACGATTTGTAATACAGGTTCTGTCACATTCCCCAAAGGTGGCAACCCTCCTACTCTTGCCATATATGAAAATGGAACAATAAAAATATTCCATCTAAATGGCAAGCTTATCAAACAGTTTGCGATCTAAATGGAATATCTAAATTAGCATCAAAGGATAATTATTTACAATTATTATCCTTTTAGAGCTATATTATAATTGTAATATTTTGAATTTCCGGTAATATCCTTTATCACTTTTATAAAAGGAGGAAAATTAACACTTTCCTGTTCAGCAATACCTTTGGTTTCAAGAATCATCAAATTCTTCACAGGCTTGAAATAATTATCAAGCTCAAAATACTGTCCCTTCCAAATGAAACTCTTTCTCACCTTACTTATTGTGCTTCTGTAAGGATCTGCCTGCTGTAACAGTGACACATAAAGGTTATTATTGATAGGACGTTCAGTCTCTAGCTTTTCTGTGTCAGAGATTCGCCTTTTTGTTGTATGCACATAAACATACTTACCCTGCCATCCACGACGGCGCAAACGAACTTCGCATCCAGGTTCAGCAACCAGATAAGTCTGTGTAATCTCACTTTCTATAACACCAGGTATTTCACCAGTCAATTCCACAATATACTTTCTTTCTTCAACAATAGGCTGAGGAATGCCAAGCACATTTGAAATTTCATTCAGCACACGGTGCAGCTTGTTATTGAAATCCTCATGGTTGTTTATCACGCGCAAATGCGGATGTCCTGTCCATGCGTTAATAACCTTTTTATCAAGCTCACGAGCTAACGTAAGCCCTTCTGTGCGCTGTTTGTTATTAGTGGTCGTATAATACTTCTCTGCTCCATCAGCGGCTGAGACCAAATGCAATACCGCATCATAGCGATGATCTCTCAACATACTGGTACTCGTGCCAACAGAAGCGGTTATTTTCTCCCATGTTTCTGGTTTCATATAGGCAGAAATATCCATAGCCCCGCGATCACAAATAATCATGGATGGTTCCGTGCACTGTTCTGCAATAAGCTGGAATTTATCTTCTAGCTCAAGCTGAACTTCCAGAGTAGCTTTTTCGCCCTCGTAAAAGAAATCTTTATTATCCGTAAGATAGTCCATTCCTGACTGACTGAACATTGTAGGCACCTCAGGAATAGTGAATACCTTATATCCTAAACTTGAGAAATGCTCTATAACCTTCACCAGTGCGGTGGTCTTGCCAGCGCAAGGTCCACCTGTAAGAACTATTTTCTTAATATCTTTCATACTTGTTTTATTGAGTACAATTGAGCAAGCAAAGTTACTCTAAAAATCTCGATTACACAAAATTTTTTATGCTGTTTTGCGTTGGTGGCTTTTCACTGCGAGTTCTCTCAATAATTCAGGATGATTTCTGATATATTGCATTTTATATTGACGTGGAGTCATTCCGCGCAAGCGATAAAAAGCCACATAAAAGCTCTGACGATTTGAAAATCCTACCATTTCACTGATATCCTCTACTCTCATTTTTGCATATCTTCGGTCTGTTAGCATTGTCATTGACTCATTAATACGATAATAATTCACCAATTCGCAATAGCTCATATAGAAACGTTCAGCGCATACCGCAGAAATATATCTTACGTTAGTACCTAAATCCTCAGCCAATTTCTTTGCGCTATAATCTTTGTCCTTATACTTTTCCTCAAGGATAATTTTCACACGAATTTTCTCCTGTAATTCATCTTTCACACTAGGATTCATAAAACTACGATAATTTGCTCTTTTCTCCGACTTTTCCTTAATATTGTATTTCGCCATCTCACTTTATATATATATACATTCAAATTGTTATTCTGACATCAACTGCGACTATTCCAGTCACTAAATAAATTTAAAAGCGATGCAAAATTACTAAAAGATTGTCAGACAAAGAAAGATTAAAGACACTATTATTGAAAAAAAACAAAAAAATAGTAAGCCATTATACTCACATACTAATATGCAGCACAAACAGTCTAAAAACCTGTCATGATGATATACAAAAAGAAGCTACGGCATCTCTCGAAAAGCCCATAAACATTAGGCATAACGAAACGTAGTTTGCAGGATTTAGCTACGTCAACTTGTGTCGTTTAATGATGGAATATATTCTACGAGTAAATTTGTCAAAGAACCGTTAGCTGTATCTGAGGAACTGGGGATGTGAAGATAGATACAGTAAACGAGAACAGAATTTTCAAACTTATTTAAATGTTCTGCCGAATTCCACTGAATTCTCGGCAAAGATACTTCAAGATTTTTATTCATGCAATGAAATCACATTTGGGCTGTTAGCCAAAGTTTTTATTACTGGTGCTACACACTATAAATACGCGCACGCACACTCTGGATTTTTCTGAAAAACAAGCGTCAAAGTGTCTATCATTTGAGGATCAACTTGTTAGAACTATTTTTGAGTAGAATTAAGTATCGGTTGTTTGTCGGTAAAATTTAGGTGATAATTTTTATCGTATAGAATTGCCCTTTACAAAGTATCGCGATGCGTTTTACGATGTTTTACGGTGCGTTTTACGAAGGAATGCATTGCGCTTTACGAAGCATTAGGAGGTAAAACTTCGCAAAACGCAATGCGTTTCTATATGGAACTAGTTGCGTTTCTATATAGAAACGCATTCAAAACTCGATATTTTACCATCATACCACCGTCACCTTATATCAATCAAATTGGTCGATAAAATATTGATATTCATTAAGTTGACACGTCGACACTTATATTTTCAAAACTTCTAAGTGCGCGCGTGTATGTACGTACATTATATATACAGAAATAGATAACGTAGCTCATCGAAGCTAAATTGACCTAGCTACGTATTATCAAGCCCTCTGTTTATAGGTTTTGCGAGACTGCCATAGCTCCGTAGCTAAAAAACGCCCAAAAACGCAAAGAAGACAGCCTAAATGTACAAAATTCAAATCGTCAGAGAGAGATCCTAGTTTTAAACTTTTATTTTATAATACATCACATTAAATATTAATCATTTTAAGTAGACACTTTATGATAAATTATATTATAAATATCTTGTCGTTTCAAAAAAGTTATATAACTTTGTCATTTAACAAATAAACAAATACATATATGGCACTATTAGATAATTTAAAATGGAGATATGCAACTAAGGCATATGACTCTACAAAGAAAGTAGATCAAACGGATATCAACAAAATCATAGAAGCTGCACGTCTAGCTCCTACCTCTTCAGGTTTGCAGCAATTTAGAGTAATTGATATTAGCGATCAGGAACTGAAAGAAAAAATAGTTCCCATTGCTATGGATCAACACAATATAGCTCAATGCTCTCATCTTTTGGTTTTTGTTGCCTGGGATAAGTACACTGAAGAAAGGATAGATAATATTTACAATTATATCACAGACCAAAGAGGATTGCCAAGAGGTAGATTTAATTCTTATACCAATAAACTCAAAGCTCTATATCTTAAACAGACTCCTGAAGAGAATTTTGCACACACAGCCAGACAGGCTTACATTGGCTTAGGAATAGCTTTAGCACAGGCAGCTGAATTGAAAGTAGACAGCACTCCGATGGAAGGTTTTGACAATGATGCTTTAGATGAACTCTTGGATTTAAGATCAAAAGGACTAAGAAGTGTTGTATTAATGGCTATTGGCTATAGAGATACCGCAAATGATTGGCTGGCAAGCATGAAGAAAGTCAGAGTACCAAAAGAGAATTTTGATATAGAATGTAAGTAGATTCTTTTTAATATATTTCAAGCATTGTGGTTATTGTAATAAAACAGTGTCACAAATATATTTCTCTTTGATGAGATACATTATTATAGGGATGCGCCATTTCAAGGCACATCCCTATAATCTTTATATCCAATCAATACTTATACAACTGTATTACGAAATGAAATCTGCGAGTATTTATATCAGTTAATTATGATTTCATTAAATTTAAAAGCTACATTCATGTGCGCCTCAATCTTACGATCTCGCACAAATCTCCAATAGCATCTTGAAGGAATAATCAGTGTATCCTTTTATAAATCTGCCCCCACATCCTTGATAGATTAATGTATTATTTGTATTGTAATTGGCAAGAACAGTTAGTATACCTATTTTAAATCGAAAAACTGTTAAAAACATCTAATTATGTAATGATTTTAAATAAGGTATGTGTTTTATATATATCTTTGACTGAAATAGTTTCACTCGAGGCAATAATATGAGTTGCCAGATGCGATGACGGTCAATTTCAAAATTGTTAATAACAATAATATAAATAAATTAGGAGGAATTTTATGTTGAATAAAGAAATTGAAAAAGCTCTTAATGAGCAAGTCAATGTAGAGATGTGGTCAGCTTATTTATACCTATCTATGGCTGCTTATTGTCATTCCATTCGCTACACTGGTATGGGTAGTTGGTTTGAAGTCCAGTTTAAGGAAGAACAGGACCATGCTAAAATTTTGTTCAATTATATTATCCGTCGTGATGGTAGAGTAGAACTAGAAGGTTTGGATGCTGTTCCTAAAGAATGGAAATCTGTACATGAACTCTTTGAGAGTACTTTAAAACACGAGCAGGATATTACAGCTAAAATCAATAATCTCGTATCTTTAGCGAAGGCTAATAATGATTATGCTACAGAAAGCCTTCTACAATGGTTCATTGACGAGCAAGTAGAAGAAGAAGACAATGCACGTGATATTATTGACAAACTGGATATGATTAAAGATAATGGTTTCGGTATTTATATGCTTGATAAAGAACTTGCTACAAGAACCTACACACTAGCTGCTCCATTAGCAAACTCCGTCTTATAGAAATATAAAGCGCTTTTGAAAAATTCAATGATACTTTTCTTTTATTCCAATAAAAGAAGTTAAACAAAATACTAGGTCTTGATTCTAAAAAGAAATGAGGCTTAGCATTTTTTTTTTGTAATACACATTGTGTAATTGATGTTTTCTCTTTTTCGTTGCAACTTTAACTGATGAAATCATCAACATAAAGTCAATTATAAACGCCATAAAAACAAAAAAAGCTAAGTAGTAAAACTACTTAGCTTTCTGGGTGGGCGGTGGGGTTCGAACCCACGACATTCAGAACCACAATCTGACGCTCTAACCAACTGAACTACGTCCACCATTTTAAAAGTACTTCGCTATTGTTGTTTAGCGGGTGCAAAGGTAAGAGAAAAAAATGTTACTGCCAAATTTTTCTCTTACTTTTTTATAAAATTTATTTAGCAGGTCCAACAGGTGCTTTCGGAGCTACAGGAGTCTGCGCACCAGCAGGTGCTGCCTGCTGGCTTGCACCAAAGCCTTGTGTATTTGTTGGATTTGTTGTCTGATTTTGAGTTGCGCTGTTTTCCATAACGCTTTGCTCTGTTGTTGCTTGTGGTGCTACATAAGCGCATGCTACACTAAGTACAACCATTGCAATGGCCAAAGCCCATGTCGCTTTTTCTACAACATCTGTAGTTTTGCGGACACCCATAATGGCATTAGAAGATGAAAAGTTTGATGCCAAACCACCACCTTTAGATTCTTGGATAAGTACTACAAGCACCATGAATATAGCTGCAAGTACTATCAAACTTACGAATAATGTGTAAATCATTTCCTTATTTTTTATTTTTATTATTTATTATCAATTTCTCTAAGAAACGTATTTGGTCTGCAAAGTAAGCATTTTTTTTTGGAATATTCAAATTTAAACGCTTAATTATTTCCAAAGCCTTTTCGTAACGACCTTGTTTTATATAAATTCTTGCTAATGTTTCTGTGAAAAAGCATTCATCGCTATCCCTGTCCTCGTCCTGTTTTTCTGCTTCTTTCTGAGTTGTATTATCAGAAGTTGGCAAGTCATATGTCTGATAACCTTCAGATAGGTTTGTCTCTTCCTTCAGATTAAAACCTCCGTCTTCAATGAAACTATTGATGAGGTCAGTAGTTCTGTCACCATTTGAACAGTCTGCAGCAATAGTCTTTACGTCATTTTCAGCAACAGTTTCCTGTTTATTATCTTCATCTTCTATCTCAAGAAGATATGAAACATAATCAATGGCTGCGTCAGCGAGTGTAGGCTTTCTCTTTTCCTTTGGACTTTCAGAATCTGAATTTTTTGGAATCGAACCCAAGAAGCTATCTATGAGAGTAGTCGTGCGATCACCATTATCTTTCTCGTCTTCTTTTGCTTTAGCCTCAAACCTTTGCTCATTCCTATATTTATAATGTGCAGCCTCAATCATATTGAAAATCACACGGCGGTCACTGATACATATTGCAGTACGT
The DNA here is from genome assembly GCF_017347605.1 of Prevotella herbatica. Lineage (NCBI taxonomy): Bacteria > Pseudomonadati > Bacteroidota > Bacteroidia > Bacteroidales > Prevotellaceae > Prevotella > Prevotella herbatica. The sequence continues at coordinate 312,516 of NZ_AP024484.1, forward strand.
CTCAACTCTTCGTCAAAAGACGGATCATGCAGTATATACAGATTTTGTAATAATAGGATGCGTGCAGTCTGATAGTATGGATGGAGCGCAATAAGACTTCGGAGATCGTAAAGGGTCTCCTTGTCCATATATTCCGGATGTTGTATAAGGCGTTTTAGGTCCATAGATTACCAATTGGCTACTGTTGCATTAAATATCTGATCTGAAAGGTCTTTCACCATTTGAGTTACAAGTTCTTCCTGAACAGAGTTAAGATTTTTTGTTGTTTCGTATGTTGATGTAGCAGTAAACTGCTTTTCAAAATCATTACTATGATTTGCATTATTAGTAAATCTCACGTTTACAGTCATAGATAATTCCGTCTGTGCAGAGTAACCTTGACTAGATACGGATTTGTTTCTTTGGGCGTATTGTGTTATCTCACCTTCTATCTTCATATCACCGTTACGCTTTACTTGAGCAAGATGAGTGTGATTAGCAAATTCGTCTTTTAACGTATTGTTGAACAGTGGTGCCATTGGTCCCCATACATAACTTGAGCGTATAGGGAAATCAGAAATCTGTATTGTTTTAGTCTTTGTGTAGTCTATACTTGCACCGTTAAATTTGTAGCTGATGCTGCATGACGACAATAGCATTACAACAATGCAGAAAGATAGCAACATAGTTATGTGCCATCTTGCAGATACCATATTCTTCAATTTACTATATATAATATTTCTTTTCATTTCTTTCAGCGAATTCACTGTTCCTAATGAGGTTTACAAGTTCGGAATATTATTCCTTCTCAAGTCCGTATTGTTTTATTCTTCTATAAAGTGTGCGATCAGAAATACCTAATTCCTGAGCAGCTTTCTTTCTGTTGCCACCATTACGTTCCAAAGCCTTTTCTACCATTTGGCGTCCAAGATCATTTAGATTGAGGCTTGCTGTATCATTAATTTCTTCAGCAATAGCATCATAGGCGGCAGAAGCACTTTCCAAATTAGGATTCAATATAGAGTATTGTTGTGCATCATCTGGTGCCACTATAGGCTGTCGTTCTGCAGCTACAGGGAATTGTCTTCCTTGGAAGCTTTGAGCACCCGATAAAGCACGCTCTTCATCCAACTGCTTACGCAGACTATTCATATCGCGTCTCAGGTCACTTACGTTTCCACGTAGTTCGTATAGTATCTTATATAGAATCTCACGTTCTGTCTCGTAAGAATGCTCACCAGGCTTGTTTATTGTAGCGAGTTGTGTGCTTTCTGCATCCTGAGGAATAAACTGCAATAGCTGCTCTGCGCTTATCTCACGCTGTTCACTCAATACAGACATCTGCTCTGTGATATTCTTCAGTTGGCGTACGTTTCCCGGCCACTTGTATTTAAGCAATATCTCTTTTGCGTCATCGTCAAGTGTGATCTTAGGCAAATGATATTTGTCTGCCATCTGCATAGCAAAAAGGCGGAAAAGTAGTATGATATCATTACCACGGTCACGCAATGGCGGAACCTGTATTGGAATAGTGTTCAAACGATAGTATAAGTCTTCACGGAAGCGACCTTCACTGATAGCTTTCTGCATATTAACATTAGTAGCAGCAACTATGCGCACATCAGTCTTTATAATCTTTTGTCCGCCTACACGAATATACTCACCTGTTTCGAGCACACGCAACAAGCGTGCCTGTGTTGCAAGTGGCAACTCTCCCACTTCATCAAGAAATATAGTACCCTTATTGGCGGTTCCGAAATAACCGTCACTTTCACCTATAGCACCAGTAAAAGATCCTTTCTCGTGTCCGAATAGTTCGCTGTCAATAGTACCTTCAGGTATAGAACCACAGTTGATCGCGAAATATTTTTCTCTTCGGCGTGGAGAATTGTCGTGGATGACGTGTGGAATGATTTCTTTTCCTACACCACTTTCTCCTACAATGAGCACAGAAAGGTCTGTAGGTGACACCTGAAGGGCGACATCTAAAGCTCTGTTAAGTGCATCACAGTTACCTACGATGTTATAGCGCTGTTTTATTTTTTGCAGTTCTGATGTATTCATATAGATGACAAAATTACATAATATATTCTTAAATACTGCAATTTTGGCAGATTTTTATGAGTCTTTAGGCTTTGTATTATCCAATTTTATCATTAATAGTCCTATACCCGTCCAAATGAGCTCACGCAAGCGTACTAACAAGGCTACGAAGATACCCGCACTTGCAGATATACCAAGTCCTGTTGTTGCCATAAGGAATCCTCCCTCACGTCCCCCCAATTGAAGAGGGATAAAAAACAGAAGATTAGCAAACAAACTTGTAAAAGCTAATATGAGGATACATTGCAAATAACTTACATCAGGTATTAGCACAAGAAGAATAAAATACACCTCTAATGCTGAGAGCACCCTACATGCGAGTTCCAATAATACTGCCGAAACAAAGACCTTTGGATTCTGTTTGTGTAGCGATGCTATTTGCAGATCTATAGTATCGAGTTGTTCCTTATGACTTTCTACAAATTTCTCAGCCCATTTCTTCATAAATGGTATGTGCCGCATAAAATTAACCATACGGTTTGCAAGTCCCTTACGGTAACCAGACATAAAGAACCAAATTCCCAAAAGACAAAGAACACCTATAAGAACTAAAAGCATAGCCATAAAGAGTGTTACACTTTGCGTTAAGACAAATAGGAATATTGAAAGAAACCAAAACCAAAGATGGCTAAATATATGCGTCATCGCATACAATATCACAGATGAAGAAGCTCTCTCTGCTCCAATCTTTGGAGCAAGTGTCATTATTCGATAAGGCTCTCCGCCCATTAGTCCTCCTGGAGTTGCGTAATTTAATGCAAATCCAGAAAGTGTAATTTTATATAGCCAACTAAACCTTATATGTTTATGTTCAGGTTTAGTTTCCTGTGAATTTATTATAATATACCATGCTGACGTGTTGAACAAATAAAGAAACAACCACAGAGCAAGAACAGCTATAAACCAATATCCGGCATGACGCAGTCCATTCCACACTTGGTGGAAATCAAGCTGCGTAACCATTATCAAGAGAACGACAAAACCGAATATAAAAAATATGTTTTGATATTTCTTTTTCATCTGTTTTCTCTTTTCTTTGGAATTGAAAATCTTATTTTATCTCCATCATCATGCTTCTCATGATAAAGCTTCTGAAGCGGATTGTGCATAGGATCATCATAATTCGCACGATTGCGGAATATGTCTATAGCAGTATATATTGAGTTACGGAAAGCAGCCTCGTCAGCTACACCTTTTCCCGCAATGTCAAATTCTGTTCCACAGTCTGGAGTTACAGATACGATCTTTAGTCCTGCATCAAACTTCACAATGCCATCAGTAGATATTGCCTTAAAAGCAGGAATACCCTGATCATAATACATCGCTATAACTCCATCGAAATCTCCATAATATCCATTCCCGAAGAATGTCTCTGAAGAATAAGGACCAAAAGTCTGTATACCAGCTTCTGCAAGCTCGTCTATAGCTGGAATTAAAATTTCATTTTCCTCTTTGCTTAGTTGTCCTGGATTAAGAGATAATATTGCTACACGAGGAGAAGACACATTGAAGTCTCTGCATATTGACTTGAATAGCTTTGTGGCTTTTTCCTTAATAAAATCCTTACTTAAAGATTCAGGCACATCCTTGATAGATACGCCTTCTGTGGCTACAACCATTCGCATCGTGTCATTGAGATATACAGACATTGACTTTTCGCCATCTCCCAAGCATGTCTCAATATATTTGCTTATACCATGGAATTTATAGCCCTCAACATTAATATTGGTATTGTCTACAGGACAGTTTACTAGGACATCGTATGCTCCGTCACGGAAATCCGTCATCGCACGGTCTAGAGCCTTGATAGCAGCAAGACCACTTTCTTCTGTTGGAGTGCCGAGTTCAACCTTGATGTCATCATCATAACATGTCAACAAGTTTACTCGTCCGTCAACAGCTTCGCTGGCATCATTAATGATACTGAAATTAGCTTGAATATCAAGCGCTTTTCTATGATAAGCTGCTATTTTTGGAGAACCGTATATAATTGGAGTGCATAGTTCCAATATTTCCGGCTCTGCAAAGGTTTTAAAAATAAGCTCATATCCGATACCATTGGTATCTCCATGTGTAATAGCCACACGATTTTTTTTATTTTCCATTTTTTTGTTATTTAAAGAACCCAATATAGTCTTCAACTCATTGAGTAGATTTGTCTTATCGTTGATTTAAGGATCCAATATGGAATACTCGCATAGTTATTCCTATTCTTCATTTATTGTATTTCCGTTCTTTTTTGAGGTAGACAACAGACCACAAGCGGCAAATATGTCTTGGCCACGACTGGCACGTATTGTTGTAAACAATCCATGGTTAGTGAGATAATCACGGAATTCTTCCATTTTCTTCTCTTCTGCGCTATGCAACGGGATGTTTGGAATCTTGTGGAATCTAATCAAGTTTATACGGCAGTTAAGTCCCTTCAGCAACTTAACAATTTCACGTGCGTGAGTTGTTGAGTCATTAACACCACCAAAAACGATATACTCAAAAGATAAACGGCGCTGATGACTGAAATCGTAGTTCTTTAAAAGTTCTACTATTTCCTCAATACCCATACCCTTTTGGGCAGGCATCAATTCAGCACGTTGTTCTGGAATAGCAGTATGCAGACTTATAGCCAAATGACATTCGCTTTCCTCTATAAATCTCTGCAACTTGTTTTTCACACCAACACTGCTTACTGTGATTCTCTTTGGACTCCAAGCCCAACCATAATCAGCAGTAAGTATTTCGGTAGCACGCAGCACGTTATCAAGATTATCCATAGGCTCTCCTTGTCCCATGAATACAATATTTGTGAGTTTGTCAGACTCTGGTAGTGAATAAATCTGATTAAGTATATCTTTTACGTCAAGATTGCCTTCAAATCCCTGTTTACCTGTCTGACAGAACATACAGTTCATTTTGCAGCCTACCTGTGACGAGACGCATAATGTAGCTCTGTCATTATCAGGAATGTACACTGACTCAACAAATTTTCCATTATCAGTAGGAAAAAGATATTTTATAGTTCCATCTTTAGAGTGCTGTGCATCAGTAGGTTCAGCACATCCAATAGTATATTTTTCTTCGAGTTTTATACGGTTACCTTTAGATATATTTGTCATCTCGTCAATAGACTTTACATGATGCTCATATATCCATTTTGCCATTTGCCCACCAGTAAAGGCAGGCATACCAAGTTCTTTCGCGACAGCCTTAAGTTCTGTTAAGGTCAAGCCTAGAAGTGATCTCTTTAAAGAATTCATAGTGCAAAGATAGTGTAAACGACTGGAAAAGCAAAATAAAACAAAGTTTTTATTTATTATTCAGATGGCAACCTATCTATCCAAAGATAGACGTTTTTTAAAAAAAACTTATTGAAACAGACCATAAATGTAATATAATTGTTATCTTTGTGGTCAAAATTAATATCATTTATGAGAGGAAAAATAGATTGCTTCCTGCCTTGTGAAGACATAAAAAACATAGATAAAACGCTATCTGTGCTTAGGCAAAGCAAGACCGTACAACATATTAACTTATTGGTTGACAGTAGCTTCAGATTAAACAATGCTCCAGAAGATTGCGCTCTTATCGCAATCGACAATATCGTTTCAACAAAGACTATTTTGGATATTGAGGAGAATACGGATACTGATTATGTAATGCTATATCTAAAAACCACTCCTGTATCTTTCGGACCGTTTGCATTAGACCGAATGTTGCATGTAGCAGCTGATACAGATGCAGCTATGGTTTATAGCGATTATTATTCTGTTGTTGATGGAAAGACCGAGAAACATCCTGTTATTGATTATCAGATTGGTAGCGTGAGAGATGATTTTGATTTCGGTTCTATGCTACTCGTCAAAGCAGACTTATTACATGAATACGCAAACAGTATTTCAGGAAATGAGAAGGCTTACTACAAGTATGCCGGACTTTATGATTTCAGACTGTTTCTGAGTCGTAAAGGAGATCTGTTCCATATCAATGAATTCCTATATACCGAATTAGAACTTGATACACGAAAAAGCGGAGAGAAGCAATTTGATTACGTCAATCCGCGCAATCGTGAGGTACAGATTGAAATGGAAAAGGCTGTAACGGCACATCTTACGGCAATAGGCTCTTTAATTGATACTAATTATTACAGGAAACCCGATTTTAATGAACAGGAATTTGAATTCGAGGCTTCTGTGATTATTCCTGTATTCAACCGTGAAAAAACTATTGCAGATGCTGTAAATAGCGCTTTGGAACAGAAAACCAGTTTCAAGTATAACGTAATTGTTGTAAATAACCATAGCACTGACCGTACCGGAGAGATTCTTGATAGTTTGAAAAATGACAAACTTATAGTCATCGAACCTGACAGAGACGATCTAGGAATAGGTGGATGCTGGAATATGGCAATTAATGATTACAGATGCGGAAAGTTTGCTGTACAGTTGGATAGTGATGATTTATATTCGTCTACTAGCACATTACAGTTGATTATTGAAGCCTTCCACAAGCAGAAAGCTGCGATGATTATTGGTGCTTACCGCATGTGTGACTTTGATTTGAATACACTTCCTCCAGGAATGATTGACCACCGTGAATGGACAGAAGATAACGGATGCAACAATGCGTTAAGAATAAACGGACTAGGTGCACCTAGAGCATTTTTCACTCCTTTAGTAAGACAGATTCAGTTCCCTAACACCAGTTATGGTGAGGACTATGCACTTGGTTTGGCTTTCAGTCGCAGATATCGTATCGGAAGGATATATGATGAACTATATCTATGTCGCCGATGGGGAGGAAACAGTGATGCTGCATTGAGTATTGAAAAGATTAATGCAAACAATTTATATAAAGACCGTTTGCGCACGATGGAAATCAAGGCGCGACAGCAAATGCTTGCAGGAAAGACGGATATCATTGTCGACAGCAGTTTGCAGCGTTTCTTCAGTCGTCAGTTGGAAGTATGGAATGAAGTAAGTACCCGTTATCGCGATCTGCATAATGTACAGCTCAAGCAGATTGGTGACATGAAGGTTCAGTTCAACCCTGCTAGAATTGTAAGTACAGGAGCCAAGATTGATTCAAAGACCTTGGAAAAGCGACCATGCTTTCTTTGTGATTCCAATCGCCCTAAAGAGCAGATGGCTAAGAGCATTGACGATAAGTTCGCATTGCTAGTAAACCCATTCCCTATCCTGCCTACTCATTTCACTATACCTGCAAAGAGACATCAATTGCAGAGCATCAAGAAAAACTATGGTGAAATTTATAAGATATTATCTAGATTTGATGACATCATTGTGTTCTACAATGGTCCTAAATGTGGTGCAAGTGCACCTGACCATCTGCATTTTCAGGCAGGAACAAGCGGCATCATACCGTTGCAGACTGAATGGCAAAGATTGAGCCGAAATATGGAAAAAGTAGTTTCTCTCAATGATGATGAAGGCATATACATTCTGACTGATTTCGTTGTACCGGCAATTGTTATCAAAAGCCGCAACTGTGAAAACGACAGCAACCTGTTCAGACGTGTATATAATGCAATGCCATTGCATGAGGGAGACACTGAGCCAATGATGAATATCATCAGTTGGATAAGTGGCGACGATCATATATCTGTAGTCATACCAAGAGAAAAGCATCGTCCTGATTGCTATTCTATCGAAGGATATGGACAAATGCTTATCAGTCCAGGTGCACTTGATATGGCTGGCTTGCTCATCACTCCACGAGAAGAGGATTTCGTTAAGATTGATGCTCAAAAGGCTTCTGATATCTTGAAGGAATGCGGAGCAAGCGAACAAACGATGAAGGTTATCAAAGATAATCTCAACGTTAGGATGGCAGAAAGCAAGCATGTTGATTATTATCCAAAACAGCCTGACGTAGCAGTAGGAATCGTTAGCGGAGAAAAGATAAAGTTCAAACTCAACAAACCTTATCTGGCTAAGGGTGAAGCTGTAGAGGGCGATCAGGAAGTAGAATTCTCTGAAGGGGGAATCCTATGGAATGGCAATCAATACAGTCAACTGGTTTTCAGTCCACAAAGTCAGGAAGCGTCTTTCTCACTTTTTGATGTTACAATAGGTGTAAACTTCCATTGGGAGCGCAAGGAAACACAGACATTCCTTGGTTCGCTGAAACTCGTTGTAGAAGCAGATAAGATATGCGCTATCAATGAATTGCCTGTAGAAAAGTATTTGGAGAGCGTTATTTCAAGTGAAATGAGTGCTACTTCAAGTCTTGAATTACTAAAGGCTCATGCTGTTATTTCCCGTAGTTGGCTTTTAGCTCAGATGAGAAAACGTATGGAACTTAACGAAGGCGGAAACAACTTCTTCTCTTTCATCAAGAAGGATGATGAACTTATCCGTTGGTATGACCGTGAAGACCATACTATATTCGATGTATGTGCTGATGACCATTGCCAGCGTTATCAAGGTATAACGAAGGAAACAAGTAAGCATGTTGCCGAAGCTATACGCCAGACTAAGGGACAGATTCTTGCCAGCGACGGAGAGATTTGCGATGCCCGCTTTTCTAAATGCTGTGGTGGAGAGACTGAAGAGTTTCAGTATTGCTGGGAAAATATAAAGAAACCTTATCTGTTAGCCGTTAGAGACGATAGTTCTGAAACTTCTCCTGATGATTTGACCGTAGAGGCAAATGCTGTGAAATGGATACGTTCTAATCCTGAAAGTTTCTGTAACACCACCGACAAAAAAATCTTGTCACAGGTGCTTCAAGACTATGATTTGGAGACGGCAGACTTCTATCGTTGGAAAGTTAGCTTCACGCAGCAAGAAATATCTGCACTTATCGAGGACAAGATGAAACTAGGATTGGGCAAGATTATTGATCTTATTCCTTTGGAACGTGGCAAAAGCGGACGTATATCTAAGTTGAAAATTGTTGGTGAAAACAGAACTTTCACTATCGGAAAAGAACTTGAGATACGTCGTACATTAAGCGAAAGTCATTTATACAGTTCTGCTTTTGTTGTAGATAAATATGACACTGACGAAAACGGAGTTCCACAGCGCATAGAACTTATTGGTGCTGGTTGGGGACACGGTGTAGGCTTATGCCAGATTGGTGCAGCTGTAATGGGCGAAAAAGGTTATGATTATAATGACATTCTGCTGCATTATTATAAAGGTGCAGAGATTGAAAAACTATATAAATAGAAAATGAAAGAAAGAAATCCTTGGGCCTGGGTGCCGACACTTTATTTTGCTGAAGGCTTGCCATATATCGCTGTAACGGTATTGGCAATCGAGATATATATGCAACTTGGACTTAGCGACGCAGAGATCACATTCTATACGTCGTGGCTTTACTTGCCATGGGTAATAAAACCATTCTGGAGTCCATTCCTTGATTTATGCAAAACTAAACGTTGGTGGATAACTACAATGCAGTTGCTTTTAGGAGCAGCCTTTGCTGGTGTGGCGTTTACGATTCAGGCAGACTGGTGGTTGCAGGGCAGTATTTGCTTCTTCTGGATGTTAGCATTTTCAAGCGCTACGCATGATGTTGCGGCAGACGGTTTCTATATGATGGGACTTGACCAGCACGAACAGGCATTCTTTGTAGGCATACGAAGCACATTCTATCGATTATCAATGATAGTTGGTAAGGGCGTACTTATCATGTTGGCAGGAGTGTTACAGGTGATGTTCCGCTATCAGATCAAGTTTTCTTGGAGTCTGATATTCTATGGACTCACAGGCTTGTTCATCGCTTTCTATCTATATCATAACTTTATATTGCCACATCCAAAGGAAGATGTAAACCATGAGGAAAAGCAAGATGCTAAAGTCATATTTCATGAATTCCTTATGACTTTCGCTACTTTCTTCAAGAAGAAACAGATATTTACCGCTATTGCGTTTATGTTGCTGTTCCGTCTTCCAGAGGCTCTTCTCACCCCTATTTCGCAGTTGTTCCTGCAAGCACAGTCTAGCAAGGGTGGTCTGGGATTATCACCACAGGAATTTGGTTTGGTTAATGGAACTGTAGGAGTAATAGGACTTCTAGCTGGTGGCATCATCGGCGGAATGCTTGTCAGCAAAGACGGACTGAAGAAATGGTTGTGGCCAATGACATTTGCTATCACGATTCCTAATGTAGCTTACGTATATCTTGCTTATGTGATGCCCGACAGCTTGATAGCAATTAATACATGTGTATTCTTTGAAAACTTCGGTTATGGATTCGGATTCAGCGCTTATATGCTGTTCATGATATATTTCAGTCAGGGAGAACATAAGACATCTCATTATGCACTTTGTACTGGATTCATGGCGCTTTCTATGTTGATTCCAGGACTCTTTGCTGGAGCGCTTGCACAGTTTGTTGGCTACAGAATGTTCTTTGTCATCGTGATGTTGAGCTGCTTGTTGCCATTCGTTGTGGCATCCTTCCTTAAAGTTGATTCTGAATTTGGACGTAGAGAAGAATAGAATATCAATCTTTCTATCCTTAACATATATAACAAAGAGGTTTATTAATCAATAAACCTCTTTGTTATTTCATTATACTCATCAATTCTCCTGTCACGTAAGAATGGCCACCAACGGCGTACCTGCTCACTATGTTCCATATCTATAACAAGAAGTTGGGTGCCTTCTTCGTTATTGCTTGCACGGTATAACATCTCACCTTGTGGACCAGCCACAAAACTGCTTCCCCAGAACTCAATACCGTTTGTCTGTTTACTTGGATCCAGCTCATATCCCACACGATTTACTGCAACTACAGGCAGCCCATTTGCTACAGCATGTCCGCGCATAACCGTTATCCACGCTTCTCGCTGTCGTTCCTGCTCCTCTTTGGCGTCGCTGCTTTCATATCCTATCGCTGTTGGATATATCAGTATTTCTGCTCCGCTAAGTGCCATTAGGCGAGCTGCTTCTGGATACCATTGATCCCAACAAACCAATACGCCTAATTTGCCAACGCTTGTTTGTATTGGGTGAAAGCCAAGATCACCTGGAGTGAAATAAAACTTTTCGTAATAAGCAGGGTCATCCGGAATATGCATCTTACGGTATTTACCTGCTATCGTTCCGTCTTTCTCTATTACTACGGCTGTATTGTGATACAGTCCAGGAGCACGTTTCTCAAACAGAGAGGTTACGATGACAACATTGTTATCTTTTGCCAATTTACCATAGAAATCAGTAGATGGTCCCGGTATAGATTCTGCTAAATCAAAGTTATTGACATCCTCAACTTGACAGAAGTATAGTGAATTATGAAGTTCCTGAAGCACAATAAGTTGTGCTCCTTCATGAGCAAGACTCTCTATGTTTTTAGAAAGTCTGCGCATGTTATCATTTGTGTCAGCAATATTGTGCTGTTGTATAATGCCTATTTTAAGTTCTCTCATATTCTGTATATTATAAACTCTTTGTTTTCAGTGTTCCTTCTGGATATTGCATTGTAAGACAATGTAGCGATCCATGTTGCTTGATTACGACAGAAGCATCTATCCCCACGATATTGTGATTAGGAAATGCGCGTTGCAATACTTCCATAGCGATATTGTCTTTTATCGGTTGCGAGTATGTGGGGCATATTACGCTCTTGTTTGTAATCACGAAATTGGCATAAGTAGCCGGCAATCGTTCCCCTTCATCATATATTGCGTCTGGCATTGGCAGACGTAACAAGTTGTATGGTTGTCCATCTAATGTCTTTAACTGGCGAAGTTGTTCTCCAAGTGAGTTGAAATTATTATATTGTTCATCACGCTCGTCGTCACATCCATTATAAACAATTGTATCGTTTGGAGCCAGACGCACGATGGTGTCTATATGTCCATCGGTATCATCACCTATCAACTGTCCGTAATCAAGCCAAACGATTCTTTTTGCGTGCAGACTCTTCAATAATCGCTCTTCTATTTCTTCACGTGTAAGAGGTTGATTGCGATGTTCAGCCATCAAACAGAATGTCGTTGCAAATATACTGCCTTTGCCGTCACTTTCTATGCTTCCACCTTCAAGCACGAAATCTGTATCACATTCATAACCTGAGTTGAAAGCACCTACATTGTTTAGTTGACTTGTGATGTTATTGTCTTTAGTCCATTCAAACTTATCTCCCCAACCGTTAAATTTAAAGTCAAGGATACATGTTTCTTTATCATCTGCAACCAATGTAAGCGGAGCATGATCACGTGCCCATGTATCATTGGAGTCTATATCATAAAATATTACGTTGTTCAGTTGTGCTGCTGTCAGTTCTTTAGAAAGTTGCTTTCTCACAGTTTCAATCTCCGGAGTTACCACAGCAAGCAATTCTTCATTAGTAATGACTTTCGCCATATTTACGAATACTTTTGTAATATCCTCAAGATATGGTTTCCAGTCAGTGTTGGCATGAGGCCATGTAAGCTGTATTCCGCTTTGAGGTTCCCATTCTGCAGGAAGTCTGAAATTGTTAATGCAATTTTTATTGTTTGCCATATATGATGGTTAGCTTTGTTTTTACCTTTATTAATTGTGCAAATATAGCTATTTTATTTCTAATTGTTTACAGATTAGAATAAAAATAATTATCTTTGCATAAGATATACTGCATTCGGCAGAACAGTCAAGCGAGCTTGATAAATCTGCCATCATTTGCATTATTATAAATGTATAAACACCGTAATTGACTGGTAATGCTTGAAATAAAAAATGGAATATTAAATGGCGTGGAATACCCTGCTACATTGGCTGATATCAATTTTTCGGTTAATGAAGGTGAGCTGTTTTGCATTTATGGAACGCAAGATGATTATGTCACGGCTCTCATTCGCTCAATGCTTGGATTACAGCCCTTGAAATCAGGCTTTATCACTATCGACGGTGATGTTATTGACACATCTTCTGCTGCCTACTTCCGCAACATGTTTTCTTATGTTCCGCATGATTTGGATATGCCTTGGGATAAGATTACGGATGTACTGACATCTCCATTCGAGAAAAAGAATAAGATCACGAAGAAGATGCTGAAAGCAGAATTAGATAGTTTTGGCATTGATGCAGCGTTGCTTGACTCTGATTACAGTAAGCTTCAGAAGCATATCGCACAGCTAATTCTTATTATCGTGGCTGTATTGAGTGATAGACCTTATCTGATAATTGACAAACTATATAGCGAGATTCCAGCAAATCTCTTGATGCCTTATTTAAAGGACTATGCCACCGAAAAGCATTCTGTAGTCATCGTCAGTGATGATGAAGACGTAAAGAGAATGTGCGACAAATCGCTGATATTAGATATAAACGTATAAAAAAAATAAAAGTTATGAACGTATCTTTCCTTGGAATATGTATTGTGATATTATTACTTTGCATTCCGGCTTATATTATATTTACCTACAAGTTAAACCTGCTCAACAAGTTTGCGATGTCAGTAGTGAAGATGTTTGCATATATGGTATTAACCGGTGTTTTTCTATATTACATTTCCTTATGGAATAGCGTCCTCATCAACGTTCTCTGGATGATGCTTATGGCTGTTATTGCTGCCATTATTTCCGTCAGCAAGGCGCGACTAAGCATGAACAAATTGTTTTTTCCATCTTTCGTAGGAGCCTTGTCGGTGATTCTCGTGATGGGACTAGCCATCTTATTCGCCGTTTTCTCGTTTAAGAATATGTTCGATGCCCGATACATGATTCCTGTCGCTGGCTTTTTAGCTGGTTCTATGATAGAGAGTAATTCCAAGTCGCTTGAAACTTACTACTCAGGATTAAAGAATCATAATGCAATATATTATTATCTTTTAGGCAACGGAGCTACACACGGTCAGGCTGTAAACTATTTCGTGAAGCGTGCTTTAGAAAAGAACATGATTCCTATGTTGGGTAAGATGGCTTATATATTGTTAGGTGTTACCCCAATGATCTTGTGGAGTATGATATTGTCAGGAACAGGTGTTGTTGATGCCGTATTCATGCAGATACTGATGCTCTCGGCAATGCTTGCCGCAGCACCAGTATCATTGTTGATAACATTGGCTGTCGCTCGTGCTTATTCTTTCGATGCTTATGGCCAACTGAAGAATATGGATAAAATTGCTTGATGTATATCAAAACCCGATATTGACATGTGTCAAGTTGATTGATTCAAGTCAAAAATAACGCTTTTTGAAACTAATTTGCGCCCTTATCATTGTTTGCTAATGATAAGGGCGTTAACTTTGCACTTGTAAAAAGGATAAAATTACAGAGTAATAAAAAGATAAAGATATTAGCTTTTTTAAGGTAGAAAGATTTATAAAGGATAACAATTATGAAAAAGATGACAAAGGTTGTGGTATTAATAAAGAGTACCGTAAATAGAGAGAAGGTTGTTCACTATATGGTTAATGTACTCAACTCATACAACTACGGAAGAGTGAACTTGTCTTAGATAATATTTAGGCTTCATAGCAAACGGGATATATTTCTTAATGGAATGTGTCCCGTTTACGGTTTATTATTCACTGTATGACAACATCTATAATGTAAAAGATGTTAAACAAACAACACCTACACCACTATAATATAGAAATTTAACTATCTTTGCAATCTAATTTTATGCAACGCATGAAAATAAAGGAAGTAATTGGTGCCCTTGAACAATTCGCGCCTCTGCCTCTGCAAGCTGATTTTGATAATGCTGGCTTGCAGATTGGATTAACAGAAGTGGAAGTCTCAGGGGCTTTATTGTGTCTTGACGTGACCCCTAAAATCGTCGACGAAGCTGTTGCCTGTGGCTGCAATCTGATTGTTTCACATCATCCGCTGATATTCCATAAGTTGGCTCATATCACTGATGAAGATGAAGTTCAGCTAACTATACGCAAGGCTATCGAAAATCATGTCACAGTGGTGTCTATGCATACAAACATGGACAGTGCACAGGGAGGTGTGAATCATAAGATCGCCGAGAAACTGGGATTGCATGATTTGCGTTTCTTTGGTAAGCAGAATACTGTTGACGGTGTCCAGGGCGGTGATGGAGTTATCGGTGAACTGAATGAACCAATTGCTGCCGATGATCTGATAATAATGTTGAAACGAAACTTTGACGTGGAATGTGTCATGGCAAACGAGTTATTGAGACGTCCTATTTCAAAGATAGCAATATGTGGTGGTGCTGGCTCGTTTATGCTAGATGATGCAATAACTGCTGGTGCTGACGCCTTTATCACTGGAGAAATGCACTATCATGAGTATTTCGGCAGAGACCAACAGATACAGATTGCAGTGATTGGACATTATCAGAGTGAGCAGTATACAAACGAAATTTTCAAATCAATAATAGAGGATAAGTGTCCTGGTGTAGAGTGCAAACTCACAAAGATAAACACGAATCCAATAATTTATCTATAACAATTATGGCAAAGAAAGATCCTACAGACTTGTCAGTTGAAGAGAAGTTGAAAACTCTTTATCAACTGCAAACTACATTGAGTAGCATTGATGACAAAAAGGCTCTTCGCGGTGAACTTCCACTTGAGGTTCAAGACTTGGAGGATGAAATCGAAGGTCTGAATATCCGTATCGAGAAAATCCAGAATGAGATTTCAGAGTTCCAGAATGCAGTAACTCAGAAGAAGCACGATATTACTGATGCTCAGATTAGTGTTGATCGTTACAAGACCCAGCTTGAGGATGTTAAGAATAATCGTGAATATGATACTCTTACAAAGGAAATAGAGTTCCAGACTTTGGAAATCGAACTTTGTACAAAGAAGATCAAAGAAGCTGCGATTAAGATTGAAGAATGCAATCAAGATCTGGCAAAGGCTCAGGAAACAATGGCTGACCGTCAGGCTGATCATGATGAAAAGAGAAATGAACTTGACGAGATCATGCAGGAAACTCGTGAGGAAGAGGAAAAGCTGAAGGAAAAGGCTAAGGAATTAGAAACAAAGATTGAGCCTCGTTTGCTTACAAGTTTCAAGCGTATTCGCAAGAATGCCCGTAACGGTTTGGGTATCGTTTACGTTCAGCGTGATGCTTGTGGTGGTTGTTTCAACAAGATTCCACCTCAGCGCCAACTAGATATCAAGATTCACAAAAAGATTATCGTTTGTGAGTATTGCGGTAGAATCATGATTGATCCAGAACTTGCTGGTGTAAAGACTGACAAGCCTGCTGATGAGAAGCCAAAGCGCGCTAAACGCACAATTCGTAAGACTACTAAGAAGGTAGAAGAAGAAAAAACAGAAGAAGAAGCATAATTCTTATTTCTATAAAGAATAATATTAGGGCAGTGTACGCAAGTCGTACACTGCCCTACTCGTTTTATAATCATTGATCATGAGAACTATTTAAATAGCGTTATTTGGTTTTGTTCCATACTACAAAATTAGTGATATAAATTCACTTATTCCCAAAATATGCAAAAAAATCAATGCATCATATTGATCTAACAAAAAAAACATTTCACACAGTAAAGCTGTACGTATTCCTTCCAACTACAAAAATAACAAGACCACTCTCCCACTAATTACCCTAATTGTCTTTTCTCTGCGGGAATCTGCGTTATCTGCGAGAGAACATGTAGTTTAGGCTATTACAGTTCGTCTGCGGGAAAACATGTTATTCAATCTGCGAGGAACCTAAAAACATAAAAGGGATGTGCACTTCATTCATAGCACATCCCTCTGTTGTTATCCTGCAATCCATACCGTGCAGCTAAGTAGCGCTGTGAGCGCTGCGATTAACCATATTAAGTTGGAATTTCTATATAACTTTATCAAAAGTTAGCACACAATCCTCCACAAATTAAGTTCTTTGCGATAGTAAAATTATGAAACCAATTGAGTCATGAGCATCTAAAATATTTTTTTATTTTTAATTTTCTGATGCCGTTTCCTACATGATTTCACCAAACGCATTGTTATCCAATACGTTAGCTAATGTATATAAGTCCGTTCTTATACATTTTAGGGAGTGATTAGGGCCTAATCACTCTGTTGTCCTACATGCTTTGCAGAGTAATAAGGCCCTTATTACTCAAAGGCGCACCGAAATTGGTGATTTTATTCTCGCTGCGCTTCATGCATTTTGACTATAATAGGAATTAATTATAAACATTTGAAGTTATAAATTCTGAAACACTATACACATTTTTAAGCTGTTACTGATAATCAGTATAGTTGCATGAAATCCTTTACTGAAAAGATTGGCACATCAAAATGCTATATAAATCTGTTTATTTTAAAATTTTATTTACAAATAGATATAAATTTTCTAGCTTTATAATTCGAAAGAAAGGCATTACTGTGATTTGCTTTACTGCCAGAGACACGGCTTAATGGTGGGAGGAAAAAAACGATTCTGGTATTATGCATTGATCAAATCCCATCGTTTTAGGTACAAATACGTGCTAATAATGTAGAAACCATGTAGGAAAGATGTAGGAAAAGGCACTAATATACATGGGTTAATATACTGATTAGTAATTATTTAAGTCAAAAATGTAGGTAGTGTAGGTTATTTTTCTTTTTTTCTGGAATCTTTTTCTATTTAGGGGGTAGTATTCTCCATAAATATCCCTTTATTTTAAGTCATTTCACACTTACTCTATTAAAAACTAATCTTTTAATTACATTGATTTTATTGACGTTTTTTCCTTATATTTTTATTTCTTCCATGAATATAGGCTGCGCTCGGCATAGCTCAAGCTAGCTTGGCTCTGTTCTCACTTGCAAGATATTTCCGCGAGAAACGCGTGAACGGCCGTTATTGTAGTTCTTTATATTCATCAACATAGTTTTTTACATGTATGAACGGCCATTTCTCTCGCAGATTACGCAGATAATCGCAGACAAACCCCAAAAACTACACTAACCACTAACTGTCTTTCTCTGCGAAATAATGCAGCCTGCTGCATTCCTCTGCATTATCTGCGCTATCAGGTGTAGGCAAGTAATCCATGCTATTGCTGTTTGTCTGCGTGAATCTGCGAGATCTGCGGGAGAATCGGCCGTTCACATATACAAAGAACAAGCAATAAAACAAAAAGAAAAAAATAAAAGGAAAAAAAACAATCGGCGAGCTCTTTTAAAAAAAGAGCCCCCACACTCGCGTGTGAAGGCTCTCCAATACATCCCCACTGGGCTTGTACTCTTCTTAGACTAAATAGCCTTAGAAGAATATGAATAGAACTAACTATTCATTAATTATTTATAGTGATAATTATTTAGACGTCCTTCGGTTCTCACGAACCTACTCTTCACATGAACTAGCCATGAGGGACATCGTAGAATTGAGTTATATCTTATTTGTCATATTATGCAGTTTTCTGCATATTTGCAAGTTATTCTGCGGTATCACCCGCTACTCTACACTTAACCTGAACAGCATTACCAACATGCGATATCGGTCTTCAAGTTGTGTTATTATAGGCCGTTTATTGTAACTGCTGTTTGCTCTGTATATCAATGACAACATATCCAAATTGATATTCACCATCATTTCGCCTATTGTGTAACGATAGAAACGTGGGAATGATTTAACTCTCTCTACTACCATCCCAAGCATTCTGTATATTGCCTTATATATTGGGAGTTCTTAAATGGATTTCTTTTATGTGCCGACCGCTTTAAGGCGGTATTTAACTCATTCTTCATTTTCTAAAAATTCTAAAATGATAAATAGATTAATATGCTAGGACAGCCCGAACATAACTGCCATAACTACTAGTTTTACTAATTCCATAGTGCAAATGAATAAATGAACTACTAAAATTTACGTGCACTGGATCATTAGCATCTGTTTCCGAAGCAGACCAAAAATAATAGGCACCAGATTGAGGAATAATTCGATCTCCACCAGAATTTAACAGTTTCGTATTCAAATTATCAAAATACGTACCTGACAAACCTGCTATTAGATAATTATCAATACTCAATGTACTTGTTCTAAGACCTTTTATTATTGTTAATTGACTTGCACTCCATGTACCAAGATTTTCAATTATATCCCACAATTCACCTGCACTAAGAAGATACCATCCTGTATTTATAAATGGTGATGTCTTAGTTCTAACAGTTCCATCATTATATGTATAGCAATAATACCATGCATAATTGCTACTTGTATTTACATATGATGGATTATAGTTTAAAACATCATAACCACTACTAACATCATCAAAGCATGTCTTAAAGTTTGTAGCATAAAGATGACCGGTACTTGTATGATCGGTATATGGTGAATTGTTTACACTTGACCAAAGGCAAATATTTCCGCCATTGGCATTCTTCAAAGCCAATACCCTGCCATGACGGCAACCTGCATCATATTGCGCCTGGGTAATCTCGCTCGAATAGATTATACCAACTGTTTTACCAGCCTGAAATGTTGTTCCATTTGTACCATCACTGTAAAGGTAGTTCCCTATAGGAGCATCACCAAGATACATATTATTTCTGCCACTAACAATTGTTGCCTTGTAGGTAACTCTGGCATCTCCACTGCCACCTCCTGTGCCAAGTGTGATACCGCACTGATAATTAAGGTTGCGGTATACATTAAAGTTTGTAAGGTCTGTCGTTGTGGGTGAAGAATTTGTTACACCACCTAAGTATATACGGTATGTTGACGTCCAGCTGTTGCTTTTGGCATACACCAACAGGTAGCTGGCGCTTGCTGATGATGATGTGGGGGCATTGACACTGTTTCTGGATTTCTCGTCTGTGACACTACTGTTGCTGCCGCACAGATTCTCATATACATAATAAGTCTTGGACAAGGATGTCGTCTGGCTCAAACCGCTCACGGCGGTAAAGTTACCATAGCTGCTTGCTCCTGCTGGAGGACCAGCAACATTAGAGGTTGATGCAGGAACATGACTGCCTGTGATATAGCTGCTAAGGGGAACGTTGCAGAGCTGATAGCCCGTGATCGTCACGCCGCTTACAGGAGTTATCGTGAAGCTCACCTTACCGCACTGATGATATAGAGGGATGGCAAACTGATTGGTGCCAGGATCTATTGTCGGTACATCAATATGACCTATCATCATTGCCCCTGTACTACCAGCTGTACTACCGTTGTTCTCTAAATCTGCAGGGCTGCCTATCGTTGTGTACATTGCATTCAGCTTATCTATTGTATTCACACCTGCAAAATAGCTTGATGAGCCTGTATTGGCGATGGCGTAGATTTTACAGTTGCTGGCTGAACGTGTGGTTACAGGGACTGAAACTGAACCTGCTGCCACTGAAGGCTGATACGTGCTGCCAATCAGAGAACCACTTGCATCGAAGATCATTACAGTGATATCGCTCACGATATTCTCATTGGCTGAAGTAATGGCACGTGTCTGGTTGCCGTCACTGATGCAGAAAGTCAGCTTCACTGTTGTTGTGTCTCCGCTATTCTGTGAAGTCGAGGAGAATTCCTCGCCTGCACAGGATGCAAGAATTAGACATAGGGACAGTAGAAATGCTGGGACTGAAAGGGAATATATAGTGTGATATCTGTTCATTTTGCTTATTAACTTAACTATGATGAATGTAGATGATTACAAACATACTTTCATATCTAGTAGAAGATGGTGCCGCTGTTTACATCGCTCCACGGCATCACATTAATATTGACACCCATCTTTCCCACATCAACAACGATTGCTTTGTCGTCTTCGGGTGAAAGGGTTATAGGATCTCCGGAGGAGTCCGTAGTACGCTTGAATATCGGGTTGTCGTTTTTGTAAAGGGTGAAGGTAACCTTCTCACCATTAGCCGTGGGAAGGGCATTGATAATATCCGTAGAGAACACCCCATTGCTGTCGAAGCCTCCATGAGGTTCATAGACCACGCTGTCACCCTTGATACTGCCGTCGAAGGCTAGGGCACTGCGGAAGCCTTCTATCTTTACAGTGTAGTTACCCTCTCCCATCTGGCTGAGAAGGTTGCGGATCACGATATGGATGCGCACGTTCTTGTTCTCCATCGTTAGAGTAGCAAAGCTGGAGTCGCGCAGTGCATCGCCGGGACTGTAGCTGAAATCTCCGTAGCAGATATAGCTCATCGGAGTGACCTCAGTGATGGTGCCTGCAGATCCGCTCACAGATCGGGAGGCACCAGAGTTGCGGAGTCTTGCACAGACACTGCTCAAAGAATCTCCCAAGACAGGAGGAACGAGCTGAACGCTGTCACCACTACCTAATCCCACTGCCACAAGTCGCATTGTCTGGCGGTTGTCGAAGCAGAGATAGTAGCGACCGTCGGGTTCCCTGGATACCTCATGGGAGTAGCGACCGTCTATAAACATATAGGCATGCACGCTACCTGCCACAGAATCAGGCAGTACTTCGCCTGACCTCGTGGCAAGGCGAACGCCCACGTTGTACTGCACACGAAGGCTCTCGTCGTCGTTGATGCAGCTACTTACAAGGGGCGGAAGCATAGCCAGAAGGATGCAGGTGATAAGTATATGCCTAATTTTCATTGAGCTTTAGTTTTATTGTTGCTATTTGATTACTGTTATTCGTATTACTGCTATTCAGAATATACAGTTATTAGTTGAACACATTACTCTGATTAGCGGGTGTAAAAGACTGCACTGTGATGTTTGCCGTTGCGTTCTCAGGGTCTATAGGAACAGTAGGATCAGAAGAACCCTTGCCCTGAATAGTCACGTCGATGATATAGTTCTTGTTTGGATAGATCTGCTTTGCAGTGCCACCGTCAGGTATAGTACCGACTGATGAGTTATAGTTGATGTTGACAGGATAGTAGACTGGAACTTTATTAGCACCTGTACCGTCAGGATCGAAATCACCTCTGATAACAAGGCGGGTTGAGGTTGCTGCACTACTAGGCATGCTATAAAGATAGAGAATATTAGTCACTGACGGGGATACGATTCCCCAGTTATAAGTGCTACCTGTATTCACGCCGCTCAGCGTAGGATTCACTGGAGTGAAGCCTATAGGTGAAGCTGTGCCAAGATACGACTTGAGGTTTAAAGAAACTCCTGATTCTCCTTGCTGAGGGGTTCCCACGGTGGCAAAGGTAGAGTAGCTTGTCATATTAGCGGCGTCTACAGGATAAAAGTCAAGCTTATCAGGAACATTTGACAGGAAAACAGCAGTAGGTTTGAACGTTGCAGCCGAGTAGGCACCAGTGGCACTGAAGTTCACGCTGAGTGATCTGAGGGTAATCTTTGATACCATGTGATATACGTCTACAGAGGCTGAAAAGGTTGGTGATGATCCAGCAATGGTGCTGATACCAAACATGGGAAGATTGTTATTGACAACAATTGTGGCAGAAGGATTTCCGCCTGCAAGGGCATCGTCAATACCAAGCGTTTTGCTCTCAAAGTCTGCCATATCCTTGGCACCAGTAAAGGTTCCAGCTGGAGCATTCACTGCAACAAGGACCTTATCACCTTCAGCAAGCTGACTTGTCGTGATAGAAGGAGCTGTAGGATCTGAGGCATCCTGTATAGTCTTGACCGGATATTTACCATTTGTGTCAAGGTTCTTGTCAAAGATACCTATCGTGACGCGGTTGATTTTATTCTCAGCATCCGTACCAGGATCTGTATAGGCTGCCGCACGAGTGTCGGCAGGTTTCAGATTTATCTTCAGGGTCTGAGTACCCGTTGAAGGCTTCTCTGTGCTCAGGTTTTCATCACCTGCGCATGATGTTAATAAGCCCTGCATGGCAATGGTTGCCAATGCGAAGAAGGCTAGTATTGCTGGTTTTGTTCTCATAACTATAAATCAATTTAATTATTAATATTCTTTTTATTACTTTTATTTCTTATATTCCTTTTCATTCCTTTATTTTATTTCATCTTCATCAGTTCGCTCAAAGCTTTGTCTGCCTGAGTAACTCCGGCTGCCTTTGCCATCTTCAGGTAAACCTCTGCCTTATCGCGGTTGCCCTCGCTAAGATAAAGGAGTCCCATATTGCAGTAGGCTCTTGAATCGGTTTCCCAACGCTTAAGATACTTATGCGCAAGGGTTGCGTCGTTGCGTGTCAGAGCAACACCGGCAGCGTTGATGTTTGCCTCTGGATTATCTGGGAAGAGACGCGCTGTGAGGTCCACGATGTCGTTGTATTCGCGAGAGCCTTTCTTATAGAATCCAGCTGTGGCATAGAGTTCACCCAGTGTCATCGTGGCTGGGTTTGAACCGAGATGCTGCATAGCAGAGTTACTGTCAAATCCATCGTGACGGAAGGTCAGTGTATATTTGATGCGGTAGACTTTTGGAAAGATGAACTTCACCATATACTCATAAGGCATGCCATGACCGATGTTCTGGATTTCACGCTCACGACCGTTGACTACGTCAATGCTCTTGATGATGTCTACAACGGCTTCGCGAAGGTTCATGCCGCTACCTGCTACCAGCGAAGAGATGCTGTCCCAGTCTTCAGCAAGCCAGCCTACAGTGAGGTCGTTGCGGTTGGTGAGCTTCTGCCTCATCAGGTATTTCTTCAAATCAAGGGAACGTTCCATAGCCTCACTCTCGTTGCGGCGGTAGTTGCCGATAGGAGCACCGAAGCCGTTGATGCGAAGACCTACGAGGCTTGTTCCGTAACGCTGGAGCTCACTTTTCACGTCAGTGGCGATGGTATTGAACACGGTGCGGTTGAATCTGCTGCCACTAAGTTTGGCGAGTGACTTGTTGCCGAAAATCTGGATTTCACCGCTGCGATGGAACTTGTCAATATCTGAGCCCTGAGGCTGAAGGAACTGAACATAGTCCATCAGGTTATAATAATGCACATTGGGATCGGGATTATCGTTGCTCATGTCGTGGAGGTAGATGTTCTTCAGCACAAGGTCCTCGTAAACGTGTCCGCGATGACCGGTGCAGTTAAGCTCCTCGCTCTCTACATACATGCGGCAGTCCTGCATCCAGTCCTTATAAGGAACTGTGGTGTCGTAGATGAAGTAGCGCTTGGCAGCATGGCTGTCCTTGACAACGATGGGCATGTTGCGGCGATTATCGGAAAGGACTTCTGTGCGATGAGCATCGCGCTCACGCTCACGACCATTGATGACCACTGAGGAAAGCACGGAAACCGCACTGTCTGTCTTAAGGACAGGAGTGAAGACGAGCGACTCACAGCTTCCCACGACACTGCTGTCATAGCTTACCTTCATGCGTACACGGAGAAGGTCACCCTGACGGGTGAAGTTCTCGGAGTTGACGTAGATCTGTCCGCCGTAGACAGTCTGGGCGGATGCTGCGGATACCGTTCCGCTGAAGGCAAGAAGAAAGAATGCAGATTGTAATAATTTCATTTCTCTATAAATATTATTTCATTGTTATTATCTTATTATTATCACTTGATGATATATACCAGTGATACGGAAAGGGAGACAGGACCGACATAGTCCCTACCCTTTGTATATTCAAGGTAGCCATAGGTTCCCTCACGGTAATGGCGGTAGCGCAGATGAAGGTAGCCCGCAGACAGAGAGGTATCTATGCCCCAGTGAGGAGAGAGTATTCGATGGAAACCGAAGGTGAGTCCGGCACCGTTGAAGTTGCCTTCAGCACGGTGATTGGTAAGGCGGAACACAGGTATGCGGTTTAGGTTGAAACCTCCATGAATACCAAAGAGTCCGATGTAAGGACCACGGAAGGACTTGCGGAACCAATGACGGGCTTCGTACTGGACTGACCAGTTCTTCCATTTACGGTCACTACCGTAGGATATCGGGCAGTAGGTAGAAGAAACGCTCAGGGTAAGGGTACTGTCAAGGCGGACCTCAGTACCCAGGGATGGGATGCATAATGCGTCATAGAGCAGATTGGATTTCAGCGCTACATGCTGCGCATGAAGGCGCAAGGATGGCATAGATACCAATAAAAGCAAAAATGACTTTAATATAATATCACTCATCCTACATTTCGTACTATGAAATTTTAATTTACTCATCCAATTATCTCTTCTATAATTACACGTTCCGTTACTTTACAAGTAACAGAAAGGAACTGAAGACTTTTAGGGTATAAAACTGCACGAAGAGGGCTGGCACGCGTAAATGTTGTTACGTGTGACAGGAGGATATAGATGAGAAAATATTTAAAATATGTTCAAATATGAATATGTTTTGAATGTCTGTGTCCTCATTAATATGTTTTTCCGCGGTTTTTGGTTAATTAATGCAAAATTATATGTAACTCAATAAATTAATCACTACATTTGCCAAATAATATTTATAGCTGTTACTTGTAAAGTAACGGCTGTTTTTATTTGTACCTGAGAGTCTGTGTTATGGGCGTAATCGCCTGTCAAAAAAGACTATTCAATACTTCATTTATTTTCCACGCACCTGCATACTTTTCTGTTGGCAAGCCCTATCTCTTTGGCATTGAAGCCCTTGAGATATATCTGCGTGGTCTTGATGTCGGCATGACCGAGAGCGGAACTGATCACCTCCACAGGAACATGACAGTACAGAGCTGTGGTAGCCCAAGAATGGCGGATGGTGTAGGAAGACACATGAGCCTTGATACCAAGCTTACTGGCAAGACGCGAAAGACTGGCGTTGAACTTGCGAAGCAATGACTGGTAATGGCGATAGCCCTCCTCGGTATTCATGTCAGAAGGGCATACTGCCGCTTTCTCTATAAGAGCAACTGTTTCTTTATTGACAGGAATACTGACACAGACTCCGGTCTTACGGCGGCTGTAGTTCAGAGATCCGTCCTTGACAGAGTCAGCGCCGACATGCTGAAAATCAACGAAGGGAATACCACAGAGACAATACATCAGCCTGGCTATCTGCTGGGCACGGATAAGGGCTGGACTGCTTACCTTGCCAAAAAAGAGTTTATTCAGGTCAACAGGCGACATCGCCTTCTTATGGCTTTTGTCAATGCCCGTAAAAACATCATGAAACAGGTTATAGACATGTTTGGCAAGCCCTGCATACACAGCTTTGTTATATAAGGCACGGAGCATGCGCATATAAGTGGACTGAGTATTGGGGGAATAATGCCGCTCTATAAGATACCTTTTAAACAGATGGAGTGAATTACGGTTTATCTCACTGAAACGGATAACATCGTGACCGAGACATTTACAAAATGAGCGCAGTGAAATGTCATAAAGGTGCGCGGTTGCAAAACGACCCTCTTGACGAAGGTCATAAATACAGGTTTGGGTAAAAGATGAGAATGTTACTGACATAATAATTAAAATAATATTTAAAAAGTGAATTACAAATTTACAAATCAAAGACCAATAAAAAGAACCCACAATCTCATTTTAAATTTAATAACAGACGAATCACTGTTATTTAAGTACAGATTATATATGTCAGTCAAAATAATAGACAAAGGGGGTTCCTTGCAGTTCCCCACTAATACTCTTTACTGTATATATTTGCAGTATCTGCTAAAACAGATGCATATTCCCGCAGATTTCTTTCTCTTTGTATGTAGCTATACTATCTGTAAAACGGCCTATTCTCCCGCAGATCTCACAGATTTACGCAGATAAATGCAAACAGCATGAACTACATTGTCTCTCGCAGATAAAGCAGAGGAATGCAGCAGGCTGCATTATTTCGCAGAGAAAGACAGTTTGCAGTTAGTTTTGTTTTGGGGTTTGTCTGCGTAATCTGCGGGAGATACAGCCGTTTACGTTGACACAACAAATCCGCTGGGAAATACTACGAAAAAGAAACTCTAAGGGAATCAAAAAGAGCCCCACACTCACGTGTGAAGGCTCTCAAAGACATTCCCCGCTGGGATGTACACTTCTTAGACTAAAATAGGTTATCAAATCATGTGGTATCAAATTTATATTTTCTACCAACATGTAGCATTTACATAAAATGCTTAGTGAAAAATCAATAAATTATTAAATAGAGATATCAATAACTAAAAAGCGAGAACAGGCCGAACATAGAAATAAGTGAGGTTCTTAACTGCAGAGGAAATATTGACATTAGACTTGTAGAAGAAAACTACCATAGCGTAGCTCATATCATACTCAGACGCAGACCAATACGCATAGTCTGAAAATGCGTTACCACCAGCTGCTGTTAGCGCATTGTTGATATTGGCTGTTGCTGTAGAACCGAGATAAAGATCATCATTTGAGGAACCCGAATACTGCTTACCGCTAAGATCAACCTTACCTAGGTTGGCGCAAACATCCCACCATTGACCGATACTTGGAAGATACCAACCACTATTGGTGAACTTGGATACATCCACATTGTAATTATTAGCAGCCTGCCATGCTGGAAACTGGTCGTTACTTTTATTATATCCTTTGGTAAATGTGCCGGTATAGCCAGTGTTAATATCGGTAAAATATTGATAAAACTTAGTAACTTTGTTAAGACCGGCATCGTTATAAAGAGGTTCCCAAGAAGTAGTTCCGACTATTGCATCTTTCAATGCTAATGCATATCCATGTGTGTAGCCTGCATTATATTCTGTAGGGCTTAACTGATCGGAGAATACTATACCCACAATTGTCTTACCAACGGTAGTTGTTCCTGTTGTTCCATCATCATAAAGATAATCACCGATATTTGCATCACCAATATATACATTACCACGTGCAGTTTCTGTGAGACAAGCAGAAGCGCCATTGTATTTATATATCTTATATTTAGATGCAGCAGGAGCTGTGCCACTTATTTTCCAGCCCTTAAGCTTGGTTATGTCGCTGATAGTATTCAGATTTTTACCTGTAATAGAAAGAGGCTTAGATGGATTAACCAAAAAGCGGTATTTACCTGCAGCTATATTTAATGGATTGTTAGCTGTATCAAACATAAAACGGTATGTATCTAATCTACTATATGTATAGTGAGCTTGATGAAGGTCCATTTCAATCATTGACATCTGATGAGACATTGTGAAGGAACTGCTACCTGTAGAAACATCAACTGTAGCCATTGAAACCATCAAGTCCTGAGCTGTGTAGTTGGTTTGTGTGCTTTGGTCAGCTGCAGGAGTCCAACCACTTATCAATGGGGCAAAGAATGCCTCGGCTGTTGTTTGTGTTGCATCATATTTATCGCTTGCAAGGTTTGCCTGATAAGGATAGTAAGCGAAATACTTTGCACCATCATAATAGGGTAAGATAGCTGTATTATCGCTGTTTAGCCAAGAAGTGCCGTCATAGGTGTATTTAGCATTGGTTAATGCCAAAGTTCCGTCTGACTTAACAGCGAATATGCCAATAGCATCACCACTACTGAATGTGGTTCCTGTGACATCATCTGTGGCACGTGTCTTTGCACCGTTGTTATCTACGGAAGCAAACATACCATCAGATACATTTATCTTCATACTCTTAGCAGTGGCGCTGCTTTCGCCTGTCAGAGTATCGTCTGAAGAGCAACCGCTTAGCGTCATTAATAATGCACAAGCTAATAGAACTGCATTTAATAATCTACTTTTCATTACTTTGTTTTTTGTAGTGATACTTTAATCATATTAATTACCTTGCAGAACTATTAGTTATCCTCAATCGTTCCGTCTCCAGGTTCTGGTTCCCATGGATTGGTTTGCATAGCATTTACATTGCTACTTGCAATTGGTTGCTGAACATCTGCTTCAATAACGAGGATTGAAGGACGCTGATACTCTTTTCTTTCTGTTTTCATTTGCATTTAATTGAATTATTTATATACTAAATCAAATCATTTATGTCACATTAAAATCGGGACACGTGTGATAAATTATTAATAGTTAAAAAGCCAAGACGGACCTAATAGTATAAGTCCCACTGTACTTACGGGTGTGAGACACGTCGATGTAAGTATTGATAAAGCCAATGATCACAGCATTGAGACCATTATACTCAGAAGCAGAACAATAGTAGTCATTAACCAGTGCTGTACCTCCAGCCGAGGTTATAGCATTGTTGACATTGGTTCTTACTGTTGAACCACTATAAATGTAGCCACCTACAGAACTGGAACTTTGCTGACTAGATAGATCAACCTTACCAAGATTGGCACTTACATCCCACAATTGGCCTATACTTGGAAGATACCAGCCACTGTTAGTGAAATGAGAAACGTCAACATTATAATTATTGGCTACCTGCCATACAGGATAGTCGCCGTTACTTTTATTATATCCTTTGGTAAATGTTCCATAATAACCAGAGTTAATATCATTATAAGAATTTTCTAAAGTGGTAACTTTGGTCAGACCAGCATCAGTTATTGGTCCCCAAGTAGGTCCTGAAGCACTGGCATCTTTTAGGGCAAGAGCATAACCATGAGTATAGCCTGCATTATATTCCGCAGAGTTTATCTCATTGGAGAACACAACACCAACTATAGTCTTACCACTGGTGGTTGTTCCTGTGGTACCGTCATCATAAAGGTAGTCACCAATATTGGCATCACCAAAACAAAAATCTCGTTTTGTTTCAGAAAGAAAAGCAGAAGCACCTTTGTATGTATATACTTTATATTTAGCGGAAGCAGGAGTTGTTCCACTTATTTTCCAACCTTTAGTCTTTGATGCATCAGTACTGCTATACTGATTTTTGCCCGTAACAGAAAGTGCTACCGAAGGATTGACCAACAAGCGATATTTACCAGCAGCAACATTAAATGGCTTGCTAGCTGCGTCAAACGTAAAGCGGTAGGTATCAGATCCGCCGTATGTGTAGTGATATTGAGGGAAATCCATTTCTACCATTGACATCTGATGAGACATAACGAATGAACTGCTACCTGTAGAAGCATCAACTGTAGCCATTGAAACCATCAGGTCCTGAGCTGTGTATTTATCTTGCGTGCTTTGGTCGGCTGCAGGAGTCCAACCACTTATCAATGAAGCAAAGAATATATTGGCTGTTAAATTACTGAAAGTTACGCTTGCGAAATATTTACCATCCATGCTTGCCTGATAAGGATAGTAAGCAAAATACTTTGCACCATTAATATAGGGCAAACGTTCCGTACTGTTAACATTTAGCCATTTAGATGTTCCATCATAGATATATTTGGCATTTGTCAGTACAATGGTTCCATCAGACTTAACAACGAATATGCCTATTGCGTCACCATTACTGAATGTGGTTCCTGTGACATTCTCTATGGCACGTGTCTTTGCACCGTTGTTATCTACTGAAGAAAACATACCATCAGATACATTTATCTTCATACTCTTAGCAGCGGTGCTGCTATCGCCTGTCAGAGTCTCGTCTGAAGAGCAACCGCTTAGCGTCATCAATAATGCGCAGGCTAATAGCCCCGCATTTAATAATTTACTTTTCATTACTTTGCTTTTTGTAGTGATACTTTAATCATATTAATTACCTTGCAGAACTATTAATTATCATCAATAGTTCCGTCTCCAGGTTCAGGTTCCCATGGATTAGTTTGCATAGCATTTACATTGCTACTTGCAATTGGTTGCTGAACATCTGCTTCAATAACAAGGATTGAAGGACGCTGATACTCTTTTCTTTCTGTTTTCATTTGCATTTAATTGAATTATTTTTAAAATCATATCTTTTATGTCACATTAAAATCGGGACACGTGTAAGAAATTATTAAAAAGCAAGAACTGCACGCGCATCATAACCACCAAACACCTTATTCATGTTGTTCAAACATACGTATGAACTACCAAAATAAATTGTTACAGCATCAGTAGTATTGTATTCTGACGCAGTCCAATAATAATAATTTGAAGTCAATCCTGTACCTCCAGCCGATGTTAATGCATTGTTGATATTAGTCAGTAGAGCATAGCCATTATAGAGATTACCTGTACTCGAAATACTAATCTGCATGCTAGCCAAGTCTACTTTGCCTAAATTGGCACAAACATCCCACCATTGACCCATACTTGGGGAATACCAGCCGCTATTAGTAAACTTGGATATGTCAACATCATAATTATTGGCTGACTGCCATGCAGGATAGCTGCTATTACTTTTATTATATCCTTTGGTAAATGTTCCGTAATAGCCCGTGGTGATATCGTTATAATAACCACTAAATGTGGAAACTTGGGGAAGACCAGTATCACCAGTGTTAGGTCCCCAGGAAGTAGTTGCCGATATTGCATCTTGCAATGCCAAAGCATAACCATGTGTGTAGCCAGCATTATATTCAGCGGAACTTAACTGATTTGAGAAAACTATTCCTACTATTGTCTTGCCAAAGGTGCTTGTTCCTGTGGTGCCATCATCATAAAGGTAATCACCGATGTTTGCATCACCAATAAATACATTCTGGCGGGAAGTTTGAATAAGACTTGCAGAGGAATTTTTATATTTAAATACCTTATATTTTGCAGCACTAGGAGCTGTTCCACTTATTTTCCACCCCTTAGCCTTTGTTACGTCTGTACTATTATACTGGTTGTTACCTGTAATGGAAAGTGCAGCAGAGGGATTAACCAATAAGCGATATTTGCCAGCAGCTATATTAAGTGGATTGCTAGTTGCATCAAATGTAAAGCGGTAGGTATTTGCTCCGTTATATGTATAATGAACTTGATTAAAATCCATTTCTATCATTGACATCTGATGAGACATTGTGAAAGAACTGCTACCTGTAGAAACATCAACCGTTGCCATTGAAACCATCAAGTCCTGAGCTGTATATTTAGCGTGTGTGCCTTGATCTGTGGCGGGAGTCCAACTACTTATCAATGAAGCAAAGAAAGTCTCGGCTGTTGTTTGTGTTGCATCATACTTAGTGCTTGCTAGGCTCTCCTGATATGGATAGTAAGCGAAATACTTTGCACCATCATAATAGGGTAATTTATCCGTATTATCGCTGTTTAGCCAATAAGTGCCATCATAAGTATATTTAGCATTGGTCAATGCTAATGTTCCATCAGCCTTAACAGCGAATATGCCGATTGCGTCACCACTGCTGAATATGGTAGCTGTGCCGTCATCATTGGCACGTGTCTTTGCACTGTTGTCGTCTACTGAAGTAAACATACCATCAGATACATTTATCTTCATACTCTTAACGGGTGTATTGCCATCGCCTGCTAGAGTATCGTCTGACGAGCAACCACTCAACGTTATTAATAATGCACAACTAAATAGTCCTGCATTTAATAATTTACTTTTCATTAATTTATTTTTTATCGTGATATGTTAATTAAACTTATTGCTATATAGAACAATTTATTATTCTATATCGTTCCATCTCGAGAGTCTGGCTCCGATGGATTGGTTTGCAATGCATTTAAATTGCTACTTTGCAATTGATTGCTGTACTTCTGCTTCAATAATGAGGATTGAAGGACGTTGATATTCTTTTTTTTCATTTGCATTTAATTGAATTATTTGCTTCTAAGCATATTATTTATTCACTAAATAGCATACTTATTTGATGCAAAATTCCTTTCTATTACTTTGTAAGTAACAGAAAGGAATTGAAGATAAAATGGACGAATAATTGAAAAATAATAGTACACCAACGGAATAACAGCTTCCTTTGGAAATCAATATGCAGATTATATTATCTTTAAAATGTGTTTAAATCTAAATGCATTTTGACCAAATATGTCCTAATAGTTTGTTTTTTTCTTGATAATTAGTTAATAAAAGCAAATTAGTATATGAATTTATAAAATAATGACTATATTTGTCCCATAATAAACTATGTCTGTTACTTACAAAGTAACGGATATTTTTTATTATTTCGTTTAATGTTTGTTTTTATTTCTACACTCAATTTTCTTTGAGGCTGCTTATTTCACAGATAAACATTTGCAAACTTTTTTATTTGCTATTCCAATTTCCCTTGCATCAAAACCCTTCAGATATATTTGTGTTGTTCTGATATCAGAATGACCAAGAGCGGAGCTGATTACCTCAACTGGCACATGATGACGAAGAGCATTCGTAGCCCACGAATGGCGGAAGGTATAAGAAGAAACGTGAATCGTTATGTTCAAAGCCTTAGCTAAGCGCTTAAGTCCTGCATTGAACTTGCGCAGTAGTGATTGATAACTTTTATAACCTGTCTCTGTGCTAAGATCGAAGCTTGGCACACAAAGTTGTGTGATTAGTTTGCAAATTTCTTTATTAACAGGAATATTGACACTAGTACCTGTTTTGTGACGATTATATTTCAAAACACCATCAACAACAGAATTAACGTCTAAATGCTGCAAATCAACAAACGGCATGCCGCAAAGTTTATACATGGCGTTTGCCACTAATTGAACCTTCTTCAAAATAGGGCTTTCCACTTCGCCAGTAAGAAACTCTCGTAACTTTGGTTCATCAAGTGCCTTCTTATGATTTCTGTCAATGCCTGTGAACACATCATGAAATAGATTGAACACATATTTGGCAAGGCCAGCCATAACCGCCTTGTTGTATATGGCACGAAGCATGCGCATATATGTGGAAACAGTGTTGTAAGAATGGGAAGTACGGATAAGGTATTTCTCATAAAGCTTTAAAGCTTGGGGGGTTATGTCACTGAACATAATCACGTGACCTCCAAGAAACTCACTAAACGAGCTAGCGGCACAACCATAAAGGTGGGCAGTAGAAAAACTACCACTGCTTTTCAGTTTGTCGATACATGTTTGTGTAAATAAAGAAAATGTTACTTTCATAATTAATCTTTTTGGAAAAATACAAATGTACAAATCAAAAACCAATAAAAAGAAAGTACAAACTCATTTACAATTAAATAACACACGAAACATTGGTATTTTAATACAGATTATATATGTCTGTTCGAAATAATAGACAGAACAGTATCACGCATGTTTCTGCGGATTAACGCTGATATATATTTTTTTGCATGTACAATAACAGTATATTTTCCCGCAGATCTCACAGATTTACGCAGACAAAAGACAGTAGGGGTAAATGAATCAGTTAAAGCAGAGAACGTAGAGAACGACATCTGCCGGAGACTAGACTGTTAATGCTGAGATAAACCATTAAACAAGTAAACTTTGGAAAATTGTGATAAGATAAAAAAAAGTCCTTTTTATTTTGTGTTGTGTTCGGCTTACAGTATCTTTGCATAAGATAAGGCTACACTCGACAAAACATATAAGTAAACTTAATGATTTTGTTCTCGTTGGCACTATCTTTGCATAAGATAAGGCTACACTCGACAAAACATATAAGTAAACTTAATGATTTTGTTCTCGTTGGCACTATCTTTGCATAAGATAAGGCTACACTCGACAAAACATATAAGTAAACTTAATGATTTTGTTCTCGTTGGCACTATCTTTGGCAGAAATAGGCTCAAATCGGGATAATATCCAAGCATGCTTGATATTTATGCCCACGCTTACATGAACTTTACATTTAGAAATGAGATATGGAGGATTTTGAAGAGAAAAACGATAAACAACCTTTAGTTGACTTTGGACCAATAGAAGACAAGTCGAAAGGAATCATAAAAGTTATTGGAGTTGGCGGAGGAGGATGCAACGCTGTCAACAATATGTATCGTGAGGGTATCGTAAACGTTACTTTCGCTGTACTTAATACCGATAGTCAATCTTTGCAAAAATCACCTGTCACAGTGAAACTTCCACTTGGCGACACAGGACTTGGCGCCGGCGCTAATCCAGAAATAGGCAAAGACGCAGCTATGTCGAGTATAGAACAAATTCACCAACTACTTGATGACGGCACGAAAATGGCATTCATAACGGCCGGAATGGGTGGAGGCACAGGAACTGGTGCTGCCCCAATTATAGCAGGTGAAGCAAAAAAAATGGGAATACTCACTATCGGAATCGTCACTATCCCATTCTATTTTGAAAAGAGAAAAAAAATAATAAAGGCACTGCACGGCGTTGAAGAAATGCGCAAAAATGTTGATGCCTTGCTAATTATAAATAATGAAAGAATATGCGACATCTTCTCTAATGAAGAAGTTGCCGTGAAAGATGCTTTCAAAAGAGCCGACCAGATACTTAGCGATGCCACGAAATCAATATCTGAACTCATAACTGTTCAAGGCGACATAAACCTAGACTTCTGTGATGTAGAATCAACTCTTCGAGGAGGTGGTGGTGCAATAATGGCTATGGGGCAAGGAGAAGGTGAACATCGTGTGGAAAAATCTGTTGTTGACGCATTGGACTCACCACTTATATATGGAAACGAAATTGACAAAGCAAAACGAATATTGCTTAATATATATACAAGCAAGGACTATCCACTTCTGGTTAGCGAAATGAATGAAATAGACCAGTTCATGGATGCATTAGATCCAAATATTGACGTTATATGGGGTGTTAGTAACGATAATACTCTTGGCAAAAATGCTAAAGTGACAATCCTTGCCACAGGCTTTGAAGACGATGGAGAGGACGATCTTATTGACTCTACAAATGATTACTATTTTGAATCATTGATAGAAAAACTATACAAACCTTACAAGAGAAAGATATTTGATTTTGGTTTTAAAAATGAAAATGAATTCACTCCAGCAACAACTGTTGAAGATGAACCAGAAGACTTTCATGATGCACAACAAAATTATGATGAAAACGAACTATCTGAAGATAAAGTTGAAGAAGAAGAACCAGAAGAAAACAATTCTATAACATTCAAAATTTCTGCTGAAGATAATACAACAAGCAAAATTGCGGATGAACCTAGAAAAAAAATGTCGGATAATAATATGAATGTCTCTGAAGTACCGAATTTCAATCATCACAAAGCTTCTTTGCTTGACAAAGCTAAGTTTCTCATGGGCAAAATAACAGAACTGACACAAGATCCGGAATAAACAAAGTTTAACCAACTTAATAATACTGTACAAAATAAACAAACAGCGGATAATCTGATTATATAGCTATAACATATAACTGTGAAAATAATTTTAATATTGTTCATTTTTTCCGTAAAAATGCTAAAAATTAAGTTTATAGGTGTTTGATGTTTAAAAAGTCTTTGCCATTTAAGATAAAAACGGTAAATTTGCGTTGTTTTAAATATAAGGAAAATAAATATAATTATGAATAAGAAAATTTTAATTCCCCTTATTATTGTAGGTGTTCTACTCATCAGCGGTGTTATTTACCTGTCTGTGAATCTAAAATCACAAAAACAAGAGAACAAAGCTATGCAGGAATTGGCAGAGCTCGACAAGAAAGAGATGGAAAACGAGTATCAACAATTCGCCAATCAGTATAGCGAAATGAAAACTCAGATAAACAATGATTCTATCGTTGCACAGCTTACAACGGAGCAAGAACACACACAAAAACTGCTTCAGGAACTAAGAAATGTAAAAAGTTCCGACGCTGTAGAAATTACACGCCTTAAAAAAGAATTGGCAACTGTAAGGAAAGTATTGCGCAGCTACGTATTGGAAATAGATTCACTAAACCGTTTGAACAAAAACCTATCAGACGAGAACTATCACATAAAAGGACAATACGAAGAAGCGACGAAACAGATTGCTGGACTTAATACAGAAAGAGCCTCTTTGTCAGAGAAAGTAGCTATGGCATCACAGTTAGATGCGATTGGTATTAATATGTCTGCAAGAAACAAGAATGGGAAAAACACCAATAGACTAAAGAAGGCAACAGCATTTCAGCTTAATTTCAGCATAGCAAAAAATGTGACAGCAGCCAATGGAAATAAAACCATTTTTGTAAGAATAACATCGCCTACAGGAACTCTACTTGGCGGTTCAGGCTCTTTTAAATATGAAAACAGGAGCTTGGAAAGTTCAATGCAAAAGACAATAGAATACGGTGGTCAGGAAACTCCAGTAACGATGTATTGGAATGTATCACAAGCTTTAGTAGAAGGAACATACAACGTGAGCATCTTTGCTGATGGTAACATGATTGGTTCAAGAAGCTTTACATTTAAATAAATGAAGAAGATAATATCATTATTCATATTTTTTGGCGCATTTATGTCTGCCGAGGCTCAAAGAACATTGAGCCTTGACAGTTGTCGTGTATTAGCATTGCACAACAACAAACAGATCAATATATCTAAGTTAAAACAGGATATGGCAATGAATATAAGAAAAGCTGCTAAAACAAAGTATCTTCCAAAGGTTGATGCTGCTGGTGGCTATCAATATTTTAGCGAATCCATATCTCTGCTTAACAAAGACGAAAAGAACCAACTTAATAATTTAGGCACAAATATAGCCACACTGGCAGGCGGTAGTTTGTCGAGCATGGTCACAGGACTTGTACAACAAGGTGTTATTCCAGCGAGTGTTGCGCAACAGATAAGCGGTGCGATGGGACAGTTGGGAACCCCAATGGCTACAGCCGGCAACCAGATAGGCAATTCAATAGTAAAATCATTAGAAACAGACACTCATAATATTTGGGGAGGAGCAATAATGGTACGCCAACCTATTTATATGGGAGGTGCCATAACAGCTATTAATAATATAGCGAAGATTAACGAAAGTCTTACTGAAAATGATGCAGACTATAAGACGCAGTCTACATTATATAACATTGACCAAGCCTATTGGTTGGTAGTTTCACTAAAACAGAAACAGTTGCTTGCAAACAGTTACCTCAATTTGGTGAAAAAGCTGAATAGTGATGTTCAAAAGATGATAAAGGAAGGTGTAGCCACACATTCCGATGGATTGAGAGTCAACGTGAAAGTAAACGAAGCAGAAATGCAAGTAACACAAGTTGAAGATGGACTTACATTATCAAAAATGATGCTTTGCCAACTTTGTGGCATCCCAATGAGTGATAATATAATTCTTGCCGACGAAAGCAGTGATAGTCTGAACATAGACATGTCACAACAAACAGACAATGTAGCTGACAAAGATGCAGCTAGCAACAACCGTCCAGAGCTACGCATGTTGCAAAATAGCATAGAAATAAGCCAACAAGCAACCAAACTTGTAAGAGCTGAATATTTACCACATGTTCTTCTGACAGGAGGATATCTTGTTAGTAACCCTAACATATACAATAGTTTTGAAAGAAAATTCGCAGGGACATGGAATGTAGGCGTAATATTACAAGTCCCAGTATGGAATTGGTTTGAAAGTTCATATAAAATAAGAGCCTCAAAAGTAGCTACATGCATGGCTCAAATGGAATTATGTGATACTAAAGAAAAAATAGACTTACAAATAACACAGAGTCAATTTAAAGTAAAGGAAGCACACAAGAAACTTACTATGGCACGTAGAAACATAAAAAGTGCTGAGGAAAACCTACGTTGCGCAAACCTTGGATTTAAAGAAGGTATAATGGAGACAACAGACGTAATGACAGCACAGACAGCTTGGCAACAGGCTCAAAGTCAGAAAATAGACGCTGAGGTCGAAGTAAAATTATCCCTTGTTAACCTCCAAAAGGCTCTAGGAGTATTAAGATATTAAAATTGTTGAAAATAGAAATATAATAATCATGTCAGCAAAATCACAGCATAACAACATTCTACTCGCAGTATTGGGATTTACTCTTGTAGTCGTGGTTGTAGGATTAATCGGTTTCTTTACTCTTGGGAAGCAAGATGAAACCATTCAGGGAGAAGTTGAAGTTTCTGAATACAGAGTTTCATGCAAACTTCCTGGGCGAATTGTGGAATTAAGAGTGAAAGAGGGAGACTATGTACATGTAGGCGACACACTTGCTATACTCGAAATTCCAGAAATTGATGCCCAAAAGAAGGTAGCACAGGCTACAGGAAATGCAGCTAAAGCACTGCAAGACCTTACTGATGCCGGTGCACGCAAGGAACAGATACAAGGAGCCTATGAACTAGTGCAACAGGCAAAAGCTGCAGGGGATATTGCGAAGAAATCATATATTCGTATGCAACATCTATATGATGAGGGAGTTATGAGTGGTCAGAAACGTGACGAGGCTTTTGCTGCCTATAAAGCTACAGAAGCTCAGGTTAAGGCTGCGCAAAGTCAATATGATCTTGCTCGCAATGGCGCACGTGAGCAAGAAAAACGTATAGCAGCAAATAATGCCAAAGCAGCACAGAGTACTGTAGACGTAGTAAGTTCACTGTTGAAAGAAACTGTACAAATTGCACAGGTTGAAGGTGAAGTTAGTGATGTATATCCAAAAGTTGGAGAACTTGTAGGTATGGGTTCTCCTATCATGAGTATTTCTATCATGAGCGACAAATGGGGTACTTTCAACATACGCGAGGACCAATTAAAAGGGATGAAGATAGGTGATATATTTACTGCATTCGTACCAGCCTTCAACAAGGACATCAGAATGAAAGTATATTATATAAAGGATCAAGGCAGCTATGCTGTTTGGAAGGCAACCAAGACAACAGGGCAATACGACCTGAAGACTTTTGAAGTTAAGGCGCGCCCGATAGACAAATTAGACGGGCTACGCCCAGGAATGAGTTTGATTAAGAAATAAATGCGCGTTTTAAAGCAAATATATAGTATCGCTATTCGCGAATGCGGAATACTCATGAAAAATCCTATATATGGATTTTGTATGGTTTTATTCCCGACATTCGTTGTTTTCTTTTTTACGTCACTCATGAACAAAGGTTTACCTACAGATATGCCAGTCGGAATTGTAGACCTTGACCATACAGCAACTACGCGTTCTATGATAAGACACCTAGATGCTTTTCAAACAACGAAAGTAGTTGCCGAATACAACAATGTAAATGAGGCAAGACAAGCAATACAGGAAAACAAAATATATGCTTTTCTATATATACCACGAGGAACAACAGATGGACTGATGACATCAAGTCAACCTAAGATATCTTTCTATTATAGCAATGTGACATTGGTTGCAGGGTCCATGTTATTTCGCGACTTGAAGACTATTTCATCGCTAGGTTCAGCGTCAATTGGCAAAACAAAACTGAGTGCATTTGGTAAAACTGATGATGAAATTAAGACATATCTGCAACCTGTAGCAATAGATTTGCACATGATTGGGAATCCTTGGTCAAACTATAATGTTTATCTTAGTACTGTAATGGTTCCAGGAATATTAATGCTATTTATATTTCTGCTTACACCTTATTCTATAGGTACAGAACTGAAATTCAAACATTCAAAGGAATGGTTTGCAATGGCAGGTAACAATCCTTGGATAGCTATTGCAGGTAAGCTGCTCCCACAATTCATGATATTTCTTACAATATTCTATCTTTTTGAACTCTATATTTATTACATATTAGGATTTCCACATCCAGGCGGTGTCTTTACCATGCTACTACTTGGTTTTCTTGCAGTTATATCAGCACAAGGATTCGGAGTCTTTGCATTTGGACTTATGCCATCACTAAGAATGTCGATGAGCATCTGCTCACTATGGGCTGTGGTAAGTTTCTCTACAAGTGGAGCAACATATCCGGCTTTTTCAATGAATCCTATCATACAGGGACTGACAAATTTATTTCCGCTGCGACACTATTACATGATATATCAAATCAATATATTTAACGGTTACCCACTGATGGACGCATGGTTCAGTATATCAGCCCTTATACTATTCGCATTACTGCCGATATTCGTGATGGGAAACATTAAGAGGGCTATGCTACTTTATGTATATATACCATAATGGAGAAGAACGAAGGATTATTAAATAAGATACTAAATGGTCTCAGAGATATGTGTTATATCTGGGCTAAAGAAATGCGCTCTACCATTACTGATGAAGGTGTGCTCATTTTCTTTATACTAGTACCACTAGGATACCCTCTACTCTACTCATGGATATACAATAATGAAGTAGTAAGAGAGGTTCCTGTAGCCATAGTAGACCAATCACATAGTCAGACAAGCCGCGAATTTATACGCGAACTAGACGCAAGTCCTGACACAAAAGTTGCTTATTACTGTAACAGTATAGATGAGGCAAAAGATCTAATTGGTAAGCAGGAAGTACATGGAATATTGTATTTCCCAAAAGATTTTGCAACAAAACTGTTTCGTTCAGAACAAGCACATATGAGTTTATATTGCGACATGAGTCTCATGCTGACATATAAAGCTATCTATCAAACGGCACAGGCTGTTGCGAGCAAAATAAACAATAATATTCAAATAGCTCAGTCAAAAGACTACACCAATAGAGACGATGAAATAACCACAAAGCCACTTGACTTTGCTGAAGTTCCTATATTTAATTCTACTGGAGGATATGGAAATGCTATAATACCGGGAGTACTCATACTTATTCTACAACAAACATTAATGTTGGGAATTGGTCTTGGTGCAGGAACAGCACGCGAAAGCAACAGATATAAAGATCTTGTGCCTATAAGCCGACACTATATCGGAATATTCAGAATAGTGCTTGGTAAGTCTATGTGCTATTTTATGATTTATAGTGTAATGGCGGCATATATAACAATGTGCGTTCCACGATTTTTCAATTACACAATGCTTGCATCTGGAATAGATCTACTAGGACTTATGGTTCCATTTCTTTCAGCTGTTATATTCTTTGGAATGGCATTGTCATGTTTAGTTAGATATAGAGAGAACGTAATGCTACTGGTAATATTCACATCAGTGCCACTATTATTCATGTCAGGTATTTCATGGCCACTAGCTGATATGCCGGGGGTATGGCAAGCTATTGCCTATATTTTCCCATCTACATTCGGAATTAGAGGATTCCTAAGAATTAGCAGTATGGGCGGAACTCTATCCGATATACAGCCAGAAGTAACTGTATTGTGGATACAAACAGTAGTATACTTGTTGCTAACATGTATAGTATACAGATTCCAGATTAGCAACACACGAAAGCATGCTTATGAGAAGATTGAGCTTCTGAAGAAAAAAGCTATTGAAGCAAAAGAGAAAAACAAAAAAGTACAGGAATAATGATATAATACAAAGAGGTGGAGAATTAATAAATTCTCCACCTCTTTTGTTTATTTTATAAATAGCTAATCAGTCCTTCATCTTAACTATTTCTGTAGGAGCCTGTTCCTTGTTTCTGCGATTGACAACTGTAATAACAGACTGTGCCAAACTCAGGAAAGCCTGACCTGTAATTGTGTCTACTTTAGTTGCTGCAGGTTCACCGGCATCACCACTCTCACAAATACTCTGAACAATAGGAATCTGAGCCAGCAAAGCTACACCTAATTCATTAGCTAAGTTCTTTGCGCCATCTTTTCCAAAGATATAATATTTATTATCTGGTAACTCTGCAGGAGTGAAATAAGCCATATTCTCAACAAGTCCAAGGATTGGAACATTAACCTTATCATTGCGATACATATCAATACCTTTACGTGCATCAGCAAGAGCCACTTTCTGAGGAGTACTAACGATAACAGCACCAGTGATAGAAAGGGTTTGTAGCAATGTAAGATGTATATCACTTGTGCCAGGAGGAGTGTCTAGAATGAAATAATCCAAATCTCCCCAATCAGCATCGGCAATAAGTTGCTTCAGAGCAGATGTTGCCATACCGCCACGCCATAAAGTCGCAGTATCAGGATTTACGAAAAAGCCAATACTTAATAGTTTTACACCATATTTTTCTATTGGTTCTATTA
Organism: Prevotella herbatica; assembly: GCF_017347605.1. Taxonomy (NCBI): domain Bacteria; kingdom Pseudomonadati; phylum Bacteroidota; class Bacteroidia; order Bacteroidales; family Prevotellaceae; genus Prevotella; species Prevotella herbatica. The sequence continues at coordinate 355,050 of NZ_AP024484.1, forward strand.
GCTGCCTACCATCCTTATTTACACCACAAGGGCGAGCATCCTCAACTCCGAACATTTTAGGCATTGAAGGACCGAATATATCAGTATCAAGAAGTCCAACTTTATATCCTAGACGAGCTAACGCTATAGCAAGATTCGCTGAGACCGTACTCTTACCTACTCCACCTTTACCAGAACTTACTGCAATAACATTCTTTACCTGCGGCAGAAGTTTGCCAACCTCTGGACGTGGAGCTGATTTAAATTCCGTTTCGATAGTAACTTCAACTTTCTTATCCACATGATAATGAATAGCAGCCTCAGCAGCCTTTAAAGTTGATTTGAGAAATGGGTCTGTGTCACGAGGGAAAATTAGTGTGACGGTAACCTTCATCCCATCAATATGCACATTATCCATAGCAACCATATCGCTCTCCACAAGGTTTTTCTTCGTACCTGGATATACAACAGTCGCTAGGGCATCTGTAATTAGTTTTGGGTATAATGTCATAATCTAATAATTTATTAATAATGCAAAAGTAATTATATTTTTTGATTAAACATAATGAGAGTCAAAAAAAATAGTGCATTGTCTCACGACTATGCACTATTAAGTTAACTCAACTTTAAAATTTTGTATACTGACACCCTCACGAGCATAAGCACACACGACTAATTAAAATAATCTCATCAATTAATGATGAGCATATCTCTAAATGGAAATAAATCCATAACATCATATTAATTAAGAATGTATAAATATACCGAATATACTATTAAAAAATACAGTAGCTATACATATTTGCAAATGTACGTTTAAATTTTTAAATCAACAAACTTTTTGCATTTTTTCACTTACCTGTTTCTGAGCCACTTCTTTTAGGTCTGTGATAGCTTCTGTAATCATCCAAAGGAATCTCAATATCAGGTTCGTTTAGTTCGGCTTTACGCGGCAATTTAAACTTCATATACTTGATGTTTAATCCCCTTTCTATCCACATACTTTCGTAATAAGTTTGAATAGAAAGTATCTTACGAGTATCTGAATCCAGATTATCGTGATACAGATCTTCCGTACAAATAAGTACTGGCAACTTATTTACATCAACCATATACTTAGTATAAGTAAATAAGAAATTAGAGTCTGTTTTTAAATGAATAATACCTTTATCAACAAGGAAATGACGATATCTGTCCATGAAGAAAGTACTAGTGAGTCGCTTATGGGCGTTTTTCATCTGAGGATCACTAAAAGTGAGCCATATCTCCTCTACTTCATCAATATCGAAAAACCTATCAATAATCTCTATGTTAGTTCTGAGAAAAGCGACATTTTCAAGATTTGCTTCTATTGCTTTTTTAGCTCCAGTCCACATACGTGCACCCTTGATGTCTACACCAACAAAGTTTACATTTGGATACAGTTTGGCAAGCTCTACGGTATATTCGCCCTTACCACAACCAAGTTCCAATACTATAGGATTATCATTCTTAAAAAAATCTTGATTCCAATGTCCCTTCATATCAAAAGGTACATTGTCTATGATAGAAAACGGATATTGAAACACGTTTCTGAATGTTTCCATCTCCGCAAACTTTTCTAATTTTCCTTTGCTCATAAATGTATATTCATAAAATTAAAAAGGTCGTACCCGTGTAGTTTTGTGTACTTCGGATACGATCTTATTATGTAGTTGTATTTGTTCTATTCGGCAATATTCTGCTGCTCTTCAGCTTTCAGATCTTCATAGAAGTGGGCATGAGCTGTTAAATTGTATGGTGCAAGGAATAAGAATCCTATTCCACATGTTATTATACTAAGGATAAGCCAGCCTATCATGCTCAAATCGAGTATGAATAAATCCAGTTTATGACCTTTCATCATTGCCATACTCTTTTCAATAGCTGAATTGTATTTCAAATCAGGGTCATCCAACAAGATATAATTGGTCATACTGTATGAGTACATCTTCATAATTCCAGGGATGATAAACAATAGCGTCCAAAGCAGTGTATATACTCCTCGAAGTAGGTTGGTTAGCATTATTCGAAAATAGTCCTTGAATCCTTCAAACATTTTGCCAAGGTCTAGTTCTCCTTTGCGTATGTTTTCTAAAAACATTATTTCAAATCCCCAAGCGATAGGTGATAATAAAATCTGTATGATATTGCCAAGTGGATCTAATTTTGTCGGACATGATTGTGTTAAGGTAACACCATAAGAGAATGTTATTGCTATTCCCCCAAATATTATCATATATATAAGGGTAGCAATAGCAGAGTTTCCCCATTTACCAGTTAGCGATTCTATCGCTCTGTCTTTGTAACCAGAAATATTGTCCATAGTATTTTTGTTATTTTGTTAATTAATCGATGACAACTGTAGTCCAGTCGTGCTTATCCTCAACAGTACCATACTGAATTCCACGAAGCGTATCATAGAGTTTCTTTGATATCTTGCCAGGCTCTGCACCAAAGTCATAGCGCTTACCATTATCAAGATCATCGATAAAACTAATTGGACTTATTACAGCTGCTGTTCCGCAAGCTCCAGCCTCTTCAAATGTTTCAAGTTCATCCTCTGGAATCTGACGACGCTCAACCTTCATTCCTAAATCTTCTGCAAGTTGCATAAGACTCTTGTTGGTGATACTAGGCAGAATAGATGTACTCTTTGGAGTAACATAAGTATTGTTCTTAATACCGAAGAAATTTGCAGCACCACATTCATCCATATACTTCTTTTCCTTTGCATCAAGATAGAACTCACAAGCATATCCCTTTTCATGTGCAATTGCGTTCGCCTTAAGACTGGCAGCATAATTACCACCGACTTTATATATACCTGTACCAAGAGGAGCTGAACGATCATAATCACGAATAATAACATAAGGATTAGTCGAGAAGCCACCCTTGAAGTAAGGTCCAACAGGAGTTACAAATATAGTAAACAAATATTCTGTAGAAGGATGTACACCAACCTGTGCACTAGTACCAATAAGCAATGGACGTACATAAAGAGTTGCGCCACTCTCATAAGTAGGAATAAATTCCTGGTTAAGTCTAACAACCTTTTTCACCATTTCCTCAAATAGCTCTGTAGGAACTTCAGGCATAAGAATACCGCGGCATGTGCTCTGTAAACGAGCAGCATTTTCGTCCATACGGAACACTCTCACCTTACCATCAGGGCAACGATATGCCTTCAAGCCTTCAAAAGCTTCCTGACCATAATGTAGACAGGTTGAAGCCATATGCAATTTAATATACTCATCGGAGCAAACTTCTATCTCGCCCCATTTTCCGTTGCGATAATAGCAGCGAACATTGTAGTCTGTTGGTATGTAGCCAAAAGACAAGTTAGACCAATCTAGATCTTTCATAACATGTATTTTAAATGTTCAACGTAATAACTTAGCGCAAAAGTACGAATAAAAATGAATATTTGCAACTATTAAGCGCAAAAAATAAAAATTCGTTATTTCTTATCCTTCTCTAATATCTTATTGATTTCATCATCAGTTTTAGTAAGTTTGTCCTTACAAAGTTTGATGAGTTTCTGAGCTTTCTTTAAATTATCACTCATTGAATCAATATCGAGTTCATCGTTTTCCAATTTTTCAACGATACTCTCAAGCTGTCTCACAGCCTCTTCATATTTAAATTCTTCTTTAGCCATAATATATTTATTTTATTATAGATTTTACAGTTCCTTTTTCAAGTCGTATCTCTACCTCGTCACCACTTTTTAAAGCAGACGCATTCTTCACAACTTGTCCTTTAAACGTAGTTATACTATACCCTCTTTTGAGCAACAAAACAGGGTCAAGAGCTTCCAGTTTCTGTTGAATAAGTTGCAGTTTATAACTTTCTTTTGTCAACCGCCTTTGTGCAACAGGTGCTAGACTGTTTGAAAGAATACTTATATCGTAATTACACATTGAAATCTTCAGGGTAATGGTATTTACAATTTCCACAAACAATTTATCAAGCATAGAAATCTGCTGATTCTTAAATATAGAAAATAACATTGGAATCTTTTCAGCAAGTCTTTTCAATCGTAAATTTTCGACCTCCATTCGACGTGCTATATTTGATATTATCTCCTCTTGCGCATCCATAACACGATTATAGACATCAGAAAGGTGTTCTATCAACAATGCAGCTGCAGCGGTAGGTGTCTTTACTCTTGTATTTGAGACCATATCAAGAACAGATTCATCACGTTCATGGCCTATTCCGGTTATTATTGGCAATGGAAAATTAGCTACATTCTCAGCAAGAGCCAACGTATCAAAACCACTCATGTCGCTGGTAGCTCCACCACCACGTATAATCACAACGACATCAAAGTCATCCAAAGATTTATAAATATCATCAAGAGCAGAAATAACACTTTTTTCTATACCTTCCCCTTGCATGATAGCAGGAAACAGACGAGGATAGAACTTCAAACCATAATCATTATTTTCCAATTGACTACAGAAGTCACCATATCCAGCGGCATTAGGACTAGAAACTACAGCAATACGCTGTGCAAACATCAGCAATTCCAAATTTTTCTGCAAGTCAAACACACCGTCTGTTTTCAATTTATTTATAATCTCCAATCTCTTACGAGCCATGTCACCCATTGTGAACTCAGGGTTAACATCAGTGACAATCCAAGAAAAGCCATAAGCCTCGTGGAAATCAGGATAAACTTTCAACATCACCTTCAAACCTGCATGAAGAGATTGTCCTGCTATACGTTCAAATTTATCACGAACACCTATCCATTTACTTTTCCAGCATTTTGCCTGAGCCTTGGCAACAGGAGTATTACTAAACAAATCCTTTTGGATCAATTCCATATAGCAATGTCCTCTGACCTCTCTCAGTTCAGACAATTCTGCCTCTACCCAATATTCATCAGTCAAAGAAACAGCAATTGTTTCCCTCACCAAATTGTTCAGTTCGTATAATGACAGTGCTTTCATCGTTTTCCGCTGTTATAAGCTTTTTGAAAATCAGGAACACCATACCCATAAACATTATCAGGATGGATGTTGTTACCACTATGAATGACTATATTGATAATTTCTTTTGCCGTTTTATTTGGTAAAGCCTGCCATAGACAAGCTACCATACCAGATATCAACGGTGCAGAGAAAGAGGTACCCATATCATCAACAATAGTTCCACGTCCAGAAATCACCACAGCAGGACTTCCATAAGCCATTACATCCGGTTTAATTCTTCCATCGGCAGTAGGTCCCACAGCACTGAAAGCCGCATTATCCCCCATTGGAGTTATTGCCCCAACAGTAATTATGTTTCTGGCATCAGCCGGAAAGTTTAATTTCTTCCATGTCCCCATACCATCATTTCCAGCACTATTAACCAAGATGATGCCTTTATCGGCAAGCATAGATGCTGTACGTGAAATAGATGTAGTCAAACCATCCATCTCGTAATATTTATGATTCGTAGATGAATCATCAAAATCATGATAGCCCAAAGATGAATTTATTATATCTACACCAGCCGAATCGGCATATTCCACAGCCTCAGCCCAATAAGTCTCTTCTGCCAAGCTCTCTGTTCGTGTATCCTCACATCTAAGAAGCATATAACTGGCATCAGGAGCAGTACCGATAAAAGTTCCCGGCATATCTGTTGCCATAAGAGACAAGACCATTGTTCCATGATCAGACTCTGCAAATATATTTTTTGATTTAGGTACTACAAAATCGTCAATACCAGCTATCTTTATTTGGTGCAAGGCTGGTATTCTATCCACATTCATAAATCCTGCATCAAGTACGGCTATAATCTTTCCTTTTCCACGATATCCCATTGAATGAAGTCTGTCACCATTCAAAGAAGTTATCTGATTTACAGCAACTCCATATCTACTGTCAGGTATTGTGTCCCAACGGTTAAATTCCTTTTTAAAACTAGAGCGTATAGAACTAGATATAGAATCCGGGGAAGAAAATACTTGTACTAAATTTCTTACAAAAGGCAATTTTAATAATTTATATGCATTGTTTTGATGATTACATTTTATCAAAACAGAATTGTTCCATTTACTTTTACCAACTATCTGAATCTTTTCGCATTTTGCTATAGCAGACAAATAAGCAGGAGATATTGGCAAATCCGTAGAATCAATCGCCAGATGTTGCTTTTTACGCCTATCAATAGCACGTTGAGATAAAAAATCCAAAGGCTTATCAAGCCTATATGGAGTATTCTTTTTGTCTGTAAGTTTAAGTCTGAAAATATAACATTTACCTCCAGGATATGAAACCATTTCAGCTTCATTTACTCCCCTAGAGCCCCAAACAACAGATGGCAAAGCCATTAAAATTATAAGGATAATATATTTGTTCATCAATATTTCATTTAGGTTTCAAGACACAAAAGTAATACATTAAATTGAGAACAGAAAATCATTTCAACAAAAATAGTTATTTACCTTTATTTTATAAATAAGAAATAAAATAATTTTTGTACTTTTGCATCATGGATAATAAACAGGCAACATTAGAGTTAGGAACCAAACCAGTAGGTAAACTACTTATCCAGTATGCTCTTCCAGCTATAGTAGCCATGACCGCAGCTTCACTCTACAATATTGTAGACAGCATTTTTATCGGCCAGGGAGTAGGTCCATTCGCCATTTCTGGTTTGGCCATAACTTTCCCATTCATGAATCTTTCAAGCGCATTCGGAGCTGCTGTTGGTGTTGGAGCATCGACATTCATATCTGTTAAACTGGGTCAGAAAGATTACAAAACTGCAGAAAATATTTTAGGTAATACCATTATACTAAACTTAATAATAGGAATAACGTTTTCTGTGGTATGTCTCATTTTTCTTAATCCCATACTCAGGTTTTTCGGAGCCAGTGACACAACTATTCCGTTTGCACGAGATTACATGACTGTTATACTTGGAGGAAACGTATTCTCACACATGTATTTTGGAATGAATGCTGTCCTTCGTGCAGGAAGCAAGCCTAGACATGCAATGTTGGCAACGATATTCACAGTGATAATGAATATCATACTGGACTATATTTTCATAATGATATTCCATTGGGGAATAAAGGGTGCAGCTTACGCAACTGTTATTTCTCAGGTTATGGCTCTTGTATGGCAGTTATGGGTATTCAGCAACAAAAAGGAATTACTTCATTTCAAACGAGGAATATATGGGTTGAAAAAAGATATTGTTAAGAATATAATTGGAGTTGGCGTGTCTCCTTTCGCAATGAATGTATGTGCATGTGTTGTCGTAATATTCATTAACCAGCAACTTGTACATTATGGAAACGATCTTGACGTAGGAGCATACGGAATATCAAATAAGATTGGATTTATTTTCGTTATGTTTGTAATGGGTGTAAACCAAGGTATGCAACCTATTGCTGGCTATAACTATGGAGCGCAACAACTTGACAGAATGATGCATGTAGTAAAACTTGCAATCATAGTAGCAACAATAATTATGACTGCTGGTTGGCTGATTGCTATGTTCATGCCTTACTATTGTTCACGCCTGTTTACGAAAGATCCAACACTTATTGGACTTGGAATAAAGGCAATAAGAATAAATCTTCTGGCGTTCCCTGTTGTCGGATGTCAGATGGTGATAACAAACTTTTTCCAAAGCATAGGTAAAGTGAAGATCAGCATTTTTCTTTCACTTTCAAGACAATTACTATTACTGCTGCCATTGCTAGCCATACTACCGTTAATCTACGGGCTCAACGGAGTTTGGTATTCAATGCCTACATCTGATGTCTGTGCTTCTATAATTGCAGCATTTATGATGATGGCATATATGAAAAAATTTAAAAACCAACATAAAAACATGATACATGGAAGACAAGAAGATAATAATTAATATTGGTAGACAGATCGGCAGTGGCGGAAGATATATTGCAAAGAAACTTTCCGAAGAGCTGAACTATAGTTTTTATGACCGTGAGCTTCTGAACCTTGCTGCACATGAAAGCGGATTCAGTGAGACTTTTTTTGAGCAGGCTGACGAGCATAAGGGATTTTTTAAATCTCTTCTGAATATACATATACCATTGATTGGTGAAAGTAATTTCTACAAGAATGATCTATCTCAGGAAAGTCTTTACAAATTTCAAAGTGATGCCATATTAAAAGCCGCAGAAAAAGGTAATTGTATATTTGTAGGAAGAACTGCAGATTATGTTCTCCGTGATTTCAAGAATACAATCAATATATTCGTAACGGCAGATATTGATCAACGAATACAGCGAGTATCTAAGCGCTATGATATGAACAGCGCTGAAGCAAGAAAATATATCACTGACAAGGAAGAAGCACGTGCTTCATACTACAACTATTACACCGGCAAACAATGGGGACACAGTGAAAGCTATGATTTATGCATCAACAGCAGCCTACTTGGTATAGAAGATACTGAGGCATTTATTGCCGAATTAATAAAAAAGCGATTTCAGTTATGAAGAAAATAGGAATAATCAGCGACACTCACGCCTGTTGGGATGAGAAATACAAAACCTATATGGGAGAATGCGACGAGATTTGGCACGCAGGAGACATTGGCTCTATTGAGGTTGCTGATAAATTCGAGAGCATGAAACCTACATTCAGAGCTGTCTATGGTAATTGTGACGGGTATGAACTCCGTGCAAGATATCCCGAGATACTAAGATTTAAATGCGAGGATGTAGATGTAATGATGAAACACATTGGCGGATACCCTGGAAAATATGACATTTCTGTAAAGAATATGATATTCGCATCACCCCCCAACCTGTTTATTTCTGGGCATTCACACATATTGAAAGTAATGCCCGACAAATCATTAAATCTTTTGCATATAAACCCTGGTGCGGCCGGACACATGGGATGGCAGAAAGAAAGAACAATAATAAGACTCACAATCGAAGGCAATAAATTCACTGATTGCGAAGTTATTACATTAGGAACAAATAAATCACAACTATAAAAATGAAAACTTATCTTGTTACAGGAGCCGCAGGCTTTATCGGAGCAAACTTCATTAAGTATTTGCTAAACAGAAAATACAAAAACGAAGATATAAAGGTCATCGTCCTTGATGCATTGACATACGCAGGAAATCTGGGAACGATAAAAGATGATATCGACAACAAACGTTGCGTATTCGTTAAGGGAGACATCCGTGACCGTGAACTGGCAGACAAACTGTTTGCGGAAAATGAGATTGACTATTTAGTAAACTTCGCGGCTGAAAGTCATGTTGACCGCAGCATTGAAGATCCTCAGCTTTTTCTCAGTGTAAACATTCTCGGCACACAGAATCTGCTTGATGCAGCCCGCCGTGCATGGGTTACAGGAAAAGATGAAAACGGCTATCCTACATGGAAAGCTGGCAAGCGCTATCATCAGGTTTCTACAGACGAGGTTTATGGAAGTCTCGGAGCTGAAGGCTTTTTCACTGAGACAACTCCACTATGTCCTCACAGTCCTTACAGTGCAAGTAAGACAAGTGCAGACATGTTTGTAATGGCATATCGTGATACTTACCACATGCCAATAACAATTACACGTTGTTCTAACAACTATGGTCCTTATCATTTCCCTGAAAAACTTATTCCATTAATTATCAACAATATTCTTGAAGGCAAGCAATTACCTGTCTACGGCGAAGGACTTAATGTTCGTGACTGGTTATACGTTGAAGACCACTGCAAGGCTATTGACATGGTTGTACGTGAAGGTCGTGAAGGTGAGGTTTATAATGTTGGTGGTCACAACGAAATGACAAACATCGACATCGTGAAACTCACAATAAAGACTATACACGATATGATGGCTGACAACAAACAGCTGCGAAACGTACTAAAGAAGCAACAAAAAGATGCTACCGGTGATATTGACATCAGTTGGATAAACAATGATCTCATCACACACGTTGCCGACCGCTTAGGTCATGATAAGCGTTATGCCATTGATCCAACAAAGATAAAGAATGAACTTGGTTGGTACCCAGAGACTAAGTTTGCCGACGGTATAGTGAAAACCATTCAATGGAATCTTGAAAACCAGCAATGGATACACGAAGTTACCAGTGGTGACTACCAGAAGTACTATGATAATATGTATGGAAACAAATAAGGCTATGAAAAGAATCATGTTATTGGGCTCAGGTGAACTGGGCAAGGAGTTTGTTATTGCTGCTAAAAGAGCAGGAGTTTATGTGATTGCATGTGATCGTTATGATAACGCACCGGCAATGCAAGTTGCTGATGAAAGAGAAATCTTCAGTATGCTTGACGGAGATGCACTTGAAGCTGCGGTTCGCAAACACCATCCAGACATCATTGTACCAGAAATAGAAGCCATTCGTACTGAGCGACTTTTCGATTTTGAAAAAGAAGGTATTCAGGTCGTACCTTCTGCACGTGCGGTAAACTATACGATGAACCGCCGCGCTATTCGTGACCTTGCATCTAAAGAACTTGGACTTCGCACAGCAAAGTATTTCTATGCAAAGACTTTTGACGAATTTAAGAAAGCCGCTGACGAAATCGGTTTCCCATGTGTCGTTAAACCTCTTATGAGCTCAAGCGGTCATGGTCAAAGTTACGTACACAACGACGATGAACTAAAAGCTGCATTCACAGAAGCAATGGAAGGTAGCCGCGGCGACGTTAAAGAGGTTATTATTGAGGAATTTATAGATTTTGATTCTGAGTTCACTCTTCTTACTGTAACACAGAAAAATGCTCCTACGATATTCTGCCCTCCTATAGGACACATACAGAAAAGCGGTGACTATCGTGAAAGTTGGCAGCCTTACCACATATCTGATGAAGCATTAAAGAAGGCAGAACACATGGCTAACGAAGTAACAAAAGCGCTTACAGGCTATGGCTTATGGGGCGTTGAGTTCTTCATGACGAAAAAAGGCGAAGTGATATTCTCAGAGTTAAGTCCGCGACCACACGACACAGGTATGGTTACACTTGGACACACAACCAACTTGAGCGAATTTGAACTTCATCTTCGTGCAATAATGGGGTGGCCTATTCCTGCTATACATCTTGAACATTATGGATGCAGTGCTGTTGTTCTTGCAAAAGAAGACGCAGACCATGCTCCAGAATACAATCTTGTAGAAGCATTAAGGGAAGACCGTACACGCGTTCGTATTTTCGGCAAACCAGACCAGCATGTAAATCGCCGTATGGGTGTAGTATTATGCTATGGCGAAGTTGGAGATGATATCAACGCATTGCGTGAGAAGGCTAAGAGAGTTGCTGCCACTATCATTAAATAAAACTACATGATTAATAACAACAACGACAAGATTGATACTATTACCAAGTTTTTGGAGGATCTCCAGAAACTTGGTAAACAACTTTCAATAACTAGAGATGAACAGAAGGTTGTCTTAGAACAGATGATGTCACTAAAAGAAGATAGCAGGACAAAGACTGAAGACTACATTCAACTAGATAACCGTAGTAAGGATTTACAAGCAATTTTGGATAAATATAGTCCTATATTCAACGAAAGAATGAAATGGATTAAAGATATAAATGCCAAACACGCTAAAAAGAAATAATGAGCTGTAAACTTGGGACAATAATTGAACTGCCTAAGATTTCAGATCCACGTGGGAACCTTACTGTTGCAGAAAGATTCAAGGGTATTCCTTTTGAATTCAAAAGGGTATATTGGACTTATGATGTTCCGTCAGGAGGCTATCGTGGTGGACACGCTCATATCCATTGCCGTGAATTTATTGTTGCCGTGAGTGGTTCGTTTACAGTTACACTTGACAGCGGACATAAAAAGCAGCATTATCTGCTAAATCATCCATATCAAGGTCTGTTTGTCGACAAAGGTATATGGCGCACGCTTGAAGACTTCTCTTCAGGTTCAGTATGTCTGGTACTTGCAGAAGACGACTATGATGAAGCCGACTATATCTACGATTACAATGAATTCATACAACGTACTGAATGTTTGAAATAAGGAAATACACGCCAGACCAAAAAGAAGAATGGAACAAATTCGTTGACAAGGCGAAAAACGCAACATTTCTTTTTGACCGTAACTATATGGATTATCATTCTGATAGATTTGATGACTTCTCATTAATGTTCTATAAGAAGAATAAACTATATGCGCTACTTCCTGCACACAAGATTGAAGATACCCTTTATTCACATTTCGGACTTACATACGGCGGACTGATAATGGACATTCACGTCAATATCACCAGCACTTGCATGCTATTCACCGAACTTAATGAATATTTAAGGACTATAGGTTTTAAGAAAGTAATCTATCGTCCTATCCCATGGATTTATTGCAAACATGCTTCAGAAGAAGACCTTTATGCAATATTCTGGAAATGTCATGCCCATTTGTTGACAAGAAACATCGGAACAACGATCTTCATGAATGAACACATGAGATGGCGCAAAGACCATATAAGAAGATTGAAAAAAGCAGTACTTAATGGTGTTGAAGTAGTAGCCAATGCAAGTCTTGATGAATTTTGGAAAATACTTAATGATAACCTAAAGCAACGTTTCAATGCAAAACCTGTGCACACACTCGAAGAGATGAAACTGCTTAAATCAATATTTCCAAACAACATTATTCAATACAATGCCTATAAAGACGGCAATATAATCGGTGGCATCACATTCTATATGATGAGGAATGTCATACATGGACAATATAGCTCTACTAACTCGATAGGAAAAGATTTAGGTGCGATGGAAGCTATATATGATAAAGTGATGTACCATGACTATCCGGATTATCAATATCTTGACTTTGGAAGCTCTACTGAAGATAATTGTAGCGTAATCAATGAGGGCCTTATCTCCCACAAAGAGGGATACGGAGGCAGAGGTGTTGTATATGATACTTATGAATGGGAGCTATGAAAATAGATTATCTGTCACTCAAAAAAGTAACAAGCATGCACGGTGAGGAAATCCACACTGCTGTAAGCAATGTAATAGATAGCGGTTGGTATCTAAATGGAGAGGCTACAACTACTTTTGAAAGACAATATGCAAATTATATAGGATCAAAGCACTGCATTGGTTGTGGAAATGGCTTGGATGCCTTAACCATTATATTCAGATCATATAAGGAACTTGGTATACTTAAAGACGGCGACGAAGTTATTGTCCCCGCAAATACTTATATTGCTTCTATACTTTCAATAACAGCAAACAATCTCACGCCTGTACTTGTTGAACCAAATATCAGCACTCTACAGATTGATGACACAAAAATAGAGAATGCCATTACAAAGAACACCCGTGCAATACTCATTGTTCATCTTTATGGAATCTGTGCATATACTGAAGAAATTGGCAGGATATGTAAGAATCATAATCTGCTGTTGATAGAAGACAATGCACAAGCTCATGGGTGTAACTATTCTGAAAACATTATAACAGGCAGTATCGGAAATGCAGCTGCTCACAGTTTCTATCCAGGAAAGAATCTTGGTGCATTTGGCGATGCGGGAGCGATAACAACAGACGATGACAGACTTAATGATACAGCAAGAGCAATAGGCAACTACGGTAGTTCACGCAAATACGTATTTCCATATAAAGGAATGAACAGTAGAATTGACGAGATTCAGGCTGCTATATTAAGTGTAAAGCTGAAATACCTTGATCAGGATAACGCAAGAAGAATTGCTATTGCGAAATACTATAATGAAAATATTATAAATAGAAATATCAAGACTGTAAACGCTCTTAATTCTGTTTACCACATATATCCTATACTATGTTCTAATCGCGATTTAATAAGGCTACGACTTAAAGATAAGGGGATAGAAACAATGGTTCACTACCCTATTCCTCCTCATAAACAAAAATGTTACAGGGAATGGAATAATTTCTCATTCCCCATAACAGAATATATTGCAGACAATGAATTGAGTTTGCCTTGCAATCAGGTTCTTACCGACAGTGAAGTTGAATACATAGTATCAACACTAAACAGCTGTCAGTGATAATCATCGTCTAAAGATTTATTGGCGCAACAACCTTTATTCCGAAATTACGTCCCATATTAAATACACCCTGTCGTCCTGTAACAGGATTTAATCCAGCATATTTCAATCTGCTCAGATTATTCTGGTATGCTCTGTTAGTGAGATTGTCACCAGTTAGATACACAGAAAGGATTTTCTTTCCTCTGCATTTTATATCTGTTCCCATAGAAGCATTCAACAGAGTATATGAAGGTGTGGCAGTTTCAGTATTGTCAAGTGCATAAAAATGATTTTGACGAAGATCACATTCCAGCCCAAACTTTACATAAGTATTGTTAAACGTCTTGCCGTCACGAATTATATCATATTTCAATTCTGATGTCCAACGTGGTGCCGGAGTCATTGGCAAATATTTTGCCTCCGCAGTTTGATTCAGCTGTACGGCATCAACATACGAAAAGGCATTTTGGAAATGAAGTCTTTCTACAGGATGAATATCAACGCTGGCTTCCCCCCCTAATAGACGTGCATTGCCCTGCACAAATTGATATACAGGAACATCATCAACTACTTTTCCAGCTACTTTATGTGCAAAGATATAGTTGTCTATGTAGTTGGCAAACAATGATAATTGTGCTGAAATATAAGCAGATGTATAATCCCATCCAGCATCTAACTGCCAACTGTATTCAGGTTTCAGTTCTGTGTTACCTATTTCATATCTGAAAGTACCTTCATGTTCACCATTTGAAGCTAACTCACTAAGATTTGGAACACGGAAACCTCTTGCTAGATTCAACCTTACATTCATTTTTTCATTAATAGCATAAGTAGCACCGATACTACCAGTAACACCATTGAAAGTACGTGACATGCTTGCGAATCTATCTTCGAGTGCAAAACTGCGAAGATGTCGTGTATCATATCTTAATCCACCACTTACATTCCAGTTTCCAACTTTATAGCTCGACGTTGCAAATGCTCCAAAATCAAACAGTGCATAAGAAGGAATAAGGAATTCATCGCCTTTATTCAAAGAGCGCTGATACATTCCGTTCACTCCAGTTGCAAAACTCAAGCCTTCAGCTGGCTGCAATGCATAATGAACATCATAGTTTATAGTATGCAACATAAAGTCAAGTCCAGGTTTATTTGGATTTTCCTCATCCTCAAACTCCTGTCTGCGGTTTTGCTGGTATGCAACAAGGGTCTTCAGATTTCCTTCACCCACATAAAATGAATTATCCAGCACAGCCTTATAATGATGTATCTGCTGATATGGCAGTCCATGTCCATAGTCCTTGTCACCAACAGCTCCAGGTTCTTCTATCATACTTGGAGTAAGATGATAATAACTCAATTTAAGATGACTGTATCCCCAACTTTTGTTTACTCCCAATAAGCCAGACATTGCACGTTCTCTGAACTGCGAATTGTCTACATATCCGTCATACTTGTTTTTGTATGCATGTGCCATCTTATCAGAATACCTCACTCCCCAAACATATCCATTATTATTTCCAGCCATGTGAAGGGAATAGTCAAACAGTCCATTATTGGTCTGATATTCCGATGAAACATCACCAGCCACAGTATTCTTTGCCAATGTTGGTGCATCGTGGAATATAACGACTCCAGCCATAGCATCTGATCCATACATTAGCGAAGCTGGACCTTTAAGAATCTCTATATTGTTAACCGTCTGTGGATCTATTTCAATACCATGTTCATCTCCCCATTGCTGTCCTTCCTGTCTCACTCCGTCATTGATAGTCACAATACGGTTATATCCCAATCCACGTATCACAGGTTTAGAAATACCGCTACCTGTAGTAATCTGTGATATACCAGGCTGATGTGCTATCGCATCAATGATATTTGTTGAAGACACCTCTTTGATGTCAGCTGCAGTAAGAATAGATACTGGTGTAGGAGAATCTTTCATCAGTGAATTTCCAGCCAGTCCCGTTACTACCACTTCATTTATCATCGCATTTGATTCTTTCATCACGAAGTCTGCGGTAGTACTTTTTTGTAATGTGACCTTTTTTATTATAGTCTGATGACCAAGATAACTGATCTGCAAAGTGATCGTCTTCAAAGGAAGATCTGCTATAACGTAATTACCATTTTCATCAGTTGTGGTACCCAGTGATAACTCAGGTACATATATTGTAACACCAACAAGGGCACTTTTATCTGAAGCGTCTGTCACATGTCCTGACAAAGACGCTTTTGGAGCCATAGGCTCGGCTGTCGCACATATACAAACACATATGAGCAATAGCATGATATATAATCTTTTCATTCTATAGAATTGTTTTTTACCTTAAAAATACTATTTACTTTCCAATTGAATAAAAAGACGGAGGACCGCGTGTTGTCGTTACGCCACGGAAGGTGGCAGCATGCATTGGCTTTAAAAAAGCCAATGCCATATATAATAAAATTGCAAATAATGCTATGCTGACCTCTGTTCCTAAGATGTAAGGAAGACTATGAAAATGACATAGTACGCATCCATCTATAGATGTCCATCCATTAGCAATATGCCCAGCATGATGTATATGATGCTGACAATCATAGCATGTTATACCAGCACCCATCACCTCCTCATGGTGGTGGAATGTTGACATAATAAGCATAGGTACAAATACTGCCAAGAGTATCCGTGCCCAAAGCCTTTGTCTATGCATTGCTTTATTCACAGATGCAAAAGTAAAATTATTATTAAGATATATTTGGATTTTACGGCAGCATTAACTACTTTTGTAGATAAATAACAAATAAAATGGATGAAAACAAATGTATCTTGCTTCTGGAAAAGCATGGCATCAAACCAACTTCCAACAGAATAGTTATTGCTAAGTCTCTTGCTGCATGTGAAAATCCAGTCTCAATGAAAGAACTGGAAGATCAGATTATCACAATAGACAAATCTAACATATTCCGTACACTCACATTATTTCGTGACAATCACCTAGTTCACACAGTGGAAGACGGTGCGGGTGGAACTAAATACGAACTATGTTTCAGCAAAAGCATTGAAACTGATGAAGACGAGCACATGCATTTCTTTTGTGAACGCTGCCACAAGACATTCTGCCTATACGACATGCCTATCCCTGACCTTTGTATTCCGCTAGGTTATCAGATGCATAGTGTAAACTTCATGATAAAGGGTTTATGCCCTAAATGTTCAAAGAAGAAACAGTAGCCTTTCATTTCTGGATTAATATCTATATTTTCTAAGCATTAATATAGGTAGACTCCTCATGCACTTTTTTGTTTTTTTAGCTACGGAGCTACGTCTTCGTCTGTATCCCCTTGCATAAAGGGATTTCAGAGGAACCTACAAAACTTTTAGCTACGACAAGCTACGTTCTAGCTACGTTATCTATTTCTGCTTATATAATGTACGCGCATACACGCGCACACCTAAGGTTTTGAAAAATATAAGTGTCGAAGTGTCAACTTAATGAATATCAATATTTTATCGACGAATTTGACTAAATAAAGTGACGGTGGATTGACTGTCAAATTTCAAGTTTTGCATGCGTTTCTATATAGAAACGGAACTCATTCCATATAGAAAAGCACTGCAAAACATCGAAAATTGCATCAAAATGCTTCGTGAAGCGCAATGCAATATGATGAAAAATTTTCCCCGATATTTTACCGACGAATAGTTATCACTTTGTTCGACCCGAAAAGAGTTCTAACCAGTTGATGTTCAAAGGATAGACACTTCGACAATTGTTTTCCTGAAAAATTCAGAGTGTGCGTGCGTGCGCGTATTTATAGTGTGTAGCACTAGTAATTGAAACATTGGCTAACAGCTCAAACTTGATTTCATTGCATAGACAAAAATTTTGTAGTATCTTTGCCGAAGATAAGGTTGCACTAGCATACCATTTAAACAAACCCCACTTAGAGTATAATTACAAAATAACTAATTTATGAAACGAATAACAATATTGAGTCTTTTGTTAT
Source organism: Prevotella herbatica (assembly GCF_017347605.1). NCBI lineage: Bacteria > Pseudomonadati > Bacteroidota > Bacteroidia > Bacteroidales > Prevotellaceae > Prevotella > Prevotella herbatica. The sequence continues at coordinate 373,041 of NZ_AP024484.1, forward strand.
TAATGATTCTAACATCATTCGCCCAAAAGACGATTAATCTGTCTGGTACTTGGGACTTCCAAATTGACCGTAACGGAAGTTATAATGCATCACAAAAATATGATGATACAATAAAACTGCCTGGGTCTATGCTAACAAATGGCAAAGGTGACTTACCTAGTATTCATACAAAATGGACTGGCTCATTATATGACTCTTCATACTACTACAATCCATATATGGAGAAATACCGCCACACTGGCAGTATCAAATTTCCGTTCTTCTTAACTCCTGAACATTATTATGTAGGCTACGCATGGTACCGACAAAATACAAATATTCCAAGAGAATGGAAAAGAAATCGAGTTGTATTATTCCTTGAACGCCCGCATATAGAAACTACGGTATTCGTAAACGGCAAAGAAGTTGGACACCAAATGTCACTATCCGTTCCACACGAATATGACATAACAGATTATGTAAAGTTTGGAAAAACCAACAGCATAGCCATAAAGATATACAATGGCATTGAGAATGTTGGTGTAGGACAAGACTCACATTCTGTAACCGACCAGACACAAGGCAATTGGAATGGTATTGTTGGAAAGATACAACTACGTTCACAAAAAAGTATTTTCACTGTAAAAACATTTCCTGACCTAAACACTGGAAATGTGAAAATATTAGTGAATAACAAAGAATACAATCTAAAAATAGACAATCCGCAACCTTGGAGTGAATTTACTCCTAATCTATACACTCGCAGCGTAATATACTGTGGAGATACAATACCTGTTACTTTCGGATTTAGAAATATCGAAGTAAAAGGACGCGACATTATGCTCAATGGAAAACCGATATACATACGTGGAACAGTAGAAAACTGTAATTTTCCACTAACAGGATATCCACCTACAGATGTAGAATCATGGAAGAAAATAATTCAGAAATGCAAAGATTATGGAATAAACACGATGCGCTTTCACAGCTACTGTCCACCAGAAGCTGCCTTTATAGCTGCTGACAGTCTAGGATTCTATCTTCAGCCAGAAGGACCATCATGGCCAAATCATGGTGTAAAATTAAACTACAAACAGCATATAGACCAATATCTGGCAGAAGAGACTAAGAAAATATGTGATTACTATGGTAATCATCCTTCTTTCGTGATGATGGCTGCTGGCAATGAACCTGCAGGAGACTGGGTTACATGGTGCAACAACTGGGTCAAGACTATGAAAGAATACGACAACAGGCACATATACTGCGGGGCTAGTGTTGGTGGAGGATGGGCTTGGGACAATCTAAGCGAATATCATGTTAAAGGTGGAGCGAGAGGACTTGACTGGAGCCACAAGGCTCCGCAATGTAACGATGATTATCTGTCACAGATAGAATTTCCTCGCAATTACAGAGAAAAAGAACCAAACAATTCTCCTATCATTGCTCACGAGCAAGGACAATGGTGTGCATTCCCCGACTTCAAGGAACGCAGTCTGTATACAGGACCTTACAAAGCTAAGAACTTTGATATATTTGAAGACTTGCTGAAAAAGGATGGCATGGCATCACAGGCAGAGAAGTTCCTTTATGCCAGTGGTAAGCTGCAAGTTACGGCATATAAATACGAAATAGAACGTAACCTACGTACAAAGGACTATTCTGGTTTTCTTTTGTTAGGACTCAATGACTATAGTGGTCAGGGAACAGCTCTAGTAGGTCCTCTCAATGTTTTTTGGAAAGAAAAGGGATATGTAGACAGCAAACAATGGAAAGAATTCTGCGGTAAGATAGTTCCACTTGCAAAATTTCCTAAGTTTATTTTCCAAAATACAGATACACTGAACATACCAATAGAAGTGTATAATGCTTCAGAAGGAGATATTAAAGATGCTTATATAGAATATAGTATCATTGACAATAATACACACAGTAATATAATCGCCAAGTATAACACGACCATAAAATATGGTAAAAACAATGAAATAAGACCTATTACATTGCCGCTTAACGGGATAAAGACACCTAGTAAACTCACACTCAATGTGTCTGTAAATGGCAATACCAATGAATGGGACTTTTGGGTATATCCTTCAAAAGTTGAGATGCCAAAGACAAAAGACATATACATAACAGATACATTGGATTCCAAAGCTATTAAGATATTAAATAACGGAGGAAAAGTTCTCATTACTGCCGGTGGAAAAATACGTTATGGCAACGATGTAAAGCAAACTTATCTACCAGTATTCTGGAATACTAGTTGGTTCAAAATGCGTCCTCCACATACTACAGGATCGTATATAATGAACAACCATCCTATTTTCAAAGACTTTCCTACAGACTCATGGCAAAACATAAACTGGTGGGAGCTTATAAATAATGCACAAGTTATGAATCTTCAGGAATTTCCAGAAGACTATCAACCTATATATCAGCCAATAGATACATGGCACGTAAGTCGCAAGTTGGGAATGATTGTAGAGGCAAATGTTTTAAAGGGTAAACTGCTAATGACAACTTTTGACATAAACAGCAATCTTAACAATAGAATTGTAGCACGTCAACTTAGGAAATCAATACTAGAATATATGTCTGGCAACAGTTTTAAGCCAGAAATAACACTAGATATAAAAGTTATACGTGATTTGTTTGAGAAAGAAGCACCAAAGGTAAATATGTTTACCAAAGACTCACCTGATGAATTGAAGCCTAAAATTATAAGATAAGCAACTCTACGTCAATATAATATAAGCAGTATCCTAACAATAAAAAGGGATGCTGCTTATTTTATTTTGTACAGTATTCGACTAGCATCTTTAACAATAGTTGGTTGATAACTTTGCACTCTTGAAAACAAAGAAAAAACATAATTTTTCTTTGCTTTTCCACTCGTTTGCACTATCTTTGCATAAGTTTTAAATTAACAAAGGAAAATTATAACAATGACTTACGAAATAACTGGACCTGCAAAGATAAATACTGAGATTAATCTGTCAGCTAGTAAAAGCATTAGCAACCGCACACTGATAATCAATGCTATGGCTGGCGGCAGGATAACACCTGAAAATATGAGTGACTGCGATGACACAGAAGTTATAATTGCTGCATTGAAAGATATGCCTGATGTTATTGACATAAAGGCTGCCGGAACTGCAATGAGATTTGTCACTGCATATCTAAGCATAACAGAAGGTGAACATACAATAACCGGTACTGACAGAATGAAGCACCGCCCTATAAGTGTACTTGTTGACGCTTTGAGATATCTTGGTGCAGACATCACTTATGTAGGCGAAGAAGGATTTCCCCCACTCTACATAAAAGGGCGCACACTTGAAGGTGGTCATCTTGAGATTCCAGGAAACGTAAGTTCACAATATATTTCAGCATTGCTCATGATTGGACCAATGCTAAAAAACGGACTAGAACTTAAACTGCTTGACGAAATTGTGTCACGACCATACATCGACCTGACACTGTGGACAATGAGAGAGTTTGGCGCAGACGCAGACTGGTCTGATGTTGACACGATTACTGTTTCAGCAAAACCATACACAGAACGTCCTTATTTCATTGAAAGTGACTGGAGCGCTAGCAGCTATTGGTATGAAGTAATGGCCCTTAGCGATGATCCGGAGGCTGAAATAAGACTTAACGGACTTATGGACGGTTCTAAACAAGGCGACTCTGTTGTGAGATACATATTCTCTCTGCTTGGAGTGAAAACAAGTTTTAAATCTACAGAACTTGGTGTTCCAACTACTGTGACGCTGAAAAGACACAGATGTATGCTTCCTCGATTGGAATATGACTTTACTGGTTCACCAGACCTTGCACAGACATTTGTTGTATGTTGTGCCCTTATGGGTATAAAGTTTCACTTCACTGGACTGGCAAGCCTAAAAATTAAGGAAACAGACCGTATAGAAGCTTTGAAAAAAGAGCTAAAGAAACTAGGATATGTCATAAAAGGTCAAAACGACAGTGAGCTTATATGGGATGGCGAGAGATGTGAACCAACAGATGAGGCAATAGACACTTACGAAGATCATCGTATGGCAATGTCTTTCGCCCCAGTAGCATTAAAGATTCCTGGACTAAAGATAAATAATCCCGAAGTTGTAAGCAAGTCATATCCTAATTTCTGGAAAGACATGGATGCAGCAGGATTCAATATAAAATAAAAATAAATTCATAGCGACATGATATACCTAATTATCCCGATACTGGCGCTTGGCATTATAACAGCCATTATAACTATCCTCTCCAAAGACGAAGAAGGACGTGATAAGCCTATTATAACAAAACAGACTTGTAATACCTGCAACGGTGATAATGACATGTGTGAGCAGGAATGCATGATGGAAGCTGCCACCAAAGAGGTGGAATATTATGACGACGAAGAACTCGACAGATTCAAAGGACGTCTATCTAACGAATATACCAATGAGGAAGCTGACGAGTTCTCAGAAGTTATGCTGACGATGAAACAGAATGAAGTTAAAGGCTGGAACCGCAGTCTCATACTTCGGGGCATAAACATGCCAGACCAGATAAAGGATGAATATATTGCTCTGGCTGAACAACAATAATAAAATATAAAGATAAATTGGATATACTACATTATACTTTTTTCCAGAATGCATTGCTTGGTTCCATATTGGCAAGCATTGTTTGCGGAATTATCGGTACATACATTGTTACACGCCGACTGGTATTTATCAGCGGAGGTATCACCCACGCTTCTTTCGGCGGTATAGGACTTGGTGTGCTACTTGGTATAAATCCAATACTATCAGCAATGGTTTTTGCAATACTAAGTGCATTCGGCGTAGAATGGATGTCACGAAGAGGCGATGTAAGAGAAGATTCAGCAATAGCAGTGTTCTGGACCTTTGGAATGAGCATTGGTATCATCTGCTGCTTTCTTACTCCAGGATTCATGCCAGACCTACCTTCTTTTCTATTCGGAAGTATTCTAACTATTGGCTATACCGACTTATGGATTCTTGCCATACTAGCAATAGTTGTAATTGCAATATTTACTTTTATGTATCGTGAAATACAAAGCGTGGCTTTTGATTCCACATTTGCAATGTCACAGGGACTGCATGTTAGGTTCATCGAATATATGATGATGGCACTTATAGCGATGGCAATAGTGTCTACACTGAGAATGGTAGGAATAGTACTTGCAATAAGTTTGCTTACAATTCCACAGATGACAGCCAATGTATTTACTTATAATTTTAAGAAAATGGCCATCCTTAGTATTGGTATCGGCTGGATTGATTGCTTGTTGGGACTAGGAATAAGCTATTGGCTAAACGTGCCGTCTGGAGCCTGCATCATATTTATCAGTATCATAATATATGCCATAGCCAAACTTAAATGAAGCATAATGCCATATACATCCTGGCCGCACTGATTAGCATTACGTCAATCTACGGATGTTCGACTCAGCAAAACACCGCTAAGTCTAGATGGTGGCATGCCTTCAATGCAAGATACAATACTTATTACAATGGTTCTGTGGCATATATTGACGGTTCTCTTGAAAAAGAAAACGGAAATAAGGATAACTTCACAGAGATGATTCCTCTTTACACAGTAGGAAATAAAGAAAGCAGGCAACTAGGAGGTTCAAACTTTGACAAAGCTATTGAGAAATGTAAAAAGGCGATAAGACTGTATAGTATAAAGCGAAGACCAGCATGGAACCCTAACAAGAAAAAGACTCAACAAGATATAGAGTGGTTGAGCAGAAGGGAATACAATCCTTTTTTATGGAAAGCATGGTTACTCATGGGACGTGCTCAATTCTACAAGGGCGACTTCAGTGAAGCGGCATCCACTTTCGCTTACATGAGTAGACTATATTCAAACCAACCTGCTATATACGGAAAGGCAAGAGCATGGCTGGCAAAATGCTATATTGAAGAAGACTGGCTATATGATGCCGAAGACGTAATACGTAATATCCAACGTGACTCTATACATTGGCGGGCACAAAAGGAATGGGACTACACGTATGCCGACTATTATATACATAATGGAAACTACGAAAAGGCAATCCCATATCTGAGAAAGGTTATAAGTCACGAAATGAGACGTAAGCAGAGAGCTCGTGAATGGTTTCTCATGGGACAGTTGTTCGAGGAATTGGGAAACAAGGAGAATGCTTACAATGCATATAGACACGTAATAAGATTGAACCCGCCCTACCAACTCACACTTAATGCAAGAGTTGGCATGACAGAAGTGATGGCTGGAGGAAAGCAGAAACAAATGATTGCCAAATTGAAAAGAATGGCTGCATCTGATAACAATAAGGATTATCAAGAGCAGATATATTATGCCATCGGTAATATATATCTAGCAAAAAAAGATACTACGAATGCTATTGCCACTTACGAACTAGGAAAAGAAAAGGCTACAAGAAACGGAATAGAAAAAGGTGTTTTGTTGTTAAAACTTGGTAATCTGTATTGGATTAAGGAACAATTCGGAAAGGCCAAAGGATGCTACGACGTAGCAATTGGATTGCTAGATAAAGAAAGAAAAGACTACCAACAGCTGACCGACAGACAGAAAGTGCTAGAGGAACTGGTTCCTTTCACTGACGCAGTAGAACTTCAGGACTCTTTACAACGACTTGCGAGAATAAACGAAAGCAGTCGTAACTTGATTATCGACAAAATAATCATTGCGCTAAAGAAAAAGGAAAAGAAAGAGCTGAATTCACAGCTACAGACAAATACAGGAAATGTAGGTGCTGATATTATATCTATGAAGACTGAGTTTGCTATGCAAAACAACTCTGTTGACGGAAAGAGCACAACTACTTGGTATTTCTATAATCCCATGACTGTTAGCAGAGGCAAGGAAACATTTACTCGCATATGGGGTAAACGTGATAATGTGGATAACTGGCAACGAATAAACAAGACTGTTGTTGCAGGAATAAATGATATATCGCAAGATTCTACAACACAAAGCGAAATCAATGATAGTGCGAACACTATAATTAATGACAGCGCTGAGGCAAATCCACATAAGCGTGAATACTACATTAAGCAGATACCACTTAATAAAGAGAAACTTGATGAAAGCGACAATATCCTAATGAATGCACTATACAATAGTGGAGTAATTTTCAAGGATAAACTTGACAATCTTGTTCTTGGCGAAAAGGCTTTAAGAAGAATAGAAGACAATTATCCTAAATATAAGGATATGGACAATGTTTACTATCATCTATATCTGCTATACGCACGTGAAAATAAGATGGACATTGCCGACAGTTATATCGGAAAACTCAAAAAAGGATACCCACAAAGCAAATGGACAACATTGCTGAGTGATCCCCTATATAAGGAAAACGCAAAATGGGGCGAGCATATCGAAGACTCAATCTATGCAGCCACATACGATGCTTTTAAAGCTGGACGATATACAGAAGTTGACGGCAATACATATATTTCAGAACACAGATTCCCGTCTGGTGCAAACCGTGACAAATTTCTGTTTATTGGTGGACTGAACAAGTTGAACAATGGTAATCAGAAAGGATGCCTTAACGATATGAATACGCTTGTTAAGAATTTCCCAGAAAGCGCACTGAGCCAAATGGCTGGTATGATTATCAACGGTGTTAAAGCAGGAAGGAAACTACACGGTGGTAAGTTTGATATTGGTGATGTTTGGAGTAGACGTACTGAAATACTCAACGACAGTGATTCAATAAAGACACAGAAGTTTAATTCTGGCAGTAATATCGACTTCGTATATATGTTGGTATATAACCCTGATTCTGTTAATGAAAATCAGTTACTCTTCGAGATAGCTAAATACAATTTCACCAGTTACATGGTGAGGAATTTCGATATACAGATAGAAAATATTGATGACATTCACAGAATGGTTATCAAGGGATTTCTTAATTATGACGAAGCATTGCAATATGCAAGGGAACTGCACAGGCAGACAGCAGTAATAAATTTGGCAAAAAAAGCTAGACCTATTATCATAAGTAAACAGAATCTACCTCTGCTTGGCAATCAATTCAGTTACGAAGATTACGAAAAATTCTATAATAAGCATTTCGCTCCGATAAAGCCTACAACTTCTAACCTGCTTATAGAACCGGCAAAGATTGTAATAACAGGGAATGAAGAAGAAACAATGCCTTTACCCAAAGCGGAAAAGAATGTAGACAAAAAATCAACCGAGAAGAAAACAGAAGAAAAGACATTCGACTTGGAAGATGAATATTACGATTTAGAAGGATTTTAAGATATGAGTAACGGTAAACTACTTTGGGTTGACGATGAAATAGATCTTCTTCGTGCCCACATAATCTTTCTTGAGAAAAGGGAGTATGATGTTACTACAATAAGCAATGGCGAAGATGCCATTGAACTTTGTAGAAACACCACCTTTGACCTTATTCTTCTTGATGAGATGATGCCTGGACTTACCGGACTTGAAACACTACAACGTATTAAGGATATACAGCCAACCACTCCTATAGTTATGGTGACTAAAAGCGAGGAAGAGAATATAATGAATCAAGCTATTGGCAGAAAAATTGCCGACTATCTTATTAAACCTGTAAATCCAAGTCAGATACTTATCGCACTGAAGAAGAACATACACAAGCGCGAACTAGTAACAGAAGTAACACAGAGTGGATATCGTGAGGATTTTAACAAGATTTCGATATCAATTGACGATTGCAACTCTTTTGATGATTGGACTGAAATATACCGTTTGCTCACGAAATGGGAACTGGAACTTAGCAATGCCGACAGTAAAATGCTTGAAATGCTACAAATGCAAAAGGAAGAAGCAAATAATGCTTTTGCTAAATACATCCAGAAGAACTATATGCAATGGATGGAAAATGCAAAAAACCGTCCTTTGATGAGCAATGATATATTCAAAACTAATATATTCCCGACACTTGACAATAAGGAAAAAGCATTCTGTATTGTAATAGATAACCTACGCTATGATCATTGGAAAATACTTGCCAACGAGATTAGTAACTTATTCGAAATAAAAGAGAATATGTACATGAGTATTCTTCCAACAGCTACGCAATATGGTAGAAATGCTATTTTCAGTGGGTTAATGCCATACGACATACAGAAGATGTATCCAGATCTGTGGGTAGATGAAGATGAAGACGAAGGAAAGAACGTAAACGAGGAGGCATTGATTCAGACCCAGTTTGATAGATACAGACGTCATGAAACTTTCAGTTATCACAAAATTAATGACTCACAAACCATAGACAAACTGATTGAACGATTTGGTGAACTTGAGAAATATGATTTAAATGTTGTTGTGATAAACTTCATCGACATGCTGTCACACGCAAGAACAGAATCTAAGATGGTTAGAGAACTTGCCAACAACGAGAGTGCATACCGCAGTATAACACAAAGTTGGCTAAAACATTCTGGTATTGCCGAACTATTCCATTTGCTTTCTCATAAAGACTATAAAGTTGTTATCACCACTGATCACGGCAGCATAAGAGCAAACAAGCCGATAAAGATTATAGGTGACAAAAATACAAATACAAATCTTAGATATAAACTAGGCAAGAATCTTAACTATGATTCACGTCAAGTATTTGAGATAAAAGACCCTCATAAAGCAAATCTGCCTTCACCAAACATAAGTACGTCGTATGTATTCGCTACAGGAGACTCATTCTTTGCGTATCCAAACAACTACAATTACTACGCGACATATTATAAAAATACGTTTCAGCATGGCGGAATATCAATGGAAGAAATGCTTATTCCATTAATATCTATGACAAGAAGAAAAAAAGAATAATTATAATTATATAGATTATGAAAATAAGAATCGATTCATTAGACAACATCCATGTTGCTGCAAAGGAATTTATTGCGAACATGGGAACGGGAAAGGTTTTCGCTTTCTACGGAAAGATGGGAGCCGGAAAGACAACTTTTATTAAAGCTATCTGTGAAGAGTTAGGAGTTAACGATGTAATAACATCTCCAACTTTTGCTATCGTCAACGAATACACCGCTGACAATGATACCCCTATATACCATTTCGACTTTTATAGAATAAAGAAACTCGAAGAAGTGTATGATATGGGATACGAAGATTATTTCTACGGTGGAAATCTATGTCTGTTGGAATGGCCAGAACTCATTGAGGACATTCTTCCTGAAGATGTTACAAAGGTAACTATCACAGAACAGGAAGACGGAACTAGACTAGTAGAGTTCTAGAAACGTTAAAGGCAGAAATGCAGCGATAACAATCACTAGCATTTCTGCCTTTTATATTTTATAAAAGAGCTTTAAACTTCTCTTCTATTTTTGCTTTACTAGCTGCGCCTACGAACTTGTCTACAACTTCACCATTCTTTAAGAACAATATTGTAGGAATGTTGCGGATGCCAAATTCACTTGCTATATCATCAGCTTCCTCTACATCACATTTACCAACAACGACCTTTCCATCATACTCTTCAGCAAGTTCAGCGATGATTGGAGCAATCATTCTACAAGGAGCGCACCAAGTAGCCCAAAAATCAACTACTAATGGTAATTCACCATTCTTATAACTCTCAAAATTTTCGTTTGTAATTGTTACTTCCATTTTTATACTCGTTATTTATTATATCATAATTTCACTGCAAATATAACCATTTGATTTTACACAAGCAAACGTTATAACAAGAATATCTGCAAATATTATTATTTTATTATCAGTTTCATCTTTCATATACACTATCTAATAACATGCGTTGAAGATTGACTGCACTCGGGAAAGCAAAATTAAAACAAGTTTTATTTTGCCTTTCCACTCGTTTGGTGTATCTTTGTAGATAGATTTATATTTAGGCAAAATGGAAACTAACAACGAACTGGAACTAGCATGGGAATTCATTGAACATACTAGTACCAGTATATTCCTTACAGGTAAAGCAGGAACAGGAAAAACTACATTTTTAAGAAGTATTACCGACAAAAGCTGCAAACGTATTGTTGTTGTCGCTCCTACAGGTGTGGCAGCAATAAATGCACACGGAGTTACAATACACTCATTTTTCCAACTCCCATTCTCACCATACGTACCAAACACAACATTCAAGGAAAAGTTTGATTTCTCTAAGGAAAAGAGAAACATTGTAAAGACTTTGGATTTACTTATCATTGATGAAATAAGTATGGTTAGAAGTGATTTACTTGATGCCATTGACTCTGTATTGCGAAGATACAAGGACGCAAGTAAACCGTTTGGAGGAGTTCAACTGCTTATGATGGGCGATCTTCAACAATTGACTCCTGTCGTAACAGACGATGATGCAAAGATATTGCGCCCACATTATAATACGCCGTATTTCTTCGGAAGTCACGCTCTGCAACAAATTAACTATGTAACAATAGAACTGCAGAAAGTTTACCGACAGCAAGACGCAAAATTTCTAGACTTACTAAATAGTATTAGAAGCGGAAAGCCTTCTGAAGAGGATATAAACATTCTTAATTCAAGGTTCAATCCCGAATTTCATACAGACAATAAAGATGGATATATAAGGCTAACTACACACAATGCTATAGCCGATAGATATAACGATTCAGAATTAGCCAAACTAGAAACTGAAGAATATACATTCAAAGCCGATATAAAAGGTAACTTTCCAGAATACAGCTACCCTACAAATGAGACCCTTTTGCTAAAAGAAGATGCACAGGTGATGTTTGTAAAAAACGACACGTCCATAGACCATCTTTATTACAACGGTAAGATAGGCCGTATCACATGTATATCCGATGACTGTATAAAGGTAAGATGCAGCGGGGAAGAAAATGATATAGAAGTGCAACCACAAGAATGGGAAAATACCAAATACGTAATAAACAAGGAAACTAAGGAAATAGAACCAGATGTTCAGGGAGTATTCAAGCAATATCCTCTGAGACTTGCATGGGCTATAACGATACATAAGAGTCAAGGATTGACATTCGAGCATGCAATTATTGATGCCGGAGCATCTTTCGCCTCAGGGCAAGTTTATGTAGCTCTCAGTCGATGCAAGACTCTTGAAGGAATGGTACTAGCATCAAAGATTGACAATCACGCTGTAATAAACGATGAACGAGTTGATTCTTACATTAGCATACAAGAAGAGGCTGCAAAGCAAAATATAGACAGCCTTGAACTTCAGAAACAAAACTATTACAAGCAACAACTGGTTGAACTATTTACATTCAATGATATCATTATGGCTGAAGATAATCTCTGCCGTACCGTTATTGAATTTCTGCACTCTTATCCAAAACTTACAATACTTCACAAAGCTACATTTAAATCTTTACAGGAAAAAATAGACGCTGTATCACGTAAATGGATAAATACGATAATTCGTACGCCATACGAAGAACTAACAGAAGAGGCATTTCTTGAACGTGTAGTAAAAAGTGCTTGTTACTTCAACAAGACTTTAAAGACTTATATACAGCCGTTACTCGACCAAACAGCTGCTGCTAAAACAGATAACAAGCAAGGAGCAAAAAGACTTGATACTACGTATCCAGAACTTAAGCTAGCATATCTTTCTAAGAAAAATATTCTTGAGATGACTATAGACAACGGATTTAATAGTGAAAGTTATTTGAAAAACCGACAAACAGCTTTTCTTAATGCTATAGAAGAGATAAATCCACTCGCAGTAACTACACGTAGAAGGAAGAAAGACTACAGCGATAAAGAAGAAACTCCAAAACCAAAAGTAAAGAAAGAAAATACGAAGGAACTTACATTGACTATGTATAAAAAAGGTTTCTCTCCAAAAGAGATTGCTATGGAAAGAGATTTCACACTTGGGACCATATTCGGTCACCTTGCACATTACGTTGAGACTGGTGAGATAAAAGCTCCAGACATTATTGGTAAAGAAAAATACGATATAATAAACAAAGCTGTAAATAAGATTGGTACATCACAAGGTCTTAAGGTCATTAAAGACATTTGTCCAGAAGACATAGACTATGGAGAAATAAGAATGATTTTCGCAGAAAAGGCTATAATAGCTAAAACCTCAAGTTAATAAATTATGTGATTAATTATCCATAATGATTTTGATACATTCATATTTTTTGGTTATATTTGCACTCAATTATGAAGAAGATATTTATTTTTGTTATATCATGCATCGCCGCAATGACTGTTTCTACATCATGCAAGATGGCTCCAAGCGACAATCCTGGTGATACTGTTGCCGCCAGTGTATTTGAACCTGTCGACACAAGTGTGCACGCCGCCAAATCAAAGAATGATACAACAAACATCAAAAATATCAAGGACAGTATAGATATTTTCTTCGTTGGAGATGGCAGTACAAAGCACAATCTACAACTTGTTTCATATCCAAGCAAAAAAGACACTGCTACATATTACAAAGGCAAACATTTGAAAGTAACAGGAAACGCAGATTTCGGACACGTTGTCAGAATAGGTTTCTATCACCTACCTACTGGTGATTCTATCGTTACATCAGTTACCGAAGTGAAATAACATTCTGCGACTGAAATATCACAAGACCAAATTCACGAGCTATAGCATAGGCGCAATCCATTATTTTAGCACAATCATGCTCATATGGTTTGCTGTCTTTATTGATCAGGAAAAAATAAAACTCCAAAGGTAATCCGCCTTGCGATGAGTCCAATTGGCGCACAATATAGAGCAGATCTTTATTCACTTCTTTTCTAGAAGCAATAAACTTTTCCATGTATTTTCTGTAAAGACTGATATTTATATCATCATCATTCAATTCTTCAGCCTTGAAATATCCTCGGTTAATGATGTTCTTTTTCACATCAGGAGTAAGCAGACCTATACTGTTAAAATCAAAATAAGCCTTTTTGGTTACGCGTCTACCTTCAGCATTCTGCATTCCTATCCAATTTGTGAATGAACCATCAACCAAAGCAATGGGACTTACTGTGACTATGGAATTATCAAAATTACGTATTTTTACTGTTGTAAGGGTCATCTCTTCTACTATTCCGTCAGCACCAGCAGAAGAAACGGTTATCCAGTCTCCGCAATGAAGCATATCATTGCTTGTGAGGCGTACTCCGGCAACAAGTCCGGCTATTGTATCCTTAAACACTAACATAAGTATTGCACTGGTTGCTCCAAGACCTGCAAACAAAGCAAGAGGACTTCGATTAATCGCTATAGCAACTACGACCACTGTAGCAATAAACAACAATAGAATTTTAAGCACACCGCAAAAAGACTTCAAATACTGTTGCATGCTGGAACGTTGTGCTCCTGTGTCAAGATTATTAAAACTGTCAACAAAGACAAATGCCGTACGTGCAGACATCACTGTGATATATATAGCAGTTGCACGCTCTAACACTTCTCTAACAACATGGAACTGGTAAAATATTAGTGGTAGTAATATCCATATAATTATAGCAGGTATAATATTACAAGCACTTCGCAATACTTGCTCATTAAAGATTACGTCGTCCCACTTAACATCAGTATGTTTAGTGAATTTTAGCAACAGAGGAACCAGTATCTTATGACATATAATGCCTATAAGCCACGCAAATAATATAGCAAAAAGCACAAGAAGTATATGCCTCAGAACATGAACAGACGGTCCTGTGACTCCCATCAGTTCAATAATATTCTCAACAAAAACTTTTATTTCCTCCATATCATTTCAATTAATTAGGTGAACACAACACCGTGCAGACACGATCTTGAAAGGCCCTCCCGTTTCTACCATGAATGAGTCCCTGATTTATTATTGAGAAACAAAGCGTATGACCATTTGAAGACTTACAATATCCAGCCAAACTACTTATTCCTGTTACTGTTCCTGTCTTAGCTCTTACATTTCCACTGGCGAAACTACCTTTCATCCGTTTTTTAAGAGTACCATCAACACCAGCTATTGGCAATGCTTGATTAAGATGATTATATATATTGTCATTCTTATATGCATAGCGCAGCATCTTTACTTCCAATTCCGGACTTACATAATTATATAATGAAAGCCCTGAACCATCAGCAAACTTATATTGCGAAGGGATCAAACCTATTTTCTCAACAAGTCTTCTCTCTACTGCACGTGCACTCTTTGCTGAAGCTGGATGATTTCCTGTGCTTGCTGCTATCTGATAATACATAGCCTCTGCATACAGATTATCGCTTTCCTTCAACATTCTCATCAGAATCTGGTCGATCGTGTGGAAGCGATTTACGATGCAATACGCATCAGCAGGTCTTCTGCCATCGTCAATAGTAGCATCATTAACAACTATCTTGTGCTTTTGGAGTTCTTCCAGAAAGCGCCCCATAAATATATCCTTGCGACTGATGATAAGCGGACTCAGCACATAATTATCGTCGTCCCAACACCAGCCTTCACCAAACTGCTTGTCATCTTTCATGCTCTTGTCGGCATACAACGTTCCGATAATCGTGTCAACCCCCATCTTCTGAATAGCCTCAACAAAAGCATTAAGGTCATCACTGTTGAAACGAGGATCAAAACCTCCAACACAATATATATTTCCTTTAAGAGTATGATTCTCTACCTTTCCAGTATAGCAAAGTTCTGTCTTAAACTGATAATCTCCACCAAGCTTATCTATTGCTGTGATTGCAGTGATGAGTTTCATTGTGCTTGCAGGACGCATAAGCTGCTTTTCGTTGAAGCAGAATATAGTACTGTCTGCATCAAGATCATACACCATCATTCCCAATTGTGAAGTCTTGAACATAACGCTGTTTGTAAGTCTACTCAATTTATGCTGTATCCCCTTAGGCCAAGGTAAAGCGACGCTGTCATTTTGCAGCGTGTCAACCATTGCAGAGTCAGCAACGTTACTGTCATCGTCATCCTCTATATTTTCCAATTCAACCTGCGCATAGGTTGGCAAGGTAAAAACTACTATAAGAAGAAATAAATATCTTAAATGTTTCATTGTCTTTTGTTTAACTCAGCCATAAACAGTTTTTCTTCGTCGGGCTGCAAACTAATAAGATGACATGCACCGTATTGCATAAGCAGATAACAACTAAGTCCGAAAACAGCTTTCATTCGTGTAACTTTCACAATATCCCCTACCCTTATGGATATGGGCTTGGAAAACCTGCCACGATAAATCACTAGTTGCTGCACCCCGTTTTCATCAAGAAGGAAGGTGTAGGTAGTATGTAGCACACGCTCTATCATCATGACAATCACGATCACAACCAATAGTGCAGGTATAGCTATCTTATTCCATAAAAAATAAAATGCTAACAGTGTAAATAGAGATATTGCACACTTGGAAGTAAACGTGAAACGTTGGTGAAAGATACGATTCATTACATTATTAATAATATATTGTTTGCAAAATTAATAAAAAGATAGCATAGATGAAGAAAAATACACATATTTTTAGTATTTTTGCAACCAAATAGCTAAAAAGCTTATAAGCAAAAATGGTTTATAAATACGATTTTCTTATTATCGGTAGTGGTATTGCCGGTATGAGCTACGCCCTTAAAGTTGCCAGGGCGCACAAAGGTAAAGTGTGCATGATCTGCAAAACATCCCTTGACGAGGCGAACACATCATTTGCACAAGGAGGTGTTGCCTCGGTAACCAACCTTGAAATAGACAACTTTGACAAACACATTCAGGATACAATGATTGCAGGAGACTACATCAGCGACTACGATGCTGTAAAGCAAGTAGTTACTAAGGCTCCAGAGCAAATCAAGGAACTTGTTGAATGGGGTACAAACTTTGACAAGATGCAAGACGGTCGCTTTGACCTTCACCGCGAAGGTGGGCATTCTGAATTCAGAATTCTTCACCACGCAGACGATACGGGTGCTGAAATACAACGTGCATTAATGGATGCAGTAAGAAGCAATCCTGATATTATTATCAAAGAAAATCACTTTGCCGTAGAAATAATAACACAGCATCATCTTGGAGCAAGAGTAACAAGACGCACACCATACATAAACTGCTATGGCGCATACGTTTTAAACCCTGAAACACAGAAGGTTGATACTTATCTCAGCAAAGTTACAGTAATGTGTACTGGTGGCTGCGGAGCTGTCTACCAAACAACCACTAATCCAGTCATTGCTACCGGTGATGGAGAGGCTATGGTTTATCGTGCTAAGGGAACAGTCGCCGACATGGAGTTTGTACAATTCCATCCTACATCACTGTATCATCCAGGAGAGACTCATCCCGCATTTCTCATCACTGAGGCAATGCGTGGATATGGAGGCATACTGAAATTGCCTACTGGAGATACGTTCATGGAGAAATACGACAAACGACTAAGCCTTGCACCACGTGACATTGTTGCACGAGCAATAGATAAGGAAATGAAGATGCACGGTTTGGATCATGTTTGCCTTGACGTAACACATAAAGATCCAGAAGAGACAAAACATCATTTTCCAAACATATACGCAAAATGCCTTAGCATAGGAATTGACATTACAAAGGAAATGATCCCTGTGCGTCCTGCAGCACATTATATGTGTGGAGGTATAAAGGTTGACCTCAATGGGTGCAGCAATATCGAAGGGCTGTATGCTCTTGGCGAGTGTTCTTGCACAGGTCTTCACGGTGGCAATCGTCTTGCCAGTAATTCGCTTATCGAAGCCGTTGTTTATGCAGACTCTGCAGCAAAGCACAGCATAGAGCATGTTGATGACTTCGTATTCAATGATAAGGTCCCTGAATGGAATGACGATGGAACTCTTACCAACGAGGAACATGTACTTATCACGCAGAGTGTGAAAGAGGTTGGACAAATCATGAGCAACTACGTTGGAATAGTAAGAAGTGACTTACGACTGAAGCGTGCATGGGATCGCCTAGATCTGATATACGAAGAGACAGAAGCTCTATTCAAGCGCGTAAAGATTAGCAAGGACTTATGCGAACTGCGCAACATGATTAATACAGGTTACCTTATAACCAGAATGGCTATTGAGCGCAAGGAAAGTCGAGGACTTCATTATACTGTTGACTATCCAGTACACGCATACGACAAGAAAAAAGACAAATAACTATATTATGAATAAAGCCTGCCAAATCATTGGTAGGCTTTATTTTTATCTTGTCAAACTGAATTTTATACTCAATCCAAAATCACGTGTTGTTGTAGGATAACTGCTACTACTCAACAATGGAGTGTTACTTTGATGATCGTAATAGAAACTAATGGTGAGCATTCTTGACAACGTATAGTCAGCTGCAAAACTAAGTTTGAATGCTGTGTTACCACTGCTTGCATTACTCATCATACTTGCAATATCTCTCGTTATTGCAGCCTGATTACGATAACTTATGTCAAGACGAAGATTAAGATCATGATTCAATCCACCACGCCTACTATTTGCTATTTCCCCATTCTTATCCTTCCTATTTGAAACAACTCTGTGTGAATTCATCCCAAACAGGCTGAAATCACTTACCTTATATCCAAGTCCTATTACCCAGTCCTTGCTCAAAGCCTCGTTTACCTGAACACTTGTCATACTAAGGCTCACACTCCTCACAGTGCGATATTCCAGCTTTGCAGTAAGATTATTATTGAATGTCATATCTATTCCTAACAATGGAGAGAAAGCCTCATTGATGCTCACCGTAGACACATTAAACATACTACTTGGAGTAGGATTACCAGTTTCGGCATCAGTAATAAATCCTAGTCCATTCATATACTCGGCAAAAGTACTGTATGAAGAATATGAACCTACAGTATAAATACTTTTGTATGAATGATTGATATTGAAACTCTTAAACACATCTCTGAACCAAGGTAGTCTAACCAATCCTCCGTATCTCAACGTCCAGTTTGGTAGAAGCCTAGCCAATGAAGGGAATAGTTCCAGACTGTTACCGCCCATACTTGTATAAGCTGATATAAAAGCCGGCACCATAACATCAGCGCTATATTTATTAACAGTACCATTCTTTACATCGAATACCTTCCCTGCCAATGAAGTGTTTTGGGGATAAACAGCACTTGCATATTGCGCTTCCACACGATTGCGGAATGCATCAAGTAATCCACAGAATTTATCAAATGTATTGCTGTGATATCCATTGTTGGCATTTCCCATTCCCTCAAAAGAACTACCTATTGATATTGTCGTCATTGCGAAAGTTCCACTTTGAGTTGTTGGCATTCCTGGATACATATACTGTATACTGCGAGCCTTTGTTGATATACGAGTTGCATTAAGGTCAATCTTCAAATCTTTCAAAGGTTCCAAAGTCGCCCTTAACTGCAAGTCTTCCGTTATGTTACTTGTTGCCGGCGTAGCAACAGAGTCATTCTGCAACAGCCATCCACGTTCAAAAGACTTGTTTACATAAGAATCTCCAGTAAGTCCAAATGCGAAATCAAGTCCGGGAGAAAGCAGTCCGTTTCCACGATTCTGTCCAAATGCATCACCTACATTTGGCATAAATCCAGGCAACGACATTGAATACTGATTGCGATAGCTGATGCTTACGTTGCGCACCATCATCATAACCCTAGCAATGCTCTGTGCTGTTCTATACCATTTATCATTTTCGAGTGGCATCTTTGCGGCAACTGTTATCTTCAGGTGCAAAGCAGAATCAACCTTATTTATTATCCGTATTCTGTTATTATCTATCTTTTTGTATTTTAGTTTATAACTATGTCCGTCGCGTGTTCTTGCTGTAACAACTATTCTCTTACTCTTCTTACCATGAGTAACTACTGTTGTAGTATCAGGGAGAATCGTTATCTCACTTTCAAAACTATTCTTGTTTTTCGGAAGCGCTTTCTTTGTTTTGTCGTCACCATTATTCTTGTTCATCATCCTCGATACATTTCTCGGTTTCATGCTAACTCTACTGAAAGGTACAGATGTTCTGTCGAAACGTTCATTGGCACTTTTTAAGAACGGAATGTGATTATACAGTTTCTCCATATTAAACGTACCATTTATATTCAGGTTACGATTATTCGTTATTGTATTTCCCAAACTTGTTCCATCATCAAGTTTAGTACCTCTCACCCAAGTATAATTTGCAGAATATTGCGCATCAGACATTATCCAATCGAAAACAGGGATAAGATTCAATGGCAACTGATATGACAAAGTAAAGTTCTGCTGATAGTCAAGCGGAGTCCCCATGTGCTTTATACTTGTCCAAACAGAGTCTTTCCACGCCTGATAATTATCAGCATATAGTTCCTTGTTTATAGGGGTATAGGGTTCTTCTATCTGTGCCCTTGTAGCACTTTGAAAAGTCATGTGGATATTTCGTGTCACATCCCATCTAAGGGTGAAGTCACGATTCCAAAGGAACTGTTCACTGAACGTTACAGGAATAGAAGAATTTTCTGTACTCTCCATATCACGCTCTTGAAGTTCGTAGTAGTTACGTGTCATTTCACTATTGAAAGCTATATTCTGTGGCAACCAGTTTATTCCCATCTTTTTGAATATGTCTATCCATTTTGATCGGCTCTTCAAATCTCTGAAAGGTTCCCAAGTCCTATAAACAGGAGTCCAACTATAGTTCATTGCCCCACGCCAGTTATCTTCATTTTCATATACAGTTGTCTCTCCGCTTGTATGAGAATGAGAATGACTGTAAGAGAACGAGAAGTTAGCTGGATCATAAGGCATAGGATGCTGCTTTGTTTGTATTCCGACACGCACATTTGAAAGAGAAAAGTTTGTGTTAACGGTCTTCTTTACGGCAATATTCTCAATGCTGTCCCTTTCAAATTTCGTTGCAACCGATCCCAATGCGTCATCAAGTTTCATATCGGTGTCAAGCGGATTATATCTTGGTTTATTTTTCTCTTTTGTTACAGAATAGTACAACGGAGCTGTTACCTTAGCTTTATCAGGAAAGAATTTGCCTAGTTCTACATTAGTAGTAACACTGTATGTAGAGAAGTCTTCCTGTGAGCGCTGCATCACTCCATCTTCAAGTCCACCAAATCCGTCACTTACATATTTTCCCTGAACATTGACGTTACCCAAGTCTGATAACTGCACATTCAGATTACCATTAGCAGCCCATCCACCTTTGTTATTATAATCTTTAAGTCTCAGTTCGTTTACCCACACCTCACCACTTTTATTGTCTGCTGATAGGTTTCTCACACCGATAATCATTGTCTTCACCTCCCCCAATGTTGGATTTCCCATAACCGAGACCTTATTGGCGGGTTTATCATTGTCATAATCAGTGAACACTCTATTGAAATTAGCTCTTCCATCTGCCTTTGCTATATTTCTTTTCTTCTTTATGTCTGTGAAAATAGATAGCGGAATATCAAGCATATTACTTTCAGGCCATACTGCAACGCGATCTATAGTTGAATTATTCTTGTATGTTCCTGCGGGTGTTAGTTTTAGTGGTATCTGATATTCATAATAATTATTCTTATAATCAGAACCAAGTCTAATATATACAGCCAACTGCCCGTCTGTAAGGTTCGTATTATTCTGCTGCAATGCATTTGCATGCACAAACATCTGTAACTTTTTGTATTGTCTCAAGTCTATAGTCGTATTCTTGTAGACAGCCTTAGACTCTCCGTTTGACAAATTATCCACAATGAAGTTCAACGCCTGTTCATTACTTTCTACAAGTTGTGGCTGAGTAGGATCCTGTTCTCGGCTTATACCTGGAGGCAGCACATAGTTTACAGGAGTCTTATCTCCATTTTCTTCTATACTTACCGAACTTACAGCCGCTGTTCCTGAACCTCCTGCGTTATCAAGATTCTGTTCATACAGTCTCCATTCACCACGCACAAGATTAAGGCTTCCGAAACGAAGCACGATAGGGTGCTTGAAACCAGTGAGAAACATTCTCATAAATCTGATGCTTGTGAAACCAGAAATAGAACCTACACGCTTTTGGTATTCACTAAGTGGAATACGGAACTGGTACCATGTCACGTTTTCTGTTTTTCCATTTCTAAGACTAGCACTAGCCTCACGCTTATCAACGATATAATTATTACCTACAACCATATCCTCTGGTCTCATAGACACATGATACTGATAATACTTTTCATATTCGTTCAGTGTATAGTCCTGGTTTATGTCTTCTACATCAGGCGTAGTCTTGTATGAGGTGTCATAGTTCTCAGAACTTGAATTACTGTCAGGTGAGTTTCCCTGAGGGTTGTTAATATACTTGTATCTGTCAAGAATACTTGTTTCCTTTCTGTCATAGTCACTTCCTCTGAAATAATGGTAATCGTCATTAGCGGGATCATTGTATATTGAGTCCCAAACGGCTGCACTCACCTTTCCCTGTATAGCTGTTAGGAAACTCTGATATGACTGAAAACTTCGTTCCTCAGCATCATTCAATCCGTTAAATCCAACATCCTGTAATGCCCTTGCACCGCTCGTTGTCGCAAAAGCGTAAGTGACAGCATTTCTAGTTGGAATCTTTCCCCATTGTGTAGTGGTGTAACTGGCAGAACCATCTACAGGCATTCCGCTTTCATAGAATTTTTTTCCGTCACGCAATACATCTTCAGAAACCTCACCCAAATTTATATAAAAATCACCGCCGTAATCAGATGCATCTGCTTTTTTGTTTGTATAGATAAAAGGGTCCAGAAGCCAGAACTCCACATACTCTATATTAGCCTGTTCAAAATCGTTTGTATCAAGTTTGCGCATCATTCCTCCCCAATGTTGTTCTGGATTGTTTAATGTGCCGTCAAAGTTAATGTTGGTATTGAAGTTATATGGTCCACGTAAATTTGGATAATATGCTAAGTTTAGAACATTTAGTGTAGACAATGTTCCATTATAATTACTTATATCCTTATTTGGATACAACTCTCTTGTAGGAACCTCGCGCACATAATGATTTGACAATTGTTCCAAGTCGCTCTTTATATGTGCAGGAGTTAGCGAACTGGTTCGGCGTGTAAATAGTGGATCTATATCATACCATGCCATAAGCGAACGATTATATCCGCTTGCAAGAGTTGTCTTATCATTGAATTCTGAAAACATCGAAGGTACACTTGATATAATCCATGATGTTGGTGTAGAAACATCAATCTTATTGGTGGTATTCTCAAAATCATCTATATATGAAGCGTTGTCCTGTGTACCATGATTATTTCCGGCTATAAGCTGAGCAAACTCTCCGGTAAACGATATCAGTGATGGCTGGGTGAGATGCAGAAACGGTAGTTTGTCGAGCATGTCTGTCAGCCACTGACTCTCTTTCTTCCAGTTAATGTTCAGTCCCCACAAAGTGTTATTAAGTGGTTCAGAGCCCATTGTGACCTTGTTAGTAAGTGATTGTTCTGACAGATGCTGCAACGTTCCACTTAATTGGAACTCACGAGAGAAGTCGTATTCCCAGTTCATTCCAAGCATCGTCTTGCGCTGCATGCCATAGTCATTGTTACTTTCCAGTGATACGTTTACCGCTGTACCAGCATCAATAATACTTTGATTTAATATCGTTACTTCTCCGGCACTATAGTCCACACTATAGTCTATTCCCTCAGTAAGTTTCACTCCTCCTGCTGTTACAACTACCGACCCATTCGGAATATTGAATGCACCCAACGATATCACGTTGGCAGACGATCCTTTGAACTGTCCAACAAGATTAAACTTATCTTTCTCTGCTATCTGCTTTGCTGTAGTCTTGGTACTGTCGTAAAGTTCTGTGAATGCGTATTTCTGAGCCACGTTCGCAGCAACACCTTTGCTAATCAAAATATCGTATAAATCCCTTCCAAAAGGTTCTGGTTCCGGAAAGAATACACGCCCATTGTTTACTGTGTAGCCTTGAACATAATCAAAATATCCATTGCTCTGCGCCCTATTGTTATTGTCTAGCCGGTCAGCACCTAAGAGTTTGATGATAGGAGTACTTTTTACCTGACTTTCTGGAATATAATTAAGATATACTCCAGTTGTGTCGCTCTGATATTTCACGTCAAGTCTAAACTTTGTCTTCTCTATCGTGTCGCCGAGCTTATATACGTTCTTCATCATCAATGCCCAGTTTCCCTGAGAAGGACTGTTACTCGTATTCTTAAGCGACTTCACAAACAAAGCCTCATTCACATCTGTGCGGTCACTAGCAAATTCACCAACTTGATATGTAACTCCACCATAGGTATATTCATAAGCAACAGCTACAACTTGGTCTGTGCTTATTCCTGTGTTCAGACTCACATAACCCAAAGCCGAGTTAACGGTATATTCTGAAGAACTCAACAGTCGTGCATTCTCCAGTTTCTCATAATCCGCCCCCCCTACAAGTCCTCCAGCATCAAGCACTGTTGATGTCTGGTCAATATCTCTCGCAGAAACTAAAGAGCTTACCAATGTAGCGTATTCGGTATTGGCATCATTTGCTGGAACATTTTTTCCTATTGTATTCCACAATGATTTGTTTGAAACACTTATATTCTCGCCAAGATCAGTCAATGCCACGATATTTCTAGTGTTGCTTGTCGCCCCTGTTTTATTCGTAACCCATATTTCCACACGATTGATGTTTACTCCTGTTGTAAGATTAGGTAGGGTCTTCATTCCAGAAGCATACTTCTTTCTGAAATACTGAGAAAGAAAGAAGTGACGGTTTTCCTCATAGTTGGATACGTCTATATCAAAAGGCGTGAGTTGTACCCCACCTTTGCTTGATACGCTTTTTGAGGAACTTTTTTTCTGTGACGCGACAAGCTGCATCTTCAGTTTACCAAATTGCAGATCAGTTCTTACTCCGAACAATGATGTTGCCCCGCTCACTAGCGAAGAATTAGAAGGAAACGACACATTACCTGCCTCTACTAGTTTGACTATCTCATCTTCCTTTCCCTCGTATTTAAGTTTAAGATTTTGAGCATCATAATTAAAAGTAGCATCAGTATTATAGTTCAGGTTCATATTCACCTTGTCGCCAACCTTTCCGTTCACGTTCAGATTAATCTTCTCGTCGAAGTTCATCGTTGTTGTGTTTCTTCTGTTTATCGTAAGGGCAGGATTATCAACCTTCTTCTTTGTAGCTCCGAATCTTAGTTCAGCTGTTCCTTGTGTTTTAATCCTCACTCCTCCAGCCCCGAAAATCTTTTCTGCAGGTCCCAAGTCGAAGTGCATATCACTAAAATCAAACAGATTCTTCCCTTTAGCCTTATATATCTCGTCATTCTTCTTTCGGAAGAATGCATGCATCTGTTGTTTTTCGCTCCAGTCATTGTATTCACTTCTCGTCATCATTACTGGAGCACTGAGGTAAGTTCCTCCCATTTTCTTACCAAACACGTATTCGTCAAGCGTATCGTTATACTGTATGCTCTGTCTTAGGTTAAAAGGTGTCTTCAAGTCAAGACTACTGCTATCAAGGTCATGCCATGTAATTGGCAGAGTGCGCTGCACCCTCCACAATACTTTTCTACCAGTTTTGACAGAGTCATCATCAACGCCTGACAATCTGGTGTTTTTAGTAGTGTCTGCTGAATTATTTTGTTTCTTTGTGTCGTCCTGAATATAAGGCATGGCGATTGAATAGCTTACGCAAAAAAGCGCAAGCATAACTACAATCATACAAAAAAATCCATGTCTTGTTTTCATTAACAAAGAGTATCATCCACACTGAAATAAATAGTAAACAGTCTATTTTATTCTCTTCAATCCTTCCTTTACAACATCTTCCACTGCCCAGTCAGGATGTTCTGTCATAATCCCTACAACAACTTTAGCAGAAGGTGCCGGCGAGAATCCAAGCATTGTTAATGCGGCAACAGCCTCATCCTTTATACCATTATTCATATTCATTCCTCCAGCATTGCGACTCACGTGTAGTTCGTCAGCAATACCACTTGCAACTATCTTGTCTCGCAAGTCAATAATAATACGCTGAGCTGTCTTCAGTCCTATTCCCTTCACGGTCTTAATCATCTTATCATCACCGTTGGCAATTGCATTACAAAGTTCAGCCGGACTCATTGACGACAACATCATTCTTGCAGTATTGGCACCAACTCCCGACACAGTGATAAGAAGTCTGTAAAGCGAACGTTCCTGCTTGTTAACAAAGCCGAATAGCGTAAAATTATCATCACGTCCTCCTGTGACTAGAGATTCATGCACATATAGTTTTATTGCTTTTTTACCTTGAATGGCACTATATGTGGTAAGTGATATATTCAGAGCATACCCTACTCCCGCTGCCTCTACCACAGCCAATGCTGGAGTAAGTTCTGTCAACTCGCCTTTTATATATTCTATCATGTTATATTATATTTATTTATACTTAATAATAACGCACGCGCACACATGATTATTGTATAGTCAGTGAATAAGAGTAGCTATATGTTAAAGCATAAAATATTTTACGCATGAAGAATTAACATCAATATAGAAAGAGAGATATTACTATTATGATTGATAACTTTTTGTAGAATTTAAGATAAAAAATCCACCAAAATATAGTATTTTCCAGCAGAATAATGTAATTTTGCCAATAGGTTATAATTTTAAGTAAAACTTAACAACAATAAAGAACATGAAGAAGATTAGAGCAGCCGTAGTTGGTTACGGCAATATCGGACACTTCACTGTAGAGGCACTTGAAGCAGCTCCTGATTTTGAAATCGCAGGTATCGTACGTCGTAACGCCAATCAGGCTAAGCCGGTTGAACTTACTGATTACGAAGTTGTAGACGACATCACTAAATTGAAAAACGTTGATGTTGCTATTCTTGCAACTCCTACACGTAGTTGCCCAGAATATGCTGAGAAAATAACAGCTTTAGGAATAAACACAGTAGACAGTTTTGATATACACACTAGCATCCTTGACTATCGCACAAAGCAGATGGAAAACAACAAGAAGACTCACACCGTAAGTGTTATTTCTGCAGGTTGGGATCCAGGATCAGACTCTATCGTACGTGTACTCATGGAGAGCCTTGCACCAAAGGGACTCAGCTATACCAACTTTGGTCCAGGTATGTCTATGGGGCATTCTGTATGTGTACGTAGTAAGGAGGGTGTAAAGAATGCTCTTTCTGTAACTATTCCTCTTGGTGAAGGTATTCATCGCCGTATGGTATATGTTGAGTTGGAAGACGGAGCTAAGTTGGAAAACGTAACAGCAGCTATAAAGGCTGATCCATATTTCGCACACGATGAAACTCATGTATTCGCGGTTGCATCTGTTGATGATGTACGTGATATGGGACATGGCGTAAACTTGGTACGCAAAGGCGTTTCTGGAAAGACACAGAATCAGCGTTTTGAGTTCAACATGAGCATTAACAACCCAGCTCTTACAGCACAGGTTCTTGTAAACGTAGCTCGTGCTAGTTTCCGTTTACAGCCAGGATGTTATACTATGCCAGAGATTCCTGTTATTGACATGCTACCTGGCACTCGCGAAGAAATTGTCGCAACACTAGTATAAAACTATACTTCTTATATACACTACGGCGCATGAATATCATCTTCATGCGCCGTTTTCTTTTATGTAAATCAAAAAATAACATAAAAGTAGAACACGTTGCTATTAACATGTCGATTAATTTTTTACTTTTGCAAAAAGACTCAGGTATTAGGGTAAATAAAAGTTTTATCAATTAAAAATAGGATTATTATAATATGACTAAAAGATTCAATGCAATTGTAACAGCTTTGTCTGCTTGTGCAATGATAGCGGTAATGGTAAGTGCCATGCCTAACGACAACGTTATTTCACGTGAGAATGACACCGTAATTGTAAATACTCAGCAATTAGGTAAGAACATAAAGGGATTCAGAGGTAACACTCCTATTAAAATTTTCATCCGTAAGAATAAGGTTGTAAAGATTGAGACTATGCCAAATCACGAAACTCCTCAATTCTTTGGCAAAGCAAAGACTTTACTAGATCAGTTTAATGGTCAGACGGTTTCAAAGGCTGTCAAGATGAATGTTGACGGAGTAAGCGGTGCAACCTATTCTTCGGAAGCACTGAAGAAAAATGTAAAACTAGGTCTTGAATATTACAAGAAGAATAAATAACATTTTCGTTGTTTTATCAATATAACTTAAACGTTTTAACGATATAACTTGTAAGAGGACCGATTTCAGCCTCTACTAGAAAAAGTTTTTTCAATGTCACAAATGTCACTTTGTCACAAATCCTTTGTTTATAAGGGATGAGCGAGTGACATTAAGTGACATTATCTGTCTAAAAGTGACATTAAACTCTAAATCGCACCTATTTTTGGCGAATTTTCACCAAAAATGCAATACCATTATTGGTTCTTTTTTATCCAAGACTAGGCATGTACTTCACTAGATATGTTTATTATGATATAAGCATCATTAAGAATAATTTGTTTACATACACTGAACAATGCTCTTTTTCATGTTGGGCAATCCAATTACCCAACGTAGGTAATCGAGTTGTTCACGTTAGGTAATCCGATTACCCATCGTGGGTAATCGAATTACACACGTGCTTGGGTAATCGAATTACCCAATAATTGTGATAATTTAGGTAATTATTTATTTACTGAAGTTGTAACCATATCTATAATTCTCAAACTCATTCTCTCACGTGTATCCATTTTATATAACAGATTTACAATCAATTATTATCGTTTAAAAAATATATCTTTAAATTTATTGGGATGAATGACAACCAATCCGGTAAGATCTGGCAACTTATTTAAGAACACATGTAAACCTTTTTCGACTAAAAACTGTTCCAAGTTATGTTTGAGAAGTATAAAAGGCATATATTACCCAAATCATATTTGTAGAAAAAACGCTAAATATAGGTATGATCTAGAATTTAATGTCACTTTTCCCCCGATAATGTCACTTAATGTCACTCGCTCATCCCTTATAAACAAAGGGTTTGTGACAAAGTGACATTAGTGACATTGAAAAAAACTTTTTCTGGTAATGCGTTGCCTTTAACACGAAAATGTGTACATGTGTTCTTAAATAAGTTGCCAGATCTCCCCTAATTAGTTGTCGGTTGATGAAAATTTTGTCACAAACATTTTTTACTATCCTATCATAAATCTTCTTCTTTTTATAATAGGTATATTTCTACGAAACATTCGTAAAATGTTAAAAATACGAACATTTACACACTTTAACGCATATACTATTGCTTTTATTACGAAAGTTTCGTAGATTTGCGTCATTGATAATAAAAACATATAATATAATGGAAAAACTAACAAAGCAAGAAGAAGAAGTAATGAGATATGTATGGAAGTTAGGCCGCTGCGCTGTAAAACAAGTAGTGGATGAAATTCCAGAACCCAAACCACCGTACACAACTGTGGCTTCTATTGTGAACAACTTGAAAAGAAAGAACTTCGTAAAATCTGAGCGTGATGGTAAAGGATATCTTTACACCCCATCCATTGATGAAGGCGAATACAAACGCCGATTCATGAATGGTTTTGTACATGACTATTTTAAAAATTCATTTAAAGAAATGGTTTCTTTTTTTGCTAAAGAAGAAAAAATATCAGAAGATGAACTGAAAGATATTATTAAGGAAATAGAGAAAGGAGAATAGAATATGGCTATATACCTATTAAAAGTAAATATCGCTCTGATTCTGTTATATGGATTCTATCGGCTAATGACAAGCAAAGACACATTCTTTGCATTGCGACGTGCCACTCTGTGGACAATATATCTTATATCATTAACTATTCCATTACTTAACATTGAATACTGGATTAAAGACTCCGATACCACAGTTAGTATGGCAAACAGTTATGCCACAAGTATATTACCAACAATGATGACGTATGCCAATGCTCCGTCAATAACATGGAAAGACATTATACTATATGTTTATATAGCCGTGGTAACGATCATGTTACTAAACTTTATTTTACAACTTGGAACTATCGTATATATGGCATGCAAACATAAAAAAATAAGCATCAATGGCACAATGCTCCACATACTGAAAAGCAAAGACGGACCATTCTCTTTCTTCAAATGGATATTTGTAAATACGGAAGGACTATGTGATGATGAACTTAATGAAATAATAATACATGAACGTACACACGTAAATCAGTGGCACTCTTTTGACAGCATAATGTCGGAACTGTTTTGCATATTCTGCTGGTTTAATCCTTTTACATGGTTAATGAAACGTGATGTACGTATTAATTTGGAATTTTTAGCCGATGAAAGTGTATTGACTGAAGGCAACGCGCGCAAAGCCTATCAGTACCACTTACTAGGTTTGGCATATCATTCGTCAAAAACGAATATTGCCAATAACTTTAATGTTTTACCTCTTAAAAAAAGAATTAAAATGATGAACAAACGTAGGACTAAGGAAATAGTTAAGACTAAGTATCTGCTTTTTGCGCCACTTGCCGCCGCATTACTTATTGTAAGTAATATCGACTCTGTTGCTCGTTCTCTAAGTGAGAAAATTCCTGAGATCGCAAAAATATCAAATGTAACAAAAGGATTACTTGAGTCAGGAGTTACCCAAAGCAAGGCTTCAACTGTAGCAGACTTAGTTAATAACGCTGTTGATAATCAAGCCCAAGATGCAAAGATTATCAATATAAAAGGAACTGTTGTTAATGAAAACGGCATTCCAGTACCAGGTGCACTAGTTGTGATAAATGGTACTAAGAAGGGTGTTGTATCTGATGTTAAAGGAAACTTTTCTTTAAATGATGTTTCTGATGACAAAACTATCTCAATACAATATGTAGGCTTCGCTGATATGACATTCCATGCAGGAGATGCAATAAACGGAATGAAAATTACTTTAAAGAATGACAACAGTGAATCAAACGATGAAGATAAAGTTTACAATGCTGTAGACAAGATGCCTAGTTTTCCAGGTGGCTCTAAGAAGATGTTGGAATACTTTACCAAGAACATAAAGAATCAAGAAAATTCCACAAAGTCTGGCCATATTATAGTCGCATTCACAGTTAACAAAGACGGCTCGATTTATGGTGCTCATATTGTACATAGCATAAATCCAGAATTGGACAACGAGGCTTTGCAAGCTGTGAACAATATGCCAAACTGGGAACCTGGCATTAACAAAGGTAAGGCAGTGAAGACAATGTTTACCATTCCTGTACCCGTAGGCAAAGTAAGCCCTGTATCATTTCCTGAAAAGAAAAACTGCATATACATAATAGATGGAAAAGAACTACCTGAAGGTGAAGATATTGATGGAACTTTAAAACCATCTGACATTAAATCTATTACCGTTATGAAGTCTGAAGACGGAAAGGCTAAAGTGTATATAAAGACATTTAAATAAGATATTCCATTTAAATCTCTTTTGAAAAGAGAAAATTGTATTGTTTAAATAAAGAAATGGCAGTGCCTGAGATAGGTACTGCCATTAACTAAAAATCATTAATTAATTTGTTTCTTAATCTTTATATTGCTATTTTTGTAATATAACGTAAAAAGACTTTACATGATTAAAATAACAAATGCTGTTAAACAACAAGCTGATAAAATAGCAAGATACATAATGTTGGCGATGAACCATGAATGTTGCAAGAACTTTGTAGGTAGCACACATACGCTTGAGGATTTTCACAATATGATGACAAGACTTGTGGCAAGAGAGGACTCACAATATTCATATAAAAACACATTAGTAGCTTTGGATGAAGATTCAGAAAATGTTATTGGAATATGTGTAAGCTATGATGGAGCAGATCTACATAGACTGAGAAAGGCTTTTATAGAAGAGGCGATAAAAGAATTCGGTATTGACTATTCTGGAATTGACGACGAAACGGAGAAAGGCGAGCTTTATATAGACAGCTTAGCTGTTGACGAAAGATACCGCAATATGGGGATTGCTTCTGCCCTATTGAAAGCTACTTGCGAAAAAGCAGATAGTCTAAAGATCCCATCAGCAGGATTACTTGTAGATTGTGGTAATCCAAAAGCCGAACTACTATATAGAAAACTCGGCTTTAAATATTTGAATGATACAGCTTGGGGAGGACATAAAATGAAACACTTACAAAAAACGAATCACTAATAAATAAGAGTCTGATGTTTTTCTGTTTATATTAAGGTGACTACCGAATAGACCATTTTGGTTTTTCACAAAATACCATTTATATACAATCACTATGTCTATAAGGCTATGTGATTAACGACTGGTACCTAATAAAACTAAAAAATATATAATACTTTTATTGTTTCAAACATTATTTTTAGCTATATTTGCAATATAGTTTAATAATTTTGCGCCATTAAAACCACACAATATGTATAACTGGAAACTCATAATACCCTTGCTGATAATGCCGAATTTCACCATGCAGGCTCAGGAAAAACACAGTCTTTCTGAAATTGACTCTTTGAAAATAATGCGACTAATACCAGAACGCAAACAGGGATCGGTAGATATTGTTACTGAAGACAGAATGAACAAAGGACTTGTTATAAACTCACTCAACGCATTAAGCGGACAAGCTGCAGGTGTGAACGTAACTTCTGGAGAAAACAGAATGGCACAGTTGAGTAGTGTGCGAGTAAGAGGTACGACTTCTCTTACAGGTGGAAACGATCCACTTGTTATTATTGATGGCGTTTACAGCGACCTTTCTACACTTTCATCAATATATCCGGCAGATATAGAGAGCTTTACTATTCTGAAGAATGCCGCAGAAACAGCAAAATATGGTTCTAGAGGTGCATCAGGTGTTATACAGGTTACGACAAAAAAAGGACATGGAAGTATGTTTCATATTAGTTACGATGGTAATATTGGCTTTGAGTCTAAATACAAGACCATAGACATGTTGCAACGTAACGGATATATATCAACGGCAAAGACACTCGGACTTGAATACAATGACGGCGGATACAATACTGATTTTCAGGATGCAGTAACAAGAACTGGAGTTGTACAAAATCATCATATCGCTTTCAGCGGAGGCTCTGAAAGCAGTAACTATCGTGCGTCAATAGGAGTTATGGACCACAAAACGATTGTTAAGGTTAATGAATACCAAAACTTCACTGCTAAGTTTGACTTGTCACAAAAGGCATTCGACAATCTTCTTTCTATTGATTTTGGTGTATTTGGAGCTTCACAAAAGAACAACTATATATTTGATGAACAAAAACTGTTCTACAGTGCAGCTACACAAAATCCAACATATCCAGAAGGAATGAATGCATCGGGTGGTTGGGATAAAAACTCAACGGCTAGTCAGATAAATCCTCCTGGAGCATTACTAAAAGAGAAGAATGATGATAAGAACATTAACTTCAATACTCATTTAGGACTGGACTTTACACTAGAAAAAGAACTACATTTAAAACTATTCGGCAGTTATAGCTATAACTCTCTTGAGAATGCAGTGTTCTGCCCTACATGGGTTTGGGCACAGGGGCAGGCTTACCGTGGAGAACATAAGACAGAAGATATGCTGGGCAATGCAACTCTTGAATGGAAGCACTCATGGGGTATACACGCGATAGAAGCAACGGCAATGACAGAATATCAAAAGAGCAAACATAGCGGCTTCTGGACTCTTGTAAAAGGTTTCACAACAAATGAATTAGGTTATGATAATCTTGCTGCCGCTTCTACAAGACCATACGGAGGTACAGGATCAGACTATACAGAATCGTCACTAGCTTCCGCAATGGGTAGCGTATCTTATACACTTCTGAATAGATACACCGTTGCTGGCAACATGAGAGCAGATGGAAGTAGTATGTTTGGAGACAACAACAAATGGGGCATATTTCCATCAATATCAGGAACATGGGACGTTGCTGCCGAACCTTTCTTTAAAAGTTTACGCAAATTGGTAAACATCTTCAAAATCAGAATAGGATACGGACTTTCTGGAAACCTAGGAGGTATTGATCCATACAACTCAATAAATTTAGTTCAGCCTACAGGTGTAATATCTTATAACGGTTCACCAACTATAACAATGGGACAATTTCGCAATGCTAATCCTGATTTAAAATGGGAAACACGCAGCACATTCAATATTGGTACGGATATAAGTTTTTGGAAGAACAGAGTGATACTTACAGCAGAATACTATTACAGTAAGACGCGAGACATGCTATACCAATATGATGTACCTGTTCCACCATTCACATACAATAAGTTACTTGCCAATCTAGGAGAAATGAGCAACAGTGGTTTTGAATTAGGTTTAGGCATTATTCCGATATCAAAAAAAGATATAGAACTAAACATTAACATGAACGTAGCTTTCCAAAAGAACAAACTACTTTCATTGTCGGGCAACTATAATGGCACACAACTTTCTGCTTCACAGATAACAAGTATAGGTTCACTTAACGGTGCTGGATTCCATGGTGGCAACAACAACATCGTATACCAAATAATAGGTCAGCCACTTGGAGTTTTCTATCTGCCCCACTGCACAGGGTTAACAAAAAACAGTGACGGCAGTTACAGTTATGCCATTGCTGACCTTGACCATAATGGCAAGATAAATATTGAAGACGGAGGCGACAGATATATTGCAGGACAAGCCACACCTAAATGGATACTAGGCTCAAACATCAGTTTCAGATACAAAGAATTTGATGTATCATTGCAGATAAACGGAGCTTTCGGTCACAAGATATACAACGGAACAAGTCTAACGTATATGAATATGTCTAGCTTTCCCGACTATAATGTAATGGCAAAAGCACCTAAGCAAAACATCAAAGACCAGACTGCAACAGACTATTGGCTGGAAAAAGGAGACTACTTGAACTTTGACTACCTGACAATAGGTTGGAACATACCTGTAAAAAATAAATATATCAGTTCACTACGCCTTTCATGCTCTGTCAATAATTTAGCTACCATAACAGGATACAGTGGACTCACACCAATGATAAACAGTTATGTAGTTGACGGAACACTAGGCATTGACGACAAACGGTCATACCCACCATACCGTTCATACTCTATAGGAATAAGCATTCAATTCTAGATCACATGAAAAAAACATATCATATAATAATGACGATTATCGGTATTGCCGGAATGACATTATCGACAACATTTCTATCGTCTTGTCTTGATGAAAGTCCCAAAGACAGACTGCTCGAATACAAAGCTTACGATTCGTCAACGAATCTATATATAAACTCGGTAGGAAATCTATACAACTATATCGGTGGAAACAGTAACAGTCAAGGTATTCAAGGCACTTATCGTGGTGTTTATGACTACAACACATTTACCACTGACGAGGCGATTCTGCCAACAAGAGGAGGAGACTGGTATGATGGAGGTTTCTGGCAAGACCTATATATGCACAAATGGACATCCACCGATAAGGCACTACTAGACACATGGAACTATCTTTATAAGGTAGTTGGACTATGCAACCATTCTTTAGCAGAGATTGAGTATAACAAAAATCTTCTAAACGACTCTGAATATAATGAATACACTGCTGAAGTAAAAGGCTTACGAGCAATGTTCTACTTCTACATAATGGATATGTTTGGAAACGTGCCGCTTTCGATGAAAGACGGGGCTACGCTTGATGATATGACACAAGCAACACGTCAGGAAGTAGCAAGTACGATCATATCTCAGCTACAAGAGGCTGCAACATATCTTCCTGATGAACACAGTAACATTCAAGGAAAGTATTACGGTAAATTCACACGTCCTGTAGCTTATTTCATACTAGCCAAGATGATGCTTAATAATGAAGTCTATCTTGGTAATGGCGAACATACGTTTAACATTGACGGGAAGCAACTTAACGCATGGGAAGCATGCATATATTATTGCAACATGATTACCAAAGAGGGATATTCTCTTGAAAAGAACTATGCCGACAACTTTGCCGTACACAATGAGACTTCAAGTGAGAACATATTCACCATACCTATGGATAAGACATTATATAGCAACCAATTCTGGTATCTCTTCCGTAGCAGACACTACAATCATGGAAGTGCGATAGGTATGGATGCAGAAAACGGAAGCTGTGCTACCCTATTAACTGTTAAGACGTATGGATATGGTACAGATTCTATTGACAGCAGATATAGTATAAACTTCTACAGTGATACACTAAGAGTAGACGGAAAGATTGTTTATCTCAACAATGGAGATCCTTTGATTTACAGACCACTTGAAGTTGCACCAGATCTTACTGGAAGTAAATATGAAAAGACAGGTGGAGCAAGAATGTCTAAATATGAGATAGACCGTACAGCTCATGCTGACGGAAAGCTACAAGATAATGACATTGTGCTATTCAGATATTCTGATGTATTGCTTATGATATCTGAAGCAAAAGTGCGCAACGGTGAAGACGGCACACAAGAACTCAATATGATACGCAATCGTGTAGGAATGAACGACAGAAAGGCTACATTGCAGAATATCCTTGATGAAAGACTACTTGAACTTATGTGGGAAGGATGGCGACGTAATGACATGATTAGGTTTGGAATCTTTCAAAAGGCTTACGACCAACGTAAACAGGTGGATAACGAAGATAGTA
The DNA here is from genome assembly GCF_017347605.1 of Prevotella herbatica. Classification (NCBI taxonomy): domain Bacteria; kingdom Pseudomonadati; phylum Bacteroidota; class Bacteroidia; order Bacteroidales; family Prevotellaceae; genus Prevotella; species Prevotella herbatica. The sequence goes on from NZ_AP024484.1 coordinate 409,613, forward strand.
AATTCACATATCTATTCCCTATTCCACAAGCTGTAATAGACATGAATACAAAATTAAAACAGAACCAAGGATACAAATAAATGTACACGAATAACAAACTGCAACTTTATCCTCTGCTGCGTCTCGCTATAGCCTTTTGCATAGGTATTGTTGCAGGAAATCTATTGTATGAGCACATAACGATGGGTATATGGCTCACTTCAGGCATTATATTCATCGTTTTAGCATTACTTATAAAACGCGAACATATACAAAGCATACTAATAGCTGCAACAACATTAGCACTTGGCGGCACTTTGATGTCTCGGCAACTGAAAGTAACAGATATACAACTTCCAAAAGAAACATCACAATACGAGGCTTTGATTACAAGCACACCAACTGTCCACGGTAAGGTACTAAAATGTGATATTGAAATTATGAGCCTCAACGGAAAGGCTATTAGCAGTCCAATCAACGCAAAGGCTACTATTCTCAGGGATACAACAACTAAAATGAAACTGAATACTGGTGATGGGATATGCGCTGAGTCTGTTTTAGAAAAGCCACATAATATATCTGTCAACTCAAACTTCAACTATGCACAATGGATGAAAATACACGGATACACTGCACAGACCTTCATTCCATATTGGAATATACATCCTGCAAGAGTTTCACTTGGCAAAAATGCTTATGATAGATTATGCATGAAAGCACGTATATTTCGTGACAACCTATCTAAAAAACTATTTGCGGATAACGGAAAGGATAAAGAGGCTTACTCTGTGATTTCAGCTATGACATTAGGCGACAAGAGTGCTCTGGACAAAGATACGAAAAATGCATTTTCTATATCTGGAGGAAGTCATGTCCTTGCATTGTCGGGATTGCATCTTGGAATAATATTCTCCGTTTTCCTGCTTTTGTTCGGTCATAGTGCAATCGCTATGACATTATCTATAATTGGCATATGGGCATTCGCCTTTATTGTAGGTATGCCTCCGTCTGTAGTACGCAGTGCAGTGATGCTTTCAATATATGCCCTTGTAAGTATCATAAACAGAAGGAGCATGAGTTTTAATACTCTTGCCTTCGCGGCAATAGTGATACTTGTAATCAATCCACTTAGTTTGTGGGATATAGGATTCCAAATGTCGTTCATGGCTGTTGCTGGAATATTTACCCTATACAAGCCAATGTATATGCTGTTACATCCATACAACAAATTGTTGAGTTGGATATGGGGAAGCATCTGCGTATCATTATCTGCACAGATATTCACATTTCCAATAGTACTTCATTGCTTCGGACGCTTTTCATGTTATTTCATTCTCACAAACTTTATTGTAGTACCATGTGCCACATTGATAATATACATGGCTGTGGCATTGATAATAACAATCCCGCTAACTGCACTCAATAACATTGTATGTTACGTAATAGTGCAGGCAGCGGGATTAATGAACCGTTCTATATTTTTTATAGCAGGACTTCCTGGTTCGTCAATAGAAAATTTCTATATTTCCACTTTACAGACCTGGCTGCTATATATCTTCATTCTCAGTAATATTGCAATGCTAAGAATACTAAAAGTCCGGAATTAATTATCCTCTAAGAACAAAGGGTCATCAGGAGTAACCATAGTTGGTTTCTGAGAAGCAGCATCCAATATCTTTTGTGTGGCGTATTTCTTGTTCACAACAAGACGGAACATATACTCATTAAACCAGTTGTTGGTCATTATTAAGCAGCCCTTCTGACCATAAGTTGGTCCCCAACTATTCTCAACCTTCCATTTTTTTGGACTTCCGTTCTTGTCCATATCTACAGCTGTAAGAGTCATAGCATGAGTAGAACCACTGTCAAAAGTACTGATACGATCAGCTTTATTCATATTGAAAGTAGTTCCCATAAGAGTAGCATAATCAAAGTTGTCTACATCCATATATCCCCGTTTACGGTCTAATTGCTTACCTACATCATAGCTAGAATACATCTTGTGTCCGTCTTTTATTGAAGCAATGGCTAGTTTGGCTATCTCTTCCATCGGCAGATTAAGATATGTCCAGTTGTGACCATCATAGGTATGGCGGTCATATTCTACTTCAAAAGTTTTATAATATGGGCGTCGTGGATCGTTCATCACCATAATGAAAGTACCATTAAGTTTCTTTCCAACGGTAGCTTCATAGAATGTCTGTGGAGTGTACTTATGCGCTTCACCAACAGCCTTACCATTTTTATCCGTAAACGTATATGTGAACTCCTTAGCAGGTTCACCAATAGTAAGAGTTAGCAAATGATAAATATCTGCTAGCATTTCTGTCTTTCTCTCTTTTATAGCATTCTTGCTCTTTCCAGAAGCAACCATACGGCGAAGTTCAAGTCCGTATTCACGCAACTTACTAGATACAAGCCTATCCATGATCTTAGTATTGTCACTTGAATATGTTTCAGGCTGAACATTCATTGGAACCAAACCATACTTTTCAGTAAGGTCTGCTATACCACAAAACGTACCGCCATCACTGATAGGATTTTTAAAGAAAAATTGTACAGTTGGGTCTTCCATAGGTTTCTTTGCATTATCTATAACACCCTGAAGCATAAGGTTTGCCTTCTCCAACTGATCATAGAAAAACAAATAAGCATGAGAGAACTCAACAGCAAGAGTATCGTTGTGCTGTTTTGCAAAATCTGCACGAAGCACATTCATTCCTGTAAACATCCAGCAACGTCCAGAACTCTGCTGGTCGTGAATATTCTGACTAGGAGTCTCATTACTGAAATATGTATCAACAGTACCCTGATTGGCAAAGTTCTTAGCTAAATCGTCTATACTATTAGATGCGATTGCATTGAAAATAGCTTTATCAGCTTTTGATGATTTCTGTGATTTCTCTATCTGCTGCAACATATTAGCAGATATGCCACCTGGATTTGTCTGTGCCAGCATCATGGTTGCTACACACAAGCAAAGTCCAACGGTAAAAGTCTTTTTACTCATGATAATGTTTACTTTTAATATTTTTACGCCTTCAAAGGTAATAATTAATGCATTGAAACACAAAGAAATTAATATTTCTTTTAAATTTTGCACTTACAGAATAAGAATGAGCGATTTATTATCTGAACATTATCTATAATTATATATTTATTTTTGTATATCCAACTGATTTTTAGTAATTTTGCAATCTAATCGAATTTTAGGAATTACTCAACATTGAGATAAAATACAATATATTATGAAATTTCAGGAAATACCAGTACTGCTGCTTACAGGTTATCTGGGCAGTGGAAAGACTACATTGGTTAACAAGATTCTATCAAACAAGCATGGTATAAAATTCGCCGTAATCGTTAATGATATCGGTGAAGTAAATATCGATGCAGACCTGATACAACAAGGTGGCATCGTTGATCAGAAAGACGACAGTCTTGTTGCATTGCAGAACGGATGTATATGTTGCACCCTGAAAATGGATCTCGTAGCACAACTTTGTGACATCACAAGCATGCAGAAGTTTGACTATATTGTAATTGAGGCTAGCGGTGTATGTGAACCTGCGCCTATCGCACAAACAATATGTTCTATACCAACTATGGGACCAGAATATATCAAAGGTGGCATAGCTCGCCTTGACTGTATAACGACAGTTGTTGACGCACTGCGAATGAAAGATGAATTCGGCAACGGAGAAAATCTCATAAGGCAGAATATAGCAGAAGATGATATTGAGAACTTAGTGATACAACAGATTGAATTCTGTAATATCATATTGCTTAACAAAGCATCTGAAGTTGAGCCTAGCGAACTAGAACGTCTAAAAGAAATAATAGTAGCTTTGCAGCCACATGCAACAATTATTGAATGTGACTATGGCAATGTAGACCTCGATAAGATCATCAATACACATCTGTTTGACTTTGATAAAGTTGCTACTTCTGCAGCATGGATTGACGAAATAGAGCATCACCACGACGATGAACATGATGATGATGACGACGATGATGATGAACATGACCATCACCACGAAGGCCACCACCATCATCACGAACATGATCACGAAGGTGGAGAAGTTGAAGAATATGGTATCGGCACATTTGTATATTATCGCCGCAAGCCTTTTGATCTTGTAGGATTTGATGAGTTTATCGCTTCTAAATGGTCAAAGAATATCATACGATGCAAGGGTATATGCTGGTTTAAGGAAGAGCCTGCAACATGCTATGTTTTTGAACAGGCAGGAAAACAGATGAATCTTCGTAATGCTGGCCAATGGTATGCAACGATGGAGAAAGATGAACTTGCTGACCTCATGCAGCGTGAACCAGGACTGCGTCAAGATTGGAACGACCAATACGGTGACAGAATGCAAAAGCTTGTATTCATAGGCCAGCACCTTGACAAAGACGAGATAACAAGACAATTAGACTCTATTCTTCTTGACTGATAAAGCATGCAACTAGATAAATTCAAGATTATAGCTATAGACGCTGACGATACACTTTGGGACTGTCAATCGCATTTTGACGATGTCGAAAATATGTATTGTCAGCTGCTCTCAAAATATGCTGATGCTGAAACCATATCAGACTCTCTGTTTGCAATAGAAAAAGCAAACATGGATTGTCTTGGTTACGGCATTAAGGCATTCACAATGTCATTGATTGAGAATGCTATTAAGATTTCTGATGGTGAAGTACATGGAAATATAATAGAAGAGATACTGCAAATGGGTAAATCGCTTTTATCTTTCCCAACAACTCCACTGCCAGAAGTTGAAGACACACTTATCACTCTTAACGAAAGAAAGAATGATGACAACTACAAACTGGTAGTTTTTACCAAAGGAGAACTTCAAGACCAAGAAAACAAATTAAAGCGTTCTGGACTTGCTAACTACTTTGACGATGTTGTGATTGTTTCTGAAAAGACAGAGCATGAGTACAAGCATCTGTGCGTGAACTACAACATACATCCAGAAGAATTACTTATGATTGGTAATTCTTTTAAATCAGATATTGCACCTGCACTTAATATAGGAGCATACGCAATTCATGTCCCATTCAGTGTAGCTTGGAAAATGGAACTATCTGAAACTTATGATCATAAACGCCTCACGACAATCAAGCATTTCGGGGAAATTTGCAAATAAAGCATAAATTTATTTTTCACTTCGGGGTAATTATATTACCCCTTTCTTTTTTTATTAATGACACCATTTGAATTTAAGCCACAGCTGGTGGCTACTTTAAAGAATTACAATCGTAAACAGTTTATCACTGACCTCATGGCAGGTATCATTGTTGGAATCGTGGCATTGCCGTTAGCAATAGCTTTTGGTATCGCCAGTGGAGTAACACCTGAAAAGGGAATAATAACAGCTATCGTTGCCGGACTGATAGTATCATTATTCGGAGGAAGTAAGGTTCAGATAGGTGGACCTACAGGAGCTTTCATCGTAATAATATATGGTATTATTCAACAATATGGAATAGAAGGATTAACCATCGCCACAATAATGGCAGGAATATTATTGATTATTTTTGGACTACTACATTTAGGTACAATAATCAAATACATTCCCTATCCTATTGTAATTGGATTCACAAGCGGTATAGCGGTAACCATTTTCACTACACAGATAAAAGATCTTCTTGGGCTTTCGATAGCAAACGTTCCTGCTGATTTTTCTAGTAAATGGATTGCATATATTCAAAACATCGGCACCATTACTCCTTGGAATGCAGCTATAGGCATTGCAAGTGTTATCGTCATTGCTATATCACCAAAGTTCAGCAAAAAGATTCCAGGATCACTGATAGCTATTATAATAATGACGATATCAGCATTGCTGTTAAGACAATATGCTGGTATCACATCAATAACAACAATTGGCGACCACTTTGCCATAAGCAATAAACTACCAGAAGCAACAATACCAGCATTATCATTCAACATTATAAAGTCATTGATATCTCCTGCTATTGTCATTGCCGTTTTGGGAGCTATAGAGTCTTTACTTTCTGCCACTGTAGCTGATGGTGTTATTGGCTCACGTCACAATTCAAATACAGAATTGATTGCACAAGGACTGGCAAATCTTGCGTCGCCTATTTTTGGTGGAATACCAGCAACAGGCGCAATAGCAAGAACCATGACTAATATAAATAACGGCGGTCGCAGTCCTATTGCAGGAATAATACATTCAGGTGTATTACTATTGATATTTCTTTTCCTAATGCCATTTGCCAAATACATACCAATGGCTTGTCTTGCTGGAGTATTAGTAATTGTTAGCTACGGAATGTGCGGTTGGCGATCATTCATCGGAATCATGCACAATCCCAAGAGCGACATTATCGTATTGTGGGTCACTTTCCTTCTAACAATATTCTTTGATTTGACCATCGCTATTGAAGTTGGACTAGTATGTGCATGCCTACTCTTCATGAGACGTGTGACAGAAGCTACAGACGTTAAAATTATAACCGACGAGATCGACCCATCTGAAGAGGAAAGTGATTTCATGCTTGGAAATCTGGAACATCTGGCTATACCTAAAGGCGTAGAAGTCTACGAAATAAATGGTCCATATTTCTTTGGCGCAGGTAACAGCTTTGAAGAGATTATGGCAACATTCGGAGACCGTCCAAAAGTAAGAATAATAAGAATGAGAAAAGTACCATTTGTAGACAGTACAGGAATACATAATCTAACAAATCTCTGTATGATGAGCAAGAAAGAAGGCATACAAGTTATACTTTCTGGAGTCAACGAAAATGTAATGAAAACACTTGAACATGCACGTCTCGAAAGTATTATCGGCAAGGATAATATATGCAGTCATATAAATGAAGCTTTAGAAAGATCAAAGGAAATCAAATAAGTAGTTAAAAAAGATATATATTATCTAAAATCATTTTGATATATTCAAAATATAATTTATCTTTGTCGTTGATGATAAATTTATCATGAAAGTATAAATTATTAAAAATAAATCGATATGAAAGATTTAAAAGGTACAAAAACAGAGAAAAACCTACATGACGCCTTTGCAGGTGAGAGCATGGCACGTAACAAATATACTTATTATGCCTCAAAAGCTAAGAAAGAGGGTTATGAGCAGATAGCAGCTCTTTTCGAAGAGACTGCTGGAAATGAAAAAGAGCATGCAAAACTTTGGTTTAAGTATCTCAATGGTGGAGATTTTGCACCCACTATGGATAACTTAGTTGACGCTGCAGGCGGAGAGCACTACGAGTGGACTGACATGTATGCTCGAATGGCTAAAGAAGCTAAAGAAGAAGGCTTTGATGAGATCTCTAGAAAATTTGAGCTTGTTGCTGCTATTGAAAAGCATCATGAAGAGCGTTACTTGAAACTGTTGCAAAACATCAAGGACGGAATTGTATTCTCACGTGATGGAGATCGCATCTGGAAATGCCGTAACTGCGGACATATCATTATAGGAAAGAAAGCTCCTGAAATTTGCCCAACGTGCAATCACCCAAAGAGTTTCTTCGAAATAAGTGCAGAGAACTATTAAATAATATCTATAATAAAGAGGCAGCTTAATTAGCTGCCTCTTTTTAGTTTAATTATCTGAACTTTATCATAATTCTGAGTAAACAGCTTATTGATATACAGGATTAATCAATTCGTATTTATTTTGTAGCCCCAAAGAGAGTATCTGAAAAATAACACAAAACACCATACCATCAAAACAAAAAAGCTGTATTGAAAATAACCTTTAAGATAGGGACATACACCGTAATTAAATAAAATATTTCATTTTTTATTTTGTATTGTGTGAGGCTTGCAGTATCTTTGCACAAATAATCATGCTAAAAGTATTGATGGACAAAAGCAAATTTGGATTACTAAGTAATATTATATATCCGGCAGATCTTCGTAAGCTCAACGTTGAACAGTTACCCGAAATCTGCAAGGAACTACGCGAGGATATTATTGATGAAGTTTCTGTTAATCCAGGACACTTCGCATCATCGCTAGGTGTTGTGGAAATAACTGTTGCTCTGCATTACGTATACAATACACCGGAAGACCGTATTGTATGGGATGTTGGACATCAGGCTTATGGACACAAAATACTTACAGGACGTAGAGATAAATTCTGTACCAACCGTAAGTTTCATGGTATATGCCCATTTCCTAATCCACGCGAAAGCGAATACGATACTTTTACATGCGGACACGCTAGTAATTCCATTTCAGCGGCATTAGGTATGGCTGTGGCAGCTAAGCATAACGACCAACGTCATGTTGTTGCTGTCATCGGAGACGGAGCTATGAGCGGAGGTTTGGCATTTGAAGGACTAAACAACGCATCAAGCACACCAAATGACTTACTGATAATCCTCAACGACAACGATATGTCTATTGACCGTGCCGTAGGAGGCATGGAACAGTATTTGCTTAACCTTGACACTAACGAGACTTACAATCGTTTGCGCTTCAAAGCTAGCAAATGGCTGCATAGCAAAGGATATCTGAATGAAGACCGTAGAAAAGGTATCATCAGACTAAACAATGCATTGAAAAGTGCGATAAGTCATCAGCAAAATATCTTTGAGGGTATGAACATTAGATATTTCGGACCTTTTGACGGACATAACGTTAAGGAAATAGTAAGAGTTCTTCAGCAACTGAAGAATATGAAAGGTCCAAAACTTCTACATCTTCATACTGTAAAGGGTAAAGGATATGAGCCAGCTGAGAAGGCTGCAACAATATGGCATGCTCCTGGTAAGTTTGATCCAGAAACTGGCGAACGTATGATTGCCGACAGCAGCAACCTGCCTCCTAGATTTCAGGATGTATTCGGAAAGACACTTTTGGAACTAGCAGAACAGAATCCAAATATAGTTGGTGTTACTCCTGCTATGCCTACAGGCTGTTCTATGAATATAATGCAGAAAGAAATGCCTGATCGTGTATTCGACGTTGGAATAGCCGAAGGACACTCTATAACATTCTCTGGAGGTATGGCAAAAGACGGACTGCAGCCATTCTGCAATATCTACAGTGCTTTTGCTCAAAGGGCTTATGATAATATTATTCACGATGTAACAATACTTAATCTGCCAGTTGTGATTTGTCTTGATCGTGCAGGATTAGTCGGGGAAGATGGTCCTACGCATCATGGCGTATTTGACATGGCAGCACTGCGCCCTATTCCTAACATTACAATAGCAAGCCCGATGGACGAGCATGAATTGCGCCGTCTCATGTACACAGCGCAACTTCCTGATAAAGGAACGTTTGTTATTAGGTATCCACGTGGACGAGGAGTTCTTACCGACTGGAAATGTCCATTGGAAGAAATAGAAGTTGGAACCGGCAGAAAACTCCATGACGGTAAAGATGTTGCAATACTTAGTATTGGTCCTATCGGCAATAATGTTGAGAATGCCATCAAGGATTATTGTGCCTCAGATAACACACTAAGTGTAGCACATTACGACATGCGTTTCTTAAAACCATTAGACAATAATTTACTTCACGAAATAGGGAAGAAATTCAATCGCATAATAACAATCGAAGATGGAGTACGTAACGGAGGATTTGGTTCATCTATCCTTGAATGGATGAGTGACAATGGATACACTCCAAAGATTACCCGTCTGGGTATCCCCGACTCTTTTGTTGAACACGGACCAGTCGACGAACTTCAGAAGATATGCCATATTGATTCTGATAGTATCATTGACGCGATAAAGAACTTAAGATGACATTAATCAATAAAACACACAAGTGCCCATGGATATATTCACCGTTTTGGTGATATTCCTGTCGGCTATATGAAAACACAACTAAATATATTATATGAAACCTATTAAATTCAATCCACTACTGAAATCCACTATTTGGGGTGGCGACAAAATAATTCCGTTTAAACACCTGGCGATAAACCAAGAAAACGTTGGTGAGAGTTGGGAAATATCGGGAGTAAAAGACCATGAAAGCATAATAGCCGAAGGCGAATATGCAGGAACAAAACTAAATGACTTATTAGCAAAACTTAAAGGTAAACTTCTAGGAGAAGAAAACTACAAACATTTCGGCAACGAATTTCCTTTGCTAGTTAAATTTATCGACGCAAAAGACCAATTGTCTATTCAAGTACATCCTAACGACGAAATTGCCAAAAAGCAAGGTTTGAAGCGTGGAAAGACTGAGATGTGGTATATCATGAACAGTGATGAAAACGCAAAGCTGAGAATTGGACTAAAGAAGAAGATTACACCAGAAGAATACGAGAAGATTGTTGAAAATGATACGATCACTGATGTGCTTGCTGAATATACGGTAAAAGAAGGTGACTGTTTTTTCTTGCCTGCGGGAAGAATACATAGCACTGGTAAAGGATGCTTTCTTGCCGAGATACAACAGACAAGTGATGTCACATGGCGTATTTATGACTTCAAGCGCAAAGATAAAGACGGAAACTATCGCCAACTTCACACAAAACAGGCTGCTGAAAGCATTGACTACAATGTAGAGAATGACTATCACACAGATTATAAATCAGAAAAGAATCAAGGTGTAAGTCTTGTACACTGCCCTTATTTCTGCACTAGCATATATGACCTTAACGAACCTGTGACAATTGACTATAGTAGTCTTGACAGTTTCGTTATCTTTGTTTGTCTTAAAGGACATGCGGATATAAGTGACAATGAAGAAAACAATATTTCTTTAGAGGCAGGTGAATCAATACTCATACCTGCAACAACAAAGTATGTATATATAAAAGGTGAGATAAAATTCCTTGAGTCTTACATTTAATTTTTAGCATATACACACAAAAAAGCACGAAGAATAGATAACCATTCTTCGTGCTTTTTTATTATAAACAACTAACTAGTTTGATTTAGCTACCGTCAATGCACTATTTGATCTTACAATCCATTCCTGCATATTTCTCACATCATATTTACTCCATGCAGAACCGAATAAATAAGTAAACTTCTCACCTCGATAATCATCTTTTATACCAACAGCATGTCCATAAATCCCATTCTCAGGCTTTGTCATCATCAATTTTGTTGTAATGTTGCCATAAGGAAACAATACACCGACATAGATCTGTGAATTGTTCTTATCCGGATCATCAGTAGGATCGGCATACAAAACAGTTTCTTTATCAAGCACAGCACCATCAGAACTATGAAGAACAACACCCGTAACAAGTTTACAAGCCGACTTCATACCATCATACCAGACTGTAATTCTATTAAAGTTACTGCCTTTATCAAGACTTATCAAGCGGTGTTCCACTACATTCTTATCACTTCCAATGCTAACAGGATTGAAATCAAGTCTCACAGTAAATCTTAATGGACCATTATCCAATATCTCATAATCTTTATAACAGTAAGGCATAATCATTTTTCCGTCTTTCATCAATGCAGGCGTACCACAACCTAAAGTCGGTCCTACACTGTAACAATCCATACCGTTGCCGTGATCATAATGAAAAGAAGTTGCATCGTCAATAGCTCTAGCCTCTTCTTTCTTTCCTATTCTGTAAAGTGAATCCTCTATAATATTGGCATCATAATCAATCTTGTATCGCTTATCCATAACAAGTTCAGGAGTATTCTTCACCCATACATCAAATCCGTAAGCCTTTTCGCCACTCCTTTGAAGTGCAGGTCCATACGCCCTATACATTCCTCGGTCGTTTTCCCAAGCAATATCATCTTTTCTTATCTTATAGTACGCACCATAAACAAAATTCTTCATTGCGGAATGTTGTCCTCGTTCAACATAAAAGACAGCGTTTCCGTTTGGTCTTACAGATGCATCAACAAGAAGTTTGCCATTATAACTTTTCTGATACTCCACCTCGTTTCCATGAGCATCTCTTACGATAATGTCATCTTCATTTCCGCATCCCAAACCAGCATATACACTGTCAATGTTAACTTCTGCTAATCTCTGAATCTGAAAATCAAGCCCATTATGAACGTTGAAAGAAAATCTTTGCAATCCCTTTCCGATATACTTCACATATTCACAAGCTGCAAGCAGAAAAGCACCTGTTCCAAAATTAGCTTCAGAGTCTTTGCCGACAACCTGACCTGGTATAGCTTTTTCTCCAATAGGCTGAACATAGCCAATCTTTCCATCAGACTGCAATGCTTCTTCCGAAAGATACTTCCATGCTCTGTTTATCACAGGGCGATATTTCGCATCGTCAAGAATCCCATTGTTTACACCCCATAGCATTCCATAAGTAAAGAAAGCCGTGCCACTAGTCTCTGGTCCTGGAGCCTGCAACGGATCCATCATTGAGCGAGTCCAATACCCTTCTTTCTGCTGAAGTTTAGCAACAGCATCAGCAAGAGTAATATATTTTTTGACAAAGAAATCATAATGACGATATGTATGTGGCATATCCTGTAGCACTTTTGCAAGTCCAGCAAGAACCCATCCGTCACCTCTTGCCCAGAAGTCCTTCTTACCGCTATTCGTCTTATGACGTGGATAAACATATTTACCATCACGGAAATAAAGCCCAGTTTTTTTATCCAACATGATGCTATCACTGTAACAGATGTTATCATAAAGTTTATCTAGGTATTTCTCTTCACCCGTCAAATTATACATCTTTGTCATTACTGGCATTACCATATACAGAGCGTCTGCCCACCACCAATAGTCGTGTTTCTTTGAATCAGCTTCATATCCCATTACCTCAAGAGCTCTTTTCAGACGGAAATCATTAAGCATCTCATTTCTGTCAGCCTTTGGACCATAAGAAATATTACACAAATCAATATATGTCTGAAAACAAATCTGCCAGTCACCGAATAATACATGCTGTTGGTCTTCACCATAAAACTTATATTTCCATTTCGAGGCATCCTTTTCTGTAGCTCCCATCCATTTATTGTGTTCTGCCCATTTAGTAGAATATTCAAGCCATTGCCTGTTTGGCATAAGTTTGTAAGCTTCAATATTACCGGTATGATAAGCGGCATTATCCCAGAAAGCCCTTGTTTCGGGTTTATGATGAGACTGCCAGTAATCATTCACCTTTTCTATCATCTCCACAATCTTTTTCTGTTGCGCACTAAAAGCCATACAGCTTGTGCACGCAAGCATAAGCATTGTCGAAATCATTAATTTCTTCATTATATATAATATATATTATTCGTTATTATGTATAATCTCTACCATTTATCCTTAGGTTGTGGAGTATCCGTCCACACGTGGTCTTTAGGAAATTTATCTCCACCCCATGCCTTGACCTGTGTCCAAGGTTCAGCTTTCACAGTCCAGAAAGGGTCATCAGCAGGCAGTCCCAATGGCATAAAGGTTAACGAAGCCATATATTCACTTCCATTATTGGTGTACCAATCGGCTGCATCAGGCTGACTTCCACAAAAACCGATGGTAAGAAAACCTGCATCATTATAGTTATTGTGTTCATCCCACATACGATGCATCACCTTTGTAAGGGCAGCTCTCACCTGACCATTTGTAAGTTCTGTTGGAAGAGCTTTCATCCATGCCAAAAGAGCCAACGGCTGCATCGCAGCATTACGATAAGGAATACTACGGCCAAATACAGGGAATGTACCTTCTGGAGATATGAAGCGTTCCAAAATAATTGAGTATCTCTGTGTACGCTTCAACTGTCTGTCATAATACTTTTTATAGTCAAGACGAGTACTTGCCTTAGCATCAATCATAGCCTGTAATGTTTCCAGATACATTGCATGAAATACATAACTACCATAATAATTAAAAGCAAACTCAGGACCATCAGAGAACCATCCGTCACCAACATACCACTCCTCGACTTTACGACATGCTGAGTTCACACGATACTCGTCATAATCCCCCCCAGCCTTTGCCATAAAACTCTCTATCGTTGACGAGAACAACAACCAGTTGGTATAAGGAGGATCAATCTTTCTTAATTTCTTAAATTCAGCAAGATATCTTTGTTTTGTAGTATCATCCAGCGGTTTCCATAATGAATCATATCCACGAAGAAAGCTTTCAGCAATATATGCTGCATCTACAAGATTCTGACCGCCGATACCCCAGCACAGATAATCAGGAGATGTCGGATCTACGGCGTTAGCATAGCTTCTAAGTGCCCACTCCCTAAGTTGCTTACGTTTAGTGCCTTCAGCAGTATTATCATCTGGCAACGAAAGCCAAGGTGCGATACCTGCCATAAGTCTACCAAAACATTCCATATAGGCAACCTTTTTGTTTCGGTTGTCGAAACTAGGGCTGAATTCCATCTTCATGTTCTTTACCAGTTCACCCTTCGCCATGTTCTCCAATACAGGACGTGACATTTTCCAAGCTTGTGAACTCCAATACTCACGATCGTTCATCTGCACCTTCTTCTTTGCCGAAATGCCAAGAGGCATAAGCAAAGCCAGTGCTACGACAAATAACTTAATATATCTAATCATAACAAACTATTTATTATTACCCATTTAAGATAAAACGACGGAATAACCATTATATTTGATTACTCCGCCGTAAATTATAACCTATTAATAATTAACGTTATCCATAAACATCTTAATTACCTATTTTTCATCAGCGACAGCATCTTCCCAATTAGTCCACATTTGTGTAGATTCATTATATCCGTCATATCCATAGTTCTGCCTCAATGCAGCACCCGTATTAGCTGTTATTGCAGAATTAGGAATAGGCCAGAATAGATTGTGCTTGTTAACCTTATATTCCAAACTTATACCGTTTGACTGTATGATGCCATTATTAAATAGACTGTAGTTAATAAGACGCTGATACCAATAGCTTCCACCAGTGCGATCTGTACCCTCTTGCTTGTCCCATGTCTTTATGTCATAAGTGTGTCCCCATTCATCTGGCTGTCCACTCTTTGCAAGACACCAAGCTACACGTGTCATTTCTGGCTGTCTCCACTCTTCCATATAAAGTTCACGAGCTCGTTCGTCAAGAATATCACCTATTGTAACAGTTGTAAACATATGGCGTGCGTTTGCGCGCTTACGTACTACGTTCACGTCATCAGCTGCACCTGTTGTATTTCCTTGATAGAAACGTGCCTCGGCACGAATCAAATAAGTTTCAGCTAGACGGAAGAGATAAAGGTTTCCATTAGACCCAGTAGATGCACCGTTAAACTGATTTGCACCTAAGTTACCTTCTGCTGTCTTATCCAATATATAGCATTGGTATAGCGGTGTAGGATACCAGCTTCTTATCGTATCTCCACAAAGCAAATCTCCCTTGTGAACGATAGTCTTGCCAGTGCCGTCAACATAGTCTTCAGTAGCATATAGCTGATAGTTCTTACCATAGTAAGGAGACTTTTTATTACTATATCTTATGTCTTCCATTTCTACCCAGTTTCCAACCTTACGGTTGTGACGCAAGTCTTGATAGTCAGGAGTTCCGTCTACGTTCCAGATAGCCTGATTATAATGCTTTGATGTTCTGAAACATCCAATACCACGTCCGATAGATCTTACCCAGTCGTTGTTTTCATCATAATCAGCATTGTTACGTGCAATATTCTTTCCAGCTGGAGAAATTCCTGAAGGATCCTTAATTACACCGTTACCCCAATGTGCAAAACATGCACGCATAATACTATATCCTGTGAAATTCTGATCATTGAAGTTCAATATAGGCATAATGAGTTCCTTGTTTGCAGGATCGCATACATTTTCGCCACGATGAAGATCCCAAAGTACATTACGTGTGATAGGCCATGTCTTTTGGTTTCCGGCAACAAATGTTCCGAATGGACTTTCCATCAAGTGCAGACCATAGTTACTTATAAGATCTGTAGCAGTCTGTTCTGCCTTGTCATATTGTCCTGTAACAAGATAGCATTTTGCTAAAAGCTGCAAGCATGCCTCTTTGTTTACCATACCGATATCAGTCATTGCAGACTGAGAAGGCACGTATTTCACAGCAAACTCCAAGTCGTTTACAAGCATCTTGAAAATAGCTTCCTTTGATGTACTCTTATAGTCTTGCTTTGGTTTTGTGATAATCTTTGTTACCAATGGAATATCACCAAACTGTAATGTCAGATAGTAATATCTCAATGCACGGTGGAAATAAGCACGTCCTTTATAAATGTTTCTTGTATTATCATCAAGTCCTTGTGCTTTATCTACGTATGATAGCACAGTATTAGCATATTTCACACCTGTATATCCTTCATCCCAAAAACGTTGCATGGCATTACCATCACCACCACCGTTCATACCAGATGTAGGAGTTAGCTTTGCATCAAAGTTATCTTGGAAACCACCACCCATATCTGTCTTGGCATATAAGCCAATATCAGACATATTATAGTTGGAAGCCATTGGAAGAACGTTTCCGTTTCCATCCATTATGATTGTCTTCAACTCTAGGTCACACATACCAAGAGCTGACTTCAATCCAGCCTCATTGCTATATGTTGTTGAAGGCTCATAGAATGACAGTGGGTCTTGACCCAAAAATGAGTCACCACAACTAACGAGCATTGTCGCCATGACAAATGCCGCACTGCCTTTAAATATATTACTTATATAGTTCATGATGTATTGCAAATTAAAGTGTAACATTTATTCCAAGATTGAATGCACGTGTGGCCAAGCCGCTTGTTTCTGGATCACCATATTCCCAACTGTCTATTGTGAATACATTGTTCACACTTGCGTTTATACGAACTCTTTCAACCATAACCTTGCGTGTCCATTCACGTGGAAGTGTATAACCTATACTTATATTGTCAAGACGTACAAAACTGCGATTATGTAGTTTTTGCACCCCAGTACATCCCGTAGGACCTACTGCGTCAAGACGTGCATAAGTATTTGACGGATTCTCAGGAGTCCAATATTCTTTCTTAAATACATTAAATGCATTAGTGATCATTGAACCTCCGTTATCCTGATTCAGATAATATCCCTCAAGGCTCTTATGTCCCATGTATGAATAAAGAGAGAATGAGAATGTAAAGTCCTTCCAGAGTGTAAACTCATTGCGCAAGTTCCAATAGATAGGAGGATTTGTAGTTCCAAGAAAAACTTTATCCTTATCATTGTAAACAGGAACACGTGTTCCATCGGCAAGAACCTTATCATCATCAGTACAGTAGTTTATAACTTTTGGATCACCAGGTTTCTGATTTACCAAAGCTGCCTGAGCAGCCTCACTCTTTTGCCAGATACCATTAGTTTCCCAAGACCATATCTCACCTACAGGATGACCAATAAACCAATTATTTGAAGTATCATCACGCTCTACTCCATTTGCATCATAGTCATAATACAAGTGCTTAATTGTGTTCTTGTTATATGAAAAACCAGCAGAGGTAGTCCATTCAAAGTCTTTATTTTTAATGTTTACAGAGTTTAGGGTCAACTCCACACCTGAGTTATGAACTTCACCAAGGTTAGTTGTGATACTGCTAAAACCTGTATAGTTAGGAAGGCGCTGTGCCATAATCATATTATTGGTCTTCTTGAAATACCAATCTATGCTACCGCTTAGTCTCTGACCAAGAACAGCGAAATCAAGTCCCAAGTTCCAAGCAGAAGTCTTTTCCCACTCAAGATTAGGATTACCTAGGCGTGACATTGCGAGTGTCTTCACGATGTCGGCATTACCATTATTATAGTATACCATAGTACCTTGATTAGGAAGGCTTGTAAGGTTTGAAAGAGATAGGTATGTATCTTTCAGCGAGCGGTTACCGTTTGTACCGTATGATGCGCGCAACTTACCCATATCAAGCCAAGGCAAAGCCTTCTTTACCATAGGTTCCTCTGAGAATATCCAGCTGCCTCCCAATGACCAGAATGTAGCCCAAGGATTGTTAGAACCGAATGCAGAATATCCGTCACGTCTAACAGAAGCTGTAACCATATAGCGCTCTTTATATGCATAGAACAAGCGACCTAAGTAGGCTGCAGCTGTAGAATGAGTGTCGTTTACATTGAATTTACTCTGATCCATATTGGCACCTGATATATAATGGAATCCAAGAGCATCAGAAGGAGTAATATTGCGTGCCTCTATTCTGTCATCCCAATAGCGCATCTCTTCTGCTTCCTGCACAAGGGTGAGTGTGAAGTGATGATCTTTGTTAAACACTTTATCCCATGTAATAGTATTATTCAGAGAATAGTCAAAATCCTTAGATGTTTCACGATCAGCACCACGTGATGCTGGAGAACTGTTTGGAAGTTCTGCTGACATAAAATATCTATTATAGAACCACTGATAACGTGGAGAGATATTAAACTGGTATGTAATACCGAAAGGCAGTGTTACCTTAGCGTTGAAAATAGTGTTCAACACGGTATATCCCTTGTCCAGATCAAGATACTGGCGATCAAACCAATAGTTGTATCCTCCGTTTGTAGGAGTTCCATTCATAGGATACTGTACATAATTACCCTGATCATCTTTGATTGGAGCAAAAGGAGAATTGCGAGTTTGGTTATTATCCCAATAGTTAGTTCCCAGAGCCACAGCTATATCACCGTCTGAGCGGTCCTGAAAATTCACGTTTACACCCATTTCCAACCAGTCCGTGACCTTAGCGTTCAACTTCATGTTTGAACGGAATGCGTGATAGTTATTTCCTTCTACTACACCTTGATTCTTCATATATCCGAATGAAGCATAATAGTTCACACGGTCTGAAGCTCCAGATATACTAGCATTATAGTCTTGATTAACACCTGTTCTGAAAGTACTGTCATACCAGTTGTAAGTCTTTCCAGCCAAGTAATTGTTATATACGTTCATGGCTTCGTTAAGTTTGAGTCGTCTTGCATACAAAGACTGGTATGTTTCACCAGACTGTAGCTGTACAGATCCCATCTTTGACCATTGGTCGGCAGTAAGTCCGTATTGTGACAGATTATCTACATTGTCATAATATCCAGCTGGCGTACCACTATTCACACCATAATAGCCCCAATTTCCGGCAGCATCATATCCGTATGTGGTAGCTTTGTACCAATCTTCACGATACTTCATGTATTCAGAAGCATTGAATACTTCGCGATAAGCTGACTTCGTATTTGCAGCCCAGTTAGCACTTACGTTAATAGTAGGTTTACCACTCTTACCTTTCTTTGTTGTTATGATGATAACACCACTAGCAGCTTTTGCACCATATATAGCTGCAGAAGAAGCATCTTTCAGAACGTCAATCTGTGCAATATCATCAGGATTGATTTCAGAAAGTTCACCATAGAAAGCCATACCATCAAGAATCAGCAATGGAGAATTGTGTCCACCGTCAGTATAAAGTGAGTTTTGTCCACGAAGCTGAATTGAGGCACTGCTCTTTGCTGAAGGATCATATCCAATCTGCAAACCTGGAGTTCCACGAAGCAAGTCCTGTACAGTACCTGGATTCTGGTCAGCGAGCTTGTTTGGATTTATCTGAACCACAGAACCGGTAAGGTCCTTCTTGCGCATTGTACCATATCCTACAACAACGACTTCATTAAGAGTTTCAGAGTTTTCAGCCAGCTTGATATTCAAAAATTCTCTACCGGCTTTAACCGTTTGCGGTTTATATCCGACATAAGTAACTTCAAGCATTGCTCCTGGAGCGGCATTAATATTAAAATTACCGTCAAGATCGGTAACAGTTCCGGTTTTAGACCCTTTTACTTTTACAGTAGCACCAATAATAGGTTCGCCCGTAGAATCAAGAATCCTACCTTTAATAGAGTTAGCTTGCTGAGTAATCTGAACGGCATCAAGTGCCATTGCATCAATAGGAGTCAGCGAGCACCCTGCAGCCATAGCCATCAAAACAAACAATTTTCTAGGCATGATTGAAAGATTAACATATTCCATTATTCAAGTTATTAAGTTAGGTATTGTTTAAAATCTCGGTTACATAGTTGTCAATCAACGACAACAAATATTCCGTTTGCAAATATCGTTTATATTCGTTAAAGCGAGGGGTACAAAATGTGATTTTAAGGGAACAGAATGTGATTTATGCCCATTTTTAAAGGATTTGCATGAATTAATAAGATTTTGCAAGATTACATCAATTTCTACACTTAAAGCAAATTGTAGTACCTGCATAACCTAATTATTATCCCATAGATTTTGCAATTAGAGTAATCTATGGGAGAGCATGCCGTTCATGTTACTGTATTTAGTCTGCGAGAAAATATTCACATAAGAGGACTCAAGCTATTGCACAAAGAAACGCCAATTGTCTCTCGCAGATCTCGCTGATTACGCAGATAAACCCCAAAACTACAAACTGTCTTTCTCTGCGAAATAATGCAGCCTGCTGCATTCCTCTGCGACCTCTGCGTTATCTGCGAGAGAATATGTAGTTAAAGCTATTGCCGTTCGTCTGCCGGAGAATAGGCCGTTTAAATTGAAGCAATAATCTGCTGGAAACCACATCTGCTTTAGCAGATACATCAGCTATATCCCCAAAAAACATCTACAGAAATCAGCGGTAGATTAAACTAAAGAACCTCCACACTCACGTGTGAAGGCTCTCAAATACATCCCCACCGGGATGTACTCTTCTTAGCCTAAGTAGACTTAGAAGAAAATGAATAGAACTAACTATCCATTAATTTATAGTGATAAATATATTCTATGCCCTTCGATTCTCACGAACCTACTCTTCGCATGAAAAGATCATGAGGGACATTATAGAATTGAGTTATATCTTATTTATTAGCTTAATATACTTAATTATTTACTATGTAATCGTATTTAAAATGCGATAACCGATCTAACATAAAGTGTATTATTTTCACTATTGCCATTATTAAAATCAGCATCTAACAGTCCATTGTTATAAAAATTAACATTAAGAAAGGGATGTACAGTCTCTCCACTAGAAGTACTGGTCCAAAAATCCTGAGTTGGATTATATCCAAATGCACTATAGGCTACACCACACTTACTAAATGCACTATTTAATACAGAAGTAACAGATGGCGCTACATATGAAAACCATATTCCACCTGTACTAGGTGTAACTATGTCCGCTTCTGTTGCACTCAGTCCACCTAAATAACAAACAACCCTTCTGAATTCAAAAATACTTGGCAAATACCAATTAGAAGTATTTGAGGGAGCTGTAACACTATAACTCTTAGCTATACTAATACAATTGTTTCCATCACTACAATTAGTTGAAGCGTTTGTCAAAGCCATAGCTTCACCATTAGTATATCCATTATTTTTATGATCAGAAGTTGCATTTATAGCAAATACAATTGCTATTGGTATTTTAGAACTGTTGTAAGATATTCCTCCCCAAGTTCCATCACTAAACAAGAACTCGCCAGGACACAATACTCTCATATCGGCTAAATCAGTACCACTTATATTAATATTATAAATATAATTAGTATTACGCGATATATCAAAACCTGTGAAATCAGATGATGATGAGCCACCTAAGTAATAAGTAAATTTACATTTCACATTAGAAGAAGATGTTGCATAAACCACTAAATAAGTTGCTTTTTTAGGTGAGTTTAATGATACTCTCAATGCAGAAGTTTTAGATGCAGAATTAGTACCAGCCATATTCTCATACATAAAGATATTAGCTGAAGTAGAAGCATTCTGTATAGAAAGCCCACTTACCTCTACTTGATCATTGAATGTATTTGTTACATTAAATGTTGTACCACTAATATTTGTAGTAGCCAAGTTATCACTGCTTACATATGATGACATCGTTGTATTGCATATCTGATAACCTGTTATTGTATAATTATTAATTGAAGCTAAATTCAAAGTTATTTTAGCAGCAAGACGAGAGAGATTTATATTAGTTGTAGAACCAACTCCATTGGAGTTACCTAATGTAGCAGTACCTTTACCAAACATGACCAAACTTGTGGCGCTATTCAAATCATCTGCTGATGACAGTGTTGAAGAAATGGCATTGAATGCCGTTAAAGTTGTAGCCGCTTTCATTGACGCAACAGTAGCACTACTGGCATTAGCTACGGCATATACCTTATAACTATTAGCGACAGCAACAGGTACACTTGCATAGAATGTAGTAGTTTTAGCTGAAGAGAACGTTAAATAATACTCACCAACCTTTCCCCCACTAGTATTGAATACAACTATCGAAATACTGTTTACTACAGATTCCTGTGCAGTAGTCATAGAGCGAGTAGTCTTAATCACATTCCCGTCAGTAACAATTCTCGGCTGTTCAATATTAAACGCAAGCTTTAGAGTATTTCTTTCGCCGTTAGTGTCTGTTCCACTCTGAGTAATATCGTTGGCACAAGATCCTAGAAGCAATATCATTGCCACTAAGATTATATTTATTTGTATTTTATATATTGTCGTCATAGAACTTTATTTTTAATATACCAGAACAGAACGAGCTGGCTGAAGACCATCCTTACCAACCCCACAATGCAATTCAATAGCTGTACTAGGCATGTATAAATAAACAGGATCCAAAGAATCATATTCAGATGCTGTCCAGAAAGCATTTGCGACTGTTGTTGGAAATTGATCACCACCAGCTTCTGCAATTTTTTTATTCAAGTTTGTGAAATATGTGTTGCTTATTCCTGTTATCAAATTAGATTCTATTCCTGAATTAATCAAATGTGTTCTTTTGTCATATATTATAGCTTTCTGATCAGTATTCCAATTTCCAAGATTCTCTATAATATCCCACCACTCTCCAATGCTTGGAAGATACCAACCACTATTTGTAAATGATTTGGATACACCATCCTGATAAGAATTACAATAATACCATGCACCATTGGCTATATTTGTAACAAAAGTGCTGTTTGCAGAATAAGCATCATAGCCACTACTGATATCGTCATAGTACATTTTAAAACTTGTCAGATAAGGATGTCCTGTACTTGTATGATCAGTATATGGAGAACCATTATTGGTTGACCAATAACAATTACTCCCATTATTAGCATTTTTCAACGCCATAACTTTTCCGTGACGACAGTTAGCATTGTATTGTGCTTGCGTCAATTGATTAGAATAGATAATACCTACAGTTGCATCTTTTTTAAATACCCTACCATTAGTTCCATCGGCATACAGATAATTACCAATAATGGCATCACCAATATACACAACTTCTGGATGGGTTCTTTCCACATTTGCATCAGCCATATCAGCACCTTTTATTGTTATGTCACTGTATGTTGTGGCGAGATTGCGATATACACTATAATCAGTGTAGTCGCTTGATAAATTGCCGCCTAGATAAACTCTATTAATATATTTTTCTCCTGTATTGGTATCTGCTACATATAGCAATAAATAGCTAGCATCAGCCGGAGCATTATTTATATTCCTGCTTGCCATAGATGTAGCACCTGTCTGTTTACCCACCAAATTTTCATATTGATATACGCTGAAAGTTGTTCCTGTGGCATCATCAGCAGAGGCTGTTACTGCTACAGCAGCTGCATCACCATAACTCTTTGCAGGATTATAATTAGTACCCAACACATTATTTGTGGTAATATTCTTACTGCAATAGTATGTTGAGAGTGGAACATGGCATAACTGATAAGCCATTAGCTTGAATCCATTTGCTGTCTTTACTGTAAATGTATGGCGAGCCGCTAAACGCTTCAAGCCTATTGTTGCCGAACTTCCTGCGGCAGCAATATCTATTGTTGCAGTTGTTTCACCATACATCATCATGTTACTTGCTGTAGCTATCTCGTCAGCCGAAGTAAAACGATGTGCGGCAGCTTTAAGCATTGTAACATTTGAAATATCCTTCAAAGAATCCTCCGCAACATTTGCTATTGCACATATTGTACACCCTGTAGCAACTCTTGTATTTATGCCGCTAACGGTATAGGCTGTACTGGTTGAAGTTATCAGCGAACCCGTACCAATAAATTTATATCCAATAACGTTTCCATTAGAATCAAAAACAAATATAGCCAACTTGTCCACAATATTTTCACTTGTTCCTGTAGAAGAAAGTGCACGAGTATCTGGCAACGCTTCAGTCTTAGCTGTCAACGAAAGCGTAGCCTGATGACTATCTTCATCAGATAATTTTATTGTTTCTGCACATGATGCAAACATTAGCACTACCATCTGAATGAATATTATTTTTATAAAATATTTTATTCTCATACTATATATATCATTCTTTGAGGATTAGAAGGCTATCATGGGGCGAACACAACACAATGATGTTCCTATATACAAACAAATAGCACCTGATGTGCCAGAGGCATCATATTCATCTGACATATAAAAAGCATTTGATACATCATATTGACTACTTGCCCAATATCGCATGCTGATATTAAAACTCGAAACTGTTGCTCCGTAAGTTGCAGCATTGTTAAGATAAGTATTCCAAATTGCAGAAATAGTATTAGCTCGATAATTAACATTATAATTAGGATTCCAATAATATCCACCATCGTAATTATTAGTCATTTGTGAAACATCATCTGGTAATCCTCCTAAGTTGACACAGAAATCATACCAATCACCTATAGAAGGCAAATACCATCCGCTTGTTCCTACTGGCGGAGTTACGGTATCCTTAAACTTCAGTGCCCAATATGCCGCATAAAAAGTATTCTTTAAATTTTCCAAATTAGAAGAAGCATAATTATTATAAATATTCATCGTTTTAGTATATCCATCTTTGTCCGTTTTAATAGCTGTATAAGTGGTACTAATGGCAGCGTTTGCAAGAATCTTTGTATCACTAGAAGACCATGTCATTGTATTACTTGAATTTGCATTCTGTAGTGCCAATGCATACCCATGTACAAAACCATTTGCCTTATCTGTTGTCGTTGGATTTGTTGAGAATATAACTGCTATTGGAGTTTTACCAGAATTGGCAGCCAATGTCCCCCATGTACCGTCAGCAAACAGATATTCACCAACGTTTGGATGCGGAAGGAACGGAATTGCTCCACCACCTGTACCCCATGTTGCTGCACTAAGTGTGATTGGTGGGTCATATTCTGATGCATTTTTTGATAAAGCATCCCATGAAGCAACACTTACATTAACAGATGCGCTTGCCGGTGATATGTCATCACTAGGAGATGCCGTTCCTCTGCCCTTTATTGTCAGAGAGAGTGAATATATTGTATTCTTTGTTATCTTCGAATCATTTGTAGGTGCGGCTGCCGAACCATTTATCGTCACACCAGTCTGATAATGATTCACGATTATTGGATAATACATCACCTCACCTGTAGCCTCACTGCCACCCTTTGGATAGAACACTCCCTTTACAACCAGTTTGGTTGGGGCAGTGTCAGAATGAGGATGCACATAAAAATAATAAGGATATGAAGCGGTAGATATCAATCCACTACTAAGATAGGCATAGTTGCCTAGTGTGGGGGCGTTAGCAAGCGTTGATGGATCTCCAGCTACAGTCGCAGATGTGCTCTCTCCAGAACGATTGTTTTCTGTTACCTTACCCGTAAAATCAGTGACATCTGCTACATTATACATAAATATTTCTTTAGGCACGAATGTAGCACCTGCAAGCGGAGATATAAATGAAGTTGTGATACTCGTAAGCATTACTCTTGAAACAAGACGAGTTAGATCAATTGGAATTGTTGTTGTCCCAGTAGTTGTTAGAGCACTAGTAATAGAATATTCCCCTATCATCGGAAGCATTGTCTGTTGCTGACTGTTAAGTGTGGAAGCCTTAGTGGATGTACCATCATACGATGTATAGTCAAGATTCTGCGTTATAGCATAAAAATCGGTTTTTGTGGTGACTTTTGAAAACTTTTCAGCTGGTATATTCACAGCAGCCACAATATACTTTGCACTTGTGGATGTAGTCATTGTCTGTGCAGAACCACTATAGTCAAAATCCTTCAATGTAATAAGATTCGTATTTCCATCGAACACACCAACACATACATGATTTATCTTAAGCTCGCCTGAGTTGGCTGTGGAGCTGCTTGGCATAGAACCATTAGCACGCGTTCCACCATCCATTCCGTCTGGACGGAAATTAAGCGATATAGTCACAGCATCACCTCCCCTGCTATTCAGTGCATCCTCACTATAACAGGACGTAAAAAGCAATGCTGTTGACAATAAGATGCCATATATATGCAAATGTGAAAATAACTTCATAATCTATTTTTTTCTTTTTCCTTGTTTTGTATATCATGACAGGTCTTACACAAAAGACCTGCCAATAAAGAGATTGCACTTATTCAAACACCACATTCTGATTTGTTACACTCCAGTCTGTAACTGTCAATGCAACAGAAATTGCCGATGGAGTTATGTTTGTTGCAGGATCACTTACACCTTTTGCATAAATCTCCGCAGATATATTATACTGCATGTTTGCATCAATCTGTGAGTCTGTAGCAGGAGTAAGAGGGTTATGACTACCATCAGTAATGGTTGTACCAGTCTGTGAGTGGTTAATAACTATTGGATAGTATACAACCTCGTAAGTACTTGTAGCAGAATTATGCCAAATACCTTTTATTACAAGTTTTGTTGGAGTAGTTGCTGTATGTGGAAAAACATAGAAATAATACTGGTTTGTTGTTGCCAATGTTGGAGAGCTCTGTGTGTTATCTGTAAAACTAGAAATAACGCCTGTACTCAGATAGCTGTAATTACCAAGATTGTCTTCTATTGTTGGCATTGTCGTTCCAGGAGTCCAACCATCAGATGTTTTTGTAGACTCACCACTATTACTTGGTTCTGTAGAAAGTGTTGTTCCATCAGGATTAATAGAAGTTGCTGCATTATATACGAATACTTCTGTAGGAGTGAATGTGTCACCAGCATACATACCCGTAGAAGGAATACTAATCTTTATGGAATTAATAGCTATACGAGCGACAAGACGCTTCATGGCTATTCCACCAGTAACAACAAGTTTGTTTATATCGGCACCCGATCCTGCTGTCAAAGTAGCAAGAGGGCTATTCATCGGCAATGCTGTCTGAACCTGTTTTGTTGCTGCACCTGATGTATAATTTGTATTGCCATCTACACTTGTTGTGTATCCCAGATCAAGAGCTGTTGTATAGAAATCTGAAAGCAAAGTCTTTCCACTGAAATGTCCCACAGGAGCATTTGCTACGATATACACATTATTATTTGCTGCAGCCTGTGCATTGAATGATGCTGTATATGATGTATTATCATCCCCCGCTTTGGTATTATCAAGAGTAATTTCGTTGATAGAAGAAGTTGTTGTACCGTTGAAGATACCAACAGCAAGACGTGAAAGACGCGCCTCTTTAGAATCAAGACCTACTATGTATCCATTGGCATCGGCAGGATTACCTGAAGCTCTGGTTTTTAAGTTTGTGGCAGAGAAATCAAGACTTATGGTCTTAAGTCCATTATCAGTAGTCACTGTATCATTTTCAGAAGAGCATGAAGACATCATTATGGTCATTGCAAGTCCCGAAATAAAGAAATAAGTTAATTTCATAATCGTATTGTTTTAATTGTTATTATTTCTATTAATTTTATAACTGAGCCTGTTGCGACACAAAGTCACCCCACGGCATTACCTGTGTATTTGTATATGTTGCACCAGCATTGATTACGATTGCTTTCTCTTCGCCTCCACTTGTCGTTATAGGATTTCCGGCATAGTCTGTATTCACAGTTCTTATAGCTTCACCATCCTTATAAAGAGTTATCGTCAGAGGAGAATCTGAAGGTAAAGTACTCACTACTCCGCTTCGGTATGAACCATCGGCAAGATGCGTCATGTCTAGATTGCATTCCCTACTGTCTCCCGTTACTATTCCACCATAGGTGAACTCACTATACAGACCGCTTATCTTCACACTATATTTACCTGTACCAAGCAAACTTTCTACATTGTTTAGTATGACATGAAGACGTGATAGGTTGTCATACATAGGAAGTGTTACTGGATAATCTGCTGAATCGGGTGTGATATTCGATAACGTGACATTACCATAATAAAGTCTGGAATGAAGCAATGAGTCCTGTGCCTGTTCTAGTGAGGCAATCTTTACGGCAATAGTATTCATGTCATCACCTATAGAAAGTTTGCTAAGTTCAAAGCCTGAGATATTTCGATTTCCAAATACCGTCATGCAAGTGTTGTCACATCCATTGAAAAACACATGATAGGTTCCGTCTGAAGAAACAGGAACGGAATAAACATACTTGCCGTTGCGGAATATATAGGCAACAGACTGAGTAGCAATACTGTCAGGAAGCAATTTACCGTTTCTGTCAACAAGCCGCGTACGAACGGAATACTGTATACAGTTGCCGGTATCCTCGCTTATACAAGAGCACAGGCTGCCAAATGCCACCGTAAGCAACATTGACATAACCATTGTTCTTATAAAATGAGGACTTATCATATAGTATCTATTTTAATTAAAGACAACATCTTGTGTAAGGTTCGAAGACCAATCACTAACTGTAATATTTATAGAAAGATCGTTGGGCTTCAAGTCATCGTCGGGATTTGTATTACCCTTTGTCATAATCGTCACGCCGAGTGTATAGGTACGATTAGCTCCTACTGTTCCATTGCCGCTGTGAGAAGCATCACCACTATTTGAATTATTGATATCAGTACCTGTCTGCGCACGATTCACTACTACTGGATAATAATATGTGCCGACAAGAGCACCGTCTTTGTCGTAAAGCTGACCTTTGATAATAATTTTAGTCTGGGTAGCAAATACAGTACTTGTATTAGGGAACACATAGAAGTATTGGGGTGTACTAAACGGTGTTGCCACATTTATGACGCCAGTCCCCAAATAGCTCTTATAGCCTGTCTCATTAGTAGTCAATCCCTGCACCAAAGCTGATGTAACGGGAGAATTATTGCCTGCATTTGAATCCCATTCAGAAGCCAATGTAGATACCGAAGGCACGTTTGCCATATACACCTGTTCTACTTTGAATATATAGCCGGCGTATGGCCCGTATTGAGAAAATGCAGTTGTAATGCTATTTATGGCTACACGCGAGACCATCCTATAGAGGCTTACTGTAGAGTTACCATTGGCATCAATAGAAGAAGCCGTACCAATCATTGGAAGCACATCTGATTTCTGTGTACCAACATTATCCTTGTCCCCCACTGCTGAAGTAAAATCTGCAGTTTCGGTATTATAGATAGACGTGGTATTGTCAAGACTTGCAGTAAGGGCTTTAAAATCGTCTTCGGTCTTAACACCAGCAAACAGAGATGCAGGGACGTTGGCTACCACAACAATCTTAGGTGTGGCTGCCTTATAGGTAATTTTCTTCGTTATCGTATTATTCGTAACATCAGGAGATGACACCACGAAAGTATTCTCCAAAGATGTTCCATCGAATACGGCTATAACAATATTCTTAACCGATGATTCATTACCCACAGTGCCAGAGGCACGGGTATCAGAACTAGCACCCTTAATGTTAAGGGTCATCGCCTTACTCTCTTTATTGTCATTGCCATCTACATTCACATCCGTTGAGCACGACTGCATAAATCCAGCAAGGAGAAAGATGCCAAATAGATATTTGCTGATTCTCATAATCATGAATCTTTTATATTGTTTTATTTTATCTTCATCAGTTCAATCAGGGCTTTGTCTGCCTGTACAACTCCAGCTGCCTTTGCCATCTTCAGGTATACCTCTGCCTTATCGCGGTTTCCCTCGCTAAGATAAAGGAGTCCCATGTTGCAGTAGGCTCTTGGATCAGTCTCCCAACGCTTAAGATACTTATGCGCAAGGGTTACGTCGTTACGTGTCAGAGCCACACCGGCTGCATTGATGTTTGCCTCTGGATTATCAGGGAACAGACGGGCTGTCAAATCCAATATATCGTTATATTCGCGAGAGCCCTTCTTATAGAATCCAGCTGTGGCATAGAGCTCACCCAGCGTCATTGTTGCTGGGTTGGAACCAAGATGCTGCATAGCGGAATTACTGTCGAAACCATCGTGGCGGAAGGTCAGCGTATATTTGATGCGGTAGACCTTTGGAAAGATAAAGCGGTTCATATAAGCATACGGCATACCCAGCCCAAGATTCTCAATTTCACGCTCACGACCGTTGACTACGTCAATATTCTTAATGATGTCTACAACTGCATCGCGAAGGTTCATACCACTACCTGCTACAAGAGAAGAGATGCTGTCCCAGTCCTCTGCAAGCCAGCTTACGTTAAGGTCGTTACGGTTGGTGAGCTTCTGCTTCATGAGATACTTCTTCAAATCAAGAGAACGCTCCATTGCCTCACTTTCGTTGCGGCGGTAGTTTCCGATAGGAGCACCGAAGCCATTGATATTAAGTCCCACAAGACTCGTACCATAACGCTGAAGTTCGCTTTTCACGTCAGTAGCGATAGTATTGAACACAGTGTGGTTGAATCTGCTTCCGCTGAGTTTAGCAAGTGCCTTGTTACCGAAGATCTGAATCTCACCACTGCGATGGAACTTGTCGATATCAGAGCCTTGTGGCTGAAGGAACTGTACATAGTCCATCAGGTTATAGTAGTGAACATTTGGATCGGGATTGTCATTGCTCATGTCGTGAAGGTAGATGTTCTTCAGAACAAGATCCTCATAGACATGACCTTTTCTACCCTGGCAGTTAAGTTCTTCACTTTCTACATACATGCGGCAGTCCTGCATCCAGTCCTTATAAGGAACTGTTGTGTCGTAGACAAAATAGCGCTTAGCAGCACGACTGTCCTTGACAACGATGGGGATATTGCGACGAACCTCTGAAAGGACCTCTGTACGGTGAGCATCACGCTCTCTGTCACGGCCGTTGATGACCACTGAAGATAGCACAGAAACGGCACTGTCTGTCTTAAGAACAGGAGTGAAAGTCAGCGCCTCACAGCTTCCAACAACGCTACTGTCATAGCTTACCTTCATGCGTACACGGAGAAGGTCTCCCTGACGGGTAAAGTTCTCGGAGTTGACGTAGATCTGTCCGCCGTAGACAGTCTGGGCGGATGCTGCGGATACCGTTCCGCTAAAGGCAAGAAGAAAGAATGCAGATTGTAATAGTTTCATTTCTCTATAAATATTATTTCATTATTATTATCTTATTACGTAAACTAGTGACATTGAGATACCTGTTGGCATAATAAGGTTTCGGACATTATGTCCCTCATTATACCCACACTCATAGTTAAGATATTTGTCGTATGATACATTGACGTAGCCTGCTGCTATAGAAAACTCAAGTCCCCAATGTGGAGATAGTATTCTATGCCAGCCAGCAGTAAAGCCACCACCTATGAAACGACCTTCACCACGACGGTCTTTAAGCCCGATGAATGGAATCCTAGAAGCGTTGAAGTAACCATAAAAAACGTCAGCACCTACAAATGGACCATTAAATGATTTACGGAACCACTTGCGGACTTCGGGACGGACAGACCAATTTTTCCATTTACGGTCAGAAGTAAAGCTGAAGGGATTATATGTGCCAGAGACTCCAACTGTAAGTGTACTGTCTATCCTGACTTCGGCACCAAGTGAAGGAACTGCTATAGCATCATAGATTAGATTGGATTTCAGTGCTACATACTGAGCCTTCAGCTGAAATGGAATCAGCTGAAGTATGAATATAAAACAATACTTTAGGATAAAGACACTGTTATCACACACTCGTCTATCTACAATTCGTCTAAACATTATCACTTAAAAAACATATTCTGTTACTTTACAAGTAACAGAAAGGAACAAGTGATATTTAGAGTATAAAACAGTACAAAAAAAGCTGGCACGCGTAAAATGTTGTTACGTGTGACAGGAGGATGCTGATGAGTAAATCATTAAAATATGTTGAAATAAGAGCATATTTAAAATGTCAGCTTCCTCTTTAATATGTTTTTCTTCGGTTTTTAGTTAATTAACGTGAATTTATATATAACTCAATAAATTAATCACTACATTTGCCAAATAATTATTTATAGCCGTTACTTGTAAAGTAACGGCTATTTTATTTGTACCTGAGAGTCTGTGTTATGGGCGTAATCGCCTGTCAAAAAAGACAATTCAATACTTCATTTATTTTCCACACACCTGCATACCTTTCTGTTGGCAAGCCCTATCTCTTTGGCATTAAAACCCTTGAGATATATCTGCGTGGTCTTGATGTCGGCATGACCGAGAGCGGAACTGATCACCTCCACAGGAACATGACAGTACAGAGCTGTGGTAGCCCAAGAATGGCGGATGGTATAAGAGGACACATGAGCCTTGATACCAAGCTTACTGGCAAGACGCGAAAGACTGGCGTTGAACTTGCGAAGCAATGACTGGTAATGGCGGTAACCCGCCTCGGTATTCATATCTGAAGGGCATACTGCCGCTTTCTCTATAAGAGAGACTGTTTCTTTATTGACAGGAATGCTAACACAGACTCCTGTCTTACGGCGGCTGTAGTTCAGAGAACCGTCTTTTACTGAGTCAGCGCCGACATGCTGAAAATCAACGAAGGGAATACCACAAAGACAATACATGAGTCTAGCAATCTGCTGAGCACTGATGAGTGCTGGACTGCTTACCTTGCCAAAAAAGAGTGTATTCAGGTCAACGGGCGACATCGCTTTCTTATGGCTTTTGTCAATGCCCGTATAAACATCGTGAAACAGATTATAAACATGTTTGGTAAGCCCTGCATATACTCCTTTATTATATAAGGCACGGAGCATGCGCATATAAGTGGACTGAGTATTGGGAGTATAATTCCGCTGAATGAGATACATTTTAAAAACATGAAGGGAATTACGGTTTATCTCACTGAAACGGATAACATCGTGACCGAGACATTTACAAAATGAGCGCAGTGAAATGTCATACAAATGGGCGGTTGAAAAACGACCCTCTTGCCGAAGGTCACGAATACAAGTCTGGGTAAAAGAAGAGAATGTTACTGACATAATAATGATAATAATAAAAATAATATTTAAAAAGTGAATTACAAATTTACAAATCAAAGACCAATAAAAAGAAAGTAAAAACTCATTTTAAATTTAATAACAGACGAATCACTGTTATTTTAATACAGATTATATATGTCAGTCAAAATAATAGACAAAGCCGTTCCCCGCTGATTCCCGTTGATATTCTTTTTCTTTGCATGTGAACGGCCTATTCTCCCGCAGATCTCTCTGATTACGCAGATAAACACCAAAACAACACGAACAACACTAACTGTCTTTATCTGCGAAATAATGCAGCCTGCTGCATTCATCTGCGACCTCTGCGTTATCTGCGAGAGAATAGGCCGTTCAAGTTGAGACAATAAGTCTGCGGGAGATAATGCAACTCATGCTGTTTCTCTGCGTAAATCTGCGAGATCTGCGGGAGAATTATCACACAAGCGTACTCAATCTATCTACAGAAGCACAAACAATAACCATCCGCAGGGAAAACATAAAAACATAAAAACATAAAAGGGATGCGCTTTAGCACATCCCTCTGTTGTTATCCTGCAATCCATACCGTGCAGCTAAGTAGCGCTGTGAGCGCTGCGATTAACCATATTAAGTTGGTTATGATTTTAATTAAGTCGTTGAAATCGTGATAGCTCACTCGGCTATTCCTGCGTTTCGTTCTGTTGCGTTCCAAGCAACCCCAGAAGACTTGAAGCGATAGCGATTACTATCTTAATGATCCATGAAATGTTTACTTTGTTCTTATCCATTGTTTTCTGTTTTTAATTCGTTGTTTGTTTAAAAGCAATGTCCCCCTGTGCGCATCAGGGGGAGCTATGTTTAAGGCTTTACGACTCCGCCGTTTGGATCACCTGCAGCTGGTGCACCCTTGATCTTGTTGTACTCTGCGTACTCCTTGACTTGCGTACCTGTTACCAATGCCTTGGTGCGTGTCTTTGAACCTGCGTCTACATGTGCTTCCGGAGAGAAGCGGATGTTGACTTTCTTGATGTTCTTGGCAGGTGTGAACTCCTTGATACTGTCTGCGCCTACACACTTCAGTGTGAGCTTGAACGCGCCTAGTCCTGCGATCTTTACGATTTTTGAGTCCTGAAGTTCGGCTGTCATCACCTCTGCAAGTTCTGTGAGTACTGCTAGTACATCACTCTTTTTAACAGAGCAGTTTGCCTGAATCTTTTCTGCCATGTCATCAAGTTGAGCTATTCCGTGATAGACGGCACGAGCGTAAA
Source organism: Prevotella herbatica (assembly GCF_017347605.1). NCBI lineage: Bacteria > Pseudomonadati > Bacteroidota > Bacteroidia > Bacteroidales > Prevotellaceae > Prevotella > Prevotella herbatica. The sequence goes on from NZ_AP024484.1 coordinate 443,801, forward strand.
ACTTGTTATAGGTTTTCAGATTCTTTTTGTTTTTGTTCATGTAAATTTTGTAATTCAGCATGTTTCTTTTTCCTTTCGTTTTAAATTGTTTTTTTACTGTTTGAGACTTGCTGAAAGCATCATATATGTGCACCTATAATGTTCCTCCTTTCATTAAGCCCAGTCACCTGATTTTCAAATGACGTTACAAAGGTACTCGTATTTTTTAAGGCTTGCAATGAAATACTCGTTGGGGTGTTAGCCAAAGTAACGTTGACATGAATCTTAATATGACAATAGTTAAATACTACATAAAGTAAAATATATAAGCAGACTTCGATATTAATTTAAATCACGCTGGCATTATTTCTACTTTTATATTGCATTTTCGTGAAATATTCACAAAAATAATATATAAATTAATCATTTATAATATTTTATTTGTAGCTTTGCACACAGAATATAATAAATAAGACTATGATAGCAGAATTCAAAATCAAGAACTTCTATTCGCTTAAGGACGAACAAACACTTAGTTTCATCCCAACGAATGACAAGACTTCTGAAGACGTTTACACTGAGAATGTAGCCGATGGCATTCGTTTGCTGAAAATCGGATGCATCTATGGTTCAAATGCTTCAGGAAAGACAAATATCCTGCATGCTTTAGATTTCTTCTCACATTTCATGGTTGATACTAGCCAGAAAAAAGGTGATGAAACTGGTGTTATTCCATTTCTTCTGGATAACGTTTCAAATAAAGAAAAAACAGAGTTTGAAATGACATTCTATCTTATGCAAGAAAGATATAAACTGAATCTTATACTTGATCGTAAAATCGTTTATAAAGAGATATTACAGGTATATACTTCTCCTCAGCCTACATTATTGTATGATAGGACATATAATGCGGATACAGATTCTACTGAAATAAAATTTGGCTCAAAAGCTGGTCTGTTGAAGAAAAAGCGAGATGCTATTGAAGGAAATACCATTAGTAATCGATCAGTAATTGCAGCTTTTGGTATTTCTAACGTGGAAAAAAGCAAGCTAAATCTGGTGTACGAAATGTTTTCAAATCACATTGCACCAGCCATGTTACCAACAAACTCACTTATGGGATTCATTAAAAAGAATCTTAGAGACCGTAGAAATGATAAAATGAAAAAGTTCATCCTTCATTTCTTGAAAGCATCAGATTTCAATATTTCCGATATATCAATACATGATGAGGAAATAAAGATAAATTCGGATATGGAAGCATTTATTAGAAATGCACCAAGTATGTCAGATAAAGAAAAGGATGAAATCATCCAAAATGGTACTATCAAAAGGGAAGAATTATTTTTCACTCATCATACTACTAATGGGGAAGCAGAACTCAACGAAGAATTGGAGTCAATGGGAACTAAAAGATATATGGGACTGGCAACAATACTTTATGATTTGTTGGCACGTGGTGTTTTTCTCCCTATTGATGAAATAGAAACAAGTATTCATTATGAACTACTTTCATACTTCATTAGAGTGTTCCTTGTTAATAGCAAGAAGCATTCACAATTGATTATGACAACTCACGACATCAATCTTTTAGATGAAAATTATATTCGCCGAGATACCATTTGGTTTACAGATAAGAACGACTGTGGAGAAACTCAACTCCTTAGACTATCATCACTGGGGCTGCATAAAACCATTTCTGTTTACAATGCATATAGACAGGAGAAGTTAGTTGATCTTCCATTCACTGAAAGTATCTATATAGATAAAAATTTGTACGATGAAGAATCAGAAAACTAAACCCATTAGAAAAAGTATAGCTGTCATTGGTGAAGGATTGACGGAATACAGATATATTGAATCTATGCGAACAAACGAGCGCTACCGATTTCACTTATTTCCAGGTGTTCCCAAACATTCCGATATCAATGATATGGTTGCATTGGCACAGAGAAGACTCAACGAGGGTTATGACTATGTACTCTGCCTTGTAGATATGGACGTAATATTAAGCAATCAAGAAAAGTTAAGACAATACAAACTATTACAGAAACAAAACCGTAAAATTGAGTTCATAGAGTCTAACCCATGTACGGAATATTGGTTCTTGATGCATTACATGCCTCACTCTTCAAGTAAGGAGTATCCTACATACGATGCTGTAGCAAAGGAACTGCGTAAATATATCCCCGATTATGACAAAAGCGAGGAATTCTTCAACAAGACAGATATATACAAATATCTAAAAGAAAATAGCGACATGCCCCGTGCAATTGAGATCTCGCGAGATTTAGACCATTTGAGAGAGAATGAACCAGATGTATATAAGTCTTATTCACAGATGTACAAACTATTTGATAAGATACTAGAAATAACACAGAAAAAATAACAAACATATATGAAACTTTAATGCAGCTTACTGCATTCGTCTGCGTAATCTGCGCTATCTGCGGGAGAATATCACGCAAGCGTACTCAAGCTATATTGCACAAAGAACCCCAAATATCTCCCGCAGATCACGCTGATAATCGCAGACAAACCACAAAACCACAACCTCATTTCTCTGCGGGAGAACTCCCGTTCCTCCTCGCGCACGTACATAGGGTTTTCAAGAAATACTAGCGTCTAAGCGTCTTGTCATTGATTATCAACATGCTACGTTTCAAATCTTCATTAATCAAGTGGCACCATCGTGTCATTTGTAGCGATGTCATAACGGCGAGACTTTCCCCTTGTCAGCTTAAACTTATTCCTCATCAGAATATGTCCTACACGCATGATGTTGCTGTTGTTGATGCTGATGTTACGATACTTCGTTTTCATTTTCTGCACAATCTCCGTTGCCGTGAGACGCATCGCCTTTTCCTCTTTCGCAGGACGATGAAACATCTCAAAGAAAATGTCATCCATGCAGTCAATCTGTAGAAAGTCGGCATTAGCAAGCTGAATCTGATGTTCCGCCTCGTTGTCGAAATATGTTCTCGCTCCCGATTTTATTTCCTCAACTGCCTGCGCATACATCTGTTCATAGTTCACTGCCGTGCTTGTGTCTATGCGTTCCTTTACCCTGATACACATGTATCGTCGTGAACCGGTATAGTCTATCAACGGTTGAGGATTGTTGGTCGTACCGATGAAGGCAGCATATCGCTTGTGCTGCTGCGTGATACTCTCATATAGATTGCGGAACTTCACGTCCACTGCCTGCAACATGTATTTAAGAAATGCTGTCTGGCGCTTTGAAATACTGTCATATTCATCTATGTTTATCAATATAAATCGGCTCAATGCCTTCACGGCATCCTCCTTCTTCGTGAAGTCCACACGGTCTGTGTAGTAAATCTGCTGTTCGTCAGGGATGATCATTCTGCAAAATGTTGACTTTCCGTCTCCCTGTTCGCCTACCAACAGCGGAACAAGTGAATTACCGTGCATGGAGTTCCTGCGCATCCATTGGCTCACCATACCGATAAACCACAGATGAAAGTTCTTCACCCAGTCCTGGTTATCCGTTTTCACCCTCTGGGCAAACTTGTCTATGCGGTCCTCGCCATCCCATTTTGGTAGATAAGTTATCCAGTCGGCAATCGGGTCGTAATCTTCTGTGAATGATGATTCTATGAATCGCTTCACGTCCTTGTCCCATGCGTCAATACCCTCAGCCTTTGCATTGATTGTTATCGTGTTGAGAACCTCTTTTGTAACCGAGTTCCACGAAAATATAAAACTGTCACGTTCCCTGTATTCGCAGTCGTTTGTGATCTCATTCTTGCGGAAAGCATATCTCACGGCAAGAAACGTGCGCAGTCTTTCCATGTCAATAGTCATCTTTGATACCGCACAGTCTGATTTTGGCGCACTCGTGTCATAGACATTGCGGAAGCAGTTGCGCACGATATAATCAAAATTACAATATGGCGCATGTCGCATCAGTCTCTTGATGCAGAACTCCTCCGCAAGACCGTTGCGCTGACAGTTTTTCGCAAGTTCCGTCACAATCTCGTCCATATCCATATCCACGGCATTGTTGATTAGATTCAGAAATATTGTCTGAAACTTCGCCATTGCCATGTGCTGCTTTTCATAAAAAGGAATCACGCCACTCTCCCTGCCTGCATTGTAGCTTGTCTTCTTCATCTGATAGCGAATCTCACTTTTCACCCTTTTCTCAACGCCTTCATGTGGCTGCTGAAGAATCATCGGTATAGCACTGGCATTAAGAAACACATGCTCGTCCGTGCTTATTCTGCATACAGTCTGGGTGGTAGGCACTGTTCGCTCGCATTTGATGCCAAGTTCCGCCTCGTAAAACTTAGCACATGTGAAGTAGGCATGCTGATGAAAGAAGCAGATGTCCTGTTCTGTCTGTGGCAGCGTACCGTCTGGCAGAGTAAATGCCACTACGATTTTCAGCGACTTCGCCGATGCTCCGGTAAAGCACATCAATGTCTGCGGAAGTCCCTCTGCAAGAAACTTCAGATTGTTCAGCCAACCGTCCTCTGCCTTGAATGACAGCAATACATAGCCCGTGTACTGTTTTCTGCACAAAGAAAACTGTATCTGTGGCAGTTCTGCCGTCTCAGTCAACTTCATACCCGCAATATTGGGGTATGAGTTGAGGGCATATCGCAGTTTATTGCACTGTTTTTGGTATTTTTCACCTCGAATCATGACAAACAAATCGTCAAGACTCGTCAATTTTTGTTTGATTTCCTGTTTTGTCTTATACAAGACATTGATTTTAGATATTTTCATTCTGTTTTTTCGTTTTTATGAGCTAAATTTCCGTTCTACGAAGCATTGTTTGCGTTTGTACGTGGAAACGTTTCTGTTGCTACGACATAAAGTTTGCGTTTCATCGATCAAACGTTTCCGTTTCTACGTAGAAACGTTTTTGTTATTTGCCATTTTACCGACAGTATGTTTTTGAAAAACAGCATCTAATACGTTGATTATCAGCAAATAGACGTTTCGACGCTTATTAATTTGTAAAACCTATGTATCATTTTCCAGTTCTCTGAGTATGCGCCTTACCCGTGAGGGTTTGATGTAGTACTCGTATTTACACTGGTTGCATACCTGTCGATAAGTTCCAGACTTCATGCGTTCTAACTTCTGTTTAGGAAGTTCACGCCCGCATTTCTGGCATCTGATTGTTTCGGGGAGGGTTCCCCGATTGATAAATTTGACATAATCGTTGTTTTAATTGTTAATATTTAGAACGGGCATTCAGTAGGAGGCTTTGGGCTGAAGTCAATCTCCTGAGAAGTGGCTTCATGCTTCGTCCAGTCGCTCTCATCCTCACTGATGGGACTATACGTCTTATCGAAGTTCTGATTGCAGCCAGCATACCGCATGGTGTCCGTAGAATACTTCAGCGCAACGGTACCCGTCTTTCCGATCTCATTCCAACGGCACTTGATGCAGTTCCAGTACGTTACTTCCTTCAGCGGGTCCTCGTCCTTCTTGCGGTCAAGCCAGAACACGTAATCACTCTTGTTTCCGAAGTCACTGCTACCAAAGATGTCGTTGATGGTGAGCTTCGTCTTGTCGTCAAACTTGCGGGGATGATGCATCATGAACACAGGCACTTTATACTGATGGGCGAACTGTACAATCTTCATCAGCAGCATCGTGTACTTCATTGTGTCCGTGATGCCTGTCTGCTCTGGTAGCTGAATCCAGTTGAAAGGGTCTATAATCAGCATGTCGCACAGTCCCTGGTAATACTCCTGCTGCGCTATATGCAGGATGCCGTCGATGTCGTTGGTCACGTTTGCGTCAATCTCACGGATATACTCCCTACAGATTTCCTTTCCTCGCTGATAGGCTGGCTCAATCAGTTTGCCCTTGCTGAACTCCTTACCAGTCATAACGTTGATCATCTCAGAATAGTGACGGGCTGTAGGATATTTCTCTGGACTATAAACGAGGATGTGCGTGCCGTAAAGATGCACCATGCTCATCATGATGAAGTTCATCATCGTTGACTTTCCACTGCCCGGAGCGGCAAAACCAAGATAGATCAGTCCGTCCTCAATCCTGAAGATGTTGTTCAGCTTCGCCACGTGCAGGTCCTTCGCCTTTGGCAGTCCGTTCTCGTAAAGGTCATCAAGCTGTGACTCCACCGTGTCCAGTTCCACGAGTCCCGCAATGTTCATCTTCTTTGCGTGCTCAATGCACCACACCACGGCATCCCTGCCTTTCTCCATAAGCATCTGGTTGGCATCCTTGGCACAGTGCATGTTGTCCTCGCCCTCGCCATCCTTCCATCTGTAAGTCCAGTCAACGCTCTTCATCCGTGACTCCCCGAAGTAAGCAGCAACCTTGTTGCGTGCCTCAATACCAGGCTCATCTGTATCTCCCGCATAGATAATCGTTGCACCGCTGAAATAGTCCTTGTATTTGTCGAAACATCGCAGGTCGCTCTGTGCCCCGTTGGGTAGACTCACCACCGCCTCATAACCACATTCGGTGCAGGCTGCCGTGTCCATCATGCCCTCTGTGATGAGTATCTGCGAGGCACCTATGGCACTGTTGATGTTATAGGGAATCTTCTCGCAGCCCTGTTCAAAGAAGAACTTCTTTTCGGTCTTTGAAGCCAGTTTAAACTGCACGTCAACGGTGTTGCTGCCGTCGATGAACGGGAATCCGATATACTCCTCCTTTGTCGTTCCGTGCTCAATCACCCTTGTCCTGATGCCAAGTTTATGTGCCGTCTCGGTGCTGATGCATCTGAATTTGAGATACTCCATCGTCTTTGTACCGAAGCTGGGCATGAAATAATCAGCCGTAGGCAGGTTGTATTTCTTCTTGGCATACCGCTTTTCCTGTCCTTCCTTCCATGTCTTGAAATGGCTTTCAAGTAGAAACACCGTTCCGCATCTGAAGCAGTGTCCCCAACCCGTATCAAGGTCAATGCTCACGCAGTCGGAATTGGGCTTGTTGCCCTCGTGGCTGCTGCATTCAGGACACTTGCATCTTATCTTTCCGCTCGTCTTTGCGCTTGTGGACCGTGATATCTGTAAATCCTCCTTTGCTACAACCTTGTGACCGTAGCCGTCATCATAAGTCTGTGCCATGTCATTTCATGTTATGAATTCGTCTATATTCGTCATAATAGTCAGACCGTGCAGCCATTTCAGGGTCCATTTTGAAATCACCAACTGGAATAAATTCAAGTTTTATCCAGCTCCATATCGTGTTTGGATCAATCTGCCGTGGAGCATCAGGCGGTATAATCTGGTGGTGTGAATCATATCGTCTGCCGTTTTCTTTGTAGTCATAATAATCGTCTTCGCAGCATTCCATAGCGGTCTTCCTCACCATTTCGTCGTATTTGTATTGCTTGTAGTATTCATCAAACGCCTCCCTTGTCTTGCGTCCCTGTTGGAGCAGATTACAGAAATACCACCTTGCGTTTTCATCCGTGTCAAAGGTCTTGCCCTTTGCCTTACACTGCATGCCGAACCACTCAATACAGGCATCGGCAACAGTCTTGTCGGTAAGGTCAAGAGCCGTGACTCCCGAAATGGACTTCACCCAGTCGGCGTCAGCAAATGATTTTTTGATAGAATCAGAAGAAGAACCAACGTTTGCGTTTACGTCGTTGCTTTTAATATTCGTAGTCGTAGACGAAGAATATCTTTTATCTTTATCTATATTTTCTTTATCTCTATTTCTATCTTTATGTTCTATATAGTGGGGGTGCTGATTTTCAACGAGTTGCGGAGTTATTTTTGCAACTTTTTTTGAAAATGTTGCAACTTTGTTGGAACTTTTTTGATTTTTCTTACAACTTTCATTGGCTTTCTTTGTGCTTTTCCACCCTCCAACACACTCCTTAATCTCATCATCCGAAGGGTGTTCTGGCAAGCCAAGCGTAGAACGCAAATAAGGACTGTAAAAAATATCGGTGTCTTTTGGACTGCAAAACAATCCATAGTTATTGATTATCTCAAGCAGGAACTTCTTATTCTTTCCCATTGCTCTGGCAAGACTCGGGATGCTGATATAACTTCCCAGTCCGTTCCTGCGGTCAACGAGATACTCAAAGATGAACATGATTGCTCCACGTCCTTCAAGTCTGTGATTAATATCTAATTTCTGCATTTCCTCACTATTAAGGAAATTTGATGATAGCATATAGTATTTCATGATTCTTGTTAATGTTTAGCTGGATAATTTTCTATTCTCATTTTACGATTCCTTTCGTTACGTTTAATTGAAACGTGAATCCAAAAAGAACCACCTCTTCGGTATTCGAAAAGCAGTTGATCATACGGACAAAGATTCGTAATAAAGTCAAAATATTTTCTGGCTATATATGAACTGTTGCAATGTATGTCGGCAGCTTCACCAAAAAGGTGTTGAGAGTTTCCAACTCCATTAACTCGCTGGTTAAGTACAGGGCAGCGAAAACCGCTGTTAATTTTGATTACGCCAAAATTACGGCGTAAAGGTTCTAGGATTTTTTCACACAGATATTTTAAGTTTTCAATCTGTGTTGCGTCGGGGGTATTGTCGATGTTGTGGTTTTCAGCAGTATCAGAACGCATCATTTCATAAAGAGTAAAATGCTCAGTAAGCCTTTTCTCTTTTGCTTGTTCAAGTGTCATTATCTTATTAAAAAAAAGGACAAAGCTACCGCTAGAGTGATTATTTGTCATTCTTTAAATAGTGGCTAAAACTTAGTCGTTAGTTATACTAATATTTACATACCATATAATAATAAAATAGAAATTTCTTTATTTGCCCCTACCTTTTGCAGTAGGGGCAAATGTAATTTAATGTGGGTTATTGTTTTAATCATACTAATGGTTTTAGTTGTTTAAATTCATATACAAATTTACGAAATATACAAGCGATATAATGCAAAATGTCGAAAACTTGTAAAAATATATAGTCGTTTTTACACAGTTTAACTTTCGAACAGTTTTTTGTATGACTTATACAACAAACTAGACGCTTTTTTCTTCTTTCGCTGCTTCATCTGACAGATACGCAAATAAGGATATTGCGGACTATTTATTTCAAAATAATCAAATGCCATTTTGCAAATTTCCAAGAATGTTGGTGTGTTTCCATCGTAATCTTCAATTAGTTTACATACATGCAGAGCATAGCACAGTTCAATCAGTTCTGACTTTGTGCCACTCCAATAATATTTTTGATTATCCATATTAAGAATCTTTTTAATTGTTAATAATATTGTTTGTTTACCAAAGCAAAACTGGTATCAGGCTCGTGTTCATGTAAAGGGACATAGATTTTTTGGCAAATCATGGACTCACCCCGTCTAATCACATAGTGTTCTGACACGGCATTTTGTATGGTATGAGATCGTACACGTTGCCACATCAAACTTATTGAGTCGTTCAGACATGAGGCAGGCATACCGATTCCCATACAGAATATATTTTTCTGTATCACAAAGGTATAAAAATATATTTTAACAACAAAATATCAAACAATGTATATACAATAAAAATCCATATTTTTGCATTCTACAGTTAGACATAAATACAGCAAACAGACAAAGTGTATGATAACAGGACACTTTCATCAACTTTATCATTTTTGTTCGCTCATTAGCGAAAATATAATACAGACCATGTAGTTACTATATGGAATATTGTTCTCGTTTGCTTGATTGTTTTTCCTTATATCGTAATATAAACGGCCTATTCTCCCGCAGATCTCGCAGATTTACGCAGACAAAAGACTGTTTGGTTAAATGAGACGAACAACAATAACGGCCGTTCTCGCGTTTCTCGCGGAAAATAAATGCAGAAACTAAAGAAATTCGCTTGAGTTTATTGCTCACATAGTTTCGGAAAAACTTGCATGAAACCGCACCTAAAGGTACCAGGAAAAGCTAGCAAGAAATTCCCTTGAGAAATTCCACTCACGCAACTTTCTTGTATCTTTTTCGTGGCATCTTTAGATGCGGTTTCCTAATAATTAACAAAATAACGTGAGCAATAATGGGCCGTTTTTCCTTCGTTTCAGAATTTTATTTCCGTGAGAACGGCCGTTTATGTTGTTTGCAGTTTATCTGCGTAAATCTGCGAGATCTGCGGGAGATAATGCCGTTCACATATACAAAGAACGAGCAATAAAACAAAAAGGAAAAAATAAAAGGAAAAATAAGCAATCCGCGGGCTCTTTAAAAAAAGAGCCCCCACACTCGCGTGTGAAGGCTCTCCAATACATCCCCACTGGGATGTACTCTTCTAAATCGAAGTTGACTTAGAAGAAAATGAATAGAACTAACTATCCATTAATTATTTATAGTGATAATTATTTAGACGTCCTTCGGTTCTCACGAACCTACTCTTCACATGAACGAGCCACGAGGGACATCGTAGAATTGAGTTATATCTTTTTTATCATACAGTTACAGATGCCTAACACGATAAAAGTATCTTTATAAATAGGGAAATGATCGGATTGCGACATTGTTAGTATTTAAACCACCAAAAGCTGTGTTATTTTAATAGATAAAGTTATTAAAAAGCAAGAACCGCCCGGACATAACACCCACCGTTCTTACTGGTGTAGGCTATGTACAATTGAGCAACATTGATATATATGATGACACAACTAGTAACAGATAACTCTGACGCTGACCAATAATAACCATCTGAATTTAATGGTATACCGCCTGCTGCTGATATTGCATTATTAACTTTGGTTGTTACTGTTCCATCGCCATAAAGGTTACCATATACTTTATTGGAAGTTTGCTGACCGCTAAGATCAACCTTACCAAGATTTGCACAAACATCCCACCATTGACCGATACTTGGAAGATACCAGCCACTGTTTTTAAATCCAGAGATGTTTACATTATAATTATTGGCTAACTGCCATGCGGGATAGGTAGCGTTTGATTTATCGTAATTCATAATAAACGTTCCATAATAGCCAGCATTGATATCATTATAATATGCTGAGAATGTTTGAACCTTTGTCAAGTTTGACTCATCATTAGTAGTTTTATATGCAAATGTACTAGTTGACACATTTTTCAGCGCAAGTGCATAACCATGGGTATAACCTGCATTGTATTCCGTTGAACTAAGCTGGTTGGAGAATACGATGCCAACTACTGTATGACCATCAGTAGTAGTACCAGTTTTACCATCACTGTACAAATAGGTTCCTACTACTGCAGTGCCTGTCACAGCCGTAGTGCGCGTGTCCTGTACTGTCGCTGTATAAGTTACTCTTGCGTCTCCATTACCACCGTTTGCACCAAGATTTATAGTGCAATTGTAGTTCAAGTTGCGGTAGACATTAAAATTAGTAAGATCGGTTAATGGATTGGCTACATTCGTCATTCCGCCAAGATAGATTCTATAAGTGGATTTCCAACCACTACCCTTAGCATTGACAAGAAGGTAACTAGCTGTAGTGGGAGCATTACTGCTATTTCTGGACTTCTCGTCTGTGACACTGTTGCTGCTACCACACAGGTTCTCGTATACATAATAAGTCTTTGACAAGGATGCCAGGTTTAGACCACTAACAGCAGCAAAGTCGTTGTAGCTATCCGAACCTGCAGGAGGACCAACTACGGTAGAAGCTGGGGGGACAGGGACATGACTGTCTGTTATATAACTACTAAGAGGGACATGGCAGAGCTGATACCCCGTAATCGTTACACCAGCAGCTGCATTTATCGTGAAGCTAAACTTGCCGCACTGATGATATAAGGTAATTGGTATTTTATTACTATTGGGGATCTCGGCGATTGCCTTACCTACCATTAAAGCTCCATTACTGCCAGATATGCTGCCGTCACTCTCCAAAACGGAAGGTGAAGAGATCGTGGTACTCATGTTGTTAAGCTGATCAATGGTATTAATTCCAGCGAAGTAACCCTCAGGACCTGTATTGGCAATAGCATAGATGGTGCTTCCTGAGGCGGAACGCGCGGTTACGGGAACATCAACTGGAATAGAAGAAACCGGGAACACATACTTGCTGCCGATAAGAGACCCTCCGGCATCAAAAACAAGTATGGTGATATCGTTCACGGTATTCTCATTGTCTGCAGTTATCGAGCGCGTTTGAGCCCCATCGTTGATATTGAAAGTAAGACGCACAATGGTACTGTCTGAAGAACCCTTAGAAAAGGGTCCTACGGAGTCATCGGTGACACAGGAACTTAAACCCAATGCCATCAAAAGTAACATCAATGAACCAAATGAGGCTAGTGAGGTATATATGTTTTGTATGTATCGTGTATAGTGTTTCATCCTTATTATTATATCCTTATTATCAGTTCTTTTCATCAGTTCCATATCATCATACTCTTTTCATCAATAGAAAACGGTATTTCCGTTTACATCGCTCCATGGGATGACATTCAGATTAACGCCCATTTTGCCTACGTCAACAATGATTACCTTGTCATCTTCTGGCTGAAGAGAGATGGGACTGCCATCGGAGTCGGAACCACTTGTAAAGATAGGATAGCCGTCTTTGTAGAGACTGAACGTGACGTGCTCGCCATCGGCTGTAGGCATAGCATTGATGATGTCGGTTGAGTATGTGCCATCACTGTCGAAACTGCCGTGAGGCTCATACTCAATACTGTCGCCCTTGATGCTGCCGTCAAAGGCAAGGGCGTCACGGAATCCTCTCAGTTTAACGGTGTATTTGCCATCTCCAAGCTGGGTCAGCAGATGCCTGATAACGATGTGTATACGCACGTTCTTGTTCATCATCGTTAGGGTGGCTGTAGTGGAGTCAGTCAGTGACTCTCCGGGGGTGTAGCTGAAATTGCCGTAGCACAGATAGTTCATGGGAGTAGTCTCTGAGATGCTGGCAGAAGAACGGGACTCTGAAGGATACTTCAGACTGGCACAGACACTACTGATGTCCTCTCCTACCGAAGGAGTGACAAGCGAAACGCTGTCTACCGTACCTGCCCCAACAGCGACAAGCTGCATTGGCTGGCTGTTGTCGAAGCAGATATAGTAGCGGCCATTAACCTCAGGAGTAACCTCCTGAACGAAACGGCCCGAGAGAAACATATAGGTATGCACCGTTCCCGCGACGGAATCAGGCAGAAGCTCTCCCGTCTTTGTCACAAGGCGCACGCCGACACTGTACTGCACACGACTGCTATCGTCGTCGTTTATGCAGCCGGTCAGTAGCATCAGCAGTGACAGTATCGGGATTATCATTAGTTGCCTTTTCTTCATCGCGTTACGTGAATTTCGTTGTTATTCTTTTTTCTTGCGTATTAATTGAATGTATTCGACTGAGTAGCATCAACGAACGAATTAACACTGATCGTAGCTGTAACGGTCTGTGGGTCCAAAGATGTTGTTGGACTGTCTGCTCCCTTACCCTTAATGATCACAGCTATTACATAGTTCTTGTTTGGATATACATGCTTTGCGGTACCATCCTTTCCACCACCAGAGAGATCGGCTGGGCTGCCGTCATCTGAGTTGTAGTTGATATTAACTGGATAGTAAACTGTACCTGTGTTTGTACCTTTGCCATCGGGATCAAAGGTACCTTTGATGACAAGCTGTGTAGGACTTGCAGAATTGTTTGGCATTGTATAAAAATACAACAGGTTGGTTCCCCAGCTATTCGTCGCCGTCGCATTGACATCACCCTTCAGTACCTTACCACTAAGGCTAGCAAGGTCAGTGCCTGTTCCCAGATAATCCTTTACTGAAGATTTACCAACCTCACCGTTGTAATAGCTACCATCAGCGTAAATATAAGTGTATGCATCTGCTGGATTGAATTCCAATTTTTCAGGGACGTTGTACATAAACACCTCTAAAGGAGTGAACGTGGCGTCCTTATAGGCTCCGTTTGGATCAAATGCCACTTTGAGAGATGTCAGAGTTACCTTTGCGACCATGTGAGATACAGGTACAGTTGCTTCGTAAGCAGTGGAGCTTCCACTTTTAAGAGCTATTGATCCTGTACCGAACATGGGAAGCTTTGCTGGGTCTACAGTTACTGAACCACTTACAGGGAGGGCATCATTAATTGCAAGAGTCTTTTTTTCGAAGTCTGATTCGGTAAGAGCGCCATTGAAGGTTCCTGCTGGGGCATTCACCGCTACAAGTATATCGTCGCCATCAGCAAGCTGACTGGTGGTGATCTCAGGAGCAGCAGCATTCGCGGCATCCTGTATCGTCTTGACGTTACCAGTTGTCTTATCGAAGATACCTATTGTGACGCTGTTGATTTTATCCTCAGGATTAGGAGTAATTGAAGCAGGATCTGTATAGGCTGCCGCACGAGTGTCGGCAGGTTTCAGATTTATCTTCAGGGTCTGAAGACCTTCCTGTTTCTCTGTGCCCAGGGGTTCATCACTTGAGCATGATGTAAATAAGCCCTGCATGGCAATGGTTGCCAATGCGAAGAAGGCTAGTATTGCTGGTTTTGTTCTCATAATTATAAATCAATTTAATTATTAATATTCTTTTTATTACTTATATTCCTTTTCATTATTTCATCTTCATCAGCTCGCTCAGGGCTTTGTCAGCCTGAGTAACCCCAGCAGCCTTTGCCATCTTCAGGTAAACCTCTGCCTTATCGCGGTTGCCCTCGCTAAGATAAAGAAGTCCCATGTTGCAGTAGGCTCTTGGATCAGTCTCCCAGCGCTTAAGATACTTATGCGCTAGAGTTACGTCGTTGCGTGTCAGAGCAACACCGGCAGCGTTGATGTTTGCCTCTGGATTATCAGGGAAGAGACGAGCGGTCAAGTCCACGATGTCGTTGTACTCGCGAGAACCCTTCTTGTAGAATGCCGCTGTAGCATAGAGTTCACCCAGCGTCATCGTTGCAGGGTTGGAACCGAGATGCTGCATGGCAGAGTTACTGTCGAAACCATCGTGACGGAAGGTCAGCGTATATTTGATGCGGTAGACCTTCGGGAAGATGAACTTCACCATATACTCATAGGGCATGCCGTGACCGATGTTCTGAATTTCACGCTCACGACCGTTGACTACATCAATGCTCTTGATGATGTCTACAACGGCTTCGCGGAGGTTCATGCCGCTACCTGCTACAAGCGAAGAGATACTGTCCCAGTCCTCTGCAAGCCAACTTACGTTAAGGTCGTTGCGATTAGTGAGCTTCTGCTTCATCAGGTACTTCTTCAGGGCAAGGGAACGCTCCATCGCCTCACTCTCATTACGGCGATAGTTGCCGATAGGAGCACCGAAACCGTTGATGCGAAGGCCTACAAGGCTTGTTCCGTAACGCTGCAGTTCACTTTTCACGTCAGTGGCGATGGTATTGAACACAGTGCGGTTGAATCTGCTTCCGCTGAGTTTGGCAAGAGACTTGTTACCGAAGATCGAAATCTCACCACTGCGGTGGAACTTGTCTATATCGGAGCCCTGTGGCTGAAGGAACTGTACATAGTCCATCAAATTATAGTAGTGCACATTGGGATCGGGATTATCGTTGCTCATGTCGTGAAGATAGATGTTCTTCAGCACAAGGTCCTCGTAGACGTGTCCGCGGTGACCTGTGCAGTTAAGCTCCTCGCTCTCAACATACATGCGGCAGTCCTGCATCCAGTCCTTATAAGGAACGGTTGTGTCATAGATAAAGTAGCGCTTGGCAGCATGGCTGTCCTTGACAACGATGGGCATGTTGCGGCGGACCTCGGAAAGGACCTCTGTGCGGTGGGCATCACGCTCACGCGCACGGCCATTGATGACCACTGAAGAAAGCACTGAGACGGCACTGTCTGTCTTCAGCACAGGAGTGAAGGTCAGCGACTCACAGCTTCCAACAACGCTACTGTCATAGCTTACCTTCATGCGCACACGGAGAAGGTCGCCTTGACGGGTGAAATTCTCGGAGTTGACGTAGATCTGTCCGCCGTAGACAGTCTGGGCGGATGCTGCGGATACCGTTCCGCTGAAGGCAAGAAGAAAGAATGCAGATTGTAATAATTTCATTTCTCTATAAATATTATTTCATTGTTATTATCTTATTATTATCACTTGATTATATATACCAGCGATACGGAAAGGGATACCGGACCGACATAGTCCCTACCCTTTGTATATTCAAGGTAGCCATAGGTTCCCTCACGGTAATGGCGGTAGCGCAGATGGAGATAGCCCGCAGAAAGGGATGTATCTATGCCCCAGTGAGGAGAGAGTATTCGATGGAAGCCGAAAGTGAGTCCTGCACCGTTGAAGTTGCCTTCGGCACGGTGGCTGGTAAGACGGAACACAGGTATGCGGTTTAGGTTGAAACCTCCATGAATGCCGAAGACTCCTATATAGGGACCATTGAAGGACTTACGGAACCAGTGACGAGCTTCGTACTGAACAGACCAGTTCTTCCATTTACGGTCGCTGCCGTAGGATATCGGGCAGTAGGTAGAAGAAACACTCAGGGTAAGGGTACTGTCAAGGCGGACCTCGGTACCCAGGGAAGGAATACATAATGCATCATAGAGCAGATTGGACTTCAGCGCTACATATTGCGCATGAAGGCGCAATGATGACAGGGATACCAATAAAAGCAAAAATGACTTTAATATAATATCACTCATCCTACGTTTCGTACTATGAAATTTTAATTTACTCATCCAATTTATCTATTCTATTATTACACGTTCCGTTACTTTGTAAGTAACAGAAAGGATTGGGGAATAATGTTGGATAAGAATAGACAAAAAGGGAACTAACCAGCGGATAAGTGCTACCGTTGGATAACAATATGTACATCGAATTATGTTTAAAATGTGTTTATATCAAACGCATTAAGATTACATATGTCCCGTTGGTTATGTTTTTTATTGGTTTTTATTATTTTTTAGTTAATAAATGCAAATTAGTATATAACTTAATAAATTAATAACTACATTTGCCCAACAATTAGTTGTATCTGTTACTTACAAAGTAACGGCTACATTTTTTTATTTACTTTCGATATTTATTGATATCTTTTTAAAAGGCTAATCATTGCTACTTATCTTACATTCAGACATTTGCAGACTTTGCTGTTTGCCTTTCCTATTTCTTCTGCATCAAAACCTTTGAGGTATATCTGTGTGGTTCTGATGTCGGAATGACCGAGGGCAGAACTGATTACCTCCACTGGTACATGATGATGGAGGGCATTTGTAGCCCACGAATGGCGGAAGGTGTAGGAAGAAATACTAATTTTTACGCCAAAGGCTTTTGCTAGGCGTTTAAGACCTGCATTGAAATTGCGAAGCAATGACTGGTAGCGCTTGTAGCCGCTCTCTGTGCTGAGGTCTAAATCTGATACGGGGAGAAGCTTGATGAGTTTGCAAACATTTCTGTTTACAGGAATATTCACACAGCTCCCTGTCTTTTGGCGGTTGTATTTCAACACACCGTCCACAACCGAATGAATGCCAAGATGCTGCAGGTCGACAAACGGCATTCCACAAAGTCGGTACATTGCTGCCGCCATTAACTGTACCCGTTTCAGAGCTAGGCTTTTCACCTCACCGGTAAGGATCTCCTTCAAATTAGATTCGTCGAGTGCCTTCTTGTGATTTCGGTCTATGCCCGTGAACACATCATGGAACAGGTTGAACACAAATCGGGCAAGACCTGCCATAATAGCCTTGTTGTAGATGGCACGGAGCATGCGCATATAGGTAGAAATGGTGTTGAAGGAATGGGAAGTACGGATAAGGTATTTCTCATAGAGTTTCAGGGCTTGGGTAGTGATGTCCCCGAAGCGGATGGTGTCACGTCCGAGATACTCACTGAAAGAGTGAGCGGCACAACCATAAAGGTGGGCAGTGGAAAAGCTCCCGCAGCTTTTTTGTTTGTTAATACATGTCTGTGTAAAAGAAGAGAATGTTACTTTCATAAAATAATAATGATTTAAAAAGTGAATTACAAATATACAAATCAAAAACTAATAAAAAGAAAGTACAATCTTATTTTAAATTTAATAACACACGAATCATTGTTATTTAAGTACGGATTATATTATGTCGGTCAAAATAATAGACAAAGGCGTTTCCTCGCTGATTTCCTTTTCTGTATATATTTGCAGTATCTGCTAAAGCAAATGCATATTCCCGCAGAGATTATATTGTTTCCATGAATATTCTTTCTTTGCATGTGAACGGCCTATTCTCCCGCAGATTACGCAGATTCACGCAGACAAAAGACAGATTCGACATAGTGGAGACAATGCAGTCCATGCTGTTTGCTGTTTGTCTGCGTAAATCTGCGGGAGAATCGGCCGTTTACATTGAAGCAATAAATCTACGGGAGTATATGTAGTTTATGTTGATGTGTTTAGTCTGCAGAAATCTGCGAGAGACCAGACAATTATAAAAACAATACAGGCACTTGCTAATGAAGCAAGTGCCTGTATTATTATATAGATATTCCTTTACGCTATTAAGCTCCGTGGAATAGATATTCTTTCTGAATATCCTGAGCTAATAACGTGAAGAGTTTTTCAGTCAATGCATCAGCAACGTCTAACGCATGCAAAAGAATGCTATCAGAGAACTGCTGTAACATGTCTTGTGCCTTCATAGGCTCGTCCTTGTACAACTTTAAATACTCTGCTTCCATTTCCTTCTGACGCTGATCATTCTCTGCCTCAAGCTTTGAATATACCTCGTGGATGACTGGAGCGTAAGCATTATAGTTTACCATTCCTAATGTCATCACCTTGCGGAACTTCCAATAGGCTGAATGACTATCAGAATTGCTGTTGCCAAGGCTATACTGACGTGGATATGACTTCACACCCTGATACAACGGCAAGAACACACCTAAATCTGCCATTCCTAAAGCTACATAAGAAAGACAACCTATAGCTTGTGGAAGTTCATTGCGTACCTGCAAGATGTGTGTCTGGGTGGTACGAAATATAGCAACAGGGCGATAAGGCTCCTTACCGTTATTATGCAAATAAGGATCATGCTCAGTACCATTATAATGGAATCGGAACGCTGTGCGCAAATCTGATAGGCTGATTGGCTTATCAGCCACAGCATAAACAGGGAAATCATTGCGTGTTACATCATTCTTTATTGAAGGTGAGAACATCTTCTGCAATCCCCATACACGTGGATAGTTATATGTTGTGTCTAACTTCTCATCACGTGAATAAGCTTCATGGAAATCAAACTTGCCTTTAGCTGGATCATACAATCCATTTTTCTCGGCAAACTCAATCAAATCGGATGATGCCATAAAGTTATCTTTGTCGTTAGGATCGTAATCACGATAACGACTTTGATTGCCGGTAACGAAATAACGGTCTGCCGGCATGCGGCAAGCAAGCCAACGATGACCGCAGGCATTCTCAAGATACCAAGTTTCCTTGTCGTCTATGAAGCCGATAGCGAAACCTTCTGCCGAACCGTATTCCTCTATCAGTTTAGAAAGACGTTCAACGCCTTCACGAGCTGTATGGATATAAGGCAAAACAATGTTGTATGTGCAGTTTTCAGCGAGTCCGTTTTCTACATAAGGATCGAAAGACAACGCACGGTCACTACTAAAGATGGTCTCTGTGCTGCTCATTCCAACACCAGCTGTGTTGTAGCCAGCACTTCCCCACTCTCCAGGGAACTGATAATCAGGCAAGGCTGTATAGCCCAAAGCCTTAGAAGGCAACGGACAGCGGAACTTGCTATCTTTAGCAATAAATTCAGAAGGTCCAAAAAGAGTGTCTTCATGGACTTCGAAATTGATTGCCATCATAGCATCAAAATCACTAGAACGCGCTAATATGCGTGATCCATCGGCTGTCATTCTGTTTCCTACTATGATAGTAGTACATTCAGAAGGCAATTTCTTGATTTCTTTCATATCATTATAATTTTAATACTCTATCTGGTTAGCAACCATTTTCTGGGTATCCCAAGGAGCAGGTGCACCACCAAGATATTTATGGAACCACTCAAGATGAGCATTGTAATATACAGGCATTGAATAAAGATTACTTGGCCAATGTCCGTCATTCTTAAATACGATTAAGCGAGAAGGAATGCCCAACGTCTGAAGAGTGTTGAAATATTGTAGACTCTGTGTGTATGGCACACGATAGTCTTTCTCTCCAGTGATAATCAATGTAGGTGTCTTGAAATTAGAAACATACTCTGATGGAGAGAACTTCTTATATTGATCTGAGTTCCAAGGCTGCCCCTTTAAATCAAAGTTAGGGAACCAAAGTTCCTCTGTTGCACCCCACATAGAACGCAGGTCATAAAGTCCCATCATTGAAGCAAGACACTTGAAAGGATGCTTGTTTGCCTGCAACCAGTTCATGAAGTAACCACCATAAGACCATCCCATGGCGCCCATACGGGTAGAGTCAACATATTCTAATTTAGCAAGAGCGTCTGTAACCTTCATAACGTCTACATAAGGAGCGCCACCGAAGTCTCCGCTTATGGCACGGCAGAAAGCCTGTCCACGACCTGTTGATCCATGAGGATTAGGATATGCAACAACATAGCCTGAACCTGGATATACCTGCCAGTCGCCACGGAAGCTATCCATCCACTGCATCTGTGGACCACCATGAACATTGACTATCAAAGGATATTTCTTTCCAGCTTCAAAACCATGAGGCTTCACGATAAACACTTCTACATCATCACCATTGGCACCCTTTACCCACATTGTTTCAGATGGACGGATGTCAACTTCCTGCTCTAATTCTTTATTAAGGAATGTAAGCTGACGCTCCTTAGTTCCATTAGCAACAGAAGTGTACAAAGAATTTGGCTTACCAGTTCTAGAATATGTATAATAGAAATTGCCCTTTGCATCGAAATCAAAGTCGCCAATAGCACGATTGCCTATTACCTTATTGATTTTATGGCTCTTCACATTGACTTTGAACAAAGGTTCATAGCCAGTTTCCTCACCCAAGAAAAAGATATTCTTGCTGTCAGGGCTCCATTTAAAATCATCAACCCAGTTATCAAAACTCTCTGTGAGAACAGTCTTTTCACCAGTCTGACGGTTAATCAAAGCAAGCAGGAATCTATCTGATTCATATCCAGGAATGCGCTGCATGCGATAAGCAATATATTTGCCATCAGGAGAATAGACTGGAGTTCCGTCCCATGCCTCATTCTCAGCGGTAAGGCATTTAACTTCACCACCCTTTACAGGAACAGTCCAAAGATTGCAGTTGGTATTTGCTTCCTGATGCTGAGTGCGATTGCTTACAAAGCAGATTTCCTTGCTATCAGGAGAGAAATTGAAGCCAACACCTCCACCTGGCATGAAAACAGGAGATACCCATTCACCAGGAGTAACATCAGTATAAGTCTTATCTTTCAAGTCATAAACAATGATGTGCTGATATTTACCATCGGCATATTCAGTCCAATGTCTGTAAAGCAACTTATCAGCAATATGAGCCTGAACAGGTCCGTTATCAAGTTTCTTCTGTAGTTCGACATTCTTCTTGCCGTCAGCTCCAGCCTCAGGGAACACATTAGCTGTGAAAGCTACATAACGATTATCAGGAGAAAGCACAGGAGCATTGATTCCGAGTTCATAATCTGTAAGTTTTTCGGCCTTACCAGTTGCGTCACTGCAATAAAGCTGAGGAGTCCCACTTATAGACGAAATAAAATAAACAAGCTTTCCGTCTTTGCTCCACATAGCATCACCACTCTTACCGTCTGTGGTAAGGTCTCGTGTTGAGAAATCCTTTAAATTCATCAATGCGATATTCTGATATGATTTGTGATTCTTCAAATCAGAACGGCTATGGACATAAGCAAGGGTGTTACCTTGAGGGGACACAGCCACTCCATACACACTCTGCACACGATAGAGGTCTGAGATCTTAAAAGCTCTTTTTTGTGCCTGTAGATTCATCAAAGACATCATTAAAAGTAAAACTAAACTGATTTTTTTCATTTGATTATTTTATTTATGTTCTCCAATATGCTTCTCCATCCAAATAATATCATACCAACGATCAAACTTCTTGCCGCACTTATGGAAATGTGCCGCAATAGTATAGCCCAATCGCTTATGAAATTTCAAGCTAGCATGTGTAAGATATTCATCTTCTTTAGATGTATAAGTAACACATGCATTCATATTTAATATACCCTGCTTGCGCAAAGCCTCGCATAAAGCATCGTGCAATATTCTACCAAGACCATTTCCACGATAACTTCTGTCTAAATATAACGAAGTTTCAACTGCCCACTGATAAGCAGCACGTTCCTTGAATGGTCCGGCATAAGCATAACCTATCAACTTACCATTTTCTTCAGCGACCAAATATGGATATCTACTCAAAGTTTTTATAATGCGATTACGAAATTCTTCGAGGGTTGGGACATCATATTCAAATGTTATTGCCGTATCTTTTACGTACGGGCCATAGATTTTCAATAATTCTTCAGCGTCATCAACTGTTGCCAAACGTATAGTCATTTTTTCTACCCAATTTAAATATTTAATACGCAAAATTACTTATTTCTGACGAAACTAAAGACGATAAAATTGAAAAAATGCAGAATTAATTCCTCAAAATAATATTTTTATGTAACTTTGGCACTCAAACAGAAAACAACATTATGGATATTTCAATCTACACACTTACATCACAGCTTCACGACGAAAAGGCTGTAGACGCAGCTACTGCTGAATTTTTAGGCAGCCTAAACATTAAGTTTGATTTCATTGGTAGTGACTTCACTAATTATGGTGATCACGCATTAAACCTTATATATGTGCGCACTGGTGGAACAGAAGGCATTTTTAAAAAGTTGCTTCCGCAAATACAAGCTCAATCAAAACAACCTATATATCTGCTGACATCAGGAAAGAGTAATTCTCTTGCTGCCTCAATGGAGATATTGTCTTATCTAAGACTTAATAATATACAAGGTGAGATTCTGCACGGCGAAACAGAATATATAGCTGAAAGAATAAATATTCTTGAGAAAGTGGGACTGGCAAGAAAACAACTCGACGGATGCAGACTAGGAGTAGTTGGAGAACCTTCAGACTGGCTTATATCAAGTAATGCTGATTACGAGACTGTGAAGGCAAAAACTGGGATTGAAATTATAAACATTCCTATTCAGGAATTACTCGACACGATAAAGTCTATCCCAACGCCTAATACAGAAGAACTGCTTGCGATGTCTCCTAATGAAAACATAAGTAAGGCTTTGCCAATGGCAGAACAGATATACTTGGCATTGAAAACTATCATAAAAAAATATGCTCTAAGCGGATTCACACTGCGCTGTTTTGACTTGCTTACAGCAGTGAAGAACACCGGTTGTCTGGCTCTAGCCAAATTCAATAGCGAAGGCATCATCGCTACATGCGAGGGAGACGTTCCGGCAATGCTGTCAATGGCAATAACAAATTCGCTTGCGTCTGTCTCTGGTTTTCAAGCAAACCCAGCACACATAAACCCAACAAGCGGAGAAATGCTTTTCGCACACTGCACAATACCTTTTAATATGATAGAGCGTTATGAATTTGACACTCACTTTGAATCAGGAATTGGTGTAGGTATCAGAGGATATATGAAAAATGGTCCTGTGACAATATTCAAGGTTTCAGGCAATCTTAACAGACACTTCGCTGAAGAGGGAGAACTAGTATGCAGTCAGGCGAAGCCAAACCTATGCCGTACACAACAAGTGATACAACTTGACAAGGCTGATAAGGCGAACTACTTCCTGACAAACCCAATAGGTAATCATCATATAATCGTTCCTGGCAAGATGAAAAGTCTATTTGATGAATTAATGAATACTTATGAGCAATAATAGCATTTTGTAACTTTATATGATAAAATAATATATAAACTAAAAGTATTTACACGTTTTTTTAGTAAATTTGCATCGTCATCAAACTAATTAATGACAAACAATTAATTAAACAAAGGAAAGATATACTACTGATGAAGAAAGATCTGAAACTTTCAACCCTCTGCGTTAAGGCAGGATGGGAACCTAAAAACGGAGAACCAATCGCGGTCCCAGTGTACCAAAGTACAACATTTAAATATGACAACTCTGAAGAAATGGCTATGCTCTTTGACTTAAAGAAAGACGGCTATTTCTATAGTAGACTACAAAACCCAACTAATGACGCAGTAGCAAAAAAGATTGCTGCATTGGAAGGCGGAGTTGGAGCCGTGCTCACATCAAGCGGACAAGCAGCTAACTTCTATGCACTGTTTAATATCTGTGAAGCTGGCGACCATGTTGTAGCTTCAAATGAGATATACGGCGGTACGTTCAACCTGTTTGGAGTGACTCTAAAGAAATTGGGTATAGAATGTACATTCGTCAATCCTGAAGACAGCGAAGAGAACATCATGAAGGCTTTCCGTCCAAACACCAAAGCGATGTTTGGAGAAACTATATCAAACCCTGGATGCAACGTACTAGACATTGAAAAATTCGCAAAGATAGCTCACAGCAACGGTGTGCCATTGATTGTAGACAATACATTTGCGACACCTATAAATTGCCGACCTTTTGAATGGGGATGCGACATTGTAACTCATTCCACAACAAAATACATGGATGGTCATGCTGCAACAATAGGCGGAGTGGTTGTAGACAGCGGTAACTTTGACTGGGATGCAAACGCAAAGAAGTTCCCTGGACTATGCACGCCTGACGAGTCATATCACGGACTTACATATACAAAGACTTTCGGCAACATGGCATACACCACAAAACTTGTGGCACAAATCATGCGTGACCTTGGAAGTATTCAGTCACCACATAATGCTTTCCTTATAAATCTAGGATTGGAGAGTCTGCATCTACGCATGGCTCAACATTGCAAGAATGCACAGCGCATAGCTGAATTCCTGTCTAATGATTCAAGAGTTGCATGGGTGCATTACTGCGGACTTGAAAATGACCGCAACCATGAACTAGCAAAGAAATATCTGCCAAACGGTTCATGTGGTGTAATAGCTTTCGGACTGAAAGGCGACAGAGAGACTGCAATCAAATGGATGGACTCACTGGAATTGATTAACATCGTCACACACGTTGCCGACTGTCGCAGTTGCGTGCTTCATCCAGCAAGTCACACACACCGCCAGCTATCAGATGAGCAGTTGCGTGAAGCAGGTATAGCTCCAGACCTTATCCGACTTTCTGTTGGAATAGAAGACAGCGACGATATACTTGATGACATCAAACAGGCATTGGATAAAATCTAACGACAATGTTAGGGGACATCAAACATGTGAATGAAAAAAATGAATAATTTCCTATTAGATATGAAAATATTTAATATTTAATTGTTACCTTTGCAGCGTTAAATCAAACATAATAACAAATATATGGACGATTATCACGCGGAAACATTTAATTTATAGGCGTGAGGATTTAGTTGAAGCTAATCCCCATACCTAGGATTCAATTTTACGGAGATTAGCTGCAATGAGAACATATTGGAACATTAGCGAGAATTTGAGCGCCCTCAAAGAGTGGCAGCCCAATTGTTGGATACAGGTTACATGCCCAACAGACGAAGATCAGGAATATCTTGAAGATACTTTCAAAATACCAGATTACTTTCTATCAGACATTAGCGATACCGACGAGCGTGCACGTTATGAATATGATGACGGATGGATGCTTATCATCCTTCGTATACCATACGTAAAAGAAGTTCGTTCACGTACGCCTTACACTACTGTACCACTTGGTATAATACATAAGCGCGATGTCACAATAACAGTTTGCTATTACGAAACGAATATGATGATAGACTTCGTGAGCTATCAGCAGAAAAGACGCGAGGGATTCACAGACTACGTGGATCTGATATTCCGCCTATTCCTTTCTAGTGCTGTTTGGTATCTGAAACGACTTAAACAGATAAACACACTGATTGAAAAAGCAAAGCATAATCTTGATCAGGGAGTGAACAACGAAAGTCTAATTGGACTAAGCCGTCTACAAGACTCACTTACATATTTCATCACATCAATACGTGGCAACGAAAATCTTCTGCAAAAACTGAAGTTTAAACTTCAAGTGGACGAATTGGATGCTGACCTTATTGAGGACGTAAGTATTGAGATGACACAGGCTCGCGAAACAACAAACATATATTCAGATATTCTGGAATCAACGATGGAGACGTATTCAAGTATTATTAATAATAACATGAATACGGTGATGCGTACGCTTACCTCTGTGAGTATTATTATGATGTTCCCTACCCTTATAGCAAGTATATTTGGTATGAATTTGCTTAACGGAATGGAAACAAATAAGTTTGGATTCATCATAGCAATCGTTATCTCTGTATTGGTATCAGGTATGTCATGGTGGATTTTGCGTTACAAACGCCTACTATAACAACTGAAAAGTAAAAAAAATCAATTTAAATTAGGATTTTACATTTTTTTTATTTAAGTTTGCAAGCTAATAATGATTGCACAACGCAATGAAAATCAGTATCATAAACTAAACCGGTGAAATGATGAACTCTCAAGAGAATACCCCTAAAGAGGGAATGTTAGATGATGAAATGCAGAAGACTACAAGTTCTGCTGAAGTAGAGAATAAAAAAGAAACTCCTGCCGAGCCAAAAACATATAAGAGCAAGGCTGAGATTCTAGAACGTCTCAAAGAAATTGTCGGAAATGAAGAGAACCCAACAAAAGAGGAACTCGATAATCTAAAAACCACTTTCTACAAAATTCATATTACAGAGCGTGACACAAAGCAAAAAGCATATCTGGAAGCCGGTGGCGACCCAGAGAAATATGTTATGGTACCAGATGAAGATGAAGAAATATTCAAGGCTCAAATGAGCGTGATAAAAGAGCGTCGTGCAAAGTTATTCCTTGAGCAAGAATCTGAAAAACAAAATAATCTACAGAAAAAGATAGATATCATAGAGCGCATAAAGGCTATGGCAACTTCTCCTGACGAGGCTAACAAAAGCTATCAGGAATTTAAGGAGTTGCAAATGAAATGGAAAGACATTAGAATTGTTCCTGCAGACAAAGCCAACGAATTATGGAGAAACTATCAACTTTATGTAGAGCAATATTATGACCTACTGAACTTAAATCGCGAAGCACGCGAATATGACTTTAAGAAGAATCTTGAAACAAAACGTCACTTATGCGATGCTGCTGAAAAGCTTGCTGAAGAACAAGATGTTATAAGTGCGTTCCACCAACTACAAGAACTTCATCAACAATACCGCGAAACAGGTCCTGTTACGAAGGAACTGCGCGAGGAAACATGGAACAGATTCAAGACTGCATCAACCGTGATAAACAAGAAGCACCAAAAGCACTTCGAAGATTTGCGCGCAAAAGAAGATGAAAACCTTGAAAAGAAAACCAAACTATGTGAGCAACTTGAAGAAATCGTAAAAGCCGAGAACAATGGTGAAGGCGATTGGGACAAACATACTAAAGAAATCATAGGTCTTCAAGCTGAATGGAAGAAAATAGGATTTGCACCACAGAAGATGAACGTGAAGATCTTTGAGAGATTCCGTGCATCATGTGACGAATTCTTCGGTAACAAGGCTGAACACTTCAAGGAAATCAAACAGCATTTTAATGAGAATGCTGAAAAGAAGCAAAAACTGATTGAAGAGGCAGAATCACTTAATGATAGTACTGATTGGAAAGCTACTACAGACAAGTTTATCGCACTACAGAAAGATTGGAAGACCATAGGTCCTGTTCCAAAGAAGCTAGGTGATGAACTGTGGGCTAAATTCCTGTCTGCCTGCAACAAGTTCTTTGAAGCACGTAATGCAGCGAATGCTGGTACTCGCAATGAGGAACATAGCAACTTAAGCAAAAAGAAAGAGATTATATCAGAACTTAAAACTCTAGCAGAAGAAGCTTCAGATAACGTACAGGATAAAGTCCAAAAACTTGTTGAAGAATACAACAATATTGGACATGTACCATATAAAGACAAAGATAAACTTTATAAAGAATATCATGATATTCTGGATAAGTTATACAAAGACCTTCATATATCTATTGCTAAAAAGCGCATAGACAACTTCAGAAACAACTTGAAGAATGTTGCTAGAAACGGTGAAGATGCAATAGACAACGAACGTGGTAGACTTATGAGACGCTATGAAAGTCTGAAGCAAGAAATTATTACATACGAGAACAACCTCGGCTTCCTTAGTGTAAGCAGCAAGAAAGGTAATAGCCTTATTGATGAAATGAATCACAAGGTTCAGAAACTTAAGGATGATGTGGAACTTATTAAGCAGAAAATCAAGGCTATTGATGCTGAGAACTTTAATAGATAAGAACCCAAACAAAAAGTGAATAATAACCGCATGGTTAACAAAATATAAAATACGATGATTTCATGACTAATAATTTGGAGGTTTCGCAAAAAGCCTATATCTTTGCAGCATGTTTTTCATGGTATTAGATTATTAAGGTTAAGAGATTGGTTGTCGTGAGACAATCAATTTTTTTTTGTACATACCGCAACAATCAATGAAACTATATTTTCTTTAAAACACTCATTACTATGGACCGTTAGACCCTTGTATATGCAAAATACAATTAAGTACAGATTTCCATAAGATACTATCACACCAATTTATGCAGTTGCAATTATTCGGATTACAGACTTTTAGTAATTGCCTTAAAATACCATAGGAAACCATACGTTCATAAATTATATCGACGTAGAGTGCAACCCAAGATGTTTAAGAACAGTTCAGCGACATGAATAAGAAAACAGTTGAATCCTGCCTTATCTTTTATAATTAATTTTGCCATATATTTTCAGATTATTTTTTTTCATCATTACCAAACTTTAAACATCGGAATTGTTAAGTCACTCACTTTATTAACTCCCAGATCTCAAACCAGTTGAATAATAATAAAACAAAAAAAGCAACCCAAAAGAGTTGCTTTGTAGTTGGGATACTCGGACTCGAACCAAGAATGGCAGGACCAGAATCTGCAGTGTTACCATTACACCATATCCCAATATTAAATGCATTTATCAGTGTTGTTCTGAATTGCGTGTGCAAAGGTAGTGCTTTTTTATAAACTTCCAAAACTTTCCCCAATTTTTTTTCATAAAAATAAGAAAAAAAACAAAATAGAGACTTTTTTGTTAATGTTATATCTATAATTTATGTACCTTTGTGACTGATATCACACATTATATAATACACAACAAAAGAAATTCTATTAATGGAAACAACAAGTAAATTAGTTGAAACTATAACAAAAGGCATACAAGAGAAAAAAGGCGAATACATAACTATCGTAAACCTGACAAATATAGATGGAGCAATTGCAAAATACTTCGTAATATGTCAAGGTAATTCGACAACTCAGGTAGAAGCAATTGCCAGTTCTGTAAGCGACACTGTACGCACTGAAATAAAAGAAAAACCTACAAACGTAGCTGGTCTTGGTAATAAAGAATGGGTAGCTATTGACTATTCAGATGTATTGGTACATATATTTATGCCAGAGACACGCGAATTCTATAATTTGGAAACATTATGGGAAGATGCCGGCTTAACTAAAATCCCAAATCTGGATTAGTCGTTTGGCACGTTATTTGTATAATATCCGAAAACTAAAATTAGAATAAATGGACAATAAAAACAACCCTTTAAATAACAGAGACAAAAACGATCCAAAGATGCCACGTTTCAATATGAACTGGCTCTATCTGCTCGTAGCCCTTACATTGGGAATTATTATTTTCTCTGGCGGAGGTAATATGCTAGCTGGTGACGGAGCAAGTCAGGAAGCTACATATACAAAGTTTAAACAATATGTAGAGAAAGGATATGCTACCAACGTTGTAATAAACAAAGAAAAGAGTACTCTTAAAATGTTTGTTAACCCCAAACATATTCAGGATGTATTCCATAGAAATTCAAAACAAGTTGGTTCAAATCCATACTTAAACGTGAATTTCGGATCTATTGACGAACTGGAAAAATATCTAACTCAAGAGCAACAGACAAAAAAGATTGCTGATTTTAGCTACGAGAATAACGACAGTAATGGCTTCCTTAGCAATATATTATTCAGTTATGGACCATTTATACTATTGCTAGTATTCTGGTTCTGGATAATGAGACGTATGAGTGGAGGAAATGGTGCCGGTGGAGGCAGTGGTATCTTCAGCGTAGGAAAAAGTAAAGCTAAACTTTACGAAAAGGCTAACGAACTAGGAATAACGTTCAAAGATGTTGCCGGACAAGAAGGAGCAAAACAGGAAGTTCAGGAAATAGTAGAATTCCTAAAGAATCCAAAGAAATATACAGAACTTGGAGGAAAAATTCCAAAGGGAGCTTTGCTAGTTGGTCCTCCGGGAACAGGTAAGACATTGCTTGCAAAAGCTGTTGCTGGTGAAGCAGGAGTTCCATTCTTCTCAATGAGTGGTTCTGACTTCGTTGAAATGTTTGTCGGTGTAGGCGCAAGTCGTGTACGTGACGTATTTCACCAAGCAAAGGAAAAATCTCCATGTATCATTTTCATAGATGAGATTGATGCCGTTGGTAGAGCAAGAAGCAAAAATCCTTCAATGGGCGGTAACGATGAGCGTGAAAACACCCTGAACGCACTGCTTACAGAAATGGATGGTTTTGGAACAAACAGTGGTGTTATAGTACTCGCTGCAACAAACCGTGCAGACATGCTTGATAAGGCTTTGTTGCGTGCTGGACGTTTTGACAGACAGATAAATGTGGACCTGCCAGATTTGACAGAGCGTAAAGCTATTTTCCAAGTTCATCTCAGACCATTAAAAATTGATAACTCTCTAGATCTTGATTTCCTTGCTCGACAGACACCAGGATTCTCAGGTGCTGATATTGCTAACGTATGTAATGAGGCTGCACTTATTGCCGCAAGACATAACAGTAAATGCGTTGTCAAACAAGATTTTATAGATGCTGTAGACCGTATAATTGGCGGTTTGGAAAAGAAAACTAAGATAATGACTGCCAACGAGAAGCGTTCTATCGCACTTCATGAGGCAGGTCATGCTACTATAAGTTGGTTCTGTGAACATGCTAATCCTCTTGTAAAGGTAAGCATCGTACCACGTGGACAGGCTTTGGGCGCAGCATGGTATCTTCCAGAAGAACGCCAGATCACAACTAAAGAGCAGATGCTTGACGAAATATGTGCATTACTTGGTGGACGTGCTGCAGAGGAACTCTTTACAGGTCACATATCTACTGGAGCAATGAACGATCTTGAACGTGCTACTAAGAGTGCATTTGGAATGATCGCATACGCAGGTATGAGCGACAGATTACCAAATATCTGCTATTATAACAACCAGGAATACCAATTCCAGCGTCCATATTCAGAGACTACAGCAAAGATAATAGACGATGAAGTTCTAAAGATGGTAAATTCAGAATACGCCCATGCAAAGCAAATTCTTGAGGAACATAAGGAAGGACACAATAAACTTGCCGAACTCCTTATCACAAGAGAAGTTATCTATGCAGAGGATGTAGAAGAAATATTCGGCAAACGCCCTTGGGTAAGCCGTTCTCAGGAAATTATCGAAGAAAACGAAGCCAATGCTCCTAAGCTTGAAGACATGCCAGACGTTGTAAAGGAGGCAGAAGCAGAGCATCAGGCAACAAAAGACAATGAATAAAAGTCGGATATAAAAATATGACTAACAAAGTACAAAATCTAATAACACGCACTATTACAGGTGCATTATTTGTCACCATCATGGTTGTGGGATTCTTTAGTCCCAGAGCTATGGTGGCTCTTTTTGCTCTCATAACTGGTATGGCAGTATGGGAATATACAGGACTTGTAAACCAAAGAGAGAATATTAAGGTAAACAGATTCATATCAACAATAGCTGGTGTTTATTTTTTCATAGCAGTAGCAGCATTCAGAATTGGCATTGCGACAAATTTCGTAATCTTCGTTCCGTATCTTCTGACAATTGTTTATCTGTTTATCAGCGAACTATATCTTAAACAGAAAGACCCCATAAACGATTGGGCATACACTATGCTTGGACAAATGTATATTGCATTGCCTTTCTCGATGATAAACATACTTGGTTTTGAGGTTTCTGCTAACGGAAACGGTATCAGCTACAACATGTTAATACCATTATGCGTATTCATTTTTCTATGGCTCAACGATACTGGTGCATATTGCAGCGGTTCACTCTTCGGAAAACATAAACTATTTCCAAGAATTAGTCCGGCAAAAAGCTGGGAAGGCAGTATTGGAGGTGGCATACTTGTTATGATTGTTGCAGGAGTAATCGGCTATCTGACTAACGAAAACGGCGCATCAACATCACATTTATCTGTAATAGGATGGATTGGACTAGGACTCACAGTAGTCGTCTTCGGAACATTAGGTGATCTTGTAGAGAGCCTTTTCAAAAGAACTTTGAATATTAAGGACAGTGGAAATATTCTCCCCGGACACGGAGGAATGCTAGACCGCTTTGATTCATCATTGATGGCGATTCCAGCAGTTGTAATATACCTCTATACAATACAGATTTTCTAAACAAAATCAAATACCATACGATGAAAAAATACCTATTAACCTTATTAACTGTATTCTGCCTTTCCCCATCCTTTGCCACTAATCCTGTAAAAGAATGGGGACAATTGCAAGTAAAGGGTGCGCAGTTGTGTGATAACAATGGCGACCCAGTGGTATTACGAGGTGTAAGTCTTGGTTGGCACAATCTATGGCCGCGCTTCTATAACACAAAAGCCATAAAATGGTTGAAAGATGACTGGCACGCCAATATTATCCGAGCTGCTATGGGAATACAGATAGAAGATAACTATCTGGACAATCCAGAATTCGCAATGAAATGCATGTCTCCGGTAATAGAATCAGCAATCAAGAACGGTGTATATGTAATCATTGACTGGCATGCACACACGATGCATACAAAAGAGGCTACAACGTTTTTCACCAATATGGCAAAGAAATACGGAAAGTATCCTAACGTTATCTACGAGCTATATAACGAACCCGTTGGAGACAATTGGGACAGCTTAAAGGTGTATGGCAAAACAATAATTACAGCAATCAGACAATATGATCCCGATAATATCATCCTAATGGGTTGTCCACACTGGGATCAGGACATAGACATTGTTGCAGCAAGTCCAATAGAGGGAGTTAGCAACGTTATGTACACAGTACATTTTTATGCAGCTACTCACAAAGACTTTCTGCGTAACAAAATGAAAGCAGCTGTTGAGGGTGGATTACCTGTTTTCGTCAGTGAATGTGCTGGTATGGAAGCTTCAGGAGACGGTCCTCTGAATACGGAAGAATGGCAGAAATGGATTGATCTTATGGAAAATCTAAAAATCAGTTGGATAAACTGGTCTATTTCTGATAAGAACGAAACATGTTCTATGTTGCTACCAAGGGCTAAATCAGAAGGAAATTGGACTAATGATATTATAAAGCCTTATGGTAAAAAGGTAAGGGATTATCTACGTGAATATAATAAATAAAGGCTTGCTTAATCTTTATGATTAAGCAAATCAACCATAATACGGGCGGCATTATCTGGAGCGATAGTGTCGCCTAGTTTTTTATACACCTCTTCATAATCATCGAGCATCTTCTGTCGTCCCTCTCCACCAGGAAGAATATGACCAAGCTCTTCTGATATATTTGATACAGAGAAACGATCAGCAAATAGTTCCTTCACAATTTCCTTATCAGCGATAAGATTTACAAGAGAGATATATTTGCACTTTATTATATGATTAAATCCAAAACGTATCAAATGCGGAACAGGAGTTTCATAACATACAACTTGTGGAACACCAAACATCGCTGTTTCAAGAGTCGCAGTACCACTTGTAACTAGAGCTGCTACAGAATGTTTCAACAATGGATAAGTTTCATTATCAACTATTTTGATTTTAAAATCGCCACAGTCTTTTATCCCATCAAGTACCATGTCATAATATTCCCTATCAATTGAAGGAGCACCCGCAAGTACCATCTGATACTTATCAGCATAGTTTACTGCCGACTGAATCATAGCTGGAAGGTTATCCTTTATTTCCTGTTTCCTACTACCCGCAAGCAATGCAATAATAGGTTTATCGGCAACTAGAGAATTCCTGTTATAAAAATCTTCCCTACTCTCTTTGTACTCATTTTTAAACCTATTTACCTCGTCTGCAGTAGGATTACCAACATAATGTATTTTGTAATTATGTTTTTGTTCAAAAAATGGTATTTCAAAAGGCAATATAGAGAATAGTTCTGTGATATCTCTTCGTATAGATTTTATTCGCCATTCCTTCCAAGCCCATATCTTAGGTGATATATAATAGTAAGCAGGTATTTTAGTGTTTGCCTTAAGATATTTTGCTATATCAAGATTAAATCCAGCATAGTCTACAAGTATTACAACATCAGGATTCCAAGCTACTATATCCTTTTTGCACAATGCCATATTGCGGAATATTGTGCGCAGATGCAAAAGTACAGGAATGAATCCCATATAAGCAAGTTCCTTATAATGCTTTACACGAGTGCCTCCAACAGCAGACATCATATCTCCACCGAAAAATCTAAACTCGGCATTGCTGTCATGTTTTTTCAACGACATCATCAAATGTGATGCATGAAGGTCTCCACTAGCTTCACCAACAATAATGTAATACTTCATAACAAAACTTTTATTTAAAGTCCCCAGCTATTAAGTTTATCAATAATCTCGTAATCAGTTACATCAATTTTCGTAGGAGTTATAGCAACATATCCATTATTGACAGCCCACTGATCCCCATCCTCTGCATCAGGTTCATCGTTACGATACTCTCCTACTACCCAATAATAATCATATCCACGTGGATGACGTTCCTTTACGATTTCGTTAACCCATTGTCCCATGGTCATTCGACATATCTTAGTACCCTTGAAAGGAGGCATTTCTGGGAAATTAACGTTAAGGCATATTCCCTTTGGCAATCCCTCTGCAAGTACCTTGTCAACAATCTTACAAACATCATCTTTCAGATATCCCAATTCAGCCTCTGTATCATAGTTACATGAAGAGAAAGCTATAGACGGAATATATTTCATACATCCCTCAAGAGCCACTCCCATCGTTCCTGAATAATGATTGTTAACTGTAGAATTATCACCATGATTGATACCACCTATAACAAGATCAGGAATTCTGCCACCACATAATTCTGAGATAGCAATTTTTACACAGTCTACTGGCGTTCCGTTGCAAGACCAAATCTCAACATCTCCCATATTATGGCGACGTTTGAGCCTCAATGGTGTTGTTGCAGAGAAAGCACAAGAAAATCCAGAGCGTGCTGATTCAGGTGCGCAAACTATCAAATCAGCCTTATCTTTAAGAAAAGAAACTAGAGTTTTGATACCATTTGCATGATATCCATCATCATTTGAAATAAGTATTAATGGACGGCAATTATTCATATTTAACTTTTAAGTTTGGCACAAAAGTACTAAAAAAAGGTTTAATTCTAGTATTTCTCGCATAAAATATGTAACTTTGCGGTCAAATCAACTTTTTTCGAAATGGGAAAAATAATCGCTTTAGCTAACCAAAAGGGCGGCGTGGGCAAGACCACTACGACCATAAACCTTGCAGCATCACTTGCTACATTAGAGAAAACAGTTCTCGTAGTAGACGCAGACCCACAGGCAAATGCATCCAGTGGCTTAGGAGTGGACATTAAAGAAGTTGACTGCTCCCTATATGAATGTATTATTGACCACGCTGATGTGCGTGATGCCATCTATACCACAGACATCAACGGTTTGGATATAATACCAAGCCATATTGATTTGGTAGGTGCTGAAATTGAGATGCTCAATCTAGAAAACAGAGAAAAGGTTTTGAAAAACTTACTTGACCCTATTAGTAAGGAATATGACTACATTCTTATTGACTGTAGCCCTTCATTAGGTCTAATTACTGTAAACGCACTCACTGCAGCTAATTCAGTTGTTATTCCCGTTCAGTGTGAATATTTTGCACTTGAAGGTATCAGCAAGCTCCTTAATACGATTAAGATTATTAAGAGCAAACTGAATCAGGACTTAGAGATTGAAGGATTTGTACTCACCATGTATGACAGTCGTCTACGCCTTGCAAACCAGATATATGATGAGGTGAAACGCCACTTCCAGGAATTAGTATTTAAAACTGTTATTCAGCGTAACGTGAAACTCAGTGAAAGCCCTAGTCACGGACTTCCTGTAATTCTATACGATGCTGAATCTACAGGAGCTAAGAATCATCTGGCACTTGCAAAAGAAATAATAAACAAGAACTCATAAATTCTTTAATGATGATTGAATGAACATCGTCATCAATTAATAACACATCATAAGAAGAAATGGCTGTACATAAAAAATTCAACGCACTCGGAAGAGGACTTGACGCACTGATATCAACAGATGCTGTGCGCACTCAGGGTTCTTCTACCATCAACGAGATTGCTATAGACCAAATAGAAGCTAATCCTAATCAGCCTCGCCGTGAATTTGACGACGAAGCACTGCATGAATTGGCAGTAAGCATAAGAGAAATTGGTATTATCCAACCTATCACACTAAGACAAATAACTGAGAACAAATTTCAGATTATTGCTGGTGAGAGAAGATGGAGAGCTTCTCAACTTGCAGGACTTAGAGCTATTCCAGCATACATCCGTACGATAAAAGACGAGAATGTTATGGAAATGGCACTCGTTGAGAATATCCAACGTGAAGACCTGAATGCTGTCGAAATTGCACTTGCATACGAGCATCTAATGGAAGGTAGCGGAATGACACAGGAAAAAGTTTCTGAACGTGTCGGAAAAAGCCGTACAGCAATAACCAACTATCTTAGATTATTAAAACTTCCTGCACAAGTACAGATGGCTTTGCAGAAGAAGGAAATTGATATGGGACATGCACGAGCATTGCTTGCTATTGATAGTCCTGCATTACAAATAAAACTTTTCAAGGAAATACAAAAAAACGGATACTCAGTAAGAAAAGTAGAAGAACTTGTTCAGGCCTTAAAGAATGGAGAAGATATTGAAAGCGGCAAGAAGAAAATCATTGCACGCAGTCAATTGCCTGAAGAGTTCAATGAACTGAAAACACGTCTTGCTTCGTTTCTCAATACAAAAGTTCAAATGACTTGTTCGCCAAAAGGAAAGGGAAAAATTAGCATTCCTTTTGCAAATGAAGAAGAACTGGAACGGATCATGAACGTTTTCGACAAACTGAAAGATTAATATGTCTGTGAAGATACCTTCATTTATAATCATATCTGCTGCGATATTCGCTATGCCGTTCTCTGCTAAAGCACAGAATGTAAAGAATCGTATCGTTGTTCCCGATACTGCGAGTATCAAAGCTACAGATGCACTTACTCACAAAGATAGCCTTACGCTAGTGTCTAGCGACACAAAAAAGGTCAAGAAACAAAAGCGTGACTGGGCTACATGGCGTCCTGAACCAAAGAGGGCATTATGGCTAGCTCTTGTATTGCCTGGAGCTGGGCAGATTTACAACCGCAAATTCTGGAAACTACCTATCATTTACGGAGGAATAGTAGGATGCGTTTACGCTATGAAATGGAACAATCAGATGTATCATGATTATTCTCAGGCATATCTGGACATAATGGATAATGACCCTAATACAGCCAGCTATAATCAGTTTATGCATCTCGGCGCAAAAATAACAAACGAAAACCTCGCTACATATCAAAATCTTTTCAAAAATCGAAAAGACCGCTTCCGTCGTTGGAGAGACATGAGTTTCTTCGTATTAGTAGGCGTTTATGCGCTTTCTGTAATTGACGCATACGTTGATGCATCATTATCAGAATTTGATATATCAAACGATCTCAGTCTCAGTGTTGAGCCTGCTATCATAAATACTGACAACAACCGAAATCCTCTCACTTCAGGTGGTATAGGCGTGCACTGCAGCCTAAACTTCTAAAGTAAGTTGAGAAGAGAAAACATCATATATGACAAAAAATAAGTAATGAAGAAAATCTATTTATTCACCATCACCCTACTCTTTGCCGGAAACTGTGCAATGCAGGCGCAAGTTGAAAAGGATGATAATAAAAAAGAAACGGAGATTACCGTTAAAGATGCACAAGGAAAGCAAGTAACCATAGACCTTCCAGAGGCCATGACACAAGAACTTGACAGTTTGATGCATCTCTACAACACAAAGAATTATCTCAAACCTGATACAAACTGTAACATGCCGGATGTTAATCCTGTATATGATAAAGCCATTTACATGAAACGACTTAGCATGTTACCTACTGTAATAGAAATGCCGTACAATGATGTTGTGCAAACATTCATTGATAGATACAGCGGTCATCTACGTAATTCAGTTAGTTATATGTTGGGAGCTCAGAATTTCTACATGCCTATCTTTGAAGAGGCACTAGATACTTATGGTCTTCCGCTCGAACTAAAATATCTTCCTGTAATAGAATCTGCACTTAATCCATGTGCTGTTTCTAGAGTTGGAGCAACAGGTCTGTGGCAGTTTATGCTAAAGACAGCAAAGCGTTACGGACTAACAGTTAACTCTCTTGTTGACGAGCGACGCGACCCTATAAAATCTTCTTATGCAGCAGCTCACTATCTCAGCGACCTATATAAACTATATGGCGACTGGAATCTTGTAATAGCAGCATATAATTGTGGTCCTGACAAAATAAATAAAGCCATACACCGTTCAAAACAAAACGACTATTGGCAGATTTATCCTTATCTTCCAGACGAAACTAAGGGATATGTTCCTGCTTTCATCGCAGCGAACTACATCATGAACTACTATTGTGATCACAATATATGTCCAATGACTTCAGAACTTCCAGAGAAGACCGATACCATATTAGTAAATAAAGATATAAACTTTGAACAGATTTCGCATGTTCTAGGTATAAACATTGACCAGATAAGGGCTTTGAATCCACAATATCGTCATGATTTGGTTAACGGAAGCTGGCGTCCATCTGCGTTAAGATTGCCAACATTGATGATTACAAAATTCATTGATAACGAAGATTCTATTTACGCATACAAGCCAGAAGAAATGGCTAGCAAGCGTACAGAGGTAGAGGTTAACAATGAAGAACCTGTCGTTACAAAAAGCCGTTCATACAGTCGACACAAAAGCTATTCCAGATCAAGCAAATATACAAGAAAGAAGAAAAACAAGCGTAAACATGCAAGCAAAAGCGTTACCATTGGTGAC
The DNA here is from genome assembly GCF_017347605.1 of Prevotella herbatica. Lineage (NCBI taxonomy): Bacteria > Pseudomonadati > Bacteroidota > Bacteroidia > Bacteroidales > Prevotellaceae > Prevotella > Prevotella herbatica. The sequence continues at coordinate 483,071 of NZ_AP024484.1, forward strand.
GGCGATACGCTTTCTGAAATCGCAGAAAAACATAATACAACTGTTTCTAAGCTAAAGAAACTGAATGGTATTAATGGCAGTAGTATACGTGCTGGAAAGAAAATCAAAGTTAAGTAAATAAACGATACGAATATGGATGAGCATGATATGAAAGAGGCTGCACGTGAAGCTGCCGAAGATAAAATGATAACAGATGCTTTCCAGCATTTGCTTGACACCTATCTTGCGTCTCGACACAGGAAGAAAGTCGACATAATCACAAAAGCCTTTAATTTCGCCAGACAAGCTCACAAAGGTGTGAGAAGATTATCTGGTGAGCCATATATCATGCACCCTATTGCCGTTGCTCTTATTGCATGCGAAGAAATGGGACTCGGTTCAACAAGTATATGTTCAGCACTTCTGCACGATGTCGTAGAAGACACAGACTATACCGTTGAGGACATTGAAAATATATTTGGAACCAAAATAGCACAGATTGTAGACGGTCTGACTAAAATCAGTGGTGGTATTTTCGGTGATAAGGCTTCTGCACAAGCTGAAAACTTTAAGAAACTATTGCTCACGATGAGCGATGATATTCGCGTGATTCTCATCAAAATTTGTGACCGTCTTCACAATATGAGAACTCTTGTTTCGCAACCAGCCAACAAACAATATAAGATTGCAGGCGAGACCTTATATATATATGCACCGCTGGCTAATCGTTTGGGACTTAATAAGATAAAGACGGAACTTGAGGATTTAAGTTTTAAATACGAGCATCCTCAAGAATACAAAACTATACAAGATAAACTGGCTTCTACACGCGAACAGCGTGATATACTTTTTGCACAATTCACAGATCCAATACGTGAGGCTCTTGACAAGATTGGAGTACAATATCAAATCAAGGCTCGTGTAAAAAGTCCTTATTCTATTTGGAATAAGATGCAGAATAAGCATGTAACATTTGAAGAAATCTATGATATCCTTGCTGTAAGAATAATTTTTGAACCTAAAATTCGTAAGGAAGAAATCAACGAATGTTTTAACATCTACGTTGCTATAAGCCGCATATACAAGAGTCATCCAGACAGATTGCGTGACTGGTTGAATCATCCTAAGGCTAACGGATATCAAGCACTCCATGTAACTCTTATGAGTAAACAGGGCAGATGGATTGAGGTGCAAATCCGTTCAGATCACATGGACGAAGTTGCAGAACAAGGCTTTGCCGCTCATTGGAAATATAAGGACGGTGCTGAATATACTGAGGACGAAGGAGAACTAAACAATTGGTTGGGAACAATCAAGGAGATTCTTGATGATCCACAGCCAGATGCAATGGACTTCCTTGACAGTATAAAGTTAAACCTATACGCTTCTGAGATATTTGTATTTACACCTAAAGGCGAGATTAAAACAATGCCAGCAGGATGTACTGCACTTGACTTTGCATTCCAGATACACACATTCCTTGGAAGTCATTGTATCGGAGCAAAGGTTAATCATAAACTTGTACCTTTAAGTCACAAATTAAATAGTGGCGACCAAGTAGAAATACTCACAAGTAAGTCACAGCATGTGCAGCCTTCATGGATCAATTTCGTTTCTACCGCTAAAGCAAGAGCGAAGATACAGGCTATTCTGCGTCGTGACGACCGTGAAGTTCAGAAGAATGGAGAGAGCGTGCTAAATGCATGGCTCACAAACAACAGCTTAGAACTCACATCTTCTGTATTGGATAAGCTATGCGATTTCCATGATGTGCAGAAACCAGAAGACTTATTCCTTGCTCTTGGCGAAAAGAAAATTATATTAGGAGAAAGAGATCTTGACGAGTTGCTTGGTAAGGTTAAGAAAGAAATAACTAATTCTGGATGGCGCAAATATGTACCATTCCTCCACGGCAAGAAGGACGATAAGGATAAAGATGAAGAAGATGAAATAAATAATCTGTTTATCGTTAACAAAGACTTCAAGAAAAAGAAGCCTGTAATCATTAGCGAAGAAACAATTAATATGTTTATATTCCCAGCCTGTTGCCACCCTATACCTGGTGATGACATACTAGGATATATTGATAATAAGAACCATATCGAAATTCACAAGCGTGCATGTCCTGTAGCAAGCCGACTAAAATCTAGCTACGGCAATCGTATTCTTGATGCAAAATGGGATATGCATAAACAGATGTATTTTGATGCTACTATCGAGATAAGAGGTATTGACCGCAAAGGTATGCTTCAAGATGTAGCAGAAGTGATTTCTTCACGTATGAACCTTAACATTCATAAGGTTACTATCAATAGTGACGAAGGCATCTTTGATGGTAGTATTGAGGTTAAAGTACATGACAGAGACGAAGTAAGAGACATTATGGAAAACTTAAAAGATATAGATGATTTGCAGGAAGTAATGCAAATTATGTAAAACGCAAACAACGACCTTGTACCTTAAATAATAAGAGCTGATATATAATACTAAACAAACAAAACTATGAAAAAAATAATAATAATGTTTGCAGCTATCTTTATGGCTGCAAACATCAATGCCGCAAACAAGTATGACAATCCCGACACGCTTTTCGTTGCACGTGACGGGACTGCTGAATTTCGTAACGTATCAGAAGCCATTGAAGTATGTCGTGCATTCATGGACTACCACAAGGTTATCTTCGTTAAGAAAGGCATTTACAAAGAAAAGTTAGTCATTCCTTCATGGCTCAACAACATAGAGATTTGCGGAGAAGACCGTGACAATACCATTATCACGTATGATGATCACGCAAATATAAAGATTCCTGAGACTGGCAAACCAATGGGAACATTTCGCACATATACGTTGAAGATTGAAGGAAACGATATCAAACTAAAGAATATTACAATTGAAAACAATTCAGCAAGACTTGGACAAGCTGTATCACTCCACACGGAAGGTGATCGACTGACATTTGTGAATTGCAACTTCCTAGGACACCAAGATACGATATTCACAGGCATAGCTGGCACTCGCCTTTACTTCGCTGATTGCTATATTGAGGGAACAACAGACTTTATCTTTGGTCCTGCCATAGCTTGGTTTGAATACTGCACAATAAAGAGTAAGGCTGATAGTTATGTCACTGCTGCATCTACACCAGTTGATCAACCTTATGGTTATATATTCAATCACTGCAAACTGATAGCACAAGACGGTGTAAGCAAAGTTTATCTGGGTCGTCCTTGGCGTCCATACGCCTGCACAGTGTTTATGAACAGTGAACTGGGCAAACATATAAGACCAGAAGGATGGGAAAACTGGAAAAATCCTGAGAATGAAAAGACTGCCCGTTATTCAGAATACAACAACAATGGTGCTGGAGCTAACAATTCAGGCAGAGTGAAATGGGCACACCAACTTTCAAAGAAGGAAGCAGCTAATATTACAGTAGAAAATGTATTCAAGCAATGCACAAACTGGATTCCTTCAATGAATAAATAATTCTCTTATCATACGCCAAAAACGCAAACAATACTGATATATTGTATTATATATAATGTACGCATACATTATCGTTATGATCGCTTGATATACAGGAGAATATGAAAGCATATTTAGCAAAAGTCTCCCTAAAACTCTTTTAGGAGGACTTTTCGTCAAATAATTCACGATTACAAGCTATATATCAGTAATTTTATATATCTTTGTAAATATAATTAGTACTAACCTAAATAATTAATCACATGAAAAGAATTTTATTATTCCTATTTGTCGTGTTTTCACTTTCAACAGTTGCAAAACAAAAGATTAAGAATCCTGAAGTAGAATATACTCCTGCATGGATTGAAATTCAAGCTATTGAACAAACAACAAATGCAACGATACTGCATTGCACCTTACACTGTTTACCAAATTCTTGGGTTCGCATTGACGACAAAACGGTATTACAAGATGCACAATCAAATAAAAGTTTCAAATTATTACGCACTGATAGTGTAAAAACGAATGAACAGATATGGATGCCTCAGTCTGGTAGCAAATCTTGTGTTCTATATTTTGAACCATTAAGCAAGAATGTTAAACTATTCAATATGATAGAGCCTGGTTCACCGGCAAATCAGCAGACTTATGGTATTCAGCTGAAATCAGCAACTAAGAAGAAGTCAAATAGGACATTAATTGGCAATCAAGCTAAGACTGCAGATGATTATCTTAAATTGCCATCAAAGAACTCTGATTGGACATTTGATCCATCACGCTACAAGGATTTAGATTTCTGTAAATCGCAGTCTGCAACGTTGAGAATACACATCGCCCATTTGCCAAACGAACTGAAAAAAGACTTCGGTGTTATGAGTGCAAAATTCCAGAATCAATTCAATACAAAAGAAAATGTAATACCAGGCGAACTTAATAAAGATAATTGTGTAGAATTTCAGATACCTCTTAATGCTCCTCAGTTTGTATTCATTATGCCTAGTATGGGAAATGTATATGTACAAGGAGGAGATACACTTGACTTATACACTACGGCAGAACTTACCTCATATAGGGAGTTTCGCTATAAGTCTTTCTGTGGCAATAGTGAGTCGGCAATGATTAATACACTGATTCCTGTATTGATGAAAAAATTGATGAATAAGGAATATGATTTTCAATTTATCCAAAGCACTATCAAACAGGGGAATGAAAGTGTAGAAAAGGCGCTTAAAGATTTAGCTGATAAGACTATTGAACTGATTGAAAGTGATAAGATGCACCAAATAATACGTAACACGCCACTCTCCATATATGGCAAGGACCTTCTTATGACATGTACCTTGTGCCAATATCTCACAACGATGGGAGATATGATGATGTACTATAATGATCATAAATATATCACAAAAGCAGACGGTACTATGGAGTGGAAACTGGATAGCACATTTATTCCACTCAACTATGAATCTATTTATCGTCCACTCTTAAAATATAAGTCTTTGCTCTATGATAACCCATTGGTAATCAGTGAGAGTCAACAATTTATATTTCTAAACAGGACGTTGTATGGATCTCCCTTCTCTGATATACGTATGAGATTACACCCTGAGCTATATGGTCTTTCAAAGGAGATAAAGAAACCTTCAGAGGAGTTTAATATGGATGGTACTTTTGTGAATGACCTTTATATATCTCAGACTGCAGCAAATAGATATCACTATTTGCTCAATGATTATAAATTGGGTAAATGCGATAGTACAAGCTTATTATCTGAAGAAAAGAAAACCACTAATGATTTAATGAAGATGCACTATCCTAAAGTTGCCTATTCTGTGATGGATGGTTATAGAAATGTAGTTAAAACTACAGAAGGAAACAACACAAAAGACATAACAGAAACATGGACACCAGCACAAAAAGCTTTATGGGATAAACTAACATCTCAATATCATGGAAATTTAATGCTAATAGACTTCTGGGGAATGTCATGCGGACCATGTCGTCAAGGAATGTTGAATATGCGTAAAAATGTAGAGGAGATGAAAAATGAAAAGTTTAAGTTCCTTTATATCTGCAATGAGATTGCTTCTCCACGCAACAAAGCAGAGAAATGGATGTCTGAGTATAAGATCAATGGCGAACACATATATGTAACATCATCAGAATGGACACAGCTACAAGCTATGTTTAATTTCTCAGCCATACCACGCACTGCTCTTATTGGTAGGGATGGGAAAATAATACAGTATACATTTGATGTTTATTTAAATATCGATAATTTGAAAGAATTATTGAATAAGTTCTAATTTACAAGTCATTAGATGCAAAAACAATCATAGCTTGAAGATGGTTGTTGAAATCAGCCTTTACTCTCTTTGAAACTTTAGATTCATAGAAACTGAACTTTCATAAAGAGTAGAGGCTATGATTAGCCATTATTTTTTGACTAGCTCAATAATATAAATCAGCCTATATTATATTTTGGCAGAAATGCACAATATCTTCATGATCGTTTGATTTAAAAGCAAATGCAAAAGCACTATTTATCAAATTATCTCCAGAAAGATCCCTTTGTCGGTTTTTTCGACAAATTATTTCATATCATAAGCTATATTTCAATGATTTCATCTATCTTTGCAAATATAATAAATACTAACCAAAATAATTAATCACATGAAAAGAATTTTATTATTCCTATTTGTCGTGTTTTCACTTTCAACAGTTGCAAAACAAAAGATTAAGAATCCTGAAGTAGAATATACTCCTGCATGGATTGAAATTCAAACTATTGAACAGACAACAAATGCAACGATACTGCATTGCACCTTACACAATTTACCTAATAATTGGGTTCGCATTAACGACAAAATCGTATTGCAAGATGCACAATCAAGCAAAAGTTTCAAACTATTACGCACTGATAGTGTAAAAACGAATGAACAGATATGGATGCCTCAGTCTGGTAGCAAATCTTGTGTTCTATATTTTGAACCATTAAGCAAGAATGTTAAACTATTCAATATGATAGAACCTGGTACACCGCCATATGAGCAGACTTATGGCATTCAGCTGAAATCAACAACTAAGAAGTAGTCAAATAAGACATTAATTGGCAATCAAGCTAAGACTGCAGATGATTATCTTAAATTGCCATCAAAGAACTCTGATTGGACATTTGATCCATCACGCTACAAGGATTTAGATTTCTGTAAATCGCAGTCTGCAACGTTGAGAATACACATCGCCCATTTGCCAAACGAACTGAAAAAAGACTTCGGTGTTATGAGTGCAAAATTCGAGAATCAATTCAATAGAAAAGAAAATATAATACCAGGCGAACTTAATAAAGATAATTGTGTAGAATTTCAGATACCTCTTAATGCTCCTCAGTTTGTATCCATTATGCCTATTATGGAAAATGTATATGTGCAAGGAGGAGATACACTTGACTTATACACTACAGCAGAACGTAACTCGAATCGACAGGTGCGCTATAAGTCTTTCGGTGGCAATAGTGAGTCAGCAATGATCAATTCATTGATTCCAGTATTGATGAAAAAATTGATGAATAAGGAATATGATTATCAATTTATCGAAGGCGCTCTCAAACAAGGCAATGAAGGTGTAAAAAATGCGCTTAAAGAATTATCTGATAAGACTATTGAACTGATTGAAAGTGATAAGATGCACCAAATAATACGTGACACACCACTTTCTATATATGGCAAGGACCTTCTTATGACATGCACCTTGTGCCAATATCTCACAACGATGGAAGATATGATGAGGTACTATGATGGAAATAGATACATCGTGAAGACAAAAGCAGACGGTTCAACGGAGGGGAAACAGGATAGCACATTTATTCCACTCGACTATGAATCTATTTATCGTCCACTCTTAAAATATAAGTCTTTGCTCTATGATAACCCATTGGTAATCAGCGAGAGTCAACAATGGATATTTCTAAACAAAACATTGTATGGACCTCTCTTCATTAATATAGGTATGAGATTCCACCCTGAGCAATATGGTCTTTCAAAGGAGATAAAGAAACCTTCTGAGGAGTTTAATATGGAAGGTACTTTTATGAATGACCTCTTTATATCGCAGCTTGCAGCAAGTAGATATAACGATTTGATCAATAATTATCAATTGGAGAAATGCGATACTACACGCTTATTAGCTGAAGAAATGAATAGTGTACGCTTATCAACTGAAGAAATGAATACTACTAATGGTTTAATAGAGATGCACTATCCTAAAGTTGCCTATTCTGTGATGGATGGTTATAGAAATATGGTTAAAACTACTGAAGGAAACAACACAACCAAAGACATAACAGAAACATGGACACCAGCACAAAAAGCTTTATGGGATAAACAAACATCTCAATATCATGGAAATTTAATGCTAATAGACTTCTGGGCACTATATTGTGGACAATGTCGTCTGGGTATGTTGAATATGCGTAAAAATGTAGAGGAGCTGAAAAATGAAAAGTTTAAGTTCCTTTATATCTGCGACGAGGGTGATACTCCACGCGACAAAGCAGAGAAATGGATGTCTGAGTCTAAGATCAATGGTGAACACATATATGTTACACCATCAGAATGGGAACTGCTACGAGCAATGTTCAACTTCACAGGCATACCACGCGCTGCTATTATTGGTAGGGATGGGAAAATAATTCAGTATACATTTGATGCTTATTTTAATGCCGATAAGTTAAAAAATCTATTGAATAAGTTCTAATTTACAAGTCATTAGATATTAAATCAACCATCTCTTGAAGATGATTTAAGAAATCAGCCTTCACTCTCTCTGAAACGTTAGCTCCTACAGAATAGTATGGAACAGAACATTCATAAAGAGTGAAGGCTTTGATTTGCCATTACTTTTCATTTAAAGTAAGATGTGATTGACTATGATTTATTTCTATTTTGCTGAAATAGAATTTCTGAAGCACAAATATGCGATGATTCTAATTCCGCTAAAACATAATATAGAATCGTCCTTCAGGGTATAAATAGAAAAAAGGTGAATATATTTATGATTACTCTCAACCATAAAAAGTAACTTTTTGGGGTTGATGAGTATCAATAAATTTCATTATTATTGCAATCCGTCAAGTTGCTGTTTTAGTTCCTTAAGCTGACTTTTTACAGACAATAGCGTATCGAGCACATCAGTCGTCTTGTCTACTCCATCTCTATTGGCACTCAACATCTTACGTGCAGCAGCAAGTTTAAAGCCACGCACTTTCACAAGATTATAGATAACCTTAAGCTGCTCTATATCCTTCTCGGTATATTGACGAATCTTTGTACCAGTCTGAGTCTTAGGACGTAACTGTGGAAACTCACTTTCCCAATATCGCAAAGTACTCTCATTGATATCAAACATTTCTGCTACCTCTTTGATTGAGTAATACAACTTAATGTTTTTATTTGGATTCAAAGCCATATTTGCATACTTTTTTATTAAACAATGATTAATTTATTTGCAAAGTTAGCAAATTTATGCCAACTCCTCTCAACATCTCTAAACTTTTTTGTACCTTTGCGGATGATTTTTTATAAAGAATTAATTAAAATAACATATTTAAGATGATGACAGCAAACGAAGTCCGTGAGTCATATAAGAAATTCTTTGAGGCTAAGGGACATAAAATCGTAGCATCAGCCCCTATGGTCATTAAGGATGACCCAACACTGATGTTCACCAATGCCGGCATGAACCAGTGGAAAGACATTATTCTCGGAACAAAAGATCCAGGAATGGATGTACGTCGTGTTGATTCTCAGAAATGCCTGCGTGTAAGCGGAAAACATAATGACCTAGAAGAAGTCGGCCATGACACATACCATCACACTATGTTTGAGATGCTTGGCAACTGGAGTTTCGGAGATTACTTCAAAGAAGGTGCCATTGACTATGCATGGGAATATCTCGTTGACGTTCTACATCTTAATCCTGAAGACCTTTATGTAACAGTTTTTGAAGGTTCAAAAGAAGAAGGACTTAGTCGTGACGACGAAGCTGCAAGCTATTGGGCAAAGCATGTTCCTGCTGATCATATCATCAACGGAAACAAACACGATAACTTCTGGGAAATGGGTGATACAGGTCCTTGTGGTCCTTGCTCGGAGATTCACGTGGATTCACGTACTCCAGAAGAGAAAGCAAAGATATCTGGTCGTGACCTTGTTAACCATGACGATCCACAAGTTATTGAAATTTGGAACATCGTGTTCATGCAATATAACAGAAAGTCAGACGGAAGTCTTGAGTCATTGCCAATGCATGTTATCGATACCGGTATGGGATTTGAACGCCTTGTACGTATGCTTCAGGGCAAGCACAGTAACTATGATACTGATATATTCCAGCCTATCATCAAAGAAATACAAAATCTTAGCGGAAAGAAATACGGATTTACCACACCTACTGGTGAGAATGGAGAAGGAAAAGACGAGCAAGAGAAGATTGATATCGCAATGCGTGTCGTTGCAGACCACCTTCGTGCTGTTGCTTTCTCTATTGCTGATGGTCAGTTGCCTAGCAACGCCAAAGCTGGTTACGTAATACGTCGAATATTGCGCCGTGCAGTACGCTACTCATATACATTCCTAGACCAGAAGAGTGCATTCCTTTACAAACTCCTTGCCGTATTGGTACAGGAAATGGGACATGCCTTCCCAGAGATTGCTGCTCAACAGGAACTTATCACACGCGTTATTAAGGAAGAAGAAGATTCATTCCTTAGAACTCTTGAGAAGGGTATCAACCTTCTTAACGGTGATATGGACGAACTTAAAGCACATGGACAGAAAGAACTTGATGGTACAAGTGCTTTCCGCCTATTCGATACTTATGGTTTCCCTCTTGACCTAACTGAACTTATCTGCCGTGAAAACGGATATACAGTTGACGAGAAAGGCTTCAACGAGGAAATGGCAAAGCAGAAAGCACGTGCACGCAATGCAGCAGTTGTTGAAAGCGGTGACTGGGAAATCATCAAGGATGGTGAACAGAATTTCGTTGGATATGACTACACAGAATATGAATGTAGCATATTGCGCTACCGCAAAGTAACTCAAAAGAAGAATACATTCTATGAACTTGTACTTGACAATACTCCTTTCTATGGTGAAATGGGTGGTCAAGTTGGTGATCAGGGTTCTTTGGTCAGTGAGAACGAAACTATCGAAATCATTGATACTAAACGCGAGAACAATCAGAGCATTCATATCGTTAAGCAACTGCCTAAGGATATCAACGCAGACTTCATGGCTTGTGTAGACATTGACAAGCGTGACGGAAGCGCTGCTAACCACACAGCAACTCACTTGCTTGACTATGCTTTGAAGCAGGTTCTTGGAGACCACATAGAACAGAAGGGTTCTTATGTTGATGCAACAACATTGCGTTTTGACTTCTCTCATTTCCAGAAAGTCACAGACGAGGAATTGCGTAAGGTAGAAATGCTAGTAAACAGCATGATACGTCAGGACTTGCCTCTTGACGAGCATCGTGAAACTCCAATAGAGGAAGCTAAAGAACTTGGTGCAATAGCATTGTTCGGCGAGAAATACGGAGACAAAGTACGTGTAGTACGTTTTGGTCCTAGCTGCGAATTCTGTGGTGGTATCCACGCACAGAGTACAGGTCGTATTGGTTTCTTCAAGATTATAAGCGAAAGCAGTGTAGCAGCAGGCATACGCCGTATTGAGGCTCTTACAGGCAAGGCCTGCGAAGATTCAATATATGCTATCCAAGATACGATTACATCTCTCAAGTCTATGCTTAACAACTCAAAAGACCTCACAGCAACGCTGAAGAAGTTTATTGACGAGCATGATGAGATGAGAAAGGAAATAGAGAAGTTCCAAGCTCAGGCTGTTGAACGCATAAAGGGTGAACTAATCAACAAAGCAAAAGAGGTTAATGGTGTAAAGGTTATCAATGCCGTTTTACCACTGGAGCCTTCTGCAGCAAAAGATCTTGTGTTCAAACTTCGTGAAGCAATTCCTGAGAATCTTGTTGCCGTTATCGGTAGCACATCAAATGATAAGCCATTGCTTACCGTTATGTTTAGTGATGATATGGTTAACGACCATGCACTCAACGCCGGTAAGATTATCCGCGAAGCAGCAAAGCTGATTCAAGGTGGTGGTGGTGGTCAGCCTCACTATGCTCAGGCTGGCGGAAAGAACCTTGACGGCATTAATGCTGCCGTAGACAAGGTTATTGAATTAGCAAATCTGTAGATCAGATTTATATAAATCTCACAAAATCAACAAAACCCCACGTCGCGAGATGTGGGGTTTTTATTTATCTATGGTTACATGTAAACTTATCAAGATAAGGCAATCAGATAATCTTAGCTTGTTTTTGTTTATCTATAGCTACATGCAAACTATCTATATTGAATATTTCAATATTAAAATTCATGTTAGCTAAAATGGCATTATTGAGAATGTCTTTAGCGTTTCCCTACATAGGGTTTTCGAAAAAATAAGCGTCTAAGTGACTAGACACTGATTATCAGTATAGTATGGTACAAATCTGCATTCATCAAATGTCGCAGCAATGTCACTTGTCTTAATACTAAATTCATAGATTACTGATATATATATAAATACTGCATTATCTATGAAAAAATCATTTCTTAGTAAAGCCTTTTCTGTTTCTAGAAACATGATTTGCGTTTCTATATAGAAACGTTTCCATTTCTACGATCAAACGTTTGCGTTTCTACGACATAAAGTTTGCGTTTCATCGATCAAACGTTTCCGTTTCTACGTAGAAAAGTCCTTGATATTTGACATATCTACGTCAGTAAGTTTTTAAAAAAGAGTATCTAATACGTTGATTATCAAGCACTAGATATTTCAACGCTTATTAATTTGCAAAACCTATGTAGAGTTTTAAATATTAACTAAGTATGCGCCTAATACATATAGGAACAATTAAGTAATTGTATTTATATATATAATGTACGCATACATTATCGTTATGATCGCTTGATATACAGAAGAATATGAAAGCATATTTAGCAAAAAGTCGCCCTAATAACTCTTTTTGGAGGACTTTTCGTCAAATAATTCACGATTAAAAGCTATATATCAATAATTTTATATATCTTTGTAAACATAATTAGTACTAACCTAAATAATTAATCACATGAAAAGAATTTTATTATTCCTATTTGTCGTGTTTTCACTTTCAACAGTTGCAAAACAAAAGATTAAGAATCCTGAAGTAGAATATACTCCTACATGGATTGAAATTCAAGCTATTGAACAAACAAATGATGCAACGATACTGCATTGCACCTTACACAATTTGCCTAATTATGGGGTTCGCATTGACGACAAAACGGTATTGCAAGATGCACAATCAAGCAAAAGTTTCAAATTATTACGCACTGATAGTGTAAAGACGAATGAAGTGATATTGATGCCTCAGTCAGGTAGCAAATCTTGTGTTCTATATTTTGAACCATTAAGCAAGAATGTTAAACTATTCAATATGATAGAACCTGGTACACCGCCATATGAGCAGACTTATGGCATTCAGCTGAAATCAACAAATAAGAAGCAGTCAAATAAGACATTAATTGACAATCAAGCTAAGGCTGCAGATGATTATCTTAAATTACCATCAAAGAACTCTGATTGGACATTTGATCCATCACGCTACAAGGATTTAGATTTTTGTAAATCGCAGCCTGCAACATTGAGAATACACGTCGCCCATTTGCCAAACGTACTGAGAAAAGACTTCGGTGTTATGAGTGCAAAATTCGAGAATCAGTTCAATAGAAAAGAAAATATAATACCATGCGAACTTAATAAAGATAATTGTGTAGAATTTCAGATACCTCTTAATGCCCCTCAGTTTGTATCCATTATGCCTATTATGGAAAATGTATATGTGCAAGGAGGAGATACACTTGACTTATACACTACAGCAGAATGTAACTCGTATCGACGAGTGCGCTATAAATCTTTCTGTGGCAATAGTGAGTCGGCAATGATTAATACATTGATTCCTGTATTGATGAAAAAATTGATTAATAAGGAATATGATTATCATTTTATCGAAGGCGCTCTCAAACAGGGAAATGAAGGTGTAAAAAAGGCGCTTAAAGAATTATCTGATAAGACTATTGAACTGATTGAAAGTGATAAGATGCATCAAATAATACGTGACACACCACTTTCTATATATGGCAAGGACCTTCTTATGACATGCACCTTGTGCCAATATCTCACAACGATGGAAGATATGATGATGTACTATAATGGAAATAGATACATCAAAATTACAAAAGCAGACGGTTCAATAGAGCAGAAACTGGATAGCACATTTATTCCACTCGACTATGAATCTATTTATCGTCCACTCTTAAAATATAAGTCTTTGCTCTATGATAACCCATTGGTAATCAGCGAGAGTCAACAATGGACATTTCTAAACAGAACATTGTATGGACCTCTCTTCCTTAAAATAGGTATAAGATTCCACCCTGAGCAATATTATCTTTCAAAGGATATAAAGAAACCTTCTGAGGAGTTTAATATGGAAGGTACTTTTATGAATGACCTCTATATATCTCAGAAAGCAGCAAATAGATATAACTATTTGCTCAATGATTATAAATTGGGTAAATGCGATAGTACACGCTTATTAGCTGAAGAAATGCAAACCACTAATGATTTAATGAAAATGCACTATCCTAAAGTTGCCTATTCTGTGATGGATGGTTATAGAAATGTAGTTAAAACTACAGAAGGAAACAACACAACCAAAGACATAACAGAAACATGGACACCAGCACAAAAAGCTTTATGGGATAAACTGACATCTCAATATCATGGAAATTTAATACTAATAGACTTCTGGGGAATACATTGTGGACCATGCCGTCAGGGGATGTTGAATATGCGACAAAATGTAGAGGAAATGAAAAATGAAAAAATCAAGTTCCTATATGTATGCGACGAAACAGATTCTCCACGCGACAAAGCAGAGAAATGGATGTCTGAGTCTAAGATCAATGGTGAACACATATATGTAACATCATCAGAATGGACACAGCTACAAGCTATGTTTAGTTTCACAGCCATACCGCGCGCTGCTCTTATTGGTAGGGATGGGAAAATAATACAGTATACATTTGATGTTTATTTAAATATCGGTAATTTGAAAGAATTATTGAATAAGTTCTAATTTACAATTCATTAGACACGAAATCAATGATTAATTTATATTGCTGTCCGCTAAAGATTTATGCTTATCGAAAGTTTAGCAGACAGCAATATTCTACAATATAAAGTTTCTATCGCTACGACATAACGTTTCCATTCCTACGTAGAAACGTTTCCTTTTCATCATAGAAACGGAAATGATAATTGACATTAGCCTGTCACTATGCTTTCAAGAAAAAGCAATCTAACATGCTGAATATCAAATGATAGACATTTAGACGCTTATTAATTTGCAAAACCTATGTAGAGTTTTAAACATTAATAAGTATGCCCCTAATACATATAGGAATAATTAGTAATTGTATTTTTATTGATTAGAATACTTGCCAAAATACAAGATACACAATATTAAACTAAAACCTCTTGCATTTCAGAAGTCTTTTCTTCATATACATCCAATGTCACACGGCGTCCTCGCAACGCTCGTACAAGCGGATAATGAATAAAATACTTATCTGTGCTAGTATACCAAGCAAACCTTGAAATACGCTTCACATTTCTTGCCATACTATCCACCTTCTTTGCATATTTGGGATTAACAACGGTAAGTAAACGTTCGCCTGTCTGCAACTCCAAAGCCATCACAAGAAACGGCTTTACAATCTTGTCATCAGCAACTTTTACATTACGTATGGAAATCATTACGTTGATATCCCAACCATACTTTCTGTTCATTGCATCTGCCATACCTCTGAACACGACTCCATGTGGAGAAGTATCTTTCGTTCCTGTATAAGTAATGCTATAGTGTATCATTTCGTGCAAAAGCACATTCTGAAACTGGCGTTCCGTCATGTCATAATAATTACTTATGCGTATAGCGAAATCATACACTTTAGTACGTCCAAATCTGGTAACATGTTTACAAGACATGCTACCAAGACGAGTTTTTGATTTTGATAAAGCTAAATCGGGAAGAGGCAGTTTACCGCCAAAATAATCATTATTGAAAACGGTAAACCACTTCTCTATCCATTCTATGCTTACTTGCATAATTCTTTAATAAGGAAATTAGAAACCATAGCATCTGCACGATATATATTCTGTGAGAATCCATGATCAAAACCATCAAGAATCTGCAATTCACTATTTTTCCATATCTGATGATAACGCTCTCCATAAGTATATGGTACTACCCTATCACCTGTTCCGTGTAGAATCAGAGCTGGTCCATCATACTTTGCAGCTGTTTCATATATAGGTAAAGAGAAAGCTGTACGGATATAATCGCCACCCAACTTCTTACCAGCAAACATCTCTACACCTTCTGGAGGATCAAGTGGATCAAAAGACTTTCCGAAAACACTTCCTCTTATCGCATCTTCACGCAATACAGCAGCTGGAGCCATCAACACAACAGCCTTCAGTTTGGCACTGCCAAGCTCTCCTGCAAGCATACTTGCCACTACTCCACCCTGTGAGTGTCCTGTAACAGCAATGCTATTTACATAAGGTAAAGCTGCTACATAGTCATAAACCTTCTTAGCATCTTCAATTTCATTCAGAACAGTCATCTTTTGGAAATCGCCTTCACTCTCTCCATGTCCGTTAAAGTCAAATCTGATAGAAGCAACGCCATGTTTTTGCAATGAGTCTGCAATAAGTTCATTAAGTTGTCCACCCTTGTTACCCATGAATCCATGAAGAATCATTACCATTGGGCAACGCTGACCTGCAGCAAGTACTGGCTTCTGAATTATCGCAGCAAGCTTTCCCATTGATCCGTTTATAGTCAGCTTCTCTGTTGTTCCAGGAATAACTTTCTTAACGGCAGTAAGCTCTGTAAGAGTCTTCTCAACCTTATCAGATAATACAGAACCAAGAATCACGTTTCCATCCTTACCAATGATATACATTGAAGGAATCCAGTTAACTCCATAAGCCTTTGAGACCTCTGTATCGTGCCATTTCTTCAATTCACTTACATTGGTATATGTCATACCATATTTTGTCATGAGCTTTGTCCATGCATCCTTGTCGGTATCAAAAGAAACACCTACAAACGCTACGCCCTTGTTTTTGAACTCATCATTCATTCTGATTACATTAGGCAGATCCTTTCTGCAATCAGGACACCAACTAGCCCAGAAATCAACAACTACATACTTACCTTTCAAACTACTTAATTTGAAAGTTTTTCCTTCAGCTGTTTTCAACTTAAAGTCGGGAGCTTTTGTTCCTGGCTTCAACAAAGCTGTTGCATACTTAGTGTCTGCATCAGGCATGCCAAATTGTGCTTTGACAGATGTTGCGCATAGCACCAAGAGGAAAGCAATGCTTAATTTTTTAAATGTCATTTTCATATATAAATAAATTATTATAGCCTCTGTAATAATAGTTCTACAAAGATACTAATAAAATCTTTAGTATATTAAAAAAGTGCAACACCTTTAGACTTTATTAAAAATAAAAGTATACCTTTGTTGATAAAGTAGTGAGATTATAAGCAATATGATATCTTAATAATGAAAATTATAGTAATCACGACTCCCAATTTCATAAAAGATGAAGTATCTGTTATTCCTCATCTATTGCAATTGGGTGTAGACATAGTACACATTCGCAAACCTAGTGCAACGCGTGAACAACTTGCGCTACTATTGGATAGTTTACCTAAATGGTGCTACGACAGATTAGTTGTACACGATTGTCTTGAACTAGCAAATGAATATCATTTACGTGGCATTCATCTCAATAGACGAAACCATGCCATACCAGACAATTTCACTGGTAGCTTATCTATGTCTTGCCACAGTCTTGAAGAAGTTGAAATAAAGAAGGATATGGCAGACTATGTATTCCTAAGTCCGATATTCAACAGTATCTCAAAAAGCGGTTACAACTCTGCTTTCAGCAAAGAAGAATTGCACAATGCCATGAAACAAGGAACGATAGATCATAAGGTCATTGCATTAGGAGGTGTATCAGCTGTAAATATAGATACTGTGAAAGACTTAGGATTTGGAGGAGCTGCACTACTAGGTGATATCTGGGACAAGACTGAATTACCAGATTTCGACGACTATATTAAATCATTGATTGAAAGATAAAGAAGAAATTCGAAAACAGAAGAACAAAAGACAACTTTATGTAAGGTTATGGATAAACGACCTTTGCTGATAAAAAGATATAAGGACTACCATCCAGAATTACTTTACATAAAACAGAATTGAAGTACAAGCAACTGCTCGTTTTGTAAATAAAGAAAACAAAACAGCAAAAGCCTGCACTCCAATTAAAATATTAATAATATATCACGTATTCTTTTGAAGATCTATTTATTCTTCAATAAACTATCTACCTGTGCTTTAAGATCCGTCTCATTCAGCGCTACAGCCCTAACAACACCACTAGGATCAATTAGGAATGTAGTAGGTATCCATCTAATACCAAAAGGAGATGCATGCAAGTTCCATCCTTTCGCATCGCTCACGTTAATCCAAGAGAACTCATACTTGCGCAAAGCATTTTTCCATGCTTCTGCTGTACGGTCTAGTGAATATCCATAGACAACGAGTTCTGGATGCTCTTTAGCAATAGCCTTTACTGTTGGTATCTCTCTGCGGCAATCACCACACCAAGAAGCCCAAAAGTCTAGCAATACCCAATGACCACGATAATCAGAAAGTTTATATTCAACCCCTAGTGTGTCCTTAGAAATCACTTCAGGAGCAACATCACCTACAACAATACTATCAGTAAACTGCTTGGTTTGCGCACTCATAGCAAAAGAAAATGCTATTGTCCAAGCAAAAATTATTAATCTTTTCATACGCTATTATGTATTTTATCTGTTTTTATTTTCCACATCAAACCACAAACGGGTTGTTAATTCATCTGGTCCTTGATGAGCCACAGCAGCCTGATAATTGCTACCATTGAGACTTTGCTCTGTTACAGGATAAAAGAAACGACGTGGAAGCTGTCCATTATCAAGAACCGAAGAAGGACCTGCCTTAAGTTTAGGATAACCCAAACGACGCCAATCTGTAAATGCATCAGAAGCTTGTCCATAATAACCAATCCATTTCTGCCATCCTATCAGTTCAGCCCAATGACTAGCATCATAGGCTACAGAAGGCTGTGCAATATATGCATCTACATTTGTTCCTACACCAAACTGATTGAGAGACGCTGTGATACCTTTATCATAGAAGTCTTTCGCATCAGCATTAATGATACCTCTGGCAGCAGCCTCAGCAAAGATAAAGTTAATCTCTGAATAGGTAAAGAACACTGCTGGAGCATTATCTTTAAGGAAATAAGTACCTGGACGAGAAAGTTTATTGAAACCCTGACTATTAGCCTTATCAGCAGAAAGTCCGTTTGCTGCTCCTTCATAAGTAGTAACACTAGCATCAGAAGGAAGTTGAGCATATACTGATAGACGAGGATCTTTAATCTCTTTCAGTTTATCGATGAGCGTCTTAGATACGCGCTGATCATCACGTGTGCTGAATGCACTTGCCCAAGGATTCCATTGAGGAGAAGACGTGAACACAAAGTTTGCATTATCACTATTTGATGATATTAATTCAGAACGATTTGCATAAAGTTGTGCAATAATGCCTGAAGCAAGTTCTTGATCACGATCGGCAATCTCAAGAGCAATTCGTAGGCGAAGTGACTGTGCAAAGCGTTTCCACAAAGTAATGTCACCTTTATAGATTAGATCACCACTAATAGTGCCGTTTGTAGATTTCAAACTTTCAGCCGCTGTTTCTAGTTCACCAAGCAATCCCTTCAACACATCCTCCTGATGATCGTAACTAGGAGTAACACTTTTAGCATATTGCGTATAAGGAATATCACCAAACAGATTAGTAAGCTGTAAATAAGTCCATGATCTCCATATCTTTGCCACAGCACGATAGTTCTCATTTCCTAAATCACTATTTTCTACAGCGTTAAGGTCTGCAATGATAGTAGCATATCCATCATCCCACACACTCGTAAAAGAACTAGTAGAGACATTATAGCAATCAGGTTCAGTATATTGAATCTTTGCCCAATGCTGATCCCAAAGCAAAGCAGCATTATAGTTAAGATCATTGCCCATAAACCATTGAGCAGCATGATACTGAGCAGCAGAAAGCAGATAAGATGGCTGAGGATTCTCAGTTGCATTAGGATTCTTATTGATTTCTGCAAGTTGGTTATCGCAAGAGGTGAAAGCAAAAGCTATCACCGGAAGCAATAAATATCTATATATAGTCTTGATCTTCATATTCTTATCTTTTAAAATAATTATAAAATATCCTAGAATTTAATCTTAAGGTTTAATCCTATCTGACGCGTTGTAGGTAGTGATAGACTCTCATATCCTTGTGCATTACCTGTACCACGAGCGAGTTCTGGGTCTACATTAGGAACATCCTTATATATATTCCATAGGTTGCGTGCTGTTAAAGAGAGTGCTAAGTCTTGAAGCTTAAGGCGACGTACGAAAGCTTTCGGGAATGAATAAGAGAGTACTACTTCACGGAGCTTCACATAATCTGCATTCCAAACATTAGCCTCATCAATACTATAGATACGATGATAATACTCTTCTGCTGATGCAAGTGTAGTATTTTTTTCTCCATTTGCCTTTACGCCATCAAAGAGGATTCCATCCTGATAAACACGAGTTTTGCTTCCACTGACATTGGTATAGTATAAACCTGCAGAGCTCGTTGTATAATCGGGTGTAGATATTTGAACGTTGTTACCAGAAGCATCCCTGTAATACCAAAGTCCTCCATGCTCGGCATCACGACCAGGAAGCGTACTAGCGAGTACTCCTGTGTAACGACCCGTACTGTTTGTGTTAGAATAGATTTGTCCACCAATACTTGCATCTATGAGAACACTTAAACTCCAATTTTTATAAGTGAAAGTATTGTTGATACCACCTTCCCAGTCGGGCTGAAACTTACCAAGATTGGCAGATGTTGATGATACCTTTGGCAATCCATTGTCGTCTACAACAATCTTTCCAGCAGCATCACGAACATAGGTCGTACCGAATAGTGTACCATAGTCTCCACCAACAGGTGCGATAACCTGAATACCAGGATTACCAATCTGATAACTTGAGATGAGACCTTCTGGATCTAATTTGATAACCTTACTTTTATTTGTTCCGTAGTTAACATCAACATCCCAACGAAATTTTCCTGCGATAACAGGAGTTCCACCAACGAAAAGTTCAAAACCTCTGTTGCGAATGTGTCCAGCATTTCTAACCTGAGATGTATAACCACTAGCTCCTGTTGTAGCAAGGCGGAGTATCTGGTCACGAGAATCAGTCTGATACAATGCAGCATCAAAATGTAGTCTATTGCTAAAGAAAGCTCCTTCGATACCTACTTCATAAGAACTGGTACGTTCTGGCTTCAGATTAGGGTTTAATCCTTGTTTACTTGATGTCTGCAAAGGATTTCCACTAAATGCTGCCTCTGAAGTATAGACTGTTGCTAACTGATAAGGATCAGCATCACTACCAACCTGAGACCAACCACCACGCAGTTTAAGATAGTTCACATTGTTGCTATTAAAGCCTAGGGCTTGATCAAGCACAACACTCGCTGTAACTGATGGATAGAAATAGGAATTATTAGCTGTAGGAAGTGTTGACGACCAATCATTACGTCCTGTAACGGTTAGGAAAGCCCAACTACGATAGTTGGCAGACGCAGAACCGTAAATACTATACTGACGCAGTTTGTAGAAGTAATTTGAACTGACAAGTGGGTCACGTGAATTACTGAGCGTGTATAGGTCGGCAACAGCTAAACGAGGAGCCTGCTGATAGTTGTTTTCATATTGCTTGTTACGCACATTGAATCCAGCTAAGAAATCAAGTGAAAAATCATCATTCAATTTCTTTGTATAGGTTGCGATAGCCTCACTGTTTTGCTCCTTCACCGTATAGGCATCCTCCGAGTAACTGCCAAAAGGAGTTCCATTTGTTCCCCAACGTATCTGAGACTTTCTGCGATCCTGATACCAGTCTGTACTCGTCTTGAGACGGAGGTCTAGTCCATTCGCAATATGGAATGCTACATGGAGATCACCAATAAGACGATGACGTTCTTGCTGTTGAGTATTATAAGTAGTTGTCCAATAAGGATTGCTATAATAACTTGAATTCCAGTTGCGAGAATAATCATCTTTCAAAGAGTTCATATCTACCTGACGACCACTCCAAAGAAACTGAAGCATGGTCATGTTGTTACGACCAGACTGTCCAGGAATACTTGGAGCTGTATATACAATATAATTAGCTGTGGCTCCTACCGTTATAGACTTAGTTAGTTTATAATCTGTGTTGAGGGTTATGTTAGACTTGTGAGTCTCTGAACCAGGTACAATACTCAGTTCTTTCTCGAAGTCATAGCCCACACGGAACAGATAGTTGTCATCTGATTTTTGTATAGATATGCCATTGTTGGTACTAAAACCAGTTCTGAAGAAATCTTTCACATTGTTAGGATGTGACACCCATGGTGTAGCAATACGATTGCCTGATGCATCAACAGGACTATCAAACTGTGGAATGAGAAGACCTGTATTCATCTTCGGTCCCCAACTCTCGTCAACACCATCATTCACACCGCCTCCTTTACCATCAACATAACTGAACTGTCCGTCAGCACCCTGTCCGAAGACATTCTGATAGGTAGGAAGAGTTGCAGCAAAAGACAATTTGCTTGAACTAGTAAAGGTGACACCCAATCCCTTCTGCGATTTTCCTGTTTTAGTGGTAATGATAATAGCACCATGAGCTGCACGAGAACCATAAAGAGCCGATGCATTAGGACCTTTAAGTACGGTTAAATTATCAATATCCTCAGGATTAAGATCGGCTATAGCATTTTTAAAGTCACGACCCACATTCTGAGAATTAAGCTGAGAATTATCTACTGGGATTCCATCAACAACGAATAGAGGTTGATTCTCTCCTGCTATTGAAGTCTCACCACGTATTACAATACGGCTAGATCCAAGGTCACCTTGAGAGCCTGTGATACGAAGACCAGCTACCTTTCCACTAAGATTGTTAAGGAAATTATTATCCTGTGCTCTAGTAAGGTCGGCTGCAGAAATATTCTGTGCACTGTAACCAATAGCTTTCTTGGCTTTTGATATACCAAGAGCAGTTACAACAACCTCATCAAGACCACGGAAGTCTTCTGTTAGATGAATATCAAGATTACTATTGGTAACCTTGGAAACATTAATTTCTTCTTTTTTATAGCCTAGATAACTTATAACAAGCGTTGAAGGGAAGTTCTTTACATTGATAGAGAACTTACCATCTATATCACTTACAGCGACAGCTTTGCCGTCAGAAGTTGTTCTAAGACTAATAGATGCTCCAATAATCGGCTCACCTGTATTCTTATCCGTTACCGTGCCATGTAGTGTCTGAGCTATAGCATGACTAGCTAACACAAAGAGTATAAGTAGGGTTAGAGCGTATCTTCGTGATACACATAAATTTATATTTATCTTCATAATTTCTATACAATTAAAATTACATCGGGAGCCAACATGATAACCTGTAAATGGTTCCCTACTATATTTGGAATTTTGTTAATTCAATAAGTAAATGATGCTCCATCAACATTGACTCTTACAATCTGAGCTGTTATTGATGATATAATAGCTAATAATCTGAAAACCTCTTTTTACAACATTACCTATTATTCTCATTTTGTCCCTAATATATAGTATACAATATTTAAAAACTTTCAAACGTGTAGACGGACAAAATCTTTTTTGTGTCTGTCTCTTATTAAATAGAAATCGTGCAACATCGCTTGCACATTCGAATCATGTTATTTGTATTCATAATTTTAATTTTCAATTACAATAAATTTATTAATTTTCACAGTTGCAAAGTTATGGCGTTTTTCCTTCGTAAACAATACCGTCCGTATGGTATATTAATAACACAAATACGTTATACCTATCTACCATATAAATGGTATACAGAGAAATTACAACAAAGGAATTGGATTTAAAGCAAAATATTGTAACTTTGCCATCAGTAACTCAAATAAGATATTTGAATGATGGAGTTACGCTATTTCGACGAATATATAAAATCATTGATAGAAAGATGAAGAAAGAACTTGAAGACAGAGTACAAAAGGCAATAGATAACTTTATGCAAGGTTATGGATGCTGCCAAAGTGTTGTAACAGCATTTGCTGATTTATATGGTATGGATGATAACACTGCAAAGAAAGTTGCTGCTGGATTTGGAGGAGGTGTTGCAAGAATGAGAATGATGTGCGGTGCCGTTTCAGGAATGGTTATCCTTGCAGGACTTGACTGCGGACAGACTGAAGGCTCTGACAGAGAAGGTAAGTCTGCTTGCTACAAAGTTATTCAAGACCTGTTAGCGAAATTCAAAGAGCGTAATAGTTCTATAATATGTGCAGACCTGTTGAAACTCAATAAAGAGGATGTAGCCCATTCAAGCTACGAAGCTTCAGAACGTACAGCAGAATACTATCAACGCCGTCCTTGCGTAAAGAAAGTTGAAAGTGCTGCCATTATTTTCGCTGAATATCTTGAAGCAAAAGAAACTAACGTATAATATACATATCATCAACATGAATAAAGTTCTTATTACAGGTGCTAATAAAGGCATTGGATTTGGAATTAGTAAGCATCTAGCTTTAAAGGGATGGCATGTTCTAGTGGGTGCTAGAAACAAGGAGAGAGCAGAGAAAGCTATTCAGCAATTAAAGGCTCTTGGAGCAAAAGATGCAGAATGGGTGAATATCAATCTATCTGATTTGAAATCTCTTGATAAGTCTATCTCATTGATACAGCGCAATCATCCCGACTTGTCTATGTTGATAAACAATGCAGGCATACCTGGAGATATGGCATGCGCAAGCTATGACTCTGACATAAAGGATATTATTGAGACTGTTCAGGTGAATTATATCGGAACATATTATCTCACAAAGGGACTTGTGCCTACTATCGCAGCCAACAAAGGTAGAATCGTGAATATCACAGTTCCTGCAAGCGTGAATCCTTATTGGAATCCTTTAGCTTATAAGGCTAGTAAAGCTGCACAAAATGTGATGACAGAGACGTTTGCATTCGACTTTGATAAAAACAATGTTCCAGTAGAAATCTATTGTGTTCATCCTGGACCTACAACAACTGATCTTAACGGGAACATGCGTTTACCGGGATTCCATGAGCCAGACCTTGTTGGCGAGAAGATTGTCGACATTATTTATGACGGAAAGCGTCATCAGGGAGAGTTCATCGAGATATACCCTATTGTTGAGGAATAGACGCTGTTTGTGTCTTTGGCCAGTTCATGAGAAACAGTTTATCTGTTGCTCGTGTAAACGCAGTATATAACCAATGGATATAGTCTGGTGTCAACATTTCATCAGTCATATATCCTTGGTCTAGATATACATGTGCCCATTGCCCACCCTGTGCCTTATGACATGTTATTGCATAAGCATATTTTATCTGCAACGCATTGAAATAATCATCCTGTTTCAGCTTCATCATTCTGTCACGCTTCAGCGGAACATCTGCATAGTCTTCCATTACTTGCTCATAGAGTTTTTCGCTTTGTTCATGAGTCAGTGCAGGAGCTTCAGACATCAACGTATCCAGAATTACGATCTGTTCCATTTCATAATTGTCATAATCAGGAAAAGACAGCATCACGTTAGCAAAGTTAAAACCATACAACTCGCGTATATTCCTTACTCTGATCACTTTCACCCTATCGCCATTTGCGATGAATGATAATTGACGTTCGTTTGTTTCCAGATACTTATTCTTTACCACCATAAGCATATCTCCGGAGCAAAGCATTTCCTCTCTGTCCAGTATTGTGTTTCTGATACCTTGGTTATAAATATTAGCGCGCTTATTGCTTCGTGTCACCACCATTGTTTCATCAATGCCAACATCAGAATAACTTGAACTTATGCTTTCAACAAGTTCATTTCCTGGCATCATCACAATATCGGCAAAACCCGTAAAACTTATTTTTGGCAATTCCGTTGCTTCGTCATGCGTTATCATCTGCCTGATCATGGTGGCATTATATAATATACCGCTGTCCTTGCTCTGTCTCAGCACTTCATTTAAGTCACATTCATATACTGTTATCCCATAGCCTTCAAGCAGAAGTCGATTAAGAGCTGGTGCTTCATCCTCGCCAACAGGGGGCAACTGAGCTTTATCGCCTACAAGCATCATACGGCAGTTATCGCCCTGATATACATATTGTATAAGGTCAGACAACAAGTCTCCCGAACCGAAATCACCATTCAAAGAACCGTTTCCGCTACCTATCATTGATGCCTCGTCAATCATGAACAACGTATTCTTGTGCATATTGTCATTCAGATTAAACTTACCGTCAATACCTGAATAACTTTTCTCACGATAAATCTTCCTATGAATCGTAAAGGCTGGCATACCGCTGTTCAAAGAGAACACTTTTGCTGCCCTACCCGTTGGAGCCATTAGCAACAGCTTCTGTCCCAATCTAGTAAAGGTGCGAACCATTGCCCCTGCAAGCGAAGTCTTACCAGTTCCAGCCGAACCGCGCATTATCATAACGCAATGCTGACTGCGATCTGAAAGAAAGCGGGCAAACGTATCAAGAGCGTTCATCTGGTCAGCTGTAGGCTTGAATCCGAACTCTATAACTATTTGATTTATAAATTCCTGTGTACTCAATGCTATGTAGTAAAAACTTTTTTGTAACTTTGCAGCACAAAGATAGATATAATAATCGGAATGAAATTAAAAATCACTAATAATTTAATTCTATCCTTATGTATACTTTCCCTCGTTGTGATATGTTTCTTCTGTATTAACACTACAGTGAATTTTTGAAGAAGCAGCACGAATGAGATCAGACATTGAACAAATAAAACAGATATAAATTATGACAGACGAAACAGGCAACAAACCTCTAACTCTACCAAGAGTTACGCTACGAATAGCGCGCAATTCTATGTCGTTTGCAATCGTAGACAGCACAGCCATCAATGGACTGGCTTATGATCCGTATGTTGTAAGAAGTGGAATGTCTATGGCAGCCAACCTCAGAGAGGCTTTCACCAATAGTCCTATTCTGAGTCAGGGATTCCAACGTGCGCAAGTACTTATAGATACTCCCGTGATGCTCATTCCACTTGAGGAATTTGATGATGAAGATTCCGAATTGCTGTTTCGCCACACTTTCACTGGTCATGAATCAGACGAAATTCTTAATACCGTTTTGCCGATGCAGAATGCAGTAGCTGTATATCCTATAAACAAGGATATCAAACTAGTGCTTACTGATCATTTCAGCGATATAAAGATTCTGCCACTGATGCAACCTGTATGGAACTATATGCACAAGCGTAGCTATACCGGAGTGAGAAAGAAACTTTATGCTTATTTCAGAGGTAAGCAACTGGATTTGTTCAGCTTCACGCAAAACAGATTTACTTTCTGCAACAGCTATGATGTCATGAGCCACAAAGACGCATCCTATTTCATACTTTATGTGTGGAAACAGTTGGGACTAGACAATCGTGAAGACGAATTATATTTTAGTGGAACCATTCCGGAAAGAGAGGATCTTACCACAGAACTGAAACAATACGTACAAAAAATATATGCTGTAAACCCTACGGCAGAATTCAATCGCGCCCCTATTACACAGATAAAGGGACTGCCATTTGATTTAATGACTTTATTTTTAAAAGGAAGATGAGAATAATTACAGGTAAATATAAAGGACGCCGTTTCGACATCCCACGCACATTCAAGGCTCGCCCTACAACTGACTTCGCAAAAGAAAACATATTCAATGTACTGCAGGGATATCTTGACTTTGAAGATGCAAGCGCACTCGACCTTTTCGCTGGTACGGGAAGTATTTCTCTCGAACTTGCAAGCAGAGGATGCAAACAGGTAATCAGCGTTGAAGCCGATCGTGAACATTCAAGTTTTATACGTCAATGCTTCACCAAACTCAATGAGGATAAGGATATTCTTGTTCGTGGGGATGTGTTTAGATTTCTAAGATGTTGCCACCAGCAGTTCGACTTTATATTCGCCGATCCACCCTACGCACTCAAAGAATTACCAACAATACCAGAATTGATATTGAAAGGCAATCTGCTGAAAGAAGATGGAATACTAGTCTTTGAACACGGAAAGCAATATGATTTCTCTGAGAATCCAAACTTTGTTGAGCATAGAAGTTACGGAAGCGTTAACTTCAGTATATTTCAAAGTAGCGGACTCAAAAGTCTTACAAGCGATTCCCAAAGTCTCTGAATAAATGAGCGATGAGTGAAATCGCGAACTTCTTCTATGTCAATGCAATGTTCTTCGTCTTCAAGATAAATATTCTTTATTCTTAAAGCCATTTCTGTGTCATAGAAGAATATGTTTGATTCAAAATTATTCTCAAAACTTCTGAAGTCTATATTCGTACTTCCGCAGGTAGAGATATAGTCATCGCTCACCATAATCTTGGAATGATTGAATCCAGGTTTGTATAGGTAGACTTTCACGCCAGCCTCTACAACCTCTCCAAGATATGACTTACATGCCCACTCCAAAATCTTTGAGTCGCCATGCATCGGCACCATCAACCTCACGTCTACACCAGACAAAGCTGCCGTGCGCATAGCAAATAATATTGGTTCTGTCGGCAAGAAATAAGGAGTCTCCATATAAACATACTTCTTTGCCTCAAGCAATATCTTCACATATCCCTGCATAATGTCTGGCCAAGGCTGAATAGGACTGCTTGTCACCAATTGCGCCAAACAATTGTTTTCATCAATATGGGTGTTATCCGGATAATATCTGTGGTCGGTTATCAATGTTCGGTCAACGAAATACCAGTCAATAAGAAAAGCACGCTGTAATGCATAAACACCTCCACCCACAATGCGCAGATGAGTATCACGCCAAGGACGATCGCCATCACCTTTTATATATCTCATGGCAATGTTCATACCACCGATAAAGCCTACTTTACCGTCAATAATACATATTTTGCGGTGATTACGATAGTTCACTTTTCCAGTGAGTGCAGGGAATCTTACTGGCATAAACGGCTGCACCTTCACGCCTTCCTTCCTCATTCTGTCAAAGAATCTATCTTTAACTCTCCAGCAGCCCACGTCATCATATATCAAACGCACCTCTATACCCTGTCTTGCCTTATCAATAAGTGCATCGCTAATAAGCCTTCCTAATGGGTCATCGTCTATGATGTATGTATCAATATGAATATGATCCTGAGCTCGCCCTATAGCCCTTAACAAAGCAAGAAATAAATTATATCCGTCTGTATATATGTCTACTGAATTATCCTTGAAAGGAAAAGACATACTCTGATTAGCAAACAGCTTTAGCAGTGGTCTTGAATTCTCTGGCAAATGCAGATTGCGCTGTTCGGCAAATTCAAGCATACTGCGCTTAGTCAGTTCGTCAAGACTTCGCTGACTTATTATTCTTTCTTTTCTGAAATTCTGTCCGAAAAAGAAATAGATAATGATTCCCACAACAGGAATAAACGACAGCACCATCACCCACGCAACGGTCTTTGCAGGCTGGCGATTATCCATCAATACCGCTATCATCGTGAGAATGACAACAATAAGATACACCGTTATTATTATCCAATGGAAATATATCATTATTTATTCTATTCTTCAGGTAATATTATTATATCAGGTAAATATCAGATTACTTAAATCCAATCAGCTTATGAGTCTGAAGGCTCAACCTCCATTTTGGATGCAGCTTTATATACTCTATGCAAATCGTCATGATTTCAGAATTGCGCATCAGATTGCCCGTATCACAAGGTTGCAGATAGTAGTAATCAGCTTCTATATCAAATGTATCTGTAAGCATTCTCTCATCAAAAATACATTTCAGCTCATTGCATTTCTTAACCTTGACATTTGTCTTTGGCGAAACAGTAAACCAATCAAGATTTGCTGGCGGTTCCTTTGTCCCGTTTGATTCCATTGCCACTTTATAGCCTAGATCATGGAAAGCTGAAATAAATTCCTCGTCAACCTGTAATGTTGGTTCGCCACCTGTCAATACGATAAGTGGGTGTTCACTGCCAGTACATTCTTGCGTTAATTGCTTTACGCTATTCAGAATATCGTCCAGAATCATTTCTTTATACGCTGAAAAGTCGGTATCGCAGAATGAACACTTCAGGTTGCATCCGCTGAATCTTATGAACACGGCTGCCATTCCAGAGTTTCTGCCCTCACCCTGAAGCGAATAAAATATATCGTTAACTCTATACATCCTCTTCATAAATAGCTATGTTTCCATCACTTTCCTGAACAGAGGCTTTATAGCATGTAGGTATCTGTTCTGTAATCCATCGTGCTATATTCTCAGCTGTAGGATTAAACGACAGCACTTTGTTCAAGTCTGCATGATCCAGTCTGCCATGAATAAGATGCTTTATCTCACTGAAGTCAGCAACCATACCGTCACAGTTAAGAGTTTTCGACTTGCAATATACCGTCACGTGCCAGTTGTGTCCATGCACATTCGTGCACTTACTCTCATAAGAAAGAGTAAGATGATGTGAGGCTGATATTTCAAAACTTTTCTGTATGTAATACATAAAATTGATTTTATTTACTTGTTGTTATACAATTATGTTATTTCCCAGTTGGCGTGCCAGAGCATTTCTCATTTCTGTCATGTCCTTATATTCAGCCATAAGCTTGAAAAGGGTTTCCGAGTCAGACGAAGACTTTGATATCTCCTTTTTCAGGTCCCTTAAATGCTGCTCCACATAGTCCATACGGAAATCAAGCAGCAAGTGTTCAATCCTGGTACGCAGACTTTCGTCATCATCCTTTGTTTGTTGACTTTCAGACAATTTGAATCGTTCCTCAGTCATGTTTATTGCGATCTGACTTATCTTGATGTCATGATGATGCACAAAGTATGGTTCTGTCTTGAACGTTCTATCTTCACAATGTTCCACCGCCTCGTTTAGTATATCGTTATACGTTGGGTCATTGAAAGAAAGTTCATCTGCAGAAAGACTCAAGTTGATGTATTCAGCCACCGATAAGTCGAAAACATTTCCGTTTTCATCCTCTACATCATTAAAGACCACTCTGTCGCCATACTTTATCACAAGTTGTATCATGAGTTGTTCCACCTGTGTTGAAGCGACAGCCAACTGTGATGTCCCTGCCACATTCTGTGCATTTGCAGCATATCCAGGCTGTGCAGTATTTACGTCCTGTTGTGGCATATTAGAGTTTCTCATGACTCCGCTCTCCTTTCGTTCACGGATCATGTTGTTCATCTGATTAATCAGTGTAGCCTCGTTTATACCTATTTGCTGCGAACAGTCGTGCAGATAAGTATCTCTCAATATAGGGTTCTGCACCATTGAGATACTTGCCACGATTGAGTTTATAGCCTCCGAGCGTTTCAACGGATCACTTTGTCCGTCAAGCAGCAATGAAGTTTTAAATCTTATGAAGTCGGTAGAGTTGTCTTCAATATATTTCTTTAATTCGTCTGCCGTATGCTTTCTTGCGAAACTATCAGGGTCATCATTATCCGGCAACAACAGCACCATCAGATTCATTCCTTCGAGCAGCAGCATATCAGTACCTCTCAGGGCAGCATGAATACCGGCAGCATCTCCGTCATATAGCAATGTGATGTTGCTAGTGAAACGATGTAACGTATGAATCTGCTGAATGCTTAGAGCCGTACCAGAGTTTGCCACAACGTTTTCAATACCACTCTGATGCATTGAAATCACGTCAGCCTGTCCTTCCACGAGATACACTCTGTCTTCTTTAGCTATAGCCTTCTTTGCCTGATATATACCATAAAGTTCGTTACTCTTATGATATATTTCAGAGTCTGGCGAATTCACGTATTTCTGGTTCACGCCCTTAGTTCTGCTGTCAAGCACACGAGCTGTGAATCCCACAACTCTTCCACTTGAGCTTATCCAAGGGAACACCACTCTTCCCGAATATCTGTCTATAAGTTCTCCACGTTCGTTTTTATAGCATATAGCTGTTTTCAGCAGATAATCCTCTTTATATCCCTTAGCAAGGGCTGCTCGTGCCAGAGCATATCTATCTGTAAGGTCGAAGCCCAACTGAAACTTCTTTATGATGTCATCACGAAATCCACGACTTCTGAAATACTGCATACCCACAGCCACACCGTCAACATTATTGTGCAGCAAGTTCTGAAAGTATTCGTTAGCCCATTCATTCATGATAAACATACTCTCGCGTGCGCTCTGTTCTTCCTTTTCCTGGTCGGATAGTTCGCGTTCGTGTATTTCTATGTTATACTTATTAGCCAACCATCTCAACGCCTCAGGGTAAGTCATCTGCTCATGCTCCATGATGAAACTGATAGGGTTTCCCCCCTTACCGCATCCGAAACAATGGCAAGTACCTCTTGCAGGCGAAACGTAGAAAGAAGGAGTCTTCTCGTTATGAAAAGGGCACAACCCCTTATAGTTACTACCGCTTTTGCGCAATGTAACAAATTCCGAGACCACATCCACAATATTGGATGCATCCTTAATCTTCTCAACTGTTAGTTTGTCTATCATAGATAACGCAAAGGTAGCATTTTTTTTGAATACAAAATAATATTTTAAAGGCAAAGTTAATTATCAAACTAGTTCTTAGCCTATTTTATTTATATTATAAAGTTTGAGAACAGAAACACTCTTGGTTAAGATGTACAGATATAACAAATAAAATTTATATTAAAATTCATATTTTTATTCATAATTACTTTGTTTTTACGAAAAAGCGTTATACATTTGCATACAGATGTATAACACATGTATAACACATATATAACATATAGATAACATTAAATATGGAAGCAGAAATTTCAACTAACAAAAGACAGACTGCATTCAGACTTAATGAAGGCTTGATAGAAGCTTTGAAAATTAAGGCAAGACATGCAAACAGAAGTCTCAACAACTACGTAGAGAGCATTCTGCTTGATGCTGTATATAATACGCCAAATGAGGATACACGTAAGGCTATTGAAGAGGCTCGTTCTGGTAAATCAGCAGGCAAACTTGACATGTCAAATTACGATGCTTTTCTAAAATCTCTCAATGCTATTAAGTAATGAAGGATATTCATTATTCATCAAAAGCAAAAAAAGACTTAAAGCGTTATCGACACAAAGAATCTCTGATGAAGGCTCTATACGAGGTCTTACAATACCTAACTAATGAAGAGGATGTGCCTATGGGGTATTATCCACATCAATTGCACGGCGATTATAAAGATTGTATGGAGTGTCATGTTGACGATGACTTCTTGTTAATTTGGACTGATGGTCATGTAATTGAGGTTGTCCGTATAGGTACACATTCTGAATTGTATGGCAAAGGAAGAAGTCGATAAAGGCTATAATAAACCATAGTTCTTCGTCATTTTCTATATTACAAAGTTTTAGAATCCAAACGCATGTATGTCTTTACATGAATACGTATTGTGGTAAAAGTATGAGATAAAATGAATATCATAGAAAAAGATAAAAATAAAATCCGTACCTTTGCGTGCAATATAAACAAATGTATTGATGGAAAGTAAATCTCCGCGACTAGGACATATCATAGCCATAACAACCGTATTGTGTTGGGGTGGCACATTCATAAACACGAAGTTTCTGCTGCTTGGCGGACTTCAGCCACAGGAAATTTTTGTAATTCGCTTTTTACTTGCCTATATAAGTATCTGGTTTATATCACCACATCGACTTATGTGCGACAACTGGAAAGACGAGGCTTTGATGCTGCTGCTTGGTATATCAGGAGGTTCTATGTATTTCCTCTCTGAAAATATGGCTGTAGGCATTACCTATGTCAACAACGTGGCTTTCATCGTCTGCACCGCACCACTTATCACTACGTGCATTGCCATAGCAATGGTAAAGAGCGTAAAGGCTTCCCCTAAACTCATCATCGGTTCGCTGATTGCATTAATGGGTGTTGGCGTGGTCATTTTCAATGGTCATTTCGTACTGCATCTTAATCCGCTTGGCGACATTCTCGCGCTCACGGCAGCATTCTGTTGGGCGATATACAGTATTCTGATGAAAAGGGCATCATCAAGATATGGCTCCATTTTTATCACAAGAAAGGTGTTTTTCTATGGTCTGCTAACAATTATGCCGGTATTTATCTTCAAGCCATGGCAGTTTCCATTATCAGGTTTTGCAAGACCAGAGATATGGATAAATCTATTGTTTTTAGGTTTCGTCGCTTCCTTTGTCTGTTTCATGCTATGGAGTTGGGCTATCGGACAGATAGGCGCAATGAAGACATCCAACTACGTGTATCTAAATCCAATCACAACCGTTGTTGTCAGTGCCTTGTTCCTTAACGAACCAATGACAACTATTGCATATCTAGGCAGCGCCCTGATTCTCACAGGCGTATATATAGCCAACAAAGCCAAAGGCATATAAACATTACTGGGGATTATTCTCCCGCAGATTCACGCAGATAGTTTTCTTTGTATGTAGCTGATTTGCTAAAGCAGACTTATTCTTACGCAGATTCTCTGCAGAGAAAGACAAATTGCGGGAAACCATATTATATTTCTGCGCTCAAGTTTACGATATGACCATCACGTTTATCAATTGCTATATTGTAACATTTCGTAAACATAGCCCTACTACATGCAGCATCAACACTCCAGACATCACCATCTTGTAATTGTATAGTACAAGGTATGGAATAATCTATATTATCTTCTCTACCATATGTAGCACGCAATATAGCTTTAGCTATAATATAAGCAGTAGCGGCATCTGGTACCACACCAAATTTATTCACATCTTTGATGCTAGTAAAATGATGATATTGTAGTTTCTCAGGAGGGAATCCAGTTTTTATCTTTCCCACATAGTCATATTTTTTAATCTTGGGTGCTTCAGGCTTAGTTGAGGGAAGAAACTTCCCTATGACGATTCCACATACCAATATCATCAAAAATATAGGAACTTTCACAAATAAAGATTTAGTTTTCATCATAAGTTATTTTTTATTTTTCCACGAACAAACTATCTATACTACCATTACGTTTATCAATTCTAATATTGTAAAAAAGCAAAAGAGGTGTATTTAGTGATTGTGCCTCTATACTCCAGATATAACCATCTTGCAGTTCTATTTTAAAAGGTATAGAATAATTTATCTTATCTTTACCAAATGTACGAATAAATATTGCATTGCTTATTTCATAGGCAGTAGAGACATTTGGCACCCCACCAATTTTATTAAAAACGTCATAACGACTAATACGATGAACTAGTGGTGGTATAGGGGTTTTGCATCCCGTATTAATCTCTCCTGAATATACATATTTTGTAATCTTGGGCGTTTGGGGTTTAGTTGAGGGAAGAAACTTTCCTATAACTATTCCACATACTAATACTACCAAAGATATGACACCATTCACAAATAAAGATTTAGTTTTCATCATAAGCTATTTTGTTTGAATTTTTTAAACTGTTTAGTATTTATATTGATTCTATTTGATGAGTAACATTATTACTTAATCTTGTCGGGTTATTAAGGTCACATGGCATATCCATGGATATCACAGTCTTTCTTGCAAGAGCATAACAGAAGCGTTACAATATAAACATACGAATGTACATTTTCATTCATTTGATTTACCACACGAAAGACTTTACTTTTATTTTCTCTTTAAAATCTTCATTGTATCAAAAATCCTATCATATTGTTTTTTATGATTACTAGGAACATTATAATAATAGAATCTTAAGCCTTTGCAAACATCTTTCCTCCAACATCTATCATTTTCTTTCCCAATATAAATCGTATGTTCTTTTTTGTGTACTACTACAGAAGGCTTATAAGAATCTACTTCGAATTGCATTAATGCACCTTCATGAAGGATAATCCCTCCTCCATCATTGAATGTATATATATAAACAACGCCCTCTTCATAATTTTCTTTATTAGAATGAATAGGATTTGGGATGTTCATTAAGACTCTTACAGAGAGCAAATCAATACTAATCCTCTTAGAAGGAAGTGCCATCTGATTAAGAGAAGAACATGATATACAGAAAAATAATATAGTACTAAGTATTATTAATTGTCTGGTGTGTAAGTTGAACTGTTTCATGGTCATTTTAATTTCAGGTATTATCTCATTTGAGAATAACTTCTGAACGCAAAGTTACATAATTTTGAAGCTACTACCAAATTTTAACGCTAATCATTTACACACACATTGATGCTACAAATGTAAGCATTACCTTTTAAGAACAGCACAAAGACTAAAGACTCCCCATGGTTCATGCAGATTACCCTAATATTCTTTTCTTTATATGGAGCTAATATCTGTAAGCGGCATATTCTCTCGCAGATTCCCGCAGATTCTCTGCAGAGAAAGACAAATTGATTAAATGAATCAGCGTAACACTATGAAAATATTTCTCAGCTAATCCA
The DNA here is from genome assembly GCF_017347605.1 of Prevotella herbatica. Taxonomy (NCBI): domain Bacteria; kingdom Pseudomonadati; phylum Bacteroidota; class Bacteroidia; order Bacteroidales; family Prevotellaceae; genus Prevotella; species Prevotella herbatica. Next base: position 519,341 of record NZ_AP024484.1, read on the forward strand.
TTCAATGCTATTTGATAATTACTAAACCGTCCATATCGATAGTTTAGAATAGTAAAAGACTAAGATAATTTGTTTCTTGTATTTTAGAATCATTTATAAGTAATTTTACCAAGAGTAAAAGTAGTTGTTATAAACTTGAACAAAAAAATAGTGCCTAAATGTTTAATAACACTTAGGCGTAATCTTAATCTTAGCTATTGATTATATTTTGCTAAGAATAGTGGTTATAATTGTATTCTTTATATTTGATTTTAATTTATCTAGTTCTATTTGAGTAACTCCACATTGCTCAAGAGCCTTCATTTCACAGAGATCTTTTAACCCTTTAACATTAAATTTAAATTCATCTTCAGTTATAGCATTTTGAGATAACTGCAAAGTATACTCTTCTATTTTTCCTTTTTCTTTATCTAAATAGGCGGTAACATCAGGAATAACCGCATTTTTATAATTTTTATAACTAGAAACTGCAATATTAATCACAGCATCTTTCAATTCATTATAAATTGATTCAAAATTTATTATTGCTCCCATGATTATTTATTATTTTATATCTGTACTTTTTATTTTTTTACTCTCTAATCCTGATATCATATCAAATGCGTCCCCTACTTGTTCTTCTGTATTTGAAACAAAAGTAACACTCATTTTAGTGCCTTGTTTCCATCTTTCCAAGAAGCCGCCCAAAAGTCCTCCATTTTTATCCAAGAGTTTATCCCACAACTTTATTGTTATCTCATTTTTAGGACGATTTTTTTCATATTCATATATCTTCTGCAAATTTGTTTGTAAATCTTGAAAAGCTTGAATGTGATTATTGTACCCATCCTTCTTTGCTAAATCCATCAGATTTAAAGCGTCAACTTTTACAGAAGTTGTTTGGGTGTAAGCATATTGATCAAAACTTGAAATAGAAGTAGCACAACTATTTAAAAGTAAAATTAGAAATAGGACTAGAAGTCCCTTTGTTTTAATGATTTTTTTTTCTTCCATAGCTTTATTATTAATTTAACAAAGATAAAAAATAAAATTGACTTTTCCAAAAAAGACTATTCTTAATTATCCTTTTTTAAAAATAGATCGTTTCTATACCTCTCTTCAACAACTGCAATTTTAAAATATTTCATTGTATTAAAATCAACGCTATCAAGAGATGTAACTACAGAGTTATATATTGGCAATTGTTATTCCAATTCTATTCTTGATAGCGGTCTCAACAGCTTGGTATATTTCTGTTTGTTCAGACTTAATCGAAACCACAAGCGAATACTTGATTTTATTATCTACATTTTTCAACTTGCGTTCTTTCCACCAGCCACAACTAGGACATACAACTATTTTTCCACATTCAGCCAATTCCTGAGCTGTGCAAGTAATCCAATCAGACTGAACAGTTCCGTTTTTCCTTCTTTCGATACCTACATTCCAAAGTTTAGTGGCATTTCTGGATTTTGATGAATTATCCTCTTCATCGTTCTTATTGCAACGAGCAAGAAACTCTTTTTCTGTTTCAGTAGATTTCTTAATGTCAAAATACAATGTTGCTGATGGATAACGATACTTGTTATTTCTACCTCCTCTTCCGGGAGCAGGCTTCACATAATAAGAAAGTGTAATCCTCATCGTAACATTTTCATCATGCATAGCCTCTAATAGTTCACTAGGCCATGGTAAATCATAGTAATGCATTTCATTGTAGATGTTATTTGAAGAACTACCTTCGATAAACGGCACAATTTCATTTTCAAATACAAAGGTTGCACATTTTTCACTGCTAAAAGTAGCAACAGCTTCATTTGGGACACCATACCCACATAAAGGCATAATATCCTCTGCTTTGCCAAGTTTATTCATCTCAGACGTCCACTCTGCTGAATGTACTAACAAAGCTCTAACTGATAATACACTTAAATCAGGATTTGCTTCTTTGATTTTTGCTGCTAAATTAGTTGCTAATGCTGTTGCTGCACTAGTTGCATTAAAATCTATAAGTGGCTGACTTAAATCCTGACTTGTTGTGATGACACTTAGATCAGGATCAGTCGAAACACCGTAAGCTGGACTGTAAGTAACATTTCCTCCCTCCATGACAATTTCTGGTTTAACACGCCAATTAGCATTAACCCAAGAATATGTACTTCTTGATAAAGGTGAGATTCCCCCAGGCGCAGCTAAAGGATGTTGGTCGCGATTAGATGTAATCGCTTTTTCTGTGTAAGCTCCAACAGTCAAAGCATTCCACGCTTGCGAAGGACTTAATATAGCACTCGCTTTACATGAATCTAAATAATTATTATAATCAACATCACTTGTTTCAATATTGCCTGCAGATACTAAAACAAGGCGATCGCAAGCTCCCCCATGATAAATGCTTTCATCTAAGGCTGCCGAACTAGATGTAGGGCTGTTATTAAACGTATCTTCATCAGTAACTGCCATACAATCTATTACAGCTCCCATATCTTGTGCTTTATCAATGCCTTCTTCTATTACTGAACCATAAAAATCAGAATCTGTTTCATGTCCATTTTCTATAATCTTTACAGATGCCAATGAATGACTAATGTTCAAATTCATTCCACTTCGATAAGCTAATTCCGTCAAGTCTCCCAATAAAGCTAAACCAGCCATACCTGTACCATGATCGCCATGATCAATATTATCAAGCACTCCAATTGCAGAATCCATTTTATCATCTGGTAAAATTGGTGATAACAACTCATGAGCATTGTTAACACCTGAATCTAATATGCCAACACGTAAAGAACCGTCTATAAATGATATTTCATCGCGAAGCAATGCATTCCATTCTCGATTTGTTTCATGTGTTTCAGTTAAAATGGATGGTTGGTGATATCTTCTTATACCTTCAATATATCCTAAATAGGTTGGAAGCGTATCTAGAGTTTCTTTGGTGGTCTTAATTAGAAATACATCTACATCATCAAATTGAAGTCTATTTTCAATATTGCATTCAATGTTTTGTTCATCTAGCGTTTGTGATATGACATCAATAGAATAATCATATCTTTTATTTATCCATAATTCAAATAAAAGGGGAGTTTTCTGTGGTAATCCTTCAAAAGTATTATATGGTTCGTATAATGATTTGATATCAGCTGGTAATATATCGTTTATCGGAGCTATAAGATCTTCATATTTTGGTCTTCCTGTTATTGTTTCTTCATGAATATATTTATCAACCTTATCAGGCAGCCAATCTCTTTTTTCCTTCTTTACGTATATTGTTACGATATCAGTTTCTTCTTCTGAAACTTTAAGGATTTGCACGCCGTTTTTTGTGTCTAGTGATTTGGGAATAAGTCCTTTTACCACGTCAACATCCAAATATACACCGTCAGCAACTGTTTCTTCAGGACCGGTTAACATATCTTGCAATCCTAAAGCGTCATTTATAACTTTTTCATATTGACCTTTTATAAAATCGGCATGTTCTTCACGATTGCGTTGTGGTATTTTTGATTCTCCACCTTGGGATCGAACTTTAAATTTTCTAGTTTCAGCTATTTTATTAGCTAAATAAAAGTGTTTTTTCTGCATTTGATTATTTATCCAATATTGCGACACCGAGCATTATGCATGCTGATTACGCTTTTTACTAGTTCTTCTGTAATTGTAATATCATTTAAAAGCGAATCTTTAAAGATGTCAGCACAGACCATTTTTATTTCTGCATGGCTCATACCTTCAAATAAAGGTTCTATCATTGAAAAATCTAAATCTTTAGCTGTATAAAGAGATTCCTTTAAAAGTTTAAGGCGCTGCTGACAATCTGGCAATGTGTATTCAATCACATCATCAAATCTGCGGAACAGTGCCTTATCAATAGAACTGACACTATTTGTTGCAGCTATGATAAAGCTTTCTGAACTGTCTCTTTCCAATAATTGAAGGAAAGTATTCAATATACGTCTTTGTTCACCAACGTCATTATCCATTCCTCTCTGTGCACCAATTGCATCAAATTCATCAAAAAGATAAACAGCAGGAACTTCTGAGATAAAATCGAATATATTACTTAGTTTAAGGCCAGTTTCACCCATAAACTTAGTTACGACCTTTTCTGTTCTTACAACGAAAAATGGAAGGTTTAGCTCTTTAGACAAAACACGAGCTGTCATGGTTTTACCAGTTCCAGGATCACCATAGAGCATTAGCTTCCGCCTATTTGCAAGCCCATACTTCTTCAATTCATCACGTTTCTCGTATTCTTTAAGAACTCGTTTTATCTTCTCAACAATTTCATCAGACGCAATAAGGCTTTTTAAATCATCAAAGCTATCGCATTGTATCAATAAATCTTCTACGTCTTTATGTCTTGTTGCAATATGCATTGGACTAAAAGAAGTATTCTTCTTGCTAAGTAAGTCTTGAATTGTGCGGCCCAATACGACATGACCATTTTTGGTCTCCACCGCAGAAATCTGCAGTGCCACCTTTCTGAACTGTGAATCATCGTTATTGAGATGATTCCTAATCAGAGATAGTATTTGTTCCGAAGTTGCCATATTAATTATTAAGTCCAATAACTACAATGCAAAGATAGTCATTTTTACTATACTTACAAAATTGAATAGATATTATTTAATTTACACGGTCATATTTACTATTTCCTACCTTAATTTATTTCTTTTGTCTGCGCTATCTGCGAGAGAATAATCACGCAAGCGTACTCAATCTATTGCCAAAGAAGAAACCCCAATGTCTCTCGCAGATTACGCAGACAAACCTCAATAACCACACGAACTACCTAACTGTCTTTCTCTGCGAAATAATGCAGCTTGCTGCGTTCCTCTGCGACCTCTGCGCTATCTGCGAGAGAATAGGCCGTTCAAGTTGATATAATAAGTCTGCGGGAGATAATGTAACTCATGCTGTTTATCTGCGGGGATCTGCGGGAGAATAACACGCAAGCATACTCAATCTATCAGCGGGAGCACAAACAATAACCATCTGCGAGAATCAAACAAAACAATAAAAGGGATGCGCTTTAGCACATCCCTCTGTTTGTTATCCTGCCATCCATACCGTGCAGCTAAGTAGCGCTGTGAGCGCTGCGATTAACCATATTAAGTTGGTTATGATTTTAATTAAGTCGTTGAAATCATGATAGCTCACTCGGCTAGTTCTGTGTTTCGTTCTGTTGCGTTCCAAGCAACCCCAGAAGACTTGAAGCGATAGCGATTACTATCTTTATGATCCACGAAATATTTACTTTATTCTTATCCATTGTTTTTGTTTGTTTTTAATTCGTTGTTTGTTTAAAGCAATGTCCCCCTGTGCGCATCAGGGGGGAGCAATGTTTATGGTTGAACGACTCCGCCGTTTGGATCACCTGCAGCTGATGCAGTTTTGATCTTGTTGTACTCGGCGTACTCCTTGACCTGCGTACCGGTTACCAATGCCTTGGTGCGTGTCTTTGAACCTGCGTCGACATGTGCTTCTGGACAGAAGCGGATGTTGACTTTCTTGATGTTCTTGGCTGCAGAGAATTCCTTGATACTTTCTGCGCCTACACATTTCAGTGTGAGCTTGAACGCACCTAGTCCTGCGATCTTTACGACCTTTGAGTCCTGAAGTTCGGCAGTCATCACCTCTGCGAGTTCTGTGAGTACCGCTAGTACATCACTCTTTTTAACTGAGCAGTTTGCCTGAATCTTGTCTGCCATGTCAGCGAGTTCAGTTGTTCCGAGATAGACGGCACGAGCGTAAAACTTGTTATAGGTTTTCAGATTCTTTTTGTTCTTGTTCATGTAAATTTTGTAATTCAGCATGTTTCTTTTTCCTTTCGTTTTAAATTGTTTTTTACTGTTTGAGACTTGCTGAAAGCGTTATATATGTGCACCTATAATGTTCCTCCTTTCATTAAGCCCAGTCACTTGATTTTCAAATGACACGGCAAAGGTACTCGTATTTTTCCGAGCATGCAATGAAATAAGGTTTGGGGTGTTAGCCAAAGTAACATAACGGTCTGTTCTCCCGCTGATTCCCTCTGATATTCTTTTGTTTTATTACTCGTTCTTTGCATGTGTAAAATGGCCGATTATATCGCAGATCTCGCAGATTCACGCAGACAAAAGACAGATGGGTACTGCGTAACACTGTGAGAATATATCGCAGCACTTTCTTTCATAGCTATTTGGTATCTACTAAAATCGTGCATATCTATAGTTTAGAATAGCGCAATACTAAGATTAATTCGTTCTTTATTTCTAATAATTACTTATAAGTAGTTGTTATAAGCTTGAACAAAAAAAATAACGCCTAAATGTTTTGTAACACATAGGCGTTATCTCTATCTTAGCTGTTGATTATCTTTTTGCTAAGAATAGTAGTTATAATCGTATCCCCTAGTTTGTGCAGTTCTTATTAATAAGATTTACAACCACTTTAACCATGATATCCTTCTCTTCTGTGCGGCTCTCGGCAATCATCAATGTAAGTGCAACGAGAGTTCCGTCACTAATACGTTTTCTGCGATTTGTATCATATAGAATACCATTATTCTGCATAAACCATAAGAACAATGTAGCCGCAATACGTTTATTTCCATCACTGAAAGAATGATTTTTTGTAACTAAATATAGCAACATTGCCGCCTTTTCTTCTACTGATGGATATAAATCAACACCTCCAAAAGTTTGATAAATCTGTCCAACAGAACTCTTAAAGGAATCATCCTTCTCATTTCCAAACCATCGACTTCCACCGAACTTCACTTCTAGCTGTTGAATAGCTGCCATCGCATTATCGTAAGTAGCATGGAAAAGCTCTTCTTGTGTTGTTTGTTCCACTGCAAGCTGTTGGTAGTCGTAGCGGTCGAGCGTATCTAGAGCATAGGTGTAATCGGAAACCACACTGATTAGTTGTTGACTTTCGTCGGTAGTAAGTTCTGATTGTGAGTTTACTGTACGTCCTAAAATCTGCACTAAATGACAAAGCTCTTCATATTTTCTTGAAGCAATACTATTATTGATGGCATATCCTTTTACAAGATAGTCCTTCAATATCCGGTTTGCCCAAATACGGAATTGAGTACCTCGTTTGCTCTTTACCCGATATCCCACAGATATGATTACATCAAGGGAATAGTAAGGAACTGGCTTGTCAGAAAAAGGAACGTGTAAAAAATGCACGTTGCTTTCTTTCTCTAATTCCCCTTCCTTAAAAACATTAATAATGTGACGTCTAATATTAGAAGCCTCCTTTTGGAACAGTTCAGTCATTTGATTAACATTTAACCACACTGTCTCGTTTTCAAGCTTAACATCAATAGCCGTCTGCCCATCGCTTGCGGTATAGATTATAATTTTATCATTCAATTCCATAGCTTAACTTTTTAAATAGATTAAGTACATTCTGCTTGCTCTCTTTTTCCTGTTTTAGTAAATTAGAAAGTTCAACTTACAGTGCTTCATCTTTATATTCGAATATTCACAAAATCCTTTCGATGATCTGTGATTTACAATAATTTAGTGACCAATTATGCAAAGATAACAAAATTATGACAAAAAAAGACACATTTACCCCAATTAATTATATCAACAAGTAAATTGCCATTTCCCAAAAACACTGCCATACCTTTACCCTTCCCTTATATGTGTAAACGGACAATTCTCTCGCTGATTAAGCAGATTCACGCAGACAAAAGACAGATACCACATAGTGGAGATACAGCAATTTATGTAGTTTGCTATTTGTCTGCGACCTCTGCGTTATCTGCAAGAGAATAACACGCAAGAGGACTCAAGCTATCTGTGAGGGACGCTTGCTCTTTCCTCGTTCTTCCCTTATGTGTTTTAAACGGCCGTTTCATAACTAGTAATAGCTCAAAAACAAATAAAATCGCACTTAAATATTTAGGAAAAGACTTGCAACAATAAAAAATATGAAGTACTTTTGCATCACTAGAACCTGCCAAGCCTCTTTACAATGCTTAAATTGGCGGGTCGTTTTATTTTTATACCATGAGATTTTTCTATAAACAGCATTTATTCCTTAAGTCTCAGTATTGATTTGATTCTAGCACAATGAACTCATTAGAAACTAAAAATAACATATAAAAAAATAGAAAAGAGATGAAACTTTACACACATGAAGAAATGCTCAACAAGACAATTGGAGAGCATGGCACTGCTGAACGTGCAAATTATGATGCACGTATGGATGATGAAATAACAAAACATACTAACTATAATCAATCACAAAACTAATAAAATGAAAGCAATGATAATAGGTATTATTTTTATATCAGATGCCTTTCTATAATGTCATTGATTTTATTTTTTATAAATGAAAGCAGTTTGTAAAATATGGATAATATACTAAAGAAACTTCAAAGCTACCTGGATTTACTGAAACTAAAGAACCGCGTTTCCGCTCACAAGAGAATTCTTTTTCTATAGAGTTGCGAAACAATAATTATGTATTGAAGAAGAATGGCACTTTAAATGGCACTATAAATGGCACTTTAAAATTAAGAGAATTTGATCGTTCAATTATTCATATATTGATAGAGGATCCTATTATCACAAGAGAGGAACTTGCAGAAAAAATGAATGTATCAATTAGAACTATTCAAAGAGAGCTAGATGATTTGAAAAAGAGAAAAATCATTATGCGTGTGGGTTCAAGAAAAACTGGTAAATGGATGGTTAACCAGAATGAAGAGAAAGCATGAATAAAATTGGAAAAAAAATTAGAAGATAAGCCTAATGCGGCCTTGCTGTATTAGGCTGCGCTATATTCGTCATCTGCGTTATCTGCGAGAGAATAACACGCAAGAGTACTCAAGCTATCTGCACAATGAAGAAACCCAATTGTCTCTCGCAGATTACACAGATAATCGCAGATAAACCACAAAACAACTCAAATTGTCTTTCTCTACGTAATAATACAGCTTGCTGCATTTCTATGTTTTACTATTGCTCTTAAATTAGCAATTAAGCCAAATTTTCTGGGCGATAAGCACTCTTGTAGAAGTCATAAAATGCAAAAAAATGATTGCCATCTATAAGAATACCATTAGTAGCATCTTTAGAAAACGCAATATGATTTTTATCTATACGATAAAAATGATAAGTTCCCAAATCCATCAAGTATTTATCATTGCTATCCAAAGCGCAATCTTTTATCGTGCCGTCACTCAAAAATACATAAACCTCTGCACAAACGCCATTTTCCATATGATCTGCAGGAGTAAAACGATGAATCCATACAGTATTCGCAAATTGTTTATCTATGCCCTCATCGTCCTTACTGCATGCCGTAAAGGTATTCAACAATAACAATATAAGACTAATCGTCAAAAAACACTTCTTCGATGTAACTAATAATCTAAATTTCATTTATAGTTTTTTTAATTCTATGCAAAGGTATATATTGAATACATAATTAAGGGAATAAACAAATTGACTTTTTTATAAATTAACTTAAGCAAGTTTAAAACTATCAAAACAGATATTTAGTTTACACATATTATATAACTTACAAAATCGACATTCAGTTATTTTACCCATATCATATTTACATTTTTTTACTAGCAAAAAGTGTCTAAATCAATAGTTTTATTTTGGACTCCATTAATAAAAACTAAACTCCACTTCCCCCCTCCTCCCACCATCTAATAAATTTTAGCTACGAAGCTACGGCACCATACCAATCCTCTGATATTCACCCTGTTACATATTCACCACCTCACTTTTTAGCTACGTCAAGCTACGGCTTAGCTACGTTCTCAGCAAGGAAATATTCGAGACGCTTGTTGCGGATGAATTTGTATTTGCCGTTGCGCAAGATGTGACCAACTCTCATGATGTTGCTCTTGTTCAGTTCTATGTTTCTGTATTTCTCCTTCATCCGCGCCACAATCTCCGTCACCGTCATGCGTATTGCGACATCAGTCTTCAGGGGGCGATGAAACATGTCTGAGAATATCTCGTCTATGCAGTCGTATTGCTGAAAAACACCGTTGCTGATCTGAATTACTTGCTCGTCCTCGTTATCGAAATATGTCTTCATCCCAGCCCTTATCTCGGCTACTGCCTGAGCATACATCTGCGCATAATCTACCGTTGCCGACGTGTCTATGCGATCGTTCACCTGAACGCACATATATCTTCGTGAACCCGTACTGTCGTTTAGTGGCTGAGGATTATTCGTCGTCGCCACAAACGCCGCATAACGCTGATGCTGCTGCACAATACTCTCATACAGATTGCGATATTTCACGTCTGCCGTTGTGAGCATGTATTTCAGAAATGCCGTCTGACGCTTTGAAATACTGTCATACTCGTCGATGTTTACCAGCAGAAACCTCGTCAAAGCCTTCACTGCGTCGTTGCGCTTTGCAAAGTCCACTCTGTCGGTGTAATACACCAGTAGTTCCTCTGGCAGAATCATTCTGCAGAATGTCGACTTGCCGTCACCCTGAGCACCTACAAGCATGGGCACCATTGAGTTGCCGTGCATCACGTTACGCCCCATCCACTGGCTCACCATACCACGGAACCACAGATGAAAATACTGCGCCCAGTCCCTGAAATCCGTCTGCACCCTGCTCGCAAAGCGTTCTATGCGCTCTTCGCCGTCCCATTCAGGCAATGCCGAGATATACTCCGTTATCGGGTCGAAACTTTCAACAAACGTTGATTCAACAAACCGCTTGATGTCCTTGTCCCATGCGTCTATGCCTTCAGCTTTTGCGTTGATTGTCATCGTGTTGTAGACTTCCTTTGTAAGCGGATGCCACGAGAATATGTAACTATCTTTGGTATGGTATTCACAGTCGCCGGTGATGATGTTTCTGCGAAACGCATAGCGTACAAAGAGAAATTGGCGAAGCCGTGCCTGATCAATTGTTGGTTTCGGTACTACACAGCTTGAAGGGGGAATGTTCACGTCGTAAACATTGCGGAAGCAGTTGCGCACGATAATCTCAATGTTCTTTGCAAACGCATACCTCAATGTCCTGCTCACGGCAAACTCCTCTTCCAGTCCGTTGCGCTGACAATCTTTGGCAAGTATTGTCAACATCTCGTCTGTGTCCTCATAGCCGCCGTTTTCAACCACATTGCGATAGCACATCAGATATTTGATCATCGACATCTGATGCTTGTCAAAATCGGGCAGCATGTCGTTATGTGCCACAATGGGATACCTGATGATGCTGCGCTGTAGCTTGTCTGTCTGCGCCACATCACTCAAGGGCTTACTCACGACCATTTTCACCGCATTTGGATTGTAGAATATGCTTTCGTCGCACGACATACAGCAGCCGTTTTCCACTCCAGGACATACTGCTTCGCACTGCGTACCGAGTTCTGCCTCATAAAACTTAGCCGCCATGATGTGTGCCGTCTGATGAAACATTGCGATGTCCTTGTCGTCTGTCGGCAGACTACCATCTGGCAACGCAAAAGGCACGACTATCTTCAATGTCTTGGCAGACGAACCCACGAAGCAGAGCAGTGTCTGCGGAAGTGCCGAAGCCAGAAACTTGTAGTTGGCTGTCCAACCGCCTTCTGCACGAAAAGAGAGCATCACAAGTCCGGTATAGCCCTTACCCATAGAGAAATATACGTGTGGAAGTCGTTCTGTCTCCTCAAATTTCGTGTTTTCAAGGTTGATAGAAGCGCCAAGTTTGTATTTCAAGCTGTCACGGAGCTTCTGGAACTTGCAATTTTTCACTTGATTGCAGAATTCATCAAGACTGATAAGCTTTTGTTTCTTCTCTCCTCTTGATTTATACACATATTTGATATTCATTGTTGTAGAAATTTAAATTATAAATTATCATTTGCGTTTTACGAAGCATTGCAGTGCGTTTTACGATGTTTCGCCTTGCGTTTGTCGATGTTTTACCTTGCGTTTTCAATCATATTGCAGTGCATTACTTCGTAAAACGCAGAAATTTACGTAGCTTGAACGTAGCTTATCGTAGCTAAATTCAATCTTTTTTCGTTGCAAACCACTGACTGATAATCAGATAAGTCAATGACGTAGCTTCGTAGCTATTTTGTTTGCAAACCTCATGGCATGCCCCCAGAATCCAGTTCCCTGAGTATGCGCCTTACCCTAGAGGGTTTGATGTAGTACTCGTATTTACACTGGTTGCATACCTGTCGATAAGTTCCCGACTTCATGCGTTCTAACTTCTGTTTAGGAAGTTCACGCCCGCATTTCTGGCATCTGATTGTTTCGGGGAGTGTTCCCCGATTGATAAATTTGACATAATCGTTGTTTTAAAAGTTTATATTTAGAACGGCTCTACATCCTCATCATCCTCAAACGGAAGCTCCTGCACGATCGGCGTTGCATTAATCCAGTTGTCGTAATCATACTGCAATGGCGTGTAGATGATGTCGTTCTTTTCATCGTACGTCTCCGTGCAACCGATGAACCTACCCGTCTTGCGGTCGAACTTTAACGCACACTTGCCAGTCTGACCTAAATGCCGAAACCTTATCTTCAGCACGTTTACGAAAGTGAGATCACGCTCCTTGTCACGATTCAGAATGATTCCGTAATCGCACTTGTTGTAGAAGTCTGCCGAACCGGCTATGTCGTACAGACTCGCTGCCCTCTCCGTCTTTCCGAAGTCATCAGGCTTCTTCGGATGCGCCACCACAATCACGAATACATTCTGCTGATGAGCGAACGCCACTATCTTCTTCAGCACGTCACTGATTTTCTGCGTGTCGTTTGCACCCGCTATCATCGGCAAGTCAACATAGTTGAAAGGGTCCAGCGCAAACACACTGATGCCGTAACGCTGCTTCAGTTGCAACGCCACATGAAGGATGTCGTCGATTGCTGCACCGCCCTCACCGTCGATGTGATAGATGTTATCACCCAACCAGTTTATGGCGTTCTGCATCATCTGCTTAGGCATCTTGTCCTTGTGGAACTTCGTTGCCGTGAGTATCTCGGCAAGCTCCATGTAGTGCAGTTCCGTAGGGTACTTCTCAGGCGTGAATATCGCCGTCTTCCAACCGTACTGACGAGCCAGACTGAGAATGATGAAGTCCTCAAACGAACTCTTACCCGTTCCTGGATATCCGCTTATCACCATGATTCTGCCAAGTTCAAAACGCACAAGATGATCAAAACCCTTCACGCCGATTGTCAGACCAGGTTTCAAACCCTCCTGATAAATCACGTCGAGTCGCCCACTGATGTCGTTCAGTGTCACCGCTCCCGCAATCGGGCAGTCTGTAGCTGCCTTGATGCACTCGCCGATACAAGCCTAGCCATGCTTCATCATCACGTCGTTAGCATCCTTGCAGTCTTCGGGCCACTCCACCTGCTTACATCTAGCTTCGCCAAAATAGGCTGCAATGTTTGCCCTGCATTTCAAGCCTTCCTCATCGTTGTCGCCAGCGATATACACCGTCTTGATGTCGGCAAGATGACTGTATTTAAACCGCTCAAAGCTGCGTTTGAAATCTGTGCCTGCACCGTTTGGAACGCTCACCGTGTTGGGATATCCAGCCTCTATCATCGCCTCTGCATCAAAGAGTCCTTCAGTGATAATCATCTCGTCACAGCCAAGAATGTTGTCGATGCCGTAAGGAATCAGCTCACAGTCTGCCTCAAAGCTGAACTGCTTGTCGGTGGTCTTATACTGGATGTTTATAACCTGCGAGCCCTCGTAAAAGGCGAAAGCCAAGCAGTCTCGCTCTATGCCACCGAACTTGCGCTTTGCCATGTAGATGCCGTGAGAGAGGCACGCTTGTGGGTCCAGTCCACGACGCAGCACATAGTCAATCATTGTTGCGTTGTAATTGCTTTGCAGTCCTTGCAAAGACGGTCGCTTATAAGTCTTTTTCTTGGCAAAGCTGCGAGTGTGCTGCTGCCATTTCTGGGCACGTTCCTTCAGCAGAAACTTCGTTCCGCATTTGAAACACTGACCGAAACCAGTATCCAGATTAATACTCATACAGGCAGCGTTGCCATGCTGCTTATAGTCTCTGCAATGCGGACATGTAGACCTTACCTGTCCGCTTTCTCTGCTTCCCTTGATTTCAAGGTCAGAGATTGATATTCTTTCGTATTGTTCGCTCATAGTATCAATAATTTATCAGGCATTCCCATTCGTTTACGTGCCATCATTTCCATTTCAAAGTTCCACTGGTCAGGAGCAACCCATTCGTTACGGATGCAGCTCCAACGACGATACACGTGATCCTGAGGCGGTGCAGACATGGGAACGGACTCCTTCTGTCGGGCATAGCGCACTCCATTAACAACAGTCTCATACTCGCTTGGTCCGGAAGTGCGATTATCAGGGGGACACAGCAACGCTTTTCGCTTTGCCTTTTCACGGTGGCGCTTCAGCAGTTCATTAAATTCATTTCGTGTCTTGCGCCCAGCTATCAACAGATTGCGAAGATATTTCTTTGCGTCACGAGGCTTATAGCCCGATTCATCGTTGCATCCGCTCATAATCAGACGTTTATCAAACCATTCAATGACCTGCTGGCGTATGCCGTTATCAGAAAACAGTTTGATACCAGTCTCTCCCTCCAAGGTTCTCAACCAGTTATCGTCATCAAAAATTAAATTCATCTTCGCCAGAAAATCTGATGATGCTTCTGCCTTTACTACAGCGATAGCAGTAGTTTCTGTATTTATATCTTTATCTCTATTTCTATCTTTATGTTCTATATAGTGGGGGTGCTGATTTTCAGCGAGTTGCGGCGTTATTTTTGCAACTTTTTTTGAAAATGTTGCAACTTTGTTGGAACTTTTTTGATTTTTCTTGCAACTTTCCTTGACTTTCTTTGTGCTTTTCCACCCTCCAACACACTCCTTAATCTCTTCATCAGAAGGGTGTTCTGGCAAGCCGAGAGTAGTACGCAGATAAGGACTATAAAAAATATCGGTGTCTTTTGGACTGCAAAACAATCCGTAATTATTGATTATCTCAAGCAAGAACTTTTTATTCTTTCCCATTGCTCTGGCAAGACTAGGAATGCTGATATAACTTCCCAATCCGTTCCTGCGGTCAACAAGATACTCAAAGATAAACATGATTGCTCCACGTCCTTCAAGACGGTGATTGATGTCTAATTTCTGCATTTCCTCGCTATTAAGGAAATTTGATGATAATATATAAAATTGCATGATGTATTCTTGTTTAATGGGTGTTTATTTGTAGATATTGGTGTCTGTTTGCGTGTCGGTCGGTGTGGCTCACGTGCAGCCAATGGGCTGTGGGTGAAGACTCCACGATCATCTGGTCATAGTCGGCGTAAGTTTTAAACAACGGCACGAGTTGAGCCAGTTGTATTTTCCAGCAATCAGCATCCAGACGTAGGTCAACGGCTTCGCCTCTTATGTGCTGACTGGTTCTCTTTCCGCCTACCTGTGCATTATATTTACGGCTGCGATACCACGAGTTAACGATAAGCGGACGGTTAATGCGGTTTCTCACTGGTTCCAGACACGTCTCAGCAAGTCTGCGGGCATTATTGATGATGTTCGTATCAATTCCCTCACTACATGTTTTCACTACTTCGCCAACAATAAAATGTGGCGAAATTCTTTTTTTCAAATTAAGATTCATTTTGATGAATTTATAGGGGTAATAAAGTTTACATTATATAAGTGGTTATAATTGTGCCCCTATCCATAAAGGATAGGGGCAACACTAAACACATCCTACATAGTAAACCAGCTAAATAATCAGTTTTATACTGGCTAATAAAAAATCTAATTAAATCCATTGAATGAAAACTTTATTATCTTTTTGTTGTGTATTTTTTTATACATGCAAAGTTAGCTATATGCGTAGTTTCATACAATGTTCGCCGTAATTATTTGAAAATCGTCTAAAAATAGAAATGCGCAATACATTGAATATCAATGTATTGCGCATCAAGTGTTAATGAAGTTTTAACGTTTACGGCGAACATAGGCGACGTAGGGCGACGTAAAAACTGTCTTTTTCAAGTGTTATGCGTCACTATCTGACAATGAGAACACTCTTTTTATAGCTTTTAATAATGATTTTTGAATCGGTAGATGTCCATTATAGAAAAAGTTGTTCACGATGATCATAGCTAAAGCGCATCTTTC
This sequence comes from Prevotella herbatica, assembly GCF_017347605.1. Lineage (NCBI taxonomy): Bacteria > Pseudomonadati > Bacteroidota > Bacteroidia > Bacteroidales > Prevotellaceae > Prevotella > Prevotella herbatica. Next base: position 535,442 of record NZ_AP024484.1, read on the forward strand.
ATTCACATCAGTTTGAAGCCTCTTAATCTGCATTGTCGTGAGATTTGATTTATAAAATCTCAGAAAGTCTCTCAAAAATCTCGCACGGATATTAATTCTGTATTTCTTACCGTCGTAGATTACCGACAATTTACCAAGATACGCAAAGCTTTCAATTTCAGATTTCACCTCTTCCATGTTTCTTCCATGAGGTAACATTTTATTCCATATATAGTTGAAAATGTATCCATACTCATCGTATTCATTATTAATACTTATTTCTTCATCGCAAAGGGTTGCGTCGAATACATTTTTTAATTCTACTTTCATGTGATTATAGTTTGAAGTTTTTGTTTTATTTGTTTACCAAATCAAAAACTGGTATCAGGCTTGTGTTCATGTAAAAGGACATAGATTATTGGTAAATCATGGACTCACCCCGTCTAATTGCATAGTGTTCCGACACGACATTTCGTCATGGCATGAGACTGCATACATCGCCACATCAAACTTATAGAGTCGTTCAGACATGAGGCGGGCATACTGGTTCCCATTCAGATTTTTTACATCTGTATCACAAAGGTATAAAAACATATTTAAATGGCAAAATATTAAACAATAAATTTCAATATTTATAAGCATAAATATTTATACAGTGTCAAATAAGAACATTTATTGGACCTATGTGAATATATAAGTGACAATTTATATATATTGACATATATATATAAATAAATATTATATACATTAAGTAAGGTGTACATCATAATTCATTGCTATGTATATAATCAAAAACTAGCGGTATTCACTAAAACAAATAAAAGATGAATATGATCGTAAATAACAGTTGAAAAAGGGGCCACAATTTTAGTTAATACTTGCAATTATCAGCAACACCATTATTTACGTGTACACATAACATTGCCCCTATGCTAATGGTTGTTTGGCATAACTTTGTTGCGAAAAAGCCAACATTTGTTTGCTTTTTCTGATTTTGTAGTTAATGTAGTTATTAGGGTTTCGTCTGCGATCATCAGCGTGATCTGCGAGATACTTATTTGGGTTCTTGCAGATTGATTGAGTAAGCTTGTGTGAATATTCTCTCGCAGATAGCGCCGAGGTCGCAGAGGAACGCAGCAAGCTGCATTATTTCGCAGAGAAAGACAGTTACCACACTGCGGGAGTACATGTAGTTCATGTTGATGTGTTTTCTCAGCTTTACACTTTCTTTTGTATTTTTAATTAATTCCGCAAATATTTTTGTAACTTTGGGGCACAAATAAGAAAAACAAAGAGTGTAAACACTAAATGTAACTTAAAAAAACAAACCAAATTATGATAAGTAAATTAGGAGATGTACCTATAGACCCAGAACACCCATTTGATGGATGCAAATTAGATAGGAAAAAGTATGCTGAAATATTAACGCAGATAGTATCACAATATGATAGCTGTGTTTTAGCTATAAACAGTGAATGGGGTACTGGTAAAACTACATTTATCAAAATGTGGCAGCAACATCTTATCAACAACGGTTTTAATGCTCTGTATTTTAATGTCTGGGAAAATGACTTTATTAGTGACCCATTAATTGGATTCATTGGTGAATTTAAAGAACTGAGCAAACAATACAATTTGGATACAGAGTTAAGCAAAGTTACTAATGCTGCAAGTAAAATAGTTCTATCAATGTTACCAGCATTAGTTGAAGCAATAGCAAAACAATATATTGGTGATAATGCTGTCAATATTATTAAAGGATGTGCCCAAGGAGTTACAGATGTATTAAGTAAAGAATTCCAAGATTATGAAAACCAAAAGAATTCTATCAAAGAATTTCGTGAAGCTCTTCAAAACTTTATTAGTCAATGCAAATCTGACAAGCCTCTAATATTTTTTGTTGATGAATTGGACAGATGCAATCCTGCTTATGCAGTAAAAGTTTTAGAAAGAATAAAACATCTTTTTTCTATTCCAAATATTGTCTTTGTTTTATCAATAGACAAAAAGCAACTATGTAATGCTGTAAAAGGATATTATGGTAGTGAGTCATTAGATGCAGAGAATTATCTTAAACGATTCATAGATATAGAATATAATCTACCAGAACCAAGTTATGAGGATTTCTGTAATTACTTATATGATAGATTTGAGATTAAAACACGCATGAAATATCTCGGATATGGAAAAAGTCTTAATGATTTTGCAATAACTCTATTCCAATATAACAAACTGAGTTTGAGACAAATGGAAAAGATTTATTCTCATGCAAACTTAGCTGTGAGTTGTGATAAAAAGCAAAAATGTGATCCTATGCTTTTCCTCTTTTTTGTATTTTTAAAAGTCTGCCATAATGAAATCTACACCTCTTTTGAGGAGAAAATATACAAAGAGCCCCAAGATATTGTAGATGTATTAGAACCATTTCTGCCTGAAGATTCTGAGGAATCAGAAATATTATCAAAGGTTTTAGGAAAAACTATATGCATATTTTTTTCTCACACTAAACCATTTTCGGTGGAAAATCTTAAGGAAAAAGCTGAATCACTTTCTATTCATAAAAATACAGCTCATACAATAAGCGTAGAAATTGATTTTTTTTATTATTCATTTCATGGTAACTTCACATTTGACAAATTAACCGAAATAATAGATTTATTGATTAATTTTAATTGATTTAGGCAGCTATATTATAACTAGTAATGATACAGCTTTATAGCTTTATATTATCCTTTAAATAGCAAAATCGTTTAATCTTAAAAACATAGAAATGAAAGAAAAGGAAAACAAAAAGCCCAACAGTGTGACAATGGGAAAACAATATGTAAACATAGAAAAAATGACAGACTCAGAATTCATATCATGGCTCTATCTTGAACGAGACAGAGAAGAGTCTATTCGTAACAACCCAGGTTGGAATAATTGGGCTTTAGTGGCTGCATTAATTTCTGTTATATGCTATATGTATTCTATTTTATTAATTAAAAAGCCTCATATTAATGTGTATAAATCAATTATTTTTTCTTCATGGATCATTACTATTTTGATTTTCATAAAGCCTTGGTTCGATTTATTCAAAGTGAAACGTGCAATTGATTTAAAAAGAATAAGAGAATTAAAGGACGAAGCACCTATTCTAGATTCATGCTATATAATATTTGTATCAATTATATATTCTACTATTATAAAATTTAAGGAACCAATTGTCATAGATGCAGTTAATTACTGGGCGTGGATGTCTCTTACTTGCGCATTTTCAATTAGTTTGATTTACGTAGCAATCAACAAACATAAAATCGCACCAGCACTTGGGAAAATTTATTTATTTCCTTCGACAAACAAAAGTTTTGCATTCAACTTGTTTATTATTGGTATAGCCCTCCTTGCAAATTATTCTTCTAAAAAAGAGATACCAACATTCAACTCAAAAGAATTTGTTCTTGGTATAGTATTTGCAACGATATTAGTATTATTTTATATTTTACTAAAAGTTAATTTTAGTGGTGGAAAAAAAATCCATATTGACGAGCTTATAGACAAGGTCGTGTATAAGAAATACTCTCGTGACAATGCCTATAGAAATATTCAAACCATTAGATTAGGGTATTTGCCTGTTGATTATTTAAAGAGCGAAGTTGAAAGATTGAACGAAATATACAAGGAATGTCAAAAATCAATTTCTTCAATAGAGGAAGCTAGAGATGAAATATCTAATCAAGAAAAATATTCACAGAAACTCATTAAGAATATATTAAAAAGGATAGACGACACAATTGAGTTATGCCAAGTTTACGGAAAATCTAATAAACATTTGATAAAGAAGTTAAAAGAAATGTCAATAAATAAGTATACTTATACTGACACAGAATTTCAACACCTTGTTATGTCAATAAGTGATCAAATGCCAGACTATGGAAATTTAATTAAATTATGCCGTAAACTAAATGCTGAATTTAAAATATATCTTAACAAATTTTACTGCTACAAATACAAAACAAGATGTGATAAAGAAGATTGTAAAGATAGGTTCAAAACAAAATCGACCAAATACAACCTGACAAGAAAGCTTGTATTATTTTGTCATAATAAGCATAGTTAGTATAATTCTAAACGTAGGGTGTTGTCTGTATCGTTTAAAAAATCTCTAAAGATTCTGACAATATTATTAGTCATCTGTCTTTATACTGATTTATTTCTATCAGCGACAGAATAAGACATAAGCCTACATTATTACTTTGCAAACAACATATAAATATCGCCGACAACACAGTTTTATGCCAACATTTTGTAAGCCAAGAGCTAAGAAAATAACAAAGAAGACATATTACACAAAAAGTTTTTTTTTATTCCTTTATATTTTGCTATGACATAGAAAAAGACTACTTTTGTATTTTAACACAAAAAAAACAACCCTAAATTATCTATTATATGAATAGAATTATTCTCGTTGGTAATGGCTTCGACTTAGCTCACAAACTTCCCACAAAGTACGAAGACTTTATAAATTGGTATTCTCAGGAAAGATTCAGATCTATTGCATACAGCGATTCTAAGATATCAAGCGATATGTTGTGTTCTTTATCTCTAAAAAACAAGCATCAATTTAATAATCTGAACAAAACTAATATTCCACAAACAAATAAAGAAATGATTACATATAATTCATGGCATCATTTTTTTAACAGCACTTATGGTGAATATAGTGGGCTTCTTGATATGATCGCAGATAAAAATAATAGCTATGATGTGGAATTTACACCCCTATTTGCTAATATCATTAACTCAATTGAAACTAAAGGATGGGTAGATATTGAAAATGAGTATTACAACTTTTTGCGTTCATTTTTAGATAAACCAGAATATAAAGATCCAAAAGAACTTAACGACGAGCTGGACTTTATAAGAGCTAAACTAACAGAATATCTAACACTAGTCCAAGATAAATATATAAATGAGAATATATTAAATAAAAATATAAGCAAAATAATATTTGAGCCCATAAATAAAAATGATCTATCAATTGAAACAATAAAATATTTAAAAAGGAATCATAAAAATGGGCACTATACTTTTGATAAAGATAGAAACAAATCCAAATTTAACCTCGAACCAGAAATAGCACCTACTTATATATGTATTCTTGATTTCAACTATACTAAAACTGCCGATTTATATTTACCTAATAGTAAATATTTTCAAATAAATCATATTCATGGAGACTTAGAGCAACCAGAGAATGTGATATTTGGTTATGGGGATGAACTGGATAGAGATTACAAAGAATTATCGAGACTTAACGATAATGAATATCTACGCAATAGTAAATCTATAAAATATCTAGAATCAAGTAACTATCATGACGTCCTTTCTTTTATTGAGTTCGACAAATTCCAAATATACATTATGGGGCATTCGTGTGGTAACTCAGACAGGACTTTAATGAACACGCTATTCGAACATGAAAACTGTGCTTCTATCAAACCGTTTTACTACCAGAGTAAAGACGGCGAAGATAATTATTTAGATATCGTTCAGAACATCAGCCGCAACTTCACGGATATGAAACTAATGAGAGACAGAGTTGTCAACAAAGAATTATGTGAGCCACTTCCTCAAAATGACTCCACAAAAAAGCAAGAGATATAAAGAGGATAAGCTTTGCAGTGAGCTACATGAATGTATGCAAAGCATGCAAACGAACTAATTCAAAAATAAATAATAATAAAATCATGGGAGAAAACAATGTAAAAGAAATCAAATGCTCAAGTGTAGAGGATTTTATCCACAAGATATCATATAACGGAGAGCTATATGGACTTCGTAGTAATAAGTATATTTATCGAGGAGAATCTTCAGATGAATATAAACTTATTCCTAGTGCTTTACGTGAGCAAAACCACGAAGACCTTGTTAACTTAGTTAAGACATATTTTCCTACTTTTAAGTATAAAAATGATAATTCAGAGTCTTTTCAAATGGTTGCAGAATATATCAGTCTACATCTTTTTTACATGTATTGTGATTACAGGGGCTTGCATATTCCAAACACAAATGACTTTAGGCATAAACTTATTGGCAAAGTAAATATTGATGATATTTTATACAATAAGTCAACATGGCTCCCTTCTGAATATATAGAGATAGCAGGATTAGCACAACACTATGGAGTTTACACTCGTCTTTTAGACTGGTCTAGAAATATAAATGTGGCTTTATACTTTGCAGTTTCAGGGTTAATGAACTTTGATGAATCAGAAAAGCCAGAAAATATAGTACTTTGGGTGTTGAATACAACTGTCTTAAATACTGTAGAAAAAGATCACGATGGAATTATCTTATCCATCCCAGAATATGCTGGCAATCCAAACCTTTGTGCCCAAAAAGGTGTATTCTCACTATATTCTATTAAGAGTTACTATAAAACTGATCATGCAGAATTTTTTGATAATAATGATAAAATAGTAAAACCTTTAGATGAAATTATAAAGGAAGAAATAAATAGCGGTAATGAAGAACCTATATTATATAAAATATTGATTCCTACTCCACAAAATTATGAATTATATAATTACTTATGTAATGAAGGTTACGATGCATCATTAATATTTCCAGGATTTGAAGGAACATCAAAAACACTTAAAGAAAACCTTTATTGGAGCAATCAAAAACAAAAGAACAAACAATGAGAAAATGCCAGCGATTATAGTATGATTATGTATTGTTTACTTTACATATACATTTGCAATACTATTGTTTAAAAGAGACAATGCTGTTCATGCTGTTTGCAGTTTATCTGCGTGAATCTCCGCCATCTGCGAGAGACTATGTAGTTCATGTTGTTACGTTTAGTCTATGGGCATCTGCAAAGAAATATAATAGCATTTTTTCATGGTGGAACATCAATAATTTTATTCATATCATCTATGGAAAAGAATATTTTCAGTTTTGCAACAAGTTAAAAATAATTCAAAATATAACATTTAATCTAAACAGATACTATTAATAATACTTTAATCATTACTTTTGCAATTCTATATATTTTGTCAAACTAAAAAAACATTAATTATGAGTATTATGATTGTGCAGTTTCTGCATACAAGTGGAGAACATTCGTTTACAAAATCCAAAAACGAAGGAGAAAAACTGTTTAAGGATTGGAATTGTGATATAAAGCATCAAAGAAAATATCTTTGTACTACAGGTGCTTATATTAAGAATGGAAAAAAAATAGAAGTGAAAGAAAATGATACTACGAATAAGATTTATTTTTGGGGAGAGTGGGAACCGCAATCAGAAGTCACTCGTATTGTCAATCAAGATACTTGTAATGATGATGGCGCTTTGCCACATTTTATTCATGAACCATTTCTAAGGCTTAATGAATCAGGACAGCTTATCAAAGGAGACAAAAATTCAACACCTACCAATACGGATCCATTTGTGTTCGGTGAAGATGGATTTTATTATAGCTATTGCATGCAAAGCATAAAAACATTGCAGGAATTGGACCCAGGAAGTATTATTTTATTTGGTTCAACAATCAAGCGAGACACACCTGATGCTTACTTTGCTTTGGATACTGTTTTTGTTGTGGGACCAAAAGAGAATAAGCTAAAGTATAATATAAATAATGATCTAAGTGAATTGGAAGAATTTGCACCAAAGTATTACTTGGATATTATGAATTATAAATCATCGGAAAACAATCCAAATTGTTCTTGCAATAAAAGTAAATCTGAAGGTTGTGAAAAAGAAGAAGATTTTACTTGCTATCGTGGTGCTAGTTATAAGAATCCTATAAATGGAATGTATAGTTTTGCACCATGTAAGGTTGGATCGGAAGGAGAAAAAGGATTCGAGAGGGTGAAACTGACAAAGGATTCTTTTAATCAGATTTATAAGGAAGCAATTATTAGTAATAATAACGCTCAAGGAGTAAATTATACAAAGACTGATAAAATCCAAGATAATTTTAAAATCTGGACAAAATTGTGTGAGATTATTGAAAATAATGGATGTTATGAAGCTGTAAAGCTTAATTATACAGTAAGATAATATTGAGACTTCTTGCATGAGAAGTCTTAATATGACATCAATATATGGACTCTTAGCAGACTATAACACCAAAGTATGCTGAGAGTCCTATTATGATTAAATTCATAAATGAATGGCTTGAAGAGTTCCTAGTAACAAGCTATTAATTAATCAGGCTACATATCAAATAAAACAACACTTTAAATTATCAATTCACGTCTGTACATCATGAAAAGATTACTCCCATCACAATACTAGCAGCATGAACCCTTGTTGCTTTAGCAAGTAAGCCACAAGTTAAGAAAACAGCAAAAAAGACTGTTACAACGCATCAGAAGAAAACTTCAGGTGTAAAGCGTGACACCTTAATCATCAAGTTTAATCCCAATTCTGCTCAAAATGCACCTGAAGGAATGAAGGCAGAGTAAAAAATAGCGTCCCTGTACCTCATTTACTTTCTTATATGTCGTTATATGTTTATTTATAGTTATCATAAGGACATTGAAAGAGAAGTCCTTATTCCCTAATAAAATACCAATTAAAGTGATAAGGACAAATTAAATACGAGCGGTTATACGCCTAAAACGTATTTTATGAATCAAAATGTATATATTTAAAGTCAAATTGTACTGGACCTATTTTTTCTTGGGCGAAATACTTATTCATAAACTCACTAAATTCTTTCAACATTTCATCATCTTTATTTGATTCCATTAGCTCATCAATAAAACTTTTAAAGGCATCTTTACTTTTCCATATATCATCCACTACGGGACTAGATAGATATGCATAATTATTAGAATTTTTATTTATTAATGAAGGAAAAACTGTAGTATAATTTGATTTCACATAACTTATAAATATTTCATCTGCTCTTTCATTTCGAAATTCATCATAGTGGTATGTTCCGTCATGATTAATAACCTTTCCTAAATAGGATGTGTAATCTAGAAATTTCAATACTTTATCAAATGTCATATTACAGTCACATGCCAATTGAAGCGTTTTCTCACTTATCTTATGACATTCTTCTGCTGTGAAATTTAACTTGGATGTTACAGGTAATTCAATAAACAAATCTTTTATAAATTTAGCAACAAACTCAGAAGCACCATTTTCAAAGAAGACTTCATAAATGAAGGCTTTATTCTCTTCTGGTGTTAAAGGTGACTTAAGAATTACAGAATAAACAAAATTAACTTTTAGAAAAATGTCCCCTATTTTATATCCTACATAAAAAATACTACTGATTACTTTTTTATATATTTCTATATTACTAATTTTAGCATTGCCTAAGAGATCAGATAAATTATAACCTTTTTTATCATTAAGCCAAACATTAATATATTGTTTAATCTCTTGGTAAGGCTTGTTCATCACTTTTTCAAATTCATCTTCAGAAATATCAGAATCCAACAAAGAATAATAAAAATAACGATCTATATATGAAGGATTATTGATTGTTTTTGTTTGATAAGTTTGTAGGTTAAACAACACTCGTAGCATACTTTCTATATTCTTAATATCTTCGTCATCGGTATATTTGTTTTTTATTATTTCAAGTATATCTTCATTATCTGAAGATGAATTTGTTTGACTCTTCTTCCATAATTTTAAATAGTTACCATCCTTAACTAGATACTTAAAATGCGCTTTTGCTAACAACTCATATACATAGTTATATTTCATCCTAAGTAATTCAACATTCATCAAATCTTTGATAACAATCTCACCATGCAATCTTTGATAAACGAGATTGAAAGCATTTAAGAAACGATATACGTCTCTTATACTTTTTATATAATCAAACTTAAGTCCAAACCAGGGAGCGTTTATAGTGCTTTTAAATTCTTCTTTATCCTCAAGTTTAATGTTTTTCAGCCCCTCATTTAATAATATTTCTTTCAACTTAGATTTTTCATATTCAGGAAGTTTAAATTGATATTGAAATATTTTTTCTATATATTTATTACTTTTATACACTTTATCATTTAAAGTTTTTATCAAATACTCTCTATCATAAGCCGAAACAAACACCATATTAGGGAAATCAGCACTATTTCTTATCAACTGTAATACTGACATTATCTCATCCTTATCTAATCGATCTAAATCATCTATAATAACAAGAATTAATTTGCCAATTCCTTTTATAGCAGAATTAATGACTTCGCGTTTAGTAACAACACTTTGAGAGGAAAAGCATTCTATAAATTTTGCGCCGAACTTTATAATATCATGATTACTATCAGAGAGGATGCGTGCATATTCTGTTAAGTTTGTTGATAAAGACGAGTCATATTTCTTTAGATTTTCACGAAGCTCTAAAAAGAAAGCATCGACAAGATTACGTTCTTTTTCATACTTCCAAGGATTAAACTTTATAATAATAGTATTTTTCTCATCAAAATGGTTACATAATAAATAGAGAAATGAGGTTTTCCCTTCTCCCCAAGGTGATTCAACACCAACAGAGAATGCCCTCTCTTCAATTGGTGTATTTTTTATCTTTATTGCAAGTTCTTCTGCGAATTTGTCTCTTTTGATTAAAGAATCACTCTCCTCTTCTTTAATTGGTAAATCTGTTTCAAATCCTTTTGACTCATCTATTATTCTAGGAACTCTTTTGTAACAAGCCGTTTTGATTATTATCAATAAAGAATATAAAGGAACTATGTCGATATAAGATAAATATTTTAAATTCCAAAATTTCACATAAGTCCATTCGTCAGAAAGGAGTCTATAATAAGCCCAGAAGAGTAAGAAAGTAAAAGCCCATCCAAATCTTGAATTGGATACTTTCTTATTATTGCGTATATCGATTACAGTGTAGTAGATTAGTACTATAACAACAAATATAAATAATATTCGTTCTGCTATATTATCATCAAACCCTGATAATATTCCATTAGCAATATAGTCATCGATTACCCCCATTATAAAGGCATTACAAAGGACAAACAATGATACAAATATTAATATCAATTTTGTATTAAAGTCGCTCAGGATCTTTTTTATAGAAGTAACAATTAATGACTTTATTTTGGCATCACTTATTGCTTTTTTAATACTCGATAATTTTGTTTTAGCATCACTCAATTTCTTTTTTATATCGGCAATCATTGATGGCTGCTCTTGAGTATTATCTGAAGTTGTATTATTCATTTGCAAAATTATTAATGTAAGTATTCCCATTCGGGGACAGCACAAAATTAGTCAATAAATTCATCTTTCGTTTCCTTTTCTACAAATTTCTTTAGAATTAGCGAGAATTAAGCCTTATATAGTTTGTTAATTGTTAAAAATCAGGATAACTTGAAAGAAAATGCTCAGATTATTTGTAAGTAACATGATTAATAGATACCTTTGCACATATAAAAAAGTGCCTGTACATCCAGGCGGTGTAGGTGCACTATAATAAGGATATAGGGGACATTCCAAGCGAATGTTCCCATTTTTTATACTATAACTATGACAAAGAAACTAGCTACAACCATTGAACAACAAATACAACTTCTTAAGGATAGGGGGATGACTATATCTAATGAAGACAAAGCAAAAAGCATATTAATGGATAAGGGGTATTACCGTTTGGGATTTTATTGGTTCCCATTTGAGACTACATATCCAGATACGACAAAACGTAGCCATAAATTCAAAGAAGGTACAGAATTTAGAGATGCTGTGGCTTTATATTATTTTGACAGTAATTTACGTACAATATTGGCAGAATATTTATATCGAATAGAAATTAACTTTCGCACAAATTTAATATATAACGTTTCAAACCATTACAATGCTGATCCGTATTGGTTTTCAAATTTATCAATAGTAAAGGACAAATTTTTAGACTCCTTAGATAGAAATTATAGTAATATTATGAAAAATGATGCTATTAAAATTCATCATAAGCATCATAAAAAAGATAAATATGCTCCAGCCTGGAAAACATTAGAATACATGACTTTTGGAGAAATCATTACTTTATATAATAGTTTAAGAGATGACGACCTGAGACTCAAGATTGCTGCGAAATACAATATAAAAAATCTTAAGACTATGAGTAGTTTAATGACAAACATCCGAGTTTTAAGAAATCTGTGTGCTCACTCTCATAATATATTTGATTTGCACTTAAAACTATCCTTGCGTAAAGGACCTATTAATAATATGAATGGGCATAATAATGATCTTGTAGGATGTCTTTTGTTCATTCATTATATTATATTTTCTATTTCTAAAAATAGAGCTTTAGATTTTAAAAACAGAATTAAGGAATTAGTTGAAAATGAATCAGATGAGAAAATTCATTATATAATTGATTATATCAAAGATTTTTATCAAGCACTAGAATAAGAAAATATAAGGATAAACCTACTTATGCCTATTCACTATTTGATGGAATAATGAAAGGTTTGATCAGGAACACTTGTATTTATATAAATATCAGGCGCATGGAATCTAGTAATTTTAATAAATGGAGCATCCAGGGAATGAACATATAACATAACTATTTTGCCATCATCCGCTTTAAATTTACCCAAATTATCATCGCTAAATGAATAACCGTTTACTCTATAGTCGATGTCTGGTATCTCATTTACTAATATTATACTTTTAATAGTAGATCTATCGACATCTTCTCCATAAATACCAGAAATAGTAAAAGAGACTCAACCTGATTAATTCTCCCACAGATTACCCAGATGCATAATGAATGCTATTGAGGGTAATCTGCGGGAGACAATACTTGTAATGATTAAGACTTTCCAGCAGCCTTTATTTTCTTAAGATACTCCGTAGGGTAATAACCGAAATCCTCTTTGAAGCACTTGCGGAAATAAGTTACGCTGCTTAATCCTACCATATAGGTAATCTCATTTATTGTGTACGTATTCTTTAAGAGTAACTTCTCGGCATGCTGCATCTTGTAATGCCTTACATACTCGTTGGTGCTTATGCCTGTGAGAGCTTTCATCTTGCGATAAAGAGTAGACGTACTCATGTTTAGCTTCTCGGTAAGGAAGTTTACGTCAAGAACGCCACTGATGTTGTCGTCAAGTATCTTGTTGAGATTATCAAAGAATTCCTGATCCACCTTGTTCATTGATTCCTTTAATATCTCATTCTTTTCTGATAACGACAAATCGTGACCTGATCTTGATTCGTTTGCCGAATTAAGCAGACGGCGACGCTGTTCAAGAAGATTGTTTATTCTGCTTTCTACAAGAGAAACACTAAACGGTTTCGTGATATACGAGTCTGCACCTGCATCATAGCCCTCTTCTTTGGCATCATTGCTTACCTTGGCTGTGAGAAGTATTACTGGTATATGACTTGTACGCTGGTCGTTCTTTAATATCTTACACAATTCATTTCCATCCATGTTAGGCATCATCACATCACTGATGATGATATCCGGAATAACGTCAAGCGCAATAGCAAGTCCTTCCCTACCATCTTCTGCCTGACACACTTCGTATTTATCGGCAAATGATGTAGCTATATATTCACGTATATCCTTATTATCCTCGACAACAAGCAATATCTCGCGTGAACTTTCGTCTGCGTCATCGTGTTTTTCGACGACAACAGTGTTATCTTCTGTCTCTTCTAATTCATCAGAAGTCTGTTCACCATGCAATGCTTCAGGATATATATTATCCTCAGCAAGACTAATAATGAAATGAGATCCATGCTCAACACTGCTGTCTACAGAAATCTGCCCCTGATGCAACGCAACAAGACTCTTTACCAAAGCCAATCCGATACCTGTACCGGAAGCCTGATGAGGACTATTCTCCTGATAGTAGCGTTCAAAGATATGTGGCAGCGCAGCAGCAGATATACCATGACCAGTATCATGAACGGCTATCTGAACCATTCTGCGACCATCATTAATGACTCTTTCTACACAAACTATAATCTCACCTCTGTCAGTATATTTAATAGCGTTTGATATGAGGTTATCTAAAACCATGTTTATCACCTCATTATCAAAATACATCTTAATATCGTTTTCGGTTGAGACGAAACGTATTCTAACACTGTCCTTTCTGTTGAGTTCCTCGTATTTTAACATCACCTCATGAACAGCGCTGACGATATTTCCACGAACGACACACAATCTTCTATTATCAGTCTCTGTCTTTCTGAACTCAAGTATTCGGTTTATCAATTCCTGTAACCTTTTAGCACTTCTGTTTATCACAGCCAACTTATGCTTAACCTTATCAGACAGTTCATTGCTATGAGAAAAGTCATCAAGCGGTCCGAGTATGAGCGTGAGCGGAGTACGCAGTTCGTGAGTGATATTGGTGAAGAATCGCAATCTCTCATCATTAAGTTCTTGCTGCTGTTCATGTTTTCTCTTTTCAGAAGACAAAAGATATTCCAATCTCATCTTGCGAGAGTAACTACGGAATATGTAGACCGTCAAACTTATGATAGATATTGTATAGATGAGTTTTGCCCACCAAGAGAGCCAGAATGGAGGATTAACGGTTAAATCTAATGTAGCTACATCGGTAGTCCATTCCTGATTATGTCTGCGACAACGTACTTCAAGCGTATAACTGCCATACGGAATATCACGAAACGTGATTACATTATCTTCTGTTGTCTGCCAGTTTCCTTGCAATCCATTGAGTCTATAAGAATACTCTACCCTGCCAAGCAAAGAATAATCTCTGACATTGAAATGCAGCGTAAACGTATTGTCCTTATATCCAAGTTCTATCTGCTTCTTTCCGATAAGGTTTATCGTGCTATCGCTCAAAGCCTTTTCGCCAAGAGGAATGTCAACAGCTGTGATAAAGACTTGAGGAGCTGCATGATTAGACAATACTTCTGACGGATTGAAATATGTTAATCCTCTAGTACTTCCAAAATAGATCGTTCCGGTTGGGGATGTTGTTACACTTGACGGATTATAGTTACCCAGCGCAACATTATCCTTATAGCCATAGTTAAGAAACGATGTTTCGCCCTTCTTCAGACAACTGATGCCCTTATTTGTGCTAACCCATACATTTCCCTTGCGATCCTGTGCTATTGCACGAATGTTTGTATTGTTCAGGTTGTTGTCCTGACCATACACTTTATACAGATTCTTATGCTCATCAGGGAAACAAACCACACCTTCACCTGTAGCAAGCCAGAAAGACCTGTCATTGCCACGAATAATTCCATTTACTGTATTTGAAGGGAATCCATGATCTGTGCTGTAAGCATGCTTATGACGCATTGAATGATCATACTTTACTAGTCCGTCACCGAATGTACCTATCCATAAATTGTGATTGCTATCAAGACATATTGTTCTAACAAGGCTTTCCTTTATCTTATATGCCTTTATCACCTTCAGCGTATTTATGTCGACAGTATATATTCCACTACTTGTTCCTACCCACATCACGTTGCCGTCCTCACAGAAGCATCTCACATCGACTGTTTCTTTAAATATCTTACTGAGACCTCCAGAAGCACGCCTGACGTAAGCATTATCAGAAAAACATCCAATCCAGATATTACCATTCTTATCACGATGCACCACCTGAACTGAACGTCCTGGCAACGAAACATCAGAATGTATCCTGTTTTTTTCTGAATCAAATACATTTATTCCGTCACCATCTGTTCCAACAAATAGATTTCCCTTTGTATCGAATCCTAGTCCGAGAACTGATTTCGTTGAAATATGCTTTTCGGGATTTACTGGCGAATAACTCAACAGAGAAAACAACGGTGTGTTGCGAGTAATGAAGTTAATGCCTGCACCATATAGTCCCAACCATACATTATGATATCCATCCTCAAGAACACAACGCACACTGTTACCAGAAAGGTCAAGTTCTCCGTTTCCCTCCTGAATGAAATCATATTTGCAGTTGGCTGTACCCATATACATACCTGCATTGATATCCAGAATGGCTACTCCCCCTTGTTCTGTAGCCAACCATAATTTTCCGTCAGCCATCTGTTTGATAGAGAAGATAGGATGATGCACTCTTCCTCCATCATTATAATGAATGAATTTTCCATTTAGGGCATCAAATAAGTCAAGTCCATTATTTGTTCCAATCCATATATTTCCGTTTTTATCTCTGAATATGCAATGAATCTCATTACCTGAAATAGAATTCGGATCAGCATTGTTATGTTTATAGTTATGAGCCACCCTGTTGTGGGTATCAATTACAGATAATCCATCATAAACATGTCCTACATATATGAGACCGTTACCGGCATCACACACAGACCAAGCCTGATCGGAAGGAAGTCCGCGCACATTCTTTTTATTATAATGTATAAAGTGCTGATTGCTCTTGTCGAAATAATCAATACCACCCCAATATGTTGTTACCCATATACTGCTATCTGCAGAAGCTGAGATAGAAGTGATATCGTTAGTAACAATACTATTGCGATCTTTCTTGTCATGTCGAAAACTGCTGAACTTATCTGTATCATAATCAAAGACGTTCAATCCCTCTCGTTGAGTGCCAATCCACATTTTGTTATCCTTAGGATCATCAAGAACGCAGTTTAGTTCGTTGCCAGTGATACTGTTATCTCCATTATGCTTATAATAGGTATAGAATCGGGAACCGTCAAACCTATTCAGTCCTTCTTCAGTAGCAACCCAGATAAATCCATACTTGTCCATAGCCATGCTAAGAACATAGTCACTTGACAGTCCATCAGTAATATCAAGAGACTTAACTTGATACTTCTGAGAGAAAGAATAGATAGAGAAAAACAGGAATGATAGTAAAAAGAAATACTTCTTCATGATTACCTTGATGAAATATGTGATAATAAACGGTTGCAAAGTTAGCAATTTTATCTTATATAAAGCAAAAATCACATTCAAATCGTTCAATGAACGATTTGAGAACCTTATTGAACGATTTATGAGTATGCTTATCGTTACAGCATGTTAAATTTGCTGCGTAAACATTATTTTTATATAACTATAACCTAATTTATTTATGGCAACTAAACCTAATTACTTAAGAAGGTTACTTATTTGTGCCTTCGCCGTAATAGCGGGTTTGTCACTGCAATCATGTAGCAGCGACGACGACTATCCAACAGTTGATGGTAAAGCCCCAACTCTTACACTTAGTTCCGTACAACTCAAGACAGAACCCGGACGTGACTTCACGATTACGGGTGTTGCACAAGATGCAGACGGAATAAAGTCTATCCGTCTTGTTAACGAAGGACTGAACCTCGACAAGACTATTGATTTGCTGGAATATCATCCAGACTCATTACTTCACACTTACAACCTGAGTTATGCTTACAAAGGTAACAAGGATTGGAAAGGTACAGAATCATTCCCTGTAGCGATTACAGTGGAAGACGTAGGTGGAAGAACCACCACACAAACATTGACGGTATCTACAGACGGCGATTTTACAAGCCCTGTATTTACAACTGCTCCATCTTCACAATTAACAGTGCTGCTTCAAAATCCTAAGCTGACACTGAACACAACAGTAACGGATAACAAAAATTTGGGATACATTGTTGTATCAATTCCAGACCTAAACACTCATGACAGTATTAGTATCAGCGGAACTAAATACACATTGAGTAAATCTTATGACATGCCAACAAAAGAAGCATCTTATGCGATGACTATAACTGTTGGCGATGCAGTAGGAAACCGTACTACAACAACAAGCACTATCAAGGTGAGTGATCTTCCTGACTTTGATAATATGTATCTTGCTGATGTTACAGAGGCTGCTGATTTAAACTCTGACCTTTATGGTGTACCTATGCTGATTGATCACACTGGCAAATACCAGTACACAGCACATTATTACAACAAAAAGGCAGGAACACCTATCCGCTTTATCCCACAGAAGACTGACTTCCAGCCTATCTGCTTCGGTGTAGACCCAAACACAGGTTTGCTTACAAGTAATCCTTCTGTTGGTACACCTATCATACTTAAAACTGTTGGATACTATGAAATTACATTCAACACTGTAACTGGTGAATACAATGTAACAACGTGGACTCCTACAACACCTAGCATGGTTCTTGACGGAACACAGAGTGTAACACTTGACGGTGATGCTCAGCCTGCACAAATTTGTCTTGCAGGAGAAGGCCTTCCTGGTGCTTCAAACTGGACAACAAACCCTAGCTCTGGAGCATTTATCTTGTCTCAGGATAAGGCTAACCCATATCGTCTATATCGTCAGGTAACTCTTACTAAGGGTACAAAGGTATCATTTACGATCAGCCAGACCCATATAAAGGGATGGTGGCCTGAACCATTCTGGCGTTTCAACGGATCTGATGAGAATGAGAAAAATGTGAAGAATGGTGGTGACAACATGAAAGAGGTTACCGTACCTGCAGACGGAACATATCTATTCGAATTCGACTATGCATTACTACGCAGTCGCTTCGTATTAGTGAAATAATTCACATTATTATATATAAACAATATAAAATATGAAAAGATATTTTTTAATAATATTGGTCTCTATCCTTACTCTTGGACTTCATGCCCAAAGCGTAAAGGTAACAGGACAGGTAACTGCTGCTGCTGACAAGGAACCTATCATGGGTGCCTATGTAAAGGTAGCAGGAACCAAAACAGCCGCTATAACTGACATCGACGGTAACTTTACTATAGATGCTGACAAAAATGCCACTCTAGAGGTTAGCATGGTTGGTTTCCAAAAGGCAAGCATTGGTGTTGCAGGACGCAGCGCTATCAACGTAGTGATGAAAGATGACGTATCAGACCTTAATGAGGTTGTCGTTATCGGTTACGGTGCTGTTAAGAAGAGCGACCTCACAAGTAGTATCTCTGCTATCAAAGGAGATAAACTTGAGAAGCTAACTACTGGTAACGTGATGAATGCACTTCAAGGTCAGGTAAACGGTGTGCAGATTACAAATTCAGGAGGTCCTGGTAGCACTCCACGCGTAATCATACGTGGTATAAGTACTATCAACGGTTCTGACCCACTCTACGTTGTAGATGGTATGCCAGTTGGTACAAACATCAACTTCCTAAACCAGAACGATATTGAGAGCATGCAGGTATTGAAAGATGCATCTGCTGCCGCTATCTATGGTACTCGTGGTAGTAACGGTGTTATTCTTATCACAACAAAGAAAGGCTCAAAGGGCGCTACTAAGTTTACAGCGTCTGCAACTGTAGGTCTTCAGACTATGCAGAAACCTGATATAGCAGGCGCTTCTGAATACGAACAGGTATTCAAGACTCGCTATACAAACGATAACCAGACTGCACCTTACAATGGTATAGCTAACATCACTAATGCTCAGGGAACTGACTGGTGGAAGCAAACTATGCGTAGCGTTGCTATTACAGAGAACTACAACTTCGGTTTCTCTGGTGGTACAGATAAGTTGCTTTATTCAGCAAGTATTGGCTACTTCCGTCAGAACTCACAGTATAAGGTTGGTGACTGGCAGAAGCTCACAGCTCGTTTCTCTATGCAGTACAACTTTAACAAGATTGTACAGGCAGGTGTAGATTTCACTCCTAAATACGAGAACTGGCATGACACTCCAGACCTAATTGGAGCAGTCATGACTATGGACCCTACAACACCAGTTATGCGTGATCAGAGCCAATGGACATCAAACCCATATAGCAACTATGCACGCTCTAACAACAACCAAACATTGAATCCTGTTGCTTCAATGAATCGTCTTGACAAGCATTCTGATGAATACGGACTTCTTGCAACTCCTTGGATAAGCATCAATCCTATAAAGGGACTGACATTCCGCACTCAGTTTGGCATGAACGCCCGTTTCCGCCTATCTGATGAATACACTCCTGATTTCCATATTGACAATCTTGAGCAAGCAGCAGTAAGCACCGCAAAACGCAGAATGGAGAACTGGGTAGACTGGAACTGGACTAATACCCTTACTTATATGAACACTTTCAACAAGAAGCATAATCTTAACGTTATGGCTGGTTACACGATGGAGCGTTTCCAGAATTACTATCTTGATGGTAGCCGCGATAAGATTCCTTCAAATGTTGAAGAAATGCGCTATGTAAGTGCAGGTACAGACAACATGCAGGTTAAAGGAAGCAATACTTATAGTTCTCTTATCTCTTATCTTGGTCGTGTAATGTACAACTATGATGAGAAATACTATCTTACAGCAAGTATCCGTGTTGACGGTTCTTCTAAGTTCACTACAGGAAACAAATATGCTACATTCCCATCATTAAGTGGAGCTTGGCGTGTTAGTGGAGAGAACTTCATGAAAAACCAGAAAATATTTGATGATTTGAAGCTTCGTCTTGGCTGGGGTAAGGTTGGTAACCAGAATATCGACAACTCTGCATATACAAGTGCTATCAATACAAACCGTTACGTTTTCGGAAATCAGATAGCTATTGGTTCTTCAGTAGCATCTATCGGTAACACAAATGTTAAGTGGGAAACTGTAGAGGATTACAATATTGGTGTAGACATGGCATTCCTTCAGAATCGTCTTCGCGTAACAGCAGACTGGTTTACAAAGAAGAGCCACGACATGCTTATGAAGAAGGATAACCTTCTTGTTCTTGGCTATCCTATGTGGAACGGTCAGATGTGGGAAAACATCGGTAGCATGAAGGCTACTGGTTGGGAACTTGGTTTCAACTGGGACGATAAGATTGGCGAAGTTAAATATGGTGTAGGTCTTAACCTTTCTTCTGTAAAGAACAAGGCTGTAAACCTAAACGGTAACTATATCTATATGGGTAGCCACAATGGTGACTTTATCATTCGTAACGAAGAAGGAAAGGCTATCAGCCAGTTCTACGGATATGTTGTTGACGGTATATTCCAGAATAAGACAGAAGTTACTTCTTACACTAACGAACACGGAACATCAATGCAGCCAAACGCTCAACCTGGTGACTTCCGCTACAAGGACCTTAACCACGATGGCGTTATCGACGAGAAGGATAAGACTTATATTGGCAATCCATTCCCAGATTTGATGTTAGGTGTAAACCTTAACGCATCATATCATCGTTGGGATATTCAGGCACAGTTCTACGGAACATTCGGTAATGACATCTACAACCTGAACCGTGAGCGTTACTTCGGTCAGAATGGCTCAAACGTAATGGCAGGAACTATTGACAAGGCTTGGCACGGAGAAGGCACAACAAACGAGTATCCTCGTCTGTCTGTTAACGACGCTAACCTGAACTACACACGTCCTTCATCTTTCTTCGTTGAAGATGGTAGTTACTTCCGTTGCAAGCTGCTTCAGATTGGATATACTATCCCTGAGAGCGTACTTCGCCTTTGCAGCATACGTCTTTCACTATCTGCACAGAACTTGTTCACTATCACAAAGTATTCTGGCATGGACCCAGAAACAGCATCTCTGGGAGGTAAAGGAGGCGTAACAGAAACAGGTATCGACTGGACTGGTTATCCTAATCCACGTACTATCCTATTCGGCGTGAATGTAAACTTCTAATCTTTTATATAAAATAATATGAAACATTACATATTAGGTCTTTCAATGACCGCAGCTGCACTCACAATGAGTTTCAGCAGCTGTTCAGACTTCCTGAATGAACCTATCCTCGGTCAACAGGATATGGCAAATTACTTCACCACTGAGGACGAATGTGCAAAGCAGGTAATTGGTTGTTACCAAGGTCTCGCCTGTGATGACTGGTGGCAGATTTACAAGATGTATGATGCTGCAGACATGTGTACTGATGACATGTGGATGGGTAACACCACACAGGATCCAGGTGATTACTATCACCTAGCCCACTATTCAGGCAACACGGTTCAGGCAGGTAATGCTTGCCAGAACTTCTGGCAGTACAGATATAAGGGAATTCTACAGTGCAACATCGCAATACAGAAGATTCCTAACGTAAAATTCAACGACGAAGCTCTTGGAAAGCGTTACATTGCAGAGGCTAAGTTCCTACGTGCTTTCCAATACTTTGATTTGGTTAAAAACTTCGGAGGCGTGCCTTTGGTCGAAGGTCTTATGATGCCTGATGAAGTTAAGGGTATTCAGCGCGCTAGCACTGCTGATACTTATGCTTTCATCGAAAAAGATTTGCTAGAGGCTATTCCTGATCTTCCTCTTCGCAGCCAGTACAGCTCTGCTGATCTTGGTCGCGTTACAAAGGGTGCCGCACAGGGTATTCTAGCAAAGGTATATCTGTATCAGCAGAAATATAAGGAAGCAGAAGCCCAACTTCAAGCTGTTATCGGCAGCAAAGAGTACAAACTTCTTGACAACTTTGGTGATGTATGGAGCATGGACCACAATAACAGTGAGGAGTCTTTGTTTGAAATTCAGACAAATGGTACTATGTCTTACAATCTTGGCGAGCGTCTTTCAGTAGTAGTTGGCTCACGTGACGACGCAGGTTGGTCATGGGGACTTCCTACAAGCAACCTTGACAAGGCTTTCAAGGATGAGGGTGACTCTATCCGCGAGATATGGACAATCCTGCACCACAACCAGACATACGTGCCTAATGACAACACTTGGAATGCGGGTAATCCTTATATCATTACTCCTAGCAAGCACAAAAGTGCACGCGCTAACATGAAATTGTTTATTCCTATAGCTAAGCGTCCTTCACCTTACGACGGACCACATATCAACCTGAACTATCGTCTTCTTCGTTATGCCGATGTTTTGTTGATGTATGCAGAGGTTGAGAATGCTCTAGGTCATGACGTAGAAGCTCGTGGAGCACTTAATACAGTGCGCAAACGTGTGAATCTAGCCGATGTTACCTCTAGTGGAACTGCTCTAAGAGATGCTATCCGCAAGGAACGTCGTCTTGAATTAGCATTGGAAGACAATCGTCTATATGACTTAAGACGTTGGAATGACGATAACGGAAAGAAAGCCATTGAGAATCTTATGGGTCCTAACGGTACATTCGTTCACTACAACTTAGTTGAGAGCACCGATCCATACGAAACAACCAATCAAAACGAGAACTCTAACAAGGGTTACAACTTTGTGAATGGTCGTGATGAACTATTCCCAATACCAAACTCTGAGATTATTATGAGCGACGGTTCTATCAAACAGAATCCTGGCTATTAATTAATGATATCATTAGGGACTTGCGGTTTCGCCGCAAGTCCCTATATATATTTTATAAATCGAAAACACAACTGTATGAAGCGATTTTACCTAAGCTTACTATTAGCTGCATCTCTATTCACTGTCAAGGCACAGTCTACATTCACAATTACCTTAGACCCAACTACCACCTATCAGACTATTTCTGATTTCGGTGCTTCTGACTGCTGGACTGCCGACTATGTTGGCAAGTACTTCAGCGCCGCACAGAAATCACAAGCTGCTAAGTGGCTGTTCAGTCAGAACTTCGACTCAAATGGAGCCCCTGAAGGTATAGGATTGTCTGTTTGGCGTGTTAACATTGGTGCAGGTAGTGCAGACCAAGGTAGCGAAAGCAATATCAGTGATGCAACAAGACGCACTGATTGTTTCTTGTCAAAAGACGGAACATACAACTGGGACAAATCTTCAGGACAACAGTATTTTATGCAGCAGGCAAAACAGTATGGAGTAGACAACTTCCTATTGTTCTCTAATTCCGCTCCTGTATATTTCACTGCTAACGGACTTGCCAATAACAAAAACAATGCATCGGGTGCTAACCTGAAGGCAGACAGTTATGATGACTTTGCTGAATTTCTAGCTAATGTGACTGCACATTTCAGCGAGAACGGATACAACATCAAATACATTGACCCAGTAAACGAACCAGCATTTAACTGGACAGATGGTCAGGAAGGTTCTCCTTGGCAGAACAATGAGATTTCAAAGCTCGTACGCGAACTTGACAAATCTCTTACTTCACGTAATTTGTCTACACAGATTATCATGCCTGAGGCTAGTTCACTTGACAGACTTTATCAGCAGTGCAGCAATTACAACGGTCGTGCATCTAATCAGATAGAGGCTTTTTGGAATAAAACAAACACTGATACATATATAGGCGATTTAAGTCATGTGGCAAAAGCTGTTGCTGGACATGACTATTGGACATTCACAACAAACGATGCCCTTACAACAACGAGAGAAAATGTTGCAGCAGCTGCTGCTAAATATGGGTTAAACGTGATGCAGACAGAATGGAGTATGCTTGATGCTGCTCCAAATGCAGAGACTGGCTTCCCTGATTCTTATGAGAATGCGACTGATATGGACATTGCACTATTCATGGGCAAACTGATACATATCGGCATGACACAGGGTAACTTCATCTCATGGTCATACTGGACAGCAATGGCTCAATCTATGTATGCTCAGAAAAACCGCTTTGAACTAATAAGATTAAATGCAACAGATGACAACAATACTTACGAAAGTTATGGTAACTTGAATACAGGTGGTACAGTAACTGCAACACCAAACCTTTGGGTTCTTGGTAACTACAGTCGTTTCATTCGTCCTGGATACAAGCGCATTGCTCTTAGTGGTGACGGTGATATCAACTCTCTCATGGGAAGTGCATACGTATCTCCTGACGGAAAGAAAGTTGTTGCTGTATTCGTAAATATGAACGCTGTAGCTAAGGGAGTTAAACTAGCAGCTGATAACTTTTCTAAGACTATTTCGTCTGTAAAGAAGTATACTACTGATGCGACAAACAACCTTACATGCGACGAGACTATCACTGATCCTACATTACGTATTACGGTCCCTCCAGGTTCTGTTGTCACTTTCACATTTGATTTGGATACAACAGCTGGCATTAATAATGTAAAGATTGATTCAGCTAAGGCTGATAACGGAATATATAACCTCAACGGACAAAAGGTCGCAGACTCTGCAGATAAGTATAACTCTCTAGAGCATGGTGTATATATTATCAATGGTAAGAAACTTATAAAAAAATAATATTGATGAAGAAACTTTCTATTCTCACTGGTATTATAATATCATTCAGTTTAGGCGTTAGCGCACAACATAACACATATAGAATAAATACCGACAAGCCCATGCAAAAGATTATGCACTTTGGTGCATCTGATGCATGGAGCATGCAGTTTACAGGCTTATGGCCCGAAAAACAGCAGAATCAGATTGCTGATTGGCTTTTCAGTACAGACAACGATACCAATGGACAACCTAAAGGTATTGGTCTTTCTGTATGGAGATTTAATCTTGGCGCGGGTAGTTATGAGCAAGGAGACAGTTCACAAATCAACTCAGGCACACGCACAGAGTGTTTCCTTCAGCCTAATGGCAAATATGACTGGAACAAGCAACTGGGACAGCGCAACTTCCTTAAGTTGGCAAAACAACGTGGAGTTAAGCATTTCCTTGCTTTCATGAATTCTTCGCCTGTCTATTTCACAAAGAATGGACTTGCTACGAACACTGGTCGTGGTGGAGATATAAATTTACGTGAAGACTGCTACAATAAAGTGGCAAAGTTTGCGGCAAATGTCATAAAAGGCATTGAAAAGCACGATAGCATACACTTTGATTACCTGTCCCCTGTAAATGAACCTGATGGTCATTGGAACTGGCTAGGTCCAAAACAAGAGGGATCTCCTGCCACTAACAGAGATATTGCCAAATTGACAAGAGCTATTAGCAAAGAGTTTCACAAAGACCATATCTCTACCAATATCATGATTGATGAGAGTAGCGATATAAGATGTCTGCTTGGCACTCACATGACTAGTTGGCAAAGAGCCAATCAAATACGTACTTTCTTCTCTAAGGACAGCACTGCGACATATTTAGGTAATACGTATGGAGTACCTAATGTGATGATGGCACACAGCTATTGGACAAATACTCCAGTAAAGTATATGCGAGAGATACGCGAGAACCTTCGCGATACACTAAAAAAGTATAATTTACGTTATTGGCAAACAGAGTTATGCATCATGAGCAATGATGAAGAGATTGGAGGAGGAGGCTATTTCGACTACTCTATGCGCACAGGATTATATGTTGCTCGCGTAATTCATCACGACCTAGTATATGGCAATGCTGAAAGCTGGTCATGGTGGCGTTCTATGGGAGGCGACTATAAAGACGGACTTATCAGAGTGCTAAGCGCTGACAACTGGAAAACAGGAAAAGCCATTGATTCAAAGCTGATGTGGTCTATAGGCAACTATAGCCGCTTCATACGCCCAGAAGCACAACGCTATGACATTGATGTAACAAATGAAGAAAATGTAAAGGTAAAAGATGGAGAAACAGAACCTTATGGGGTTATGACTTCTGCCTATAGAAATGCAGACGGAAGCTGGGTAGTTGTGTTCATCAACTATTCTGAGAAATCAAGAAGCATCACTCTCCCATTGCCTGATCATAAAGCATCATGGCTGTTATACCGCACATCAGATGTTACTGGCGAAAACCTCAAACCTGTAGGTTCATCTACAGGCGAGTCTGTGTTAGAGCCATGTTCAATAACAACGTTTATAACTAAATAAAAAGATATTATAATGAAACTATCACGCAGCATCAAACTTATTACTGCCTCCCTACTGTTATCTCTCTCTGCAACTACGATTAGTGCAAAGGGTGGTGACTTCACTGTAGGGAAAAACACATTTCTGCTAAACGGAAAACCTTTTGTTGTGAAGGCAGCCGAAATTCACTATCCAAGAATACCACGTGCATATTGGGATAACAGAATAAAAATGTGCAAGTCTCTTGGCATGAACACTGTATGCATATACGTATTCTGGAACATTCACGAACAGCGTGAGGGTCAATTCGACTTCACTGGCAACAATGATATAGCTGCCTTCTGTAAGTTGGCTAAGAAAAACGGTATGTATGTCATCGTACGTCCCGGACCTTACGTATGCGCAGAATGGGAAATGGGAGGACTACCTTGGTGGCTGCTGAAGAAAAAAGATATAAGACTTCGTGAGGATGATCCTTATTTCATCGAACGAGTTAAATTGTTTGAGAAGAAAGTTGGCGAACAGCTTGCTCCATTAACTATTCAGAACGGCGGACCTATTATTATGGTTCAGGTTGAAAATGAATATGGTTCTTATGGTGAAAACAAGCCTTACGTTTCTAAGATACGCGACATCGTTAAAAGTTCAGGATTTGACAAGGTGACTTTGTTCCAGTGTGACTGGTCTAGTAACTTTGAGAAAAACGGACTTGATGACCTTGTATGGACAATGAATTTCGGTTCTGGTGCAAATATTGTCCAACAGTTTAAACGTCTTGGCGAACTACGTCCTGATGCACCAAAGATGTGTTCAGAATTCTGGAGTGGATGGTTTGACAAATGGGGTGCACGCCATGAGACACGTCCTGCAAAGGATATGGTTGATGGTATTGACGAAATGTTGTCTAAAGGTATATCATTCTCACTCTATATGACTCACGGAGGAACAAGTTTCGGACACTGGGCTGGTGCCAATAGTCCTGGATTTGCACCAGACGTAACATCTTATGATTACGATGCACCGATAAGCGAATCAGGATTGACTACACCTAAGTTCTGGGAACTGCGTAACATGATGCAGAAATACAACAATGGAAAGAAGCTTCCTGCTGTTCCTAAACCTATCGCACATGTTTTCTCTATTCCAAAGATAAGACTGAACGAATTTTCACCGCTTATAAACGGCTGCGATTCTTTTGTTAACACTGGCGACGACCTCACGATGGAGGCTGCTGATATGGGATGGGGCTCTATGGTATATACCAATACATTGCCTGCTATTGCAAATCCAAGTACACTTTATATTAATGATTGTCACGACTTTGCACAAGTATTTATTAACAATAAATATATTGGTAGCATTGACCGCGTGAAGAATGAAAAGAGCATCTCTTTACCTGCTGTAAACGAAGGCGACAAACTGACTATCGTTATTGAGGCTATGGGACGTATCAACTTTGGACGCGCCATAAAGGACTATAAGGGTATCACTAAGGATGTAACGATCGACACAAATGAAGGTAATCATCTTCTAACATATACTTTGAAGGGTTGGCAGACTGCTAAGATACCTGACGACTGCAACACAGCAGAAAAAGCACTGAATAAGATTAGTCAGCACGCTACAGACAAAGTTATGGGTAATCGTGGATATTATCGTGGTTATTTCAATCTTAGCAAGACTGGTGACACTTTCATTAACATGGAGACATGGGGTAAAGGTCAGGTATATGTAAACGGACATGCCTTGGGAAGATTCTGGAGTATCGGTCCTCAGCAGACATTATACATGCCAGGATGCTGGTTGAAGAAGGGTAAAAACGAAATCATCGTTCTTGATGTAGTCGGACCTAAGCAACCTGTTGTTTGGGGACAGGAAACACCAGAACTTAACAAGCTCCAAATGGAGAAAACCAACAAGCATAATGCTCCGGGCGATCGTCCAGACCTTAATTCTGCTACTCCTGTTGCCAAAGGCAGCATGAACGCAGGTAATGGTTGGCAGACTGTTAAGTTTGATGCTCCAGCAAAGGGAAGATATATTGCCATACAGTGCAATTCAACACAAACAGGTGATGATGTGTTAGCTATAGCCGAACTCTACGCTCTTGATGCTGACGGCAACCGCATATCACGTGAATCATGGACAACAAAATATGCTGATAGTGAGAATGAAACCGGTAATCATCTTGGTGATAAGGTATTCGACTTACAGGAGTCTACATATTGGCAGACAGTAAAGGGTACTGCTCTCCCCCACCTATTGGTGATTGACTTGGGAAGCAGCCAGACTATCTCTGGTATCCAACAACTTCCACGAGCTGAGAAAGATGCTCCTGGAGCAATGAAAGACTATAAGATATACGTTTATTAAATAAATGTAATCTGATATACAAAATAAAAACAGATACTAAAAGAAAAGAGGATATGCATTTACATATCCTCTTTTTTCATTATATCCCTACATAGAAAGGGATTGCAGCTATATCATTTATTGGATTATTATTCTGGATAATACTTAAAGACATCATCCATCCAGTCAAACATCACTTGATGGAATAATTCGTGATTACCCTCCTGGCAATGCTCTTCTGCTCCATCCTCTCTTGTGAATCTATACACTGTCTTTGGCGATTTAATTGAGTCTGTCAACTGTTGTAATTGGTCTTCAGACACAAAGTGATCAGCCTCGCCTATTGTCAGCAAAACAGGACATTTAATTTTATCTGCGATGCCACGTAGCGTGTAGTTTTTCATTTCCTCAAACACCTCATAGCGATGTTTTAATCCCATCACCCATATTCCATTGTTTATCATCCACCTCAAGCTAGGATTCTTCTCCTCAGCCATAGCCAACAATGCTTCTTTCTTCTCGTTAGGCATAGTTTCAAGCATCTTCAGCTGTGGGTTCTGATTTAGTGTAGACTCGTAAGTGTCATAGAATACGTTGAACGTAACAACAGCTTTTATTCTATCGTCAAAAGCAGCAGCTCTTGGAGCAAAATACCCCCCAAGGCTCATACCAAATAGAGCCACGGCATTCATATCTACATCTATTCGCTTTGAAATAAAGTCTACTGCTGCTCCTACAGGGACTTCTGTGTCATGTCGCATAATCAGATTTTGAGTGCGTAAAGCCTGTCCTTGACCAGGAAGTTCAAATATAAGGCAATTATAACCTCTGTCTATTGCAGGAGCAGCAGCGCAGAAGTAAAGTTCCTGTAATGTAGAGTCATATCCACCTATCGCCATCAATGTAGGTTTTGGTTTCTTCGGATCATAGTCATGCGAACCAAAGAAATATCCTTTAAGATAAGTATCCTGATAAGGTATTTCCACTATTTCATAATGTGTTTTAAATAGCTTCATTGCCTTCTCAAATGTATCTACGCTCTTTGTAAAGTTCTGCATTCTTCGAGGATCTGTTCCGTCAAGAAAGAATTCTGCTGTACGATAGTAATTATGCGCTCTCAGAAAAGCTTCTTTAGCACTAGTTTTATGCTTTCCCTCCAAACATTTCTCTGCTCTTGCAGCAGTCTTCTCTGCGGTTTTAGAGAACTCCTCATACCAACTATTGAAGTCACCTTCCTTTATGCGTGCTGCGGTAGCCAGAGCTTCACCAATACTTGCACCATGATAGCGAGAATAGCTTACGGCTCTCAATAATTCAAAAGAGAAAGCCTGATCATTAAAATATAGTTTCATAGCGTTTCAAATTTTTATAATAATTTTTGATGTTATCTGAATCTGTTTTACACAATCTGTGATTGCAAATTAAGTACATAAATTCCACATTTGCATTTTTCCTTAACATAATTTACGCATGATACTACGTAAAGAACATCGGATAAAACGAAAAGAACATCATCCAAAATATACAAACATACTACAAGCTATAAAAATCCTGATTATCGTCTTAGTTATCATCATAAAAAAAGCCCCGAAAGATTATGTATTTCTTTCGGGGCTTTATCATCTCATTATATCTTTATCACTACCGTGCTCTATTACGTATTCGATCGTAATTGCGTCGCGTCAGCAATTTCTGACTTATAAAAGTAACGATTGTTCCTGTGATGAGTGCTACTATTACGGTGCCCTCTCTCACGCCCTGTATATGTTTAGACATCATAAGAGATGCCAATACAGCCAAAACAACTAAGAATATATCAAACTTTCGTTTAATTTTTCCAAACTCTTTATTATAACGATCAGCAGAGTACTTCACAAATCCCTCAGCACTCATCATCACTACATTTGGTTTTACCTCCAGCACAACAGCTGTTGACTGAACAACACAACCTATAAGCAAAAGTATGATTGAAGCAATGTAGCTATTTGGTGTAATGTTATTGCATAGATACATATTAAAGTCTATGAACGCACCGAAAACAAATGAAAATGGCAACTGCATCAGTATCTCAAATATTTTTTTTCTTGAAGAGTTACCTCGTATAAGCCAAAACTGAGCTACAATAAGAAATAAGTTTTGAATAAAGGTGCATGTACCAAGTGACAATGATGTGTTTATGCTCACTACATAGTTTAAACTTGATATCGGAGTAGTGCCCAGTGCTGAACGAATTATTAAAACTATACCTAAACTTAACAAATACAACCCAACGGTAAATATTAAATACCTTGCTAAAATTTTCTTCATTTATAATATTCCTTTACGGTATGCAAAGGTAACAAAAAACTTCGAAATAACAATCATTCTAATCTTTGCTATTGCCGTTATTTCGTTATATATCAATGTTCTCCCACAGATTACACAGACAAATACAGTTGGGGAAATCTGCGAGAGACTGTACAGTTCACGCAACTGCATTTAATCTGCGCTATCTGCAGGAGAACAGG
Source organism: Prevotella herbatica (assembly GCF_017347605.1). NCBI lineage: Bacteria > Pseudomonadati > Bacteroidota > Bacteroidia > Bacteroidales > Prevotellaceae > Prevotella > Prevotella herbatica. The sequence goes on from NZ_AP024484.1 coordinate 566,799, forward strand.
CGGTTTATATAGCTGTGTTTCTCTACGAGATTAGCGGGAGATTGCTTATTAAAACGATAATCGTAATTGCGCACCAAATACGCTTGGGCTGCCAGCTATGAACGTTGGGAAGCCAATCTGATTACCGCTATTGCCGGCATCAATAAGATATTTTTTGTTTAAAGCATTCTTGCCGTACAAAGAGAAGTCGTACATGATATTCTTTATCTTTCTGCTTATTCCTAAATTCACGTTTACGATGCCGAAACCATCCTGAGTTAACTGTGGATCATTATCATCTTCAAAATATACTTTTGACTTATACACGTAGGATGGACGGAAATAGACGCGCGTGTTTCTGTCAATGTCATACCCAGCATTAACGCCAAATGAATAAGTAACTTTTGGCGTGAGTCGGAAACGATGTCCTGCATATTCCTGAGGATTTCCATTTTCATCGTTATTATTAAACTTACCGTCAATATAGGCATAGTTAGCAAACAATGAAATGTGAGAGTCAAGAGCGTAGTTCAGTCCTACTTCTAAACCTAAGCAATGAGCTTTACCTGCATCATTAGCTGTATATACCTTTGCTATCGAACCCGTTGCATCAGTTAACGTCATGGTCTGGAAATGTGACCAATCATAATAGTATGCACTAAAATCATAGTTTAGCATTTTATGAAGCAAGGCGCCCTTCAATCCTACTTCATAGCTTATAATTATTTCGGGCTTTAGATGACTGATATTATCGGCTGAATTATTAAAGGCGATTACTCCAGGTCGTCTACCTCTGGATACACTGACATAGGCATTGTTTCCTGAAAACAAATAGTTAGCAACAACACGACCTACCCACGAATAATAATCATCACTGGCATATACAGTTTTGTTTGTTGGCTGGTATAGGATGCTACCGAAAAGCGGATCGGGTTGCGTTTTAGATTCATAACCAGTACGCTGATGTTCATAGGTTCCTCTAAGTCCGGCTGTGAACGATAATCCTTTAGCAACATTAAGAGTTCCGTCTGCAAACACTTCGGCAGCCTGATTGATACCATAGTTTGTACCTTCCTCATAATGAGAGGTATTTAAAGGCAGGGCAGACGATGATTTAATGGTAGCCAAGATTGTTTGTCCCTGTGTACCGAGTGAAGCTAACATATCATCAAGAGATATATTATAAGCTGCTAAAGCTGTTTTGACATCACCATAAAAGTCTGGAGTTGAAGTTAACTTACTGGTTGTTGTGAGATCATAAGACGAAGGAAACCATTTCTTTAGTAAGGCAGACATCATTTGAGAGACAGCAGGCTGATAGGCAGCAGGTAGCATGGTTGGCAGCATGTCAGCAAGTTTGGTAATCTGCGGCTGCACCTTAGCAGCAAAAGCCTTATAAGCGTAAGCAGGATATAATGACTGAAGATTACTGCGCACAACAGCCTGTTGATTGGAATTCTCATAAAAGTAACTGGCTCCAACAAAGCCATTGAAGTTACCCTTGTTATAATTCAGTCGCATTTCATGACTGAACTGAATGCCTTTTTCATTCTCTTCGCAATCAAGAAGCGGAAGATATGTTCCGTCAGCATCAAAGTTTTCGTTTGACTTAAAGGCTCTGAAGCCTGTTGTAGTGGAAAGATGCAGATTGCTATTGTAGTCATGATTAGACAGAAGTGTGGCTCCACCAACATGTCGTTTAATACCCAGACGTTTACCTTCTTCGAGACTTGCAGCAGTAAACGGACTTACATCACCGCCGACTGGAGCAAGACTGTTACTTTTAAATGATGTGCCAGGATAATCATCATATTGATAATTCAATATCAAATCGAAATAGGTGTTATCATCCGTAAACAGGCGTGTGGAATTTCGTAATGCTAAAGCACTCTTTCCATTCAAGCTACCTCCTGATAAATTCTTAATAAAACCATCGTGAGCATCGTAGGAAAATGAAAAGCGATTAGATAATTTATCTTTAATTAAAGGAGTATTGATGAAGCCGGAAGCACCACGTTGATTATGAGTACCATAATTAAGAGATAACTCACCCGTGAGATAGTTGACTGGTTTATGAGTGATGAAATGCATTGCGCCGATTTCTGCTCCACGACCAAAGAGAGTTCCCTGCGGTCCCTTAACAACTTCGACACGTTCCATATCGAAAAGTTCTACGACAGAGGCTCTTGAACGTGACATTGGCACACCATCCTGAAAGACAGAGATTCGTGGCTGTGAATAAGATGCACCATCATCTGAGGTTACACCACGGATAACATAGCCTGGATTATTAGGACTTTGAAGCTGTACTTGCAATCCTGGAATATACTGAGCCATTTCGTCCATCTGCTTCACGTTCAACATCTGCAAACTTTGACCCGACAATGCACTCACTGCAACAGGAACATCAACTGCTGACTGATTCCTTTTCTGAGTGGTAACCAGAACTTCGTCAAGGAGTTTATGGTCTTGGCTCATCACAACTTTCATATTATCCGCGATATTTAATCGCTGGCGCTTATAGCCGATATAAGAAAACTGCAGTTCTCCCCTATTGATAGATGAGGGTAAAGAAAAGACTCCTGAAGCATTTGTAACAACAGAGAAATTTGAACCCATCAGAGAGATCACAACACCAGGCAAAGGCTGTCCGTTATCATCAACAACAACTCCTTTGTTCACGTTATCAACCGCACCGAAAGAAAGGGTGGAAAAGGCGATAAGTGACAAACTGAAAAACAATCTTTTAAACATTTTCATTTCATTCTATTTTATATCTATACTGAAATCATTATCAGCTGGCGCAGTGTCGTTGCCAATAGCCTTGGATACTCGTCTAAAGATGATGCTCCATTTAAACGAGTAAGACTTTCTGATCATATTTGCAATCTGAATTCGCTGTGCTTCTTCAGCATCGGTTATCTTCTCGTCACCAGCATAATTCTTAATCATCATATCAGAAAGGAAGTCGATAGCTTTGGTTCTTACGCTATCGGGCATCTGAGTAGGAATAACTTTCTGCAAGAATGTGTTGAAACCTCTTGTTTCATAACTCTTAGAATAATCCTTAAAACTGATGTTGCCTGAATAACCTTTGATAGTATTGATATGATGTGTCGTGATTTTCATTTTATCGCCTTGTAACGTGATTAATCTATAAGGAGATGGATAACTGACCAACGAACCTGTTTCAACATCATAGATGCCCTTATATTGGGTAATATCTTGTGCATGCGAATGTCCGGTAAGCATGACGCGCAAGCCAGCTTTATACATCATTGAAGCTATGGACAGATTATTATCTATTACATAGCCGGGTATCATCTTATTCTGGTATTTCCAATGTTGGAGTAAGCCATGATGCATCATTCCGATAACAGTGATGCCTTGCTTCTTAGCATTAGCTAACTGCTCTTTAATAAATAACAAGGTGGCAGGTCTTAGTCTTCCTGGAGTGACACAGATATCTTTACTAAAATCATTCTGATCTGATTCGGTGGCATCTAAAGCAAGAACACGCAGCGTTGGAGTAAGTTGATACACATAAGAAAGAGAAGCCGTGTCACGAGCGATAGCGTTACCGTAACCATAATCTTTATACATCTGTGCGAATTCAGAACGCGAAACGGTAGCTACTCTTGTTTTACGAGCACCGTCATAGGCAACAGCGTGAGGATTGTTTACATCGTGATTACCAGGAATAACAAGTACTGTGATACCGGCATTTCTTAGTCGGCTCAAACAATTATCAATTAAATAACGATGAGATACCAACTCACCATCCTTAGTTAAATCACCTGGTATGAGCAGATACTTAACAGATGAATTAAGTATGCTATCAGTAAATGCACTTAATAAAGATGTAGACTCACGAAGCATCTTCCTATCTTGGCTTATATATTCAGTAAAAGCCTTTCCGTCTTCCTTTAAAAGAGAGGGGTCCATTACGTGTACGTCTGAAACGACAGCAATCTGCACTTGAGCCATTGATGATGGCGCTACTAACAATAAAGACATAATACATGTCCAAATCTTTTTGATTATTTCCATTTTTCATATTTTAGTACAATGCAAAAATAAATACATAGAATTACAAAGAGATTTAAAACACATTTAGATTATATTAAAGTTTCAGAGGGAAGCTGAGTTACCAGAGTAAAAATAAAACACTAGTGTCCACTTAAAATGATTAACATTTAATGTAACACATTATAAATTAAATATTTAGAGTCTATATTTCTCGGTGACGATTTGAATTTTATATATTTAAGCTGTCTCCCCCCCTGCGTTTCTTCATATTTTTAGCTACGTAGCTACGGTATCTCTGGGAAAGCCTATAAACAGAGGGACTGACGATACGTAGCTCACAGGATTTAGCTTCGTGAGCTACGTTTTAGCTACGTTACTAGTTCTATGCATATATAATGTACACATGTACACGCGCACACTAGGAGTTTTTAAAATACAAGTGGCGAAGTGTCAACATGATGAATATCAATATGTTATCTACCATTTTTACTAACACAAGGTGACGGTCGAATCTCAAATTTTGCATGCGTTTCTATATAGAAACGCATTGCGTTTTACGTTGTTTTACCTTCCAATACTTCGTAAAACGCAATGCAATATAACGTAAAACACATTGCAAAACATCGTAGAACGCAATACAATATGATGAAAATCTTTCTCTAGATTTTACCGACACATAACCGTCACTTAATTATACTCGAAAATAGAACTAACTAGTTGATGTTCAGATGATAGACACTTCGACACTTGTTTTTACGAAAAACACAGAGTGCGTACGCATGCATGCGCACGTGATTACGATGTGTAGCACGCAATAATTAAAACTTTGGCTAACAGTCTAACCTAAATCCCATTGCATGGACAATTTTTTTGCAGTATCTTTGCCGAGAATTCAGCGGAATTCGGCAGAACATTAAAACAAGCTTGAAAATTCTGCTTTCGTTTGCAGAATCTATTTACACTTCCTCAGTTCATCAGATGCAGCTAACGGTTCTTTGACAAATTTACTCATAGAAATTATGTTCCATTCTAAAACGACACATATTGACGTAGCTAGAACGTAGCTCACGAAGCTAAATCCAGCAAGCTACGTATCGCCAGTCCCGCTGTTTATAGGCTTTCCCTGAGATACCGTAGCTTCGTAGCTAAAAACATGAAGAAACGCAGGTAATACACCCTAACTGTACAAAATTCAAATCGTCATCAAGAAATCTAAGCTCAAACAGTTAATTTATAAGACGCGACACTAAAGATTAATCATTTTAAGTGGACACTATTGAAATAATTATAATGAAAAACACACTCGTTTGATGAAAAGTAAATTAAAAACAAGCACTTAAAAGTTTACTTTTTAATATTTAAAAAAAATGATAACGCACTGATTAACAATTATTTATATATTATACAATATTACTTTCACATGTTACTACTGTATATATAGAGAAGAAAAGAATTGTAACTTTGCTGACACAATTAAATAATACCGTAAACAATAATAAGATATAATAACTAAAAATGGAAAATTCTAAATTAGCAATTTTATCAACTCTTGCTTTTTCTTGTGTTGCAGTTAAAGCTATGGGCCAAGTTCAACAAATCCATCAACGCCCTAACATTCTTTACATAATGTGTGATGACCATGCAATGCAAGCTATCAGTGCTTATGGGAGTCCTATTTCAAAGTTGGCACCTACACCAAACATTGACCGTTTGGCTCGCCGTGGGATGCTTTTTAATTCTGCATTTGTAGAGAACTCTCTTTCGTCACCAAGTCGTGCTTGCCTAATTACGGGTCTTTACTCTAATCAGAACGGTCAACGACAACTGTTGGAGGGTATTGATTCTACTAAAACATTTTTCTCAGAATTGCTTCAACAGGCTGGTTATGAAACTGGTATTGTAGGTAAATGGCACCTTATGTGCGAACCAAAGGGATTTGACTGGTATCACATCCTTGACGATCAGGGAACTTATTATAATCCAACTTTTTGCTCAACACACCACTATAAACAATATAGAAAAGAGGAAGGCTATGCTACTGACCTTATAACAGAACATGCCATAAATTTCCTTGATCATCGTGACAAAAATAAACCTTTCTGCTTATTGGTTCACCATAAAGCGCCTCACCGTAACTGGATGCCTGCTCCAAAAAATATTGGCAAATATGATGGCGTAGTCTTCCCTTTACCAAAAACTTTCTGGGATGATTATTCAACACGCGGCTCGGCTGCCCACACACAGAATATGAACATCACTCATGCCATGGAACTTATTCAAGACTTAAAGGTGCCAGAAATGATGGATACAACCAAAGCTCAAGATCGTTTTTCCTACATGTGCCTGATGGGTGAACTGGGACGACTAAATTCAGAACAACGCATAGCTTGGGATAAATACTACATGCCACGTAACCGCAAGTTTATTGAGGCTCATCTCACAGGAAAGGAACTCACGAAATGGAAATACGAAAATTATATACGTGACTACATGGCAGTAATAGCCTCTGTTGACGAGAGTGTAGGCAAGTTGCTGGATTATTTAGAGAAGAATGGTCTTGATAAGAATACTATTATTGTATATACTTCTGACCAAGGTTTTTACTTGGGTGAACACGGATGGTTTGATAAGCGTTTTATGTATGAAGAATCAATGCACACACCACTAATAATAAGCTATCCAGGACATATTAAGGAAGGAAGTGTTTGCAACTCATTAGTTCAGAATATAGATTTTGCACCTACTTTTCTATCATTGGCAGGTATAAAGCAGCCAAAAGAAATGACAGGACGATCTCTAGAGTCTTTATTTTCAGGCACAGCTCCTAAGAACTGGAGAAAAAGCTTATATTATCATTATTATGACTATCCTACATTCCACTTGGTGCGCAAACACGACGGAGTACGTACAGAACGATATAAGTTGATACACTTTTATGGAAAAGGTGGAATACGTGCCGTAAGCGAAAACAAGTATCAGAATACTCCAGGAACACGTGAGAATAACCTGTTTAAAAAACTTTCAGCAGCCAAATATTTCCATAATGATCCCGACATCAACTATTATGAACTTTATGATTTGAAGAATGATCCTAACGAATTAAATAATATTTATGGAAAGAAAGGTACTGACAACATATTTAATAAACTGAAAAAGAAACTGAACTGTTATCGCAAAAATCTGAAAATTGACGAATATTAATCGTTTTCCAAATGAAAAAGATTCTAAAAATAATGATAGGTGTTGCTCCGTTGCTTATTTCGTGCGGAAACAATGTTAAGCAACTAGGCAACACTGATATCAACAAGATTGTTGATGCCATGACAATGGAAGAAAAACTACATATTGTCATCGGTGACCAGTTGGAGGTAAATACGGATGGAAGTGCTGTTATCGGAACTTCAGAGAAGATTGTTCCTGGTGCAGCTGGCAATACTTATGACATCAAGCGACTGGGTATCACATCAGCAGTGTTGGCTGACGGACCAGCAGGGTTACGTATAGATTCTACCAGAAAAAACGATATTCGCACTTATTATTGTACACACTTCCCGATAGGTACATTGCTAGCTTCAACTTGGAATGTTCCTTTGGTAGAAGAAGTTGGTCGCTGTATAGGTGATGAAGCGAAGGAATATGGAGTAGATGTGCTGCTGGCACCAGCAATTAATATTCAGCGTAATCCCCTTTGTGGTAGAAATTTTGAATATTACAGTGAAGATCCTATCTTGGCCGGAAAAATTGGTGCCGCATATATACGTGGCGTCCAAAGTAACGGCATAGGAACATCATTGAAACACTTTGCCGTAAACAACCAAGAAACTAATCGCCAGAATGTAGATGTACGCATTTCACAACGCGCCCTTCGGGAAATATATCTCAAAGGTTTTGAAATTGCGGTTAAAGAGGCTCATCCATGGACAATAATGTCGTCTTATAACTATATTAATGGCATTTATGCATCGCAAAACTATGGCTTGTTAACAACCCTACTCAGAAAAGAATGGGGATTTAAAGGAATGGTCATGACAGATTGGTATGGTGGTAAAGACGCTGTGGAACAAATGAATGCTGGTAATGATCTGCTCATGCCGGGACGTAAAGAACAATATAATCAGTTGAAGAATGCACTCGCTAACGGGACTCTGAAAAAAAACGGATTAGATAAAAACGTAAAACGTATTCTTCAAGTGGTAGAGAAAACGCCACGATTTAAAAATTACCATTACAGTAATAATCCTGATTTGAGAGCTCATGCTGCTGTAACTCGTCAAAGTGCAACAGAAGGAATGATTCTGTTTAAAAATAACGGTGCATTACCTTTTGCTAATAACATAAGAAATGTAGCATTGCTGGGTTGCACATCTTATAAGTTTATTCCAGGTGGAACTGGCTCAGGAAATGTAAACAGAGCCTACACAGTATCACTGTTAGATGGATTAAGAAATGCAGGAATGAACACTGATGCGACATTGCAACATGCCTATGAAAATTATATTACAGATGCTAATTTGCATGCCAAAAAGCCGACTGGTCCTTTTTCCCGTTTTTTATCGAAACCACTTCCTAAAGAAATGATTATCAGTGATTCAGAAATGGATTATTTAGCTAAGACACAAGATGTAGCTATTATAACTTTAGGCAGGATTTCGGGAGAATTTGTAGACCGAAAAGAAAGTGACTTTCTACTTAGCAAGGAAGAGAAAGAGCTTATAACAAAAACAAGTGAAGCCTTTCATAAACTAGGTAAAAAAGTAATAGTATTGCTAAACATCGGAGGAGTGATAGAAACTTCATCATGGAAAGCTATACCTGATGCTATACTCTGCGCATGGCAAGGAGGACAGGAAGGAGGCAACAGCGTGGCAGATATCATAACAGGTAAAGTGTGTCCTTCTGGTAAACTTACGATGACATTCCCTATCAATTATGAAGATGATGCCTCATCAGCAAACTTTCCGAAGGATGCTTCGATGATTGACTTCAATATAAACGGAAAGAATGACAGGAATACAACGATAAAGAATATCGACTATACTAACTATGATGAAGATATTTATGTTGGCTATCGCTATTTTGACAGTTTCAATAAACATGTTTCCTATCCATTCGGTTATGGGCTCTCATATACTAAATTTGATTATAGCAATGCACACGTGATACTGAAAGGAAGTTTGATTACTGTTGCTGTTGACATAAAGAACACAGGCAAAACTTCGGGCAAAGAGGTTATTGAATTATATGCAGTGGCTCCAAACCAGGTGAAATTAAATAAGCCGGCTAAAGAATTGAAGACTTTTATTAAGACAAAAGAATTAAAACCAAATGAGACTGTCACTGTAAAATTAACATTCAATAAAAAAGAGTTAGCCTCATACGATGATGTTGCTTCAAGTTGGCGTGTTGACGCAGGAAACTACAAGTTACTCATTGGAAGTTCAAGCCAAGACATTCGTCAGATAGTAAATATAGATGTAAAGAAATCATTTGTTAAATGTAGTGATGTTCTTAAGACTCAATTCATCTTAAATAAGTTGAAGAGACATTCATAACCAAGATTAAATAGGTTACTTTTATATAATATTAAACATGCATAACTATCTGATTATCTTACACTTAAATGTTTTATAAGTTTACTTTGTAACATTACTCTAAGAATATGTTAAAGCATGTTTTATTAACTTTGCAACCGAAATCAATAAAAACCAAATAACAATCAATTCTATTATCATAACTAATAATTTTTATGAAAACAAAAAGTTTCCTTATTCTGTCTTTAGCAACTACGTTGGCTTTGCCAATGTCTGCACAGAAAAACAATGAAAAGCAAAAAGCTGGAAAAGCTCGTGAAACAGAAAATAGTACACAAACAGGCAAAGCAAACAATATGATGTTGAATGCTTCTGATGAGACCTCTCCACGTTTTATTAATGTAGGACTTCCAGAAGGAACTGGTGGTACTGTCGTTTCTGAAAATGGTATGCTTATCAGTCCAGATACTTACCTATTAATGCCTAATCAGGCTTGGCGTCAGGATGGAAGTTTTCAAAGACCTGATTCATGGAGCCTATCAAAAACAGCTATAAAATTAGGTGACGTGGGTGTTTCCATGGCTACCGCAACACGTAAAGGGACAAATAAGTTTGTAGGTCAACTTAATCTCCACACGAACTCTTTCGGCTTGATGGGGGGCAATCTTTCGTTATCCGGTCCTATAAAGAATAACTGGTTTTATCATTTCAACGCATTTGTGACCATGGATCCTGGATCTACACATCCATCATGGACAAACTACCTAGACAAGACTTTTCTTATCAAAGGTTTGCTGACTAAAAAATATAAGAATGGTGAGATTAGTTTCCAATACAAGTTTATGAATTCGCAGAAGATAAATGACAATGTCTGCCCTTACACTTTCCACAAAGATAAACAGGTTACAGCACTTGACAACTTTGAAATAGGAAAGAAAAGCTATGCTACTGGTGACATAAACCACATTTATAAAAATCCACTGAATGGTCAGATGGAGAGCATAAACCTGATGAAGGGTACAGGATCAACCGTACATTCTTTTGATATTCTAGGTAACAACATATTACATAAAAATCTTACAATCGATTATTCTTTACGTTATCAACGCTCCGAATCTGGAAAAACAAATTATTCTTTCAATGCCATCAAGAGCCAAGATGGTCTTCCTTCTACCCAACGTTATATTTATGCTGACAACAACAACAATCAGGTGTACACAGGACTAGTACAAAATATACAGATGGGTATTGCACCAAAGCGCCCAGCTAGTCTCTTGCAAGGTAGATTTGAATTGAACAAAAAAGGACACAACTTTAACTATAGCCTTGGCTACACAGGCTATGCTTGGCATGTAGACAAAGCTATTCAAGGCACCTATTCTTACCTGTCAGAGGTAGCTCCTAACCCTCGTCAGATTTCGCTTCAAGTTAAAGATAAAAATGGTGCATGGGTGAACAAACAGGCTGACGAGAATGGACAGTGGAATTATAATGGTGCTTTCTTTTACTATAACGGTAATGAATTTAAGAATGCCATCTACGCACTTAGTAACGTTAAGCCTATTAAAAACTTAAAGATTGATTTAGGTGCACGTTTCGAATGGCACAGACTTGTTGGCACTTGGTGTCCTAAAAGCGACCGCAGTTCTTCTAAAGATGCTACATGGGTATCTGGTGAGACCAGTCCTATCAATCGCAACTTCTGGAATAAGAGCTTCACAGCTACAGCTACTTATAATATTCTTCCAAACTTTGGTATAGTTGGTGATGCCTATTACATTGAAGTTTCTGATGGAATCAATGTTTATAAGGGTGCTAATGATCCAATGTCAAAAACCAATGTAATACCTTACTTTGCAGGAGGTGTCTTTTATAACTCACCACTAATAAGCATTGTATCTCGTATCAGCCATATCAGCCGTAGCAATCTTTATGCTTCAGGTAGTTTCTCTAACAAGGAAGGAGAGTCAACTAAGCTGTCATTCCTATATGACATCCAAACTTTAGGATGGACTACTGATGCAGTGTTAAAACCATTCAAAGGATTTTCACTTCACATGATGCTAACTCTACAAAACCCTGTATATAAGAACTTCTCTTTTGACGTATTCGGTGAGCATTATGATTATGACGGTATACCTGCACGTACCTGCTCTAAAACTCTTATTGAAATAGATCCAAGTTATAGCTTTGGCAAGTTCAGAATATGGGCAAGTGCACGTTACTTCAGTAAGGCGCCTTGTGCTTATCCTGGTACACTTTTCTTCCCTTCTCGTTGGGAAACTTTCGCAGGAGTAGACTATAAAGCTGCAAAGAATATTAGCTTTAGCCTGAATGTTGTAAATCTGCTTAATCAAGCTGGTGCCCAAGGGCGTATCGTAGGAACCAATACAGCAACGGATCCAGAACCATATTATGATCAGCCTGTTGCCGGTACATTTATTCGCCCATTCACAATAGATTTGAAAACAAAGATAACATTCTAAATACATTTTATGAGTGATTGTTATTTCATATAATACACTCAATACAAATTATTAATCAATTTACATAAACCTAAAAATAATGAATACGAATCTGTTAACAGGTATGATTAGTGCATTGACACTCGTACCAACATTTGGCTCTGCCAAGAACAAGAAGCAGAATGACCAACGTCCTAATATCCTTCTAATTCTTGCGGATGACATGGGAAAAGAATGTTTAGGTTGCTATGGTTCAACCTATAACACACCGAATCTAGATGCTTTTGCCGAGGAAGGTGTAAAATTTAACTATGCAACTTCGCAGCCACTGAGTACACCATCACGTGTAGAACTACTCACAGGTAAATACAATTATAAAAACTATTCAAAGTTTGCCTTCATGAATCAGGATCAAAAGACTTTTGCTAACCTTGCACAGGAAGCTGGCTACAAAACCTGTATAGCTGGCAAATGGCAATTGGGGGAAAATCCTGGACTGCCGAAACATTTTGGTTTTGACAATTATTGCTTGTACCATCTTTCTTTGAAAGGAAATAAATATGCAAAGCCTTTGTTTGAAGAGGATGGTGTGATGCACAAAGACTGCACCGAGAACGATTATGGACCAGACTATTTCTCGAACTATATATGTAACTTTATCGAGAAAAACTACAAACACCCATTTCTGGCTTATTACTCTATGACTTTAGTTCACGACCCATTCAATCCTACACCAGAGAGCGATGACTGGGATATAGACCCGAAGAAACGTTATGCAGAGGATAATAAATACTTTCCTGACATGGTACACTATACTGACAAGTTGTTTGCCAAGGTTATGAAAAAACTAAAGGACCTCGGTATTGAAGATAATACGATAGTGATTTTCATCGGTGACAATGGTACAGCCCGTTATATAACAACACCAATGAAAGACGGCACTATGTATAAAGGTGGCAAGGCTATGCCAATAGAAGCAGGAACAGCTGTTCCTATGATTGCTCGCTGGGGCAAGTACACACTACCTAAACATACAACTTCAGACATGGTAGACTTTACTGATTTCATGCCAACATTCGCTGACGCTATGAAAATAAATGTACCTTCTGAATGGGATTGCGACGGTCATTCTTTTTTACCTGTACTCGAAGGCAAAGAAAATCCAAACAAGCGAGACTATGTATTCGTTCACTATCAGCCTAATCACGTTCCTCAGGCAGGTCTAGAACATTATTCTTGCCGCTATGTTAAGGATCACAATTATAAACTATATTCTGATGGTAGCTTCTTCAACTATCAGACAGATCCAGAAGAACGTCGTGGAATCACACGTGCTGCCGCAACGCATGAAGAAAACGCAATACGTGATAAGTTCAGAGCTATACTTAATAAACTTCCAAAGTGGAAACTTGGTGACAAATGCGTAAAGCAAGTAATACTGCCTGAATATAAGCTGATAGAACAACCTAAAAAAGGTCCAAAAGCAAATGCTATCGTTCTAAAATAGTTTAATGAAGTTATAATGAATAAATCTATTTAACGCCGTATGAATAAAATTAAAAATTCAGCATTGTTGCTGACAACGCTTTTTGTGGGACAGCCTGTACTTGCGCAGGAGCAGAAACATCAGCCTGTTAACCAAGATCCTCAAAATAAAAAGATGAATGTAGTATTCATTGTTTGCGACGACTTGAATGCTGACCTAGGTAGTTTTGATGATTCTATTGTAAAAACGCCAAATTTGGATCGTATACGTGCTCATGCAATGCGCTTTAACAATGCTTATTGTCAATATCCGCTCTCAGGCCCTACACGTGCTTCTTTCCTAACTGGATATTCTCCTGAACGTACAAAGGTAATGGACCTGACAACAAGTTTTCGTAAGGCAATGCCTGATTGCGTTACCCTACCCCAACTATTTAAAAATAATGGTTATTACACTGTTCGTATTGGTAAGGTATATCACGCTAACGTTCCGATGGATATAGGTCACGATGGAGCTGATGATCCGAAATCTTGGACAAAGAAATGGAATCCAATTGGTATTGATAAGACTCTGGAAGACAAAGTTCATATACTGACTCCTTCTTTGGTTTCAGGAAAACGAATCGGTGGTTCAATGGCGTATTTAGAAGTTCCTGGTGAAGATGATAAGCACACAGATGCTATTGGTGCTAATATTGCCTGCATGGAGATTCACAACCACAAAGATAAACCATTCTTCCTTGCCATGGGCTTCTATCGTCCACATACACCCTACATCGCACCCTCTAAATATTACAAAATGTATCCTTGGCAGACAATGCCATTACCAAATGTTCCTGCTGATGATTGGGATAACAAGCCTGAATGCGCTAAGACATCCAATATTCTGAACTATGGTCTTCCAGCAGATACATTGCGTCGCGCGAAGGCCGCATATTATGCAGCAATTAGCTTTATGGATGCCCAAATTGGTAAGATTCTTAATCAGTTGGATCGTGACGGACTAGCAAATAACACTGCTATTGTGTTTGTGGGAGACAACGGTTACAATCTAGGACAGCATGGCCAGTGGCAGAAACAGTTGCTTTTCGAACATTCTGCCAGAGTGCCCCTTATTATCTCTGTTCCTGAAATAACAAACCATAAAGGCAGCTACAACAAACCCGTTGAATTGCTTGATATATATCCTACCATTGCTTCTGTCTGCAGCTTGCAGGCGCCTAACGATTTAGATGGTCGCGATGTAACTCCACTACTAAAGGATGCCAACACACCATGGGAAGAAAATGCTTATTCAGAACAGACACGTAAGCCAGGTGCTTTCAAAAGCACTGTAAAGGAATTCACAATGGGACGCAGCGTCCGCACAGAACGTTACCGCTACACCGAATGGAATGACGGTAAAGCTGGAGGTGAACTCTATGACTATTTGAAGGATCCAACTGAACACTATAACCTATATAATAACAAGAAGTATAAAAAGCTACAGAAACAATTGTCAGTAAATCTGCACAAGCATTATGCAGAAATCCAGGCAAAAATAAAATAATACTTCTATGCAAAATAAGTATAAAATATCTATAGCAATCTCTACCCTGTGTCTACAGGGTGGAGTTTTGCATTCACAAGAACATGCACAAAAAAATATTAAGCATCCAAACATAATATGGATAACATGTGAAGACATATCGCCATATATGAGCATTTATGGCGCTGATATTGTAAAAACACCAAACATAGACCAATTGGCTCATGAAGGAATGAAGTTTCAGAGTGTCTATACTACAGCTGGTGTCAGTGCTCCTTCACGCTCCTGCTTTATAACTGGCATGTATCCTACTTCTATTGGTACTCAGCACATGCGTACCAAAGTATTAAACAAGGCCATAGCAGCCAAACTTGATCATCCTTCTTATTCTGCAGTTATACCTTCTTTCGTGAAGTGCTTCACTGAGTATTTGCGTATGAATGGCTACTATACAACAAACTGTATGAAGGAAGACTATCAGTTTGACGCCCCTGTTACAGCATGGGATGAAAGCAGTGCAGCTGCATCCTATCGCAACCGTCCGGCAGGAAAGCCTTTTTTTGCTGTCTTTAATCATTTTATAACTCACGAGTCACAACTCTTCAAGAAGTCATACCTATTCGAAAACCATCCAGAGTTACTGATTAATGAGAGTCAGATCAAAAAATTACCGAGCTATTACAAAAATACCAAGGTAGCACGCGAGTGCATGGCATTGATGCTGAGCAATGTCCAAATGATGGACTATCAGGTTGGACAACTCATCAAACAGTTGAAGGCTGATGGTGTTTATGACAATTCCTATGTCATCTTTTTTAGCGACCATGGAGGCACTATGCCATGGATGAAACGTGAGATACTAGAACGTGGAACACATATTCCATTTATCGTTAAGTTTCCTAAAGGGGCTAATGCTGGTAAAATTAACAATGATCTGATTAGTTCTGTAGACTTTGCTCCTACTATGCTGTCATTAGCTGGAGTTAAAATTCCTAACTATATGCAGGGACAGGCTTTTCTTGGTTCTCAAACCAGTAAGGTGAAACGCCAGTATGTTTTTGCAGGGCGTGATCGCATGGACGAATGCACAGACCGAGTACGCAGTGTAAGAGACCATCGCTATCGCTATATTTATAATTTCATGCCTAACCAGCCTAAGTATCAGGCAATTTCATATCGAGAGAGATTACCTATGATGAAGGAAATACTTGAGTTGCACAAAGCTGGTGAACTTGATCAGTATCAGGATGATTGGTTTACACCTATTAAACCTCAAGAAGAGCTCTACGACGTTGAGAAGGATCCAGATGAGATTCACAACCTGGCTACAGACTTAGCTTACAAAGATAAACTAATAGAACTACGCAAAGCTTTTCGTAGCTGGCTCAATAAAGTTGGAGACCTCTCTTATATGCCTGAAAAAGATATGGTTGCCAACTGGTGGATGGGAGAAGACCATGAGCCACGTACAGCAGAGCCGATAATAAAAAAGGTATCTAATGGCATCAAACTTTATTGTTCTACGCAAGGTGCTTCTATTGGTTATAAAATTCTAAGAAATGGTGAGAATGATGAACCAATTGTACGTAAGAGCTGTGACCATGATATGTTACAAATAATTAAACAGAAACAAAATGGAACAGAGGTCAAAGTTTCTAGTCCTTGGAATGTCTATCAGTCTGGTCAGATAATTCATATCAAGAAAGGTTATCATTTACTAGTTAATGCAACACGTATAGGCTATACACCTGCAATTAAAGATTTTCATCTTTAAACAAAATAAATATACATTCAAAAGAAAAATACGGATTCATTATAAATGATGGTCCGTATATTTTCATTTTTATCGTTTAATACATATCTTTGCTATATCAATTAATAATTAATCCATTTTATTTATGGCTACAATCAATCCTTTTGCCCGTCCGATGTATATAATGCTGAAACCAACAGGTTCACTCTGCAACCTGCGTTGTAAGTATTGTTATTATCTTGAGAAAAATAAACTTTATAAAGAACAGAAAAATCATGTAATCAACGATGAACTACTAGAAAAGTTCATTAAGGAATATATCGAGGCCCAAACTATGTCTGAAGTATTATTTACATGGCATGGCGGAGAGACACTGATGCGCC
Source organism: Prevotella herbatica (assembly GCF_017347605.1). Lineage (NCBI taxonomy): Bacteria > Pseudomonadati > Bacteroidota > Bacteroidia > Bacteroidales > Prevotellaceae > Prevotella > Prevotella herbatica. The sequence goes on from NZ_AP024484.1 coordinate 583,952, forward strand.
CTATATCATTCTATAAGCGTGCACTTGAACTTGAACGGATCTATGCTCGTGGTCGTCAAATAGACAACTGTATACAAACTAATGGAACATTGATTACAGATGAGTGGTGCAAGTTTTTTAAAGAAAACAACTTTCTTGTAGGCGTATCAATTGATGGACCACAAGAGTTTCACGATGAATATAGGAAGACTGCGACTGGCCGTCCAACTTTTCACCAGGTAATGAAAGGTATTGACCTTCTAAATAAACATGGGGTTGAATGGAATGCTTTGGCGGTTGTCAATGACTTTAATGCAGACTATCCACTAGACTTCTATCATTTTTTCAAGGAAATAGGCTGCCATTATATTCAATTCACGCCGATAGTTGAACGCATTGTCACTCGCACTGATGGTCTGAAGCTAGCACCTGGTATGCAAGAGGGCGGTGAAATAACTGATTTTTCAATCACAAGTGAACAATGGGGAAATTTTCTTTGTACAATCTTTGATGAATGGGTACATCATGATGTAGGGGAATATTATATACAACTTTTTGATGCGACACTAGCCAACTGGGTAGGACAAGCACCAGGCATATGCACTATGGCAAAGGAGTGCGGACACGCTGGCATCATGGAATTTAACGGTGATGTATATTCATGTGATCATTTTGTCTATCCAGAACATAAACTTGGCAATCTTCATGATAAGACAATTTACGAGATAATGAATAGTCCTAAACAAAAAGAATTTTCGAAGATGAAACATACACTTCTACCACAGCAATGCAAAGAATGCAAATATCAGTTTGCTTGCCATGGAGAATGCCCAAAGAATAGATTTATTAAGGATCAATATGGTAACTCTGGTCTTAATTATCTATGCAGTGGTTATTATAAATTCTTTGAACATATAGCTCCTTACATGGACTTCATGAAAAACGAACTAGAAAATCATCGTGCTCCAGCCAATGTGATGAATCATATTTTCTCTGGACCACACTATTCAAAGTAAGTTTTCATCTTCACCTCATCATAGATATTAGTCACGGCATCGGCGAAATCTTTTTCGTCTATGCATGACTGATGACGCACACGAAGTCTGTAATTGTAAATTGTCTGTGGTGAATAATGCAGGAAGTCGGCAATATTCACACTGTTGTTTATACCCAAACTTATAAGCGCATAAATACGGAGTTCTGGTGTAAGTTCATTAGGGTTATCCAGATAAAACTGTCCTTCTGGACAAAGTAATCGGTTAAATCTTTCGACAAAGTCCACATGAGTAGAAAGAAAGGCTTCGTCAAATCGCTTATAAAAATTTTTCAGTTCTGCATCACTTATTTCTGTTGAAGAAGCCTTCTTCAATGCCTCCTTATATGAATTAGTCTTCAGAAGATTCACGATGGCTTTCTTGAAGTTCTGGTATGTTTTGATATAGTCTGAACATAGATAATAAGTAGCTATGAAGTTATGATCACGCAATTTAATCTCATCCATCAATTTGGAGTTGGTGTCTGCAACTTCGGTTGTCATCTGTTTAATCTGATCAATATTTTTTTTCTGTTCGCCATTAAGCATCTCCAAACGATGATAAAGTTGTTTCTGCCTGAGAGCTTTCTTTTTGAGTTGTAAGAACATAAACATTACGGTAGCACTAAGAAGCAACATAATGACAAAGCCAATTAAAAGTAACATTCGCTGACGACTCTGTAATGTCTGATATGATTTGATAATAATATCCTGAGCTGTAAGAATGCTTACACTTTGATTATAGTCTTTATAAGCTTTGGCTGACTCCTCACAAGTCATTGCATACTGGTATGCTCTGTTTACATTTTTCTGAACAAACGGTGATTCTATTAGCATAAGGAGCGACTGAGAACCTCTATTGACGCTTTTAACATCACAAATAGCTGATTTGATAAGATAATAGTAATATTTATGAAGTTGATTCTCATGTTGGGCATATTTAGCTAACACAAAATATATCTTAGACCTTTCCTTTAATTCGGTTGTTGGAATATTATGCAATAACTTCAATAGCATATTCACATCTTTATTATCGTAGCGCCCGATTATTGACATACCATTATAATACGGAAGAGTTCCTGGAATTAAATAACTTATCAATAGATTTTTATCTACGTGCAGTATTCTTCCATGTTGCGCCATAATATCAGGGCTTGCAGGGCGAGCTTCCATTTTTTTATTAAAGTTAAGTATGGCTATGGCTAAATTATGCCGTAACTCTTTAGGAAAACTATCTATTGGTCCACATTTTTCAAGCATTTCACGAGCCAAAAACAACACACCACGTGTAATCTGAACCTGAGCTATATTCATTTCAGATTCCTTTTGCCAATCTATTCGATGATTGTCCAAAGCGAGTCTATAATTTCTCTCCGCATATTTTATTGCTGAGTCACCATCGAATTTTTTATAAAGTTTATACAACTTTTTATTAAGCAAATATTGATCATTGATGAAAGTGGCATCTTTAAGGTTCTTCTTTTCTTGTTCTATCAAGCGTTGGTGCGCATTAACATAAACGGCACGATTTTTCACAACCTGATCCAATTCATTCAACGCTCCTTCTACATCATATTGCTGTGCAAATAAAGTCTGGTGAACAGACAATAGTAAAAACAAGGTCAACAATTTAGATAGCATCATATATTTATTAATTCAACAACTAAACTTTCGCTAGTGAATTAACATCTGCAAAAGTGTAGAAATAGATTGTTTATCAAGAGTACAAATATAGTGATAAATATCGATATATCAAACTGAATTAAACGTTTTTTATGAAGACTACAACAACACACTTTAAACGAACTTTTCACACTAATGTCTGGAGAAATTTAGAAAAACCATAATTGACCATCATCTTCCATTTCTAATTTAGATTTATCTATTCGATTAAATAATTCTGAAAGGTCAACCTTTTCAAAAAGAACCAATACAATGGCTTTAGAGAAAATGTAAAGTCATTAGTCAAAACTTATATACTGTACTTTTGTCGAAGTCTTCATATATGACAAGACGTACCAAATTAGAGTAATCAGTCTTGGTAAATTGTTCTGTCAACTTGATGGAGTAATCACTGATAACCAATCATATTCATAATGGTATGTGTAAAAAAATGTCTTTAACTTTTTTTATCATCGTCAAGTAACATATGTGACCACACATCTATTTTATAACAAATACATTTGCATCCGAAATAAAAAAAATACCGTAAGGAGATATATTGACTATATAACATTATTAATATAAAAGAATATGATTATGGATGATAAAATGTTTTGTTACCAGTGTCAGGAAACAGCTAATGGAACTGGATGCGTGTTGAAGGGTGTTTGCGGAAAACAACCACAGACTTCTGAATATATGGATTTGCTGCTAGCTGTGGTAAGAGGGGTTTCTGTTGTTGACAGCGAACTGCGCAAAGCGGGTAAGACCACCTGTGACTGCGTGAACGACTTTGTTATTGATGCCCTTTTCTGCACAATCACTAATGCTAACTTTGATGACGACAGTATTGCTGCCCGCATAGAGAAAGGTATTGAAATAAGAAACAAACTGATGGCAAAAGCTGACGGTATTGCATTGCCTGATTATGAAGAACTGAAATGGAACGGCGACAAGAGTCAATATGATAAAGCATATAAAAAGGTTGGCGTGCTGAGAACAGAAAACGAAGACATCCGTTCATTGAAAGAACTAACTGTTTATGGACTTAAAGGACTTGCTGCTTATTATGAACATGCAGCTAGACTGGGATTCACTGATAAGGAACTGATTAACTTTACATGTGACGCACTTGCAACAATAACAAATCCTAATGCCGGACAGGAAGAACTATTCAACCTTGTATTGGAAACTGGTAAAGCTGGCGTGAAAGCGATGGCGATGCTTGACGAAGCAAATACAAAGAGCTATGGTAATCCTGAAATAACAAAGGTGAACATCGGAGTTGGTAAAAACCCTGGTATACTGATCAGTGGTCACGATCTACACGATATTGAAGACTTGCTGAAACAGACTGAAGGTACAGGCATTGACGTGTACACTCACGGAGAAATGCTACCTGCACATTATTATCCACAACTGAAGAAATATAAGCATCTTGTAGGTAACTACGGAAACGCATGGTGGAAACAAAGAGAGGAATTCTCTAGTTTCAACGGTCCTGTTGTTTTCACAACAAACTGTATCGTTCCTCCTCTTGCAAACGCAAACTACAAGGAGCGCATGTTTACAATGAACAGTACTGGTTTCCCTGGATGCAAACACATAGAGACAGGAAGCGACGGACACAAGGACTTTACTGAAGTAATTGAAGCTGCTCGCCACAGCAACGCTCCTACAGAAATAGAACACGGAGAGATATTGGGCGGATTCGCACATAATCAGGTACTGGAACTTGCTGACAAAATAGTAGAAGCTGTAAAGAACGGAGACATCAAGAAGTTTGTTGTTATGGCTGGTTGTGACGGACGAATGAAGAGCAGAAACTATTACACAGACTTCGCTAAGGCTTTGCCTAAAGACGCAGTGATACTTACTGCTGGATGCGCAAAATACAAATACAACAAACTCGAACTCGGCGACATCAACGGCATTCCAAGAGTGCTCGACGCAGGACAATGCAACGACAGTTACTCACTTGCCGTAATAGCAATGAAACTGCAAGAGGTGTTTGGACTTGACGACATCAACAAGTTGCCTATAGCATACAACATTGCATGGTATGAGCAGAAGGCTGTAATTGTACTGCTGGCACTGCTCAGTCTGGGAGTGAAGAATATACATATAGGTCCATCTCTACCTGCATTCCTTTCTGCAAACGTTGCAAAAGTACTTGTTGAACAATTCGGTATTGCCGGAATAACAACAGTAGAAGATGATCTGAAAATATTTGGAATGTAATAGAGTTACGTTTTAGTTGACTCGTAAATAAAATAGTGTCCCCAAGTTGCACATCACTGTGAAGCTTGGGGACAAAGACTTTTTCTCAAAAAAAACTAATAACTAATCCTAATAATGTAAATGCTATCTCATAAAAAAAATTATAGTTCGTTTTATTATATCGCAAAGATACTTGTTTATGGAATACACAGAAAATTAATTCAGCAAACTGGCACTTTTGTTCAACGAACAGCTCATCACTATATCATAGCACATATAATGATTAAGCATTTCTTTTTTCCTCACATGATTATAATGCTTAAAACATAGATGACGACCATTGCTAATTCAACTTTACTCAATTGATATTTCTATGATGGTTTATATAAAAAATAAATTGGCATCACCACTAGTAACAAAAGACTCACAAAAGGTATAAAACAAAAAAGTTGGTGTTTTATTTTGTATTTTACTCAATTTGCAGTACCTTAGACGACCCTATTATATAAAATATTATGACGACAAAAGAATTAATGCGCGAAGCAATAAGCTTAGCAAACGAAAATGTAAGAAATGGCGGTGGACCTTTCGGTGCCGTAATTGCAGATAAAAACGGTAATATTATTTCTACCGGAGTAAACCGTGTTACAGCTAATCACGACCCAACAGCTCATGCTGAGGTAAGCGCAATAAGGTTGGCAGGACAGAAACTAGGAACATTCTCTTTGGAAGGATGCTCAATATATACATCGTGCGAGCCTTGTCCTATGTGTCTTGGTGCAATATACTGGGCACATCTTGACAAGATATATTACGCCAACACAAAAGAAGATGCAAAGAACATTGACTTTGACGACTCTTTCATTTATGACGAGATTGCGCTTTCGCCTGACAAGAGAAAGAAACCATCGGAACAAATGCTCAGAGAAGAGGCTATAAAGACTTTCGAAGACTGGGCGAAAAAAGACGATAAGATAGAATACTAAGGTATTTGCACGGCACAGTGCAATCGTTTGCATACAATTTTAATTAATTGATTAGCATTGTGGAAACGATTGCACTGAAATAAATTGTATATTCGCAACATAAACTATAATTATAATATTATGAAGCGAATATATGTTATCATATTTAATTGTATCCTAAGTATCTGCGCTTTTGCACAAGGTTGGCCAGCCAACTACGGAGGGGTAATGCTGCAAGGCTTTTACTGGGACTCTTACACTGACACAAAATGGACTAATCTCGAAAGTCAGGCTGATGAACTGTCACAATACTTTAGTTTGATTTGGGTTCCACAAAGCGGAAACTGCAATACAACTGGTAATGTAATGGGCTATATGCCTGTGTATTACTTTGATCAAAACAGCAGTTTCGGAACGCAAGCTGAACTGAAATCTATGATTAAAACTTTCAAGGATAAAGGACTGGGAACTATCGCTGACGTAGTAGTAAACCACAGAAACAATCTTGGAGTAAATAGTTCATGGGTTGATTATCCTTCAGAAACATACAACGGGGTGACCTATCAGATGTTGCCTACAGACATTGTTGCTAATGACGACGGAGGAGCAACTAAGTCGTGGGCAGACTTGCTAGGAATAAGCCTAAGCAGTAATAATGATGAAGGCGAAGACTGGATGGGATGCAGAGACCTTGACCATAAGAGCACAAACGTGCAGACAATTATCAAAGCATACGAGAATTTCCTTGTCAATGACCTTGGATATACTGGCTTCAGATATGATATGGTAAAGGGATTCAACGCCAGTCATGTAGCTGACTATAACGATGCAGCAAAAGTTAGTTATTCTGTAGGAGAATGTTGGGATTCAAACTCGACAATAGAAACATGGATTAACAACGCTAACAAGAAGAGTGCAGCATTTGATTTTCAATTCAGATATAATGTACGCGATGCCATAAACAACAACGACTGGTCTAGATTGAACAGCACTAATAATTTGGTACATGATGCAAACTATAGGCAATATGCTGTGACTTTCGTTGAAAACCATGATACACAATACCGCAGTGCTACAGAGACTCTTGACCCGATAAAGAAGGATACACTGGCAACAAATGCCTATCTATTGGCTATGCCTGGAACTCCATGCGTATTTCTGCCTCACTGGAAAGCATATAAGCAGGATATCAAGGCTATGATTGATGCACGAAAGGCAGCCGGAATTAAAAATACAAGTACATATACAAATATGGCAAACAGTCAACTCCACTATGCAAACAGAGTGGAAGGCGACCACAATATGATTGTTGTTGTAGGGTTCGACGTAAATACATATGCGCCAACAGGATATACAAACATTCTTTCTGGTTATCACTATAAATACTTTATGGAGAACAAAGCCGAACTTGCTTTCGCAGACAAGGCTTCGGGGACTTATTCTGCTGCCTTTGACGTGACTCTAACAGCAGCGTCGGAGAACGCAAACGCGAAACTTGTTTATACGCTTGACGGGACAAATCCAACAGCAAGCAGTGTACAACTAACTAGTGGCAATAAGATAAATATTTCATCAAGCGAGACATTGAAAGTGGGATTGCTAAAAGACGGCAATGTTTCAAGTATTATTACACGTGACTATGTAGTAAAGCCATTCACTGCTCACAAGGCTACAGTATATCTCAAAGACCCTTCATGGTCAACAGTCTACTTCTATGCTTGGGATAGCAAAGGTACACTTAACGGAGGTTGGCCTGGAAATACTATTACCGACAAGAAGATTGTCAACGGTAATACGTATTATTACAAGGCTTTTGACGTGAATTCTGCGGATTATACCTTCAACATCATATTTGATCAAGGCAGCGGAAATTTGCAGACTGTAGATTTAGGTCCAATAAATGAAGATACCTATTACGAGATTTCAAACTTGGTAAACGGCAAATATTTAGCAAATGATATCACTTCTGTTGTTACAGGAATAGATAATATAACAACAGACAACAACAGCGTATCTACAAATAATGCATGGTATAACCTTGAAGGTATGCGCCTTACAGCCAAACCTACACAAAAAGGAATTTACATACATCAAGGGAAGAAGTTGGTTGTGAAATAATCCAACCTCTACCCTATTATTCACACATACTTAGCGATATTGTTTATTTAATTATTATAAACAATATCGTGATTAGTATAAACGTTACTACGGCAGATATTGCCAACATTGCGTTCCATATTTTCAACACATTGTTCATCATCATAAATATTAATTGTTTATTTTGATGCTGTAAATTTACAAAGCATGTATTACAACGCAATTAAGAACGTATTAATATCATATTACAACATAATACGTATTACTATTATACTCGAAAAAATGTAATAAGAAATACAGGTTATCCTCGAAAAAGTGTGGAATTTACATCAAAGTATCCTCGAAAAAGTGTAGTAAAATACAATATGTATCCTCGAAAAAATGTAGTAATCATTGATTTCTATCATCTAAAAAGTGTATATAACAATAAAGGCGCATCTTATTAAGATGCGCCTTCATTTGTATTTATATTATAAATTATTCAGCTACAGGAGCCTCTTCCTCAGCAACAAAGTTCTTAAGGTCTTCTACAGTGAATGACTTAATATATGCAGCCTTACCAAGAACATCTTCCTCTGTCATGCGAACATATACGTTTGCACTCTTCTTGAAGAGTTCTGGAGCACGTGTAGCATCCTCAATGATAAGCAGTGACATGATTATCTCTGCTGTCATATCATAAAGACGACGAGCAAGGAAATCGTGCATATCCTGATTGTTTGCTTCCTTAACATAGTTAAGAGCATCTTCGTATAGCTCAACAAGTTTTGCTACACGTGTCTGCAATGGCTTAACGCAGTCGCAAACTTCAGCCTGAAGCATATCCTTAATGATTGAAAGATATGTGCCATTAGTGATGTAGCGAACAGCTGCAACAACCTGAAGTTGTGTTGTACCCTCATAGATAGAGAAGATACGAGCATCACGATACAAACGCTGACTCTTATACTCCATAATGAAACCAGAACCACCATGAATGCTAATAGCGTCATAAGAGTTTTGAGTTGCATATTCAGAGTTCATACCCTTAGCGATAGGTGTGAAAGCATCAGCAAGACGAGTATATGTCTTCATTTCAGCGCGCTCCTCTGGAGTTAGCTTGCGCTCGCGTGAAATATCTTCCAAAGCCTTGTAGATATCCACGTAGCGTGCTGTCTGATAAAGGAGTGAACGACCAGCGTCTAGTTTAGCCTTCATGCGAGACAACATATCATATACAGCTGGGAATTCGATAATCTTCTGCCCGAACTGTGCACGCTCCTTAGCATAAGCAAGACCCTCATTGTAAGCCTCCTGAACAACACCAACAGACTGAGCTGCGATACCAAGACGAGCACCATTCATAAGTGCCATTACATACTTGATAAGTCCAAGACGTGTGTTACCACAAAGCTCAGCTTTAGCATTCTTGTAAACAAGCTCACATGTTGGTGAACCGTGAATACCAAGCTTGTGCTCGATGTGACGAACGTCAACACCGCCATCACGCTTGTCATATATAAACATTGACAATCCACGACCGTCCTTAGTACCCTCCTCAGAGCGTGCAAGAACCAAGTGAATATCAGAGTCACCGTTTGTGATAAAACGCTTAACACCGTTCAAACGCCATGTACCATCTGCATCCTGTGTAGCCTTAAGCATTACGCGCTGAAGGTCAGAACCAGCATCAGGCTCAGTAAGGTCCATAGACATTGTCTCACCTGCTGCGATACGTGGAATATACTTCTGGCGCTGCTCCTCTGAAGCAAACTCATAAAGAGTGTCGATACAAGACTGGAGTGACCATACATTCTGGAAACCAGCATCAGCTGCAGAAATAATCTCACTTAACATAGAGAATGTGATGTTAGGCAAGTTAAGACCGCCATAACGTCTTGGCATAGAGATTCCCCAAAGACCAGCCTTACGGGTAGCGTCAAGGTTCTCGAATGTCTTGCTGGCATAAATCATTCTGCCATTCTCAAGATGTGGACCTTCAAGGTCTACACTTTCAGAGTTAGGCTCAACGATATTTGCAGCTACATCTCCTGTAATATCAAGAATACGCTTATAGTTCTCTATAGCGTCTTCGTAGTTGACAGGGGCATCATCGAAATTCTCTTTGTCTGCATAGTTGCGCTCTTTGAGTTCAACGATGCGCTTCATCAGAGGATGATTCAAGTGGAATCCAATCTCTGGATGATCTGTATAATAGTTTGCCATTTTATTATTTACTATTCTGTTTGTAATACTTTATTAGCTTTGGAACAACCTCTTCAACAGTACCGTTGATGATGTAATCAGCAATCTTGTTGATTGGAGCATCAGGATCATTGTTGATAGAGATGATGATACCAGAATCCTGCATACCAGAGATATGCTGTATCTGTCCTGAGATACCGCAAGCGATATAAACCTTAGGATGAACTGTCAAACCAGTCTGTCCAATCTGGCGATCATGATCTGCCCAACCAGCATCAACAGCTGCACGGCTAGCTCCAACCTCTCCATGAAGTTCCTTAGCTAGCAAAGCCAACTGGTCGAAACCAGCTTTACTTCCTACGCCGTAACCACCAGCTACAACGATAGGAGCACCTTTTAGATTATGCTTTGCAGCCTCAACATGGCGGTCAAGAACCTTTACAACGAAATCTGTTGTAGGTACATATTTTGCAACGTCGGCATAAACAACATCGTTCTTTGCCTTACCGTCATAAATAGCCTGTTCCATAACACCTGAACGTACAGTCGCCATCTGTGGACGATGATCAGGGTTTACAATTGTAGCAACGATATTACCACCGAAAGCAGGACGAATCTGATACAACAGACCATTATAAATCTTGCCTGTCTTCTTATCTTCATAGCTACCAATCTCAAGTTGTGTACAATCGGCTGTAAGACCTGAAGTAAGTGAAGAACTTACACGAGGACCAAGGTCACGACCAATAACGGTTGCACCCATAAGGCATATCTGTGGTTTCTCTTCCTTAAACAAGTTAACCAATATATCAGTATGAGGAGCTGATGTGTAAGGGAACAATCCCTCTGCATCAAAAACAAATAATTTATCAACACCATAAGGTAAAATCTGACTTTCTACCTTATCTTTGATGCCTGTACCGACAACAACGGCGTCAAGTTCTACACCAAGTTCATTAGCTAGCTTGCGACCCTTGGTGAGTAATTCCTGAGATACTTCGGCAACAGTAGTGCCTTCGATCTCGCAATATACAAATACGTTATTCATAAGTCTACTACTATTAACCGATAATCTTTTCGTCCAACAATTCTGTGATAAGTCCCTCTACATCTACATCGCTGCCTGTAAGGCTCTTGCTCTCTTTAGCCTGGAACACGATGTTCTTCACAGCTTTCACCTTTGTTGGTGAACCGCTAAGACCACACTGTGCTGCATCGCCATCAACATCGGCAACTGACCACTGATTAAGAGTAAGATAAGGACGCTCAGCATAAAGGTTTGTCCAAGGCTCATCACCCTTACGTTCCATAGGACAAGTAGCATATTTGTATTTCATTACAAGTTTTGCGTTGCATGGACGACAAGGAGCTGCGCTTCCGTTTACGGTAATTACAACTGGTAAAGGAGTCTCAACAGTCTCTACACCACCGTCAATATGACGACGAATTGTAGCCTTGCCATCTTCAACCTTAATTATTTCCTCAGCATAAGTAACCTGATTAAGTCCAAGTTTCTGTGCAACCTGTGGACCAACCTGAGCTGTATCACCATCGATAGCCTGACGGCCACCTATTACTATATCTACATGACCAATTTTCTGTATACCAGTTGCCAAAGCATAAGAAGTTGCCAATGTATCTGCACCGGCGAATAGACGGTCTGTAAGCAACCAACCTGTATCAGTTCCACGATAAAGTCCCTGACGAATGATTTCGCCTGCACGTGGAGGGCCCATGGTGAGAATTCCAACTGTTGAACCTGGATTCTGGTCCTTCAAACGAAGAGCCTGCTCCAAGGCATTTAAATCTTCAGGATTGAAGATAGCTGGAAGAGCAGCACGATTTACGGTGCCTTCTGCTGTCATTGCATCCTTTCCCACATTTCGTGTGTCAGGTACTTGCTTAGCAAGTACAACGATTTTCAATTTCATAAATTATTATATATAATTGTGTATTTTGCTTCAAAGCTGGTCGCAAAATTACTTATTTTTTATAAGCGCACCAAATAAAATGCACAAAATCAACCCCTTTGTGCACAGAATAAGCTTTTTGTGCAATTTTAAAAAGAAGGTAAAAAGCATGATTTATGGCATACGATTTATACCATTATATTGCTCTTTGAGGGAGGGACATGAACATGAAAAAGGGATGGTTGACTTCGCAGTCCATCATCCCAATACTCAAGTCAAAAATGCGATTAATCGATATTTCTACACTTTCTATTCAAACATCTTCAAGGAGTTACTACAGGCCATCCTTCATCATTCCATTTTAATTCTTTCTTCACAAGATGCGGCATTCCATTGTCATGTATTTCATAACCATGAGCAAAAAGATATGTATGTCCGGAGAAATCATAAACAGAACAGTGACCAACTGCAGAATAAATCTTATGATCACCCTCCAAAAGAATACTACCTCCTCCTCGCAACATATCCTTACCATCTCTGTCAAGATAAGGACCCTTTACATTTTTAGAACGACCTATTGCTATTTTATAGTTACTTTTCAATCCTCTGCAACAATAATCAAAAGATACAAAAAGATAGTAATATCCACCACGATGATAAATAAACGGAGCTTCGACTGCATCATCCCCTGGTAAACTGTCTGGTAGAATATCATTCATTCTCTTACACAGAGAATACCATTCTTCTGGCTTCGCCACAGAATTCATATCAGCAGTAAGTTTGACTAATTTAATACCGTTCCAAAACGAACCAAATGTCATCCAAGGAGTACCATCTCCATCTACGATTATATTCGGATCTATGGCATTCCATTCATTTCTGCCAGGAACAGAATTAACGATACATCCTTTGTCTTCCCATTTATAGCGTGGATCAGACGGATTCAGAGTTACATTCTCTGCATAACCTATTGCTGAACGATTTTTACCAAATGTAGAACAACTGTAAAACAGATGGTATTTACCCTGATAGTAGATAATATCTGGCGCCCAGGTATGTCCATTATACCCTGGGACCATATTCATTGCCCATTGTGGTGGGGAATCAAATACAGAAGGCTCATCACGCCATGTGTTTAAATCAGCAGAGGAATACACCTGTATTCCCTGACCTGTACAATATATATAATAGCGGCTACCATCATAAGCGAGCACAGGATCGTGCACAAATGGTGATGTAATACCGTCGGTTGCTTTCACTGTCATAAAACAAGAAAGCAAAACAGTACATGTAATCAATAATTTTAGTTTCATACTTCTGTATTCTAAATTAAGTATCTCTGACTTGATCTTAGTTTACTTTCTTACCCCAATATGTCTTTTTACCATTATAACCTGCATAGACGATAGTAGCTTTGCGAGGAGATGCCTCCCAATCTACTTCACGCTGTAAATAGAGTTTAACACCATTGACTGTAAGTACTTTAGTTGTGGCATCATAACTCCATGTAGCACCAGTCCATGTTCCTGCAGTAACCGTATGATTAGCCGCCAGAGTCATTGTCGTTGCGACATCTTGTTTAGCATAATTATAACTTAGATCGATATGTTCCCAATTACCAACAAGTTCGCTCTCTGTAATAGCAGCTTGCGGGACTGCACCGTAACGTTCAGGCATCACAACTGGCCAACCATCTTCTGTCCAGCGTATGCTACGTACCTGTCCCATCATAATAGCATTGCTATAAGCGTTTCCACCCACATTAGCAGGGAATCTGCCTTGTGAAGAGAAAAACCAGTTACCATTGCCGTCATCGAATACAGCACAATGCGATATACCTACCCATCCATAACCTTTTGAAAATTTATAAGGATGCGTAACTATTGGATATGCGTCACCTCCGTTATTGGTAACATCAGTACCATCTATACCCACGTAAGGCCCATCTATATTTTTGGAACGTACAACACGTGTATTATATGCCACAGACAATTCGTCGTAAGCCATAAACATATAATAATAACCATCATGATACACAACCTCTGGAGCCTCGGAAGCTTGCCAACGGTTACCCATCTGACGAGTGTTAATCAATTTTCCATAAGCAGAAATATCTGTACCCCATGGATTACCCAGTGCATTTAGCGGTAAACCGGTAGAAGAGTTAAGCTGAACTGCAGCGAAACCAGAATGCCAAGAACCATAAACCAACCAATGTTCACCACTTTGCGTGATGATATATGAAGGATCTATGGCATTATACTTGAAATAGCAATTAGCCCAATCATTAGACTTTACATTAAAATTAAGTCCTTTATCTGATGCGTTTGTTATCACATATCCTTTATCCACCCAACTACTTATATTTGACGGTGTAGCAGTTTCCATCATACCTATGAAAGCACGTTCCGACCAAGTATTATCGCCATTGATTGTGCCAGGAACTGTGATAACATAATACATGCGATACAGATTCGCGCTGACACGACGTGCACAAGGTGCCCAAAAACCGAACTGTGTTTCATCATTGAAATTAACAGTGCTGGCAGATAGCCCCATATTAGAACGAATCTCATTCAGTTTGGTCTTAACCCATGAGGGAAGGCTTGACATCGTGGCTCCCATAAACTCCCAGTCTACAAGATTCTTGGAACGACGACAAAAGAAATGCCCATGTCCGATATGCGCATTACCATACGAAGCATCAGTCTGATACATATAGTAATAACCATCATCTGCTTTCATCACAGAAGGATCGTGAACATTAGCAAGATTCCATTTGCTACGATTATCCCAACTTGCAATAGATGTATAATCATCATTATATGTTGGTGCGACATAATTTGCTAATTGTTCATCAACTCCAGTTGGCGTTGTCGGTGTTGGCTTAACCCCTTCAGAAGTGTCGCCACCTGAGCAGCCTATAGCACATAGGCTGCTCAATGACAACAATATTATATTCAGATATTTCATTTTATATCATCATTTACGATAAGAAGATCTCTTGCTTGCAGCAAGACTTGAATTGAATATCAGATGACAACTGTCTATGGTAAATGCAAAGCACAAATCATTTACGTCAACTGTATTCACGCCAAGGTAGTACTGAATGTAAGTCTTGCCATCAGTACCTTTCATAACAGCTTGCACATCTGCAGTTCCGTTGTTACAGTTAGTAACATAAAGGTTGACATTAGCTCCGTTCATAGCAGCTAGCCATGAAGGCCAATTTGCCTGTCCACCACTGTTTCTTGATGCAGCGTATCCATTACCCCAACCATAATTATCAGAACGTACTACCGCATATTCCGAATTTGCAGAATTACGGAGTATTGTCACAAAATTATTCCAGTTGCCAGCCATACTACTGTAATTGGTAAACGATACAGCATAAGTTTTACCGGCGGGAACTTTAATGTTATCTGTAAATACAGACCACCATGCACCTGTATTATCTGCAGCTCCGAGAGTAGTAGGATTTGGAGTTACAAATGTGGATGCTGATTCCGAAACTGTTACCGACACATTATCCGTCTTTCCATTTGCTGTACTAACAGTAACGTTATATGTACCAGCAGAGGCAGGAACTGAAGAGAACTTTAGTTTTGCATTATCAATTATAGCTGAACTTCCGTCTGCATAGGTTGCAGTGACTTCCATACCTGTAGGATCAAAAGCCAATGTTCGGTCAGTCATACCACTTGTTGCTGCTGAGTTGAAGAAATAATAATTACTTCTGCTCGGTGCTTTTGTAATCTTTATAGATGAAATGCTGTTCACAACATTGAACTTTGCATACGCAACAATCGGCTTAGTTGCATTACTGCCTTTGAAAGTCTTATTGTATATCACAACGAGATTCTTCTCTCCTGGTACATCCATATCAGGAATAGCAGAAATATAAAGTTCCGAAGCAGGGATTACTTTCTTCACACCTTCCTCATAAGTAACCTCAGCAGAGATGTTCGACATTGCCTTGTCAAGTGTAGTGCCTCTCGT